>NZ_JBWKPQ010000018.1:0-167442 GCF_059418345.1 Variovorax sp. GW821-FHT09B01 | reverse complement strand
GCCGCGGCGAGGTGGGCGCGGCGGCCCGCGTCCAGCGCGCGAGCAGCGGCCACAGCCCCGCGTTGGCGCGCGCGAGGATCAGCAGCATCAACACGCCGAACACCGCCATCTCGAAGTTGCCCGAGCGGCCGAGCAGTGCCGGCAACACGTCCTGCAGCACCTGCTTGAGCACCACCACCACGCCGGCGCCCGCGAGCGCGCCCCACAGCGCGCCCACGCCGCCCATCACCGCCATGAACAGGTACTCGATGCTCATCTGCAGCCCGAAGGGCGTGGGGTTGAGGAAACGCTGCATGTAGACGTAGAGCCAGCCCGCCATGCCGGCCAGGCCCGCGGCGGTGCAGAACACGGCGACCTTGAGCCGGAACGCATGCGCACCGAAGGCCTCGGGCAGGTCGGCGCCGGCGCGCAGCGCGCGCACCGCGCGGCCCAGCCGCGAATCGAGCAGGTTGCGCACCAGCCAGAAGGCCAGCGCGAAGCCCCCCGCGATCAGGCAGAACATCGAGCGCTCGGACGCGAAGTCGAAGCCGAACAGGTTCAGCGCGGGAATGCCCGCGAGGCCGTTGAAGCCGCCCAGCGGCTCGACGATGCCCAGCCCGTAGTAGACGACCACGCCCCAGGCCAGCGTGGCCAGCGAGAGGTAGTGGCCGCCCATCGAGAGCGTGAGCGCGCCGATGCCAGCGGCCGACAGCGTGGCGAGCGCGACGCCGGCCAGCAGCGTGGCCCAGCCCGGCACGCCGTGCGCCACCGCGAGGTAGCCGGCCGCGTAGGCGCCGATGCCGACGAAGGCCGCCTGGCCGAAGGAGATCAGGCCCGCGAAGCCGGTCATCAGCGTGAGCCCGAGCGCCACCGTGGCGTAGAGCAGCACGAAGCTCGCGAGCGTGACGTAGTAGCTCGACGCGAACATCGCCACGCCGGCGGCGGCCGCCACGGCAACGGCCGCGAGCACCCAGGAACGAAAGCTCATGAAGCCTCCTGCGAATGCGGGTCGGCCAGCGAACGCCACAGCAGCAGCGGCACGATCAATGCGAACACGATGATCTCCTTGGCGGCGCTCGCGCCGTAGGACGAGAAGGCCTCGAGCAGGCCCACCACGAGCGAGCCCGCGGCGGCGAGGACGTAGCCCGAGAGCCCGCCGACGATCGCGCCGACGAAGCCCTTGAGCGCGAGCAGGAAGCCCGAGTCGTAGTAGATGGTGGTGAACGGGCCGATCAGCACGCCCGAGACCGCGCCGATGAAGGCGGCGATGGTCAGCGCCAGTTCGCCCGAGTGGTCGGGCGAGATGCCCACCAGCCGCGCGCCGTCGCGGCACACGGCGGTGGCGCGCAGCGCCTTGCCGCTCAGCGTGTGGCCGAAGAAGGCGAAGAACACGGCCACGAGCACGGCGCTCGCCGCCACCACCGCCAGCGTCTGCGGCGCCACCGGCAGTCCCGCGAGCAGACCGGCCGGCAGTTCGAAGCCCGGCAGCCGCGAGCCCTCGGGCCCGAACACGTACAGGCCCAGCGCCACCAGCACGAAGTGCAGTGCGATCGCCGCCACCAGCAGCACCAGCGGCGAGGCATTGCCCATCGGCCGGAACACCGTGCGGTAGATCAGCGGCCCCATCGCCGTGACCAGCGCCACCGCCGCGGCCGTCTGCATCCAGGCCGGCGAGCGCGCATCGACGCCGAACCAGGCGAAGACGCAGGCCGCCAGCGGCAGCGCGCCGAGCAGCGCGAGCCGGCCGCCGAGCCCCGCGAGGTTGCGCTGCCGCAGCCGCTCGGCGCTTTCCATGCCGCAGGCCAGCAGGGCCACCGCCGCCACCGGCACCGCGAGCCCCGGCGCGTGGCCCTGCTGGAAGGCCGCGATGGTCAGCACGCTGGCGCTGACGAATTCGCCCTGCGGGACGAACACGATGCGCGTGACGGTGAAGACCATCACGAGCGCCAGCGCCAGCAGCACGTAGACCGCGCCGCTCGCGAGGCCGTCCTGCACCAGCAGGCCGAAGATCTGCATGTCCATGATCTGTGGGGTCCGCCGCGCGTCAGGGGATGTACTTCCAGCTGCCCTTCTCGATGCGCACCATCACGCGGCTGCGCTGGTCCAGGCCGATGTGGTCCTTGGGCCCGAGGCTGTAGACGCCGTTGGTGGCATGCAGGTCCTGCGTGGACTCGATCGCATCGCGCAGCGCCTTGCGAAATTCGGGCGTGCCGGGCTTGGCGCCCTTGAGCGCGCGCGGCGCCGCGTCCTGCAGGATCAGCGCCGCATCCCAGAGGTAGGCGGCGAAGGTGGAGCGCTGGCCCGCGTTGGGCAGCGCCTCGTACTTGCGGATGAATTCGAGCGAGGGCTTCTTCGCCGGATGGCTGTCGGGCAGTTGCTCGGCCACCAGCACCGGGCCGGCCGGCACGAAAGTGCCCTCGAGCTTGGCGCCGCCCACGCGCAGGAAGTCGTTGTTCGCCACGCCATGGGTCTGGTAGACCTTGCCGCGGTAGCCGCGGTCGAACAGCGTGGCCTGCGGCAGTACCGCTGGCGTGCCCGAGGCCGCGATGAACACCGCGTCGGGCTGCGAGGCCAGCAGCTTGAGCACCTGCCCGGTGACCGAGGCATCGGTGCGCGTGTAGCGCTCGTTGGCCACCACCTCGATCTTGCGCAGCTCGGCGAGCTTGCCGAACTCGCGCCACCAGCCTTCGCCGTAGGCATCGTTGAAGCCGATGAAGGCCACGCGCTTCACGCCGTTGTCGGCCATGTGCTTGATGATCGCGGTCGCCATGTGGGTGTCGCTCTGCGGCGTCTTGAAGGCCCAGCGCTTGCGGTCGTCCACCGGCTCGACGATGGCGCCCGAGCCCGCGAGGCTGATCATCGGCGTGCCGCTCTCCACCAGCACGTCGAGCACGGCCAGCGAGTTGGGCGTGAGGCTCGGCCCGATCAGCAGGTCGATCGCCGACTCGGAGATCAGCTTGCGCACGTTCTTGACCGTGGTCGAGGTGTCGGACGCGTCGTCGAGCAGGATGTAGTTGACCTTCTCGCCGCCCGCGGTGGCGGGCAGCACCGACACCGTGCGCTGCTGGGTCACGCCCACCGAGGCCGCGGGCCCGGTGGCCGAGACCACCACGCCCACGTTGATGTCGGCCCGCGCGCCCGAAAGCGCCGCGAAGCACAGTGCCGCGCCGAAGGCGGCGGCCCGGAAGCGGGCCTTTGCAATCTCGATCATCGTTGTCTCCTTTTATGTGTCTGTCGTACCGGGAAAAATCGAAAGCTCGCTAGGTCTGCGCCACCGGCGTGAAGCTGTCGGCCGAGATCGCCGTGCTCGCCATGCCCAGCGCGATGCAGGTGTCGGAACAGGCCGCGACGAAGCCCGGGGAGCCGCCGATCACCGCGCGGGCGCCGGCCAGCGAACCGTGGTTCTCGCGCAGCCACGAGGGCGCGTACTGCTGCTTCGTGCAGAAGCGGCTGCGCGCCTCGGTCACCAGCAGCGCATAGCGGAAGTTCGGATGCGCGCGGGCCAGCCCCGCGAGGCGGTCCATCAGCATCAGCTCGGCGTCGTCGCGCACCGAGAACAGCAGCGTCATCGGGCTCGTGTCGCCGTGCGCGAGCGCATCCTCCATGATCGAGAGCACGGGCGCCAGGCCGGTGCCGCCCGCGAGGCCGAGCACCGGGCCCTCGCCCTCGGGCAACCGGCAGGTGCCGTAGGGACCGGTCACGCCGACGCTGTCGCCGGGCTGCAGCAGGTCGTGGATGTGGCCGCTGGCCGCGCCGCCCGGATGGCGCGCCACCAGCAGCTCGATCAGGCCCGCGCTCGAAGGCACGGTCGCGAGGCTGTAGCGCCGGTGCGGCGACAGGCCCGGCAGCGCGAGCTCGACATAGGCACCGGCCTGCACCTCGAAGCGCAGCGGCTCGCTCGCCTGCAGCACCAGCCGCCGCACGCGCGGCGTGAGCGGCGTGTTGCACAGCACGCGCGCCTCGAAGCTCTGCACGGCCGAGCCCTCGCCGCCCGGGATCGGCTGCACGGTGCGCAGATGCACCTCGGCACTGAGCGGCCGCGCCTGGCACATCAGGCAGAAGCCCTCGGCGATCTCCTGGTCGGAGATCGCGAGGCCCAGCGACCAGCCGTTGTCGACCGTGCCCTGCGTGACGCGCGCCTTGCACATGCCGCAGGAGGCGCCGCGGCACTGGTGCGGCAGCACCACGCCCTGCGACAGCGCGGCGTCCAGGATGATGTCTCCCTCGGGCACGCCGAAGCTCAGGGCCTCGTTGACGACGATCGTTCGGCTCATGTTCATCGATGTCATGCGGCCTAGAAGATCGGGATCACCTTCTCGGGATCGAACACCACCTCCTTGCCCTCGATGCCGACTTCGGGCAGCGCGGGGAATTCGATGCCGTAGGGATCGAGGTTGGCCTTCATGCGCAGCACGGCCGTCTTCCAGTTGGCCTTGCGCTCGTCGAGCGTGAGAATGCCCAGGCCGGCGCTGCGCGCGACCTCGTCGATCTGGCGCTGCGCGGGGATGAAGGTGGGCGGCAGCTTCCAGAACTGCTCGGGCGGCTCGTGCAGGATGCCCGAGAGGAACACGAAGCCCGCGCGCAGCTGGATGCTGATCATCTGCTTGTCGTCCTCGGTCAGCACCGGCAGCAGCTTCTGCAGCACCGCCAGGCAGATGCCCAGGTGGCGGCCCTCGTCCTGGCCGATGCGCTTGAAGGCTTCCTTGAACACCGGGATGGTGGTGCGCTGGTACATGCCGTGGAACAGCGTGCTCGAGGCCACCTCGCCGAACAGGAAGGAGGTGAACAGGATCGCGAGCGGGTACTTGTCGACGCCGTTCTTGAAGCCGGTCCAGTAGCGCGAGCCGTTGTAGTAGAGCCACTCGATGTTGTTGCGCGCGAGATGCCCGAGCGGCGTCTCGGGCACGTAGCCGAGCGGGCCGCCGGGCGTGAGGCGCTTGATGGCGCGGCCGCACACTTCCTCGTGGTTCATCTCGTCGCGCACGACCGAGAAGAAGCACTTGCGCACCGGATCCTCTTCCTTGCTCTCGTAGGTGTGGATCATGGCGCGCGCGAACACCGACGGCCCCGAGCCGTCGAACACCGCGAGCAGTGAGAACCAGTAGGCCATGGCGTAGCGCTGGTCGAGGCTGTAGTCCTCCACGCGCAGCGTGTCCCAGGCCAGCGTGTGCGGCGACCAGCCCGGATCGCGCGCGGCATCGTAGATGTCGTAGAGCTTGGGCGTCTCCACGTGCCACTCGAGCGGAAAGATGTTCGCCCCGTCGATGCCGGGCGCGGCCTCGATCTCGGCGAGCAGGGTCTGCGGATCGGGCATGGCGAGCACCTGCTCGGGCGGCGAGGTCAGCGCGCGCGCGAGCGCGGCGGTGTCCTGGGCGTTGTCCTGGTGGGTGGGGGACGGGTTCATCGGGAATCTCTCCTTGTCATGTGTTCGGATGGGAGGGGTGGTGGATCATTGATTAGCCTTCCAGACGGCATATCAATTGGCAAAGGAAGAACGCGCGCGCGGGATCGCGCCCGCGCGGGTGGCTTCGGCGAGATCGGCTTCGCCGAGGCCGGCGGCGCGCAGCACCTCGAGGCTGTGCGCGCCGAAGGCCGGCGCCGCGCTGCGGTAGCTGGCCGGCGTGCGCGACAGCGACACGGCCGAGGCCACGCCCATCTGGCCGCCGGCCTCGACGAAACGCTCGCGGTGCAGCGCATGCGGATGCGTGCGCACGCCGCCGACGTCGAGCACCGGGCCGCAGGGCACGCCCGCGCGCATCAGTTCCTGCGCGATGGCCTCGCCGTCGCGCGTGGCCAGCAGCGCCTCGAGCTCGGCCTTGAGCGCCGCCGCGTTCGCGAGCCGCTCGCTGTTGTGCGCGAAGCGCGGATCGTCGGCCAGCTCGGCGCGGCCCAGCAGCGCGACCAGGCGGCGGAACTGGCCGTCGTTGCCCACGGCGATGAACACGCCGACGCTGCGCGTGGCGAAGGCATCGTAGGGACAGATGTTGGGATGCGCATTGCCGCTGCGCCCCGCGACGCGGCCCGACAGGAAGTGGTTGGGCAGGTGCGGATGCATCAGCGAGACGCCGGTGTCGAACAGCGTGGCCTCGACCGACTGGCCCCGGCCCGACAGCTCGCGCTCGCGCAGCGCCATCAGGATGCCGATGACCGCGTGCAGCCCGGTCGCGATGTCGATCACCGGGATGCCCATGCGCAGCGGCGCGCCGCCGCGCTCGCCATTGACCGACATCAGCCCGGTCATGGCCTGCGCGACCGCGTCGTAGCCGGGCAGGCCTCCCAGCGGGCCGTCGGCGCCGAAGCCGCTGACGCGGCAGTGCACCAGGCGCGGGAAACGCTTGCGCAGGAAGTCCTCGTAGCCGATGCCCCAGCGCTCGAGCGTGCCGGGCTTGAAGTTCTCGACCAGCACGTCGGCATCCGCGAGCAGGCGCAACAGCAGCGCGCGGCCCTCGGGCAGCGAGAGGTCGAGCGCGACCCCCTGCTTGTTGCGGTTGACGCCGAGAAAGTACGACGCCGCGCTGTCGAGAAAGGGCGGCCCCCAGTCGCGCGTCTCGTCGCCCTGCGGCGGCTCGACCTTGATCACCTGCGCGCCATGGTCGGCCAGCATCTGGGTGCAGAAGGGACCGCCGAGCACGCGCGAGAGGTCGATCACGCGCAGGCCGGCCAGCGCGCCTGGCGTGGTTTGCGTGGCGTGCGTCATGCCGGGCTGGCCTCCGTGGCGCTGCGCCGCAGCACGCGCGTGGCCTTGGCCTCGTAGCGCGGCAGCGCGCCCTCGTCGTGGCAGCGCACCTCGCAGGTGAGGCCCAGCCGGGCCTTGAGCCGCGCGCGCACCTCGCGCGCCAGGTCGTCGCCCGTGCAGGCCGTGCCGGGCACGCGCTCCACGGCCACCTCCATGTGGTCGAGCACGCTGCGCTCGCTGTCGATGTAGATCTGCCAGGCATCCTTGGCCAGGCCCTCGACGCCCGCGATCACGTCCTCGATCTGCGAGGGATAGACCAGCACGCCACGCACCTTGAGCATGTCGTCAGAGCGGCCGATGATGCGGCCGATGCGCGCATAGGCATGGCGGCCGCAGGCGCAGCGGTAGGGCTGGGCCGAGCGGCGCACCAGGTCGCGCGTGCGCCAGCGCAGCACCGGCGAGGCCTCCTTGTCGAGCGTGGTGAAGACGATCTCGCCGACCTCGCCCGGCGCCACCGGGCGCAGGGTCTGCGGGTCGAGGATCTCGCTGAGCACGCTGTCGTCGTTGACCAGGTGCATCTCGTCGTCGCCGTGCGAATGCGGGCAGGAAACGCCGAGCACCGGCCCGCCGGCCTCGGTGGTGCCGTAGATGTTGTGCGCCAGGAAGCCCTCGGGCATCAGCGCCTCCATCTCGCTGCGGAAGGTGGTCGACACCGACTGGCCGCCGAACAGTCCCACGCGCAGCGCCCAGTCGCGGCGCGGGTCGATGCCGGCCTTGCGCGCCTGCTGGATCAGCGTCATCAGCCACAGCGGCGACATGGTCGTGACCGTGTGGCGATGGTCGCGCAGCCACTGCACCATCAGTTCGCCGCGGCCCGGGCCGACGGGGAAGTTGACCGCGCCATAGGCCTTGAGCGCCTCGTCCATCGAGCTGCCGCCGATCCACAGGCCGTAGCCGTAGCCCTGGTAGACGCGGTCGCCCGCGCGCACGCCCACCGTGCGGTAGATGCGCGCGAGCTGGCGCACCAGCGTGTCTTCCCAGTCCTTCTGCGTGAAACCGAACAGCACCGGCAGGCCCGTGGTGCCCGAGGTGGCGCAGAAGCGCACCACCTGTTCGAGCGGCACCGTGAGCAGCGGGTACGGATAGAGCGCGCGCAGGTGGCTCTTCTCGAGCAGCGGCAGCGCCTGCAGCGCGGCACGGTCCTTCAGGTCGAGCGGCGAGGCGCCGGCCGCCGCGAAATGCGCCCGCCACTGCGGCGAGTCCGCGAGCCGGCGGCCGAGTGCGGCGAGCTTGGCGTCCTGGCGCGCCTGCAGTTCGTCGAGCGACAGGAAATCGTCTGCGGCATCGGCCGCGGCCTGCGCATTGCGGGATTCGGTCATGGGGCGTCTCCTTTGTTCTTTGGTGGGCGGTCGCGCTTCAGGCGGCGAGGTAGCGGCGCGTCTGCAGCACGCGGAAGCGCGGCAGCACGAAGGCGGTGTCGCACAGCGCCGCGTTGCCGGCGGCGTTGTGGCCGCTCACGTGCAGGTCGCTGAAGGCGGCCGACTGGTTCACCAGCACCGGGCCGGTCATGTCGAGCGTGAGGTGCACGCCGGCATCGGCGGCTGCGTTCTTCGCGCGACGCACGAAGGCCTCGTCGTTCGAGTACACCGACCAGGTGATCGCGCCGCGCGAGCGCGTGACCTCGTGCGCATGCCGCAGCGCCGCGTCGGCGTCCTCGGTCACGATCAGCAGGCTGATCGGGCCGAAGTGCTCGCGCGCGATGGTGTCCAGGGCTTCGGGCGGCACCGCATACAAGGCCGGCGTGCGCAGCACCGCGTCGGGCAGATCGGGATGCGCGAGCCGGCGCGAGGCGAACACCGGCTCGCCGATCGATGCCGCCTCGACGGCGCGCGCCTCGGTGGCATCGCTCTGGATCGCGCCGAGCAACTCGATGGCGCGCACCGGATCGGCGACCAGCTTGGCCACGGCGGCCGCGAGATCGGCCTTGAAATCCTCGACCGTCTTCGTCATGCCGTCCTGCAGCCGGATGCCCGCGCGCGGCAGGTAGATGCTCTGCGGCGTGGTGCACATCTGGGCGCTGTAAAGGCTCAGCGTGAGCGCGAGGTTGCGCACCAGGCCGGGGTAGTCGCCGGTGCTCTCGATCAGCACCGCGTTGACGCCCGCCTTCTCGGTGAAGACATGGGCCTGGCGCGCGTGGCTTTCGAGCCAGTCGCCGAATTCGGGGCCGCCCGTGAAGTCGATCAGCTTCACGCGCGCATCGAGCGCGAGCGCCTTGGTCTTGGGCGCGGCGCGCGTGTCGACCAGCAACTGCACCACGTCGGCGTCGAACCCCAGGCCCGCGAGCACCGAGCGCGCCGTGTCGACGCACAGCGCGAGCGGCAGCACGGCCGTGGGATGCGGCTTCACGACCACCGGATTGCCCGTGACCAGGCTCGCGAACAGGCCGGGGTAGGAGTTCCAGGTCGGGAAGGTGGCACAGCCGATCACGGCCGCGATGCCGCGCGGCAGGATCTCGAAAGTCTTCTCCACGCGCAGCGGCCGGCGCGCGTCGGGCTTCTCCCAGAGCACGCGCGCCGGATAGGCGCCCATCTCGCGCACGGCGATGGCCACGGCCTCGAGCGCGCGGTCCAGCGCATGGGCGGTGCCGGCCTGGAAGGCCATTGCGAACGGCTGGCCGCAGGCATGCATGCAGGCGAAGGCCATCTCGAAGGCACGCTGCTGCAGCGCCTCGAGGATCTCGAGTGCCACCGCGGCGCGTTCGACCGGGTCGAGCGCGGCCCAGGCCGGTGCCGCGGCCTCGGCGCGCGCGAGCACGGCATCGACCGGCTCGTCGGCGTAGGCGGTGTCGAAGGGCGCACCGAAGGCGCTGCGCTCCTCGCCGCGGATCGCACCGTCGCGCTGCGTCCAGGCCGCGCGCACGGCGGCCTCGCCGGCTGCGCGCGAGCCGTCGGCATAGGCGGGATGCGTCGGATCCTCGGGATAGGCGCTGTGGTAGCCGCGGCAGGCCACGGCGGCGATCGCATCGGCCAGGCGGCCGGCGTGTTTCAGTTGCAGGTCTTGGAGGGTCATGGTGGGTTCAGAGCGTGGCGGCGGTGCCGAAGATCGCGGTGCATTGGCTCGACATGTAGCCGCCCGGCGCATGGGCCAGCGCGAGCTCGGCGCCGGCGACCTGGCGCGCGCCGGCGTCGCCGCGCAGCTGCACCACCGATTCGATCGCGGTGTAGATGCCGAACATGCCGGGGTGGCCGAGCGAGAGTCCGCCGCCGCTGGTGTTCATCGGGAAATCGCCGCCCGGCGAGGCACGGCCGCCATCGAGGAAGGCGCCGCCCTCGCCCTTGGCGCAAAAGCCCGTGTCCTCGGCGAAGACGATCGGCATGATCGTGAAGGCGTCGTAGAACTGCACCACGTCGATGTCCTTCGGGCCCACGCCGGCCTGCGCATAGGCGGTGGCCGACGACACGCTGGCCGCGGTGCGCACCAGGTCCGGCATCTGCGCGATGCTGCGGTGCGTGGCGGCCTCGCCCACGCCGAGCAGGTAGACCGGCTTGCGCCGCAGCTGCGCGGCGCGCTCGGCCGAGACCACGACCAGCGCGCCGCCGCCGTCAGTCACCAGGCAGCAGTCGCGCACGGTGAAGGGATGCGCCACCGGCCGCGCCGCGATCACGTCCTCGATGCTCAGCGGCCCGGGATCGGGCGCGTCGGCGTCGAGCCGCGCCCAGTCGCGCGCGCTCACCGCCACCTGCGCGAGCTGTTCGCGCGTGGTGCCGAACTCGTGCATGTGGCGCTGCGCGACCATCGCATAGGCCGCGAGCGGGCCCGGGTAGCCGTAGGGCACTTCGTAGGGGTTGGGTTCGGAGTGCGTCGCGAACTGTCCGCCCGCCGATTTCTGCGTGCTGCCGTAGGCAATCAGCGCCACCGAGCACAGACCGGCCGCGATCGCGGCACGCGCATGGTTGAGGTGCGCGAGGAAGGCGCCGCCGCCGACCTGGGTCGAATCGGTGTAGCGCGGGCGCAGGCTCAGGTATTCGCACAGGCTCAGCGTCGGCATGAACAGCTGCAGCCCGGCCGCGAACACGCCGTCGACATCGGCCACCGAGAGGCCCGCGTCGTCGAGCGCGCGCACCGAGGCCAGCGCCATCGCGTCGAGCGGCGAAGACAGGGCCGGCATCGTCGCGAAGCCGGTGCTGCCGATGCCGGCGATCGCGGCCGCGCCGCGCAGATTGGTTGCGGTCATGCGAGCGCTCCGAACACCACGCGGTGCGCGTCGTTCCAGGGCTCGATGCGCGCGGCCACGCGCAGGCCGATGCGCAGCGCGCCGGGCGCCGCATCGACCACGGTGGCCATCATGCGAAAGCCTTCGTCGAGATCGACCAGCACGATGTTGAAGGCGCCATCGCGCCGCTGCACTTCGGTGCAGGCGTGGACCGTGCCCGCGCCGCGACTGGTGCGCCATTCGAGTTCATTGGGCCGACCGCCTGGACCCACGGCCTGCGGCGGAAAGACCGCGCGGCCCGCGCCGTGGTCGAACTGGTAGGCCAGGCGGCCTTCGGCCAGCGCGGCGAGGAACAGGGCGCGCGGCGAACGTGCTGCTTCGGGAGCTTGGGTCATGTCCATCGCCTAGCGTCCGATGAAGCGCGGCTTGCGCTTCTGCTGGAAGGCGCCGATGCCCTCGATGCCGTCGGGCCCGGCCAGCGCCTCGGCCTGCGCGATCGCCTCGAGCTCGAGCGTCTCCTCGAAGGAACGCGCGCACGACAGGATGCGCTTCGACGCGGCGAAAGCGGCGGTCGGGCCGCTCGCGATCTCGCGCGCCATCCGCAGCGCGATCTCGTCGAGCGCCTCGGCCGCCACGCTGCGGTTCACGAGCCCCATGGCCGCGGCTTCGCGCCCCGAGAACAGTCGGCCCAGGAAGATCAGCTCGGCCGCGCGGTGCGGCCCGACGCGTTCGCGCAGGTGATGGTGGCCGCCCGAGTCGAGCACCGCGCCGATGTTGCGGAACGGACTGCCGAGCAGCGCATCGTCGGCGACCAGCGCGATGTCGCAGGCCAGCGCCAGCCCGAAACCGAAGCCCAGCGCGGGGCCCTGCACCGCGGCGATCGTGGGCACCGGGCAGTCGCGCACGGCGACCAGCACCGGGTTGATCCGTTCGCGCAGGATCGCGAGCGTGTCGTCGGTGCCAGGGTTGGTGTCCTTGAGGTCGCGGCCGGCGCAGAAGGCATGGCGCGTGCCGCGCACCAGCACCGCGCGCGCACCGGCCGACACGGCCTCGCCGATCGCATCGGCGATCGCCGTCATCTCGTCGAGGCGCAGGCTGTTCTTCGCGGCGGGCCGGTCGATCGCGATGACAGCGAGCGGCAGTTCCAGCGTCAGGCGCACTGCATCGGTAGAGGTCGCGCCGCTCATCGCGCAGCCCCCTCGAAGGCCATCAGGATGCGCAGCTCGCTGGCCATCAGCAGCAGCCCGTTCTGGTTGTGGACGTTCCACTGCAGCCGCACCACGCCGTCGGTGCCGGGGCGCTTCACTGTCTTCTCGAGCACGGCGGCCTCCAGATGGATGGTGTCGCCGATGAAGGCCGGCGCGGTGAAGCGCAGCGCGTCGCTGCCGTAGTTCGCCACGATCGCCGGCGCCGCGGGCGGGATGCCCAGGCCAGCCGCATAGGCCAGCAGCATCAGGCCCGGCGCGATGCGCTGGCCGAAGCGCGTGCGCGCCGCATGGTGCGCGTCGGTGTGCAGCACGTACCAGTCGCCGGTCAGTGCGCACCACTGAACGATGTCGGCTTCCGTGAGGGTGCGGCCGCGCGAACGGAAGCGCGCGCCCTCCTCGATCCGGTCGAAGTGCTGCTCTAGAAATCCGCAGGTGCTGGTGATGTCGGTCATCGCGTCTTTATTTAACCTTCCAGACGGAATATAAATGAAGACGAAGACCTGGCGGCAGCTAGGGCTTACCCGAAGCTGCATGGAGAACGCGTGGCGATGACGTGGATGCGCCGGGCGTGGATGGCGGACGAAGTGCCGGCTCAGCGCTGCGGGGCAGGCATATCGCCTTCCCCGGGGGTGCGGGCGAACCAGCGAAAGACCGTGCGGTTCGTCGCCCGCTGCCAGCGCAGGAAAAGGAATCCCACCGCCACCTCGCACCACTCGTCGACCGGTACGCCGGCGGCGCGCAGCGCCGCGACCTCCGCCTGCGTGCTCATGCCGCCCGGCAGCACGAGCGTGACCGTCGCGCCGTGGTGGATCTTTTGTCTGGACTGCATCGTTCGTTCCTTTGAAGGTGGACGACGCCGCACCCCGCATGCCGCGCGGTGCGATGACAGCCCACCGGAGGCGGACGGCGCCGTTGCAGCCAAACTAGGGCGGCACCCGGCCCCGCACCGTAGGACGGGGCCAGGCCCCGTCGAGGCGGGGGCTCAGAACGGAACAAATGCACGGCGGCGCGCGGCGCCGTCGACTCACCAGGCCACGCGAACGCCCACGGATGCACCGATCGAGCTCCGCACCCTGGCGTCGCCGCCGGATGACCAGAGCTTGCCCAGCTCGCCGTGCAGGCTGGTCGACTCGTTCAGCGCGAGCGTGAAGCCGGCCGCGAGCTCGGTGCTGGTGCCGCCGATCGGCGCCGTGATGTCGGTCACCGCGGCCGCATTCACGAAACGCGCGGTGTCGCTGCCATTGGCGCGCTTGTAGACGTTGACTCGTGCATAGGGCTGCAGCGCGCCGGCCGCCGTATCGACCCGGCCCTTGACCCGCACGCCCGCGCGCGCGGTCCAGCCGTTGTCCGCGTGGCTCTGCACCTGGGCACCCGCGATCGCGGTGCTGTCCAGGTCCAGGCGCTGATGGATCAGTTGCAGCTGCGGCTCGACGGACCAGCCGTTGCCCAGCGCGAGGCTCTGGCCGATTTCCAGCGAGGCCAGCAGGCTGCGACCGCGGGTCTGCGCGCCGGGGTCGAGCGAGGACGCCGCATCGGCGCGATGGCGCGCGCCCTGCAGCACCACGTCGGCATAGAAGCCGCCGTCGCCGGCGTAGGTGCCGTAGGCGCCGAGGTACTGGCTGCGCAGGTCGTTGCGCCCGGCGCGCAGGTTTCGCACGCCGCTGACGAAGCCGTCGACGCTCACGTCGCCCTCGAGCTGGCCGACATAGAGGCCCGCGCGCCAGTTGCCCATGGCGAGAAGGTCGGTGCCGGCCTGCAGGCCGGTGACCCGCCCCTTGCTGCCGGGCGAGACGGTGCCGCCCTGGCGGATGTCGATGTCGGCGCTGATCAGCCGGCCCCAGGCGCGCCGCGCGGAAGTGCCCTCGGGAGCTGCGGAGACGGCGGTCTCGTCGCCCCGGCGCAGATGCAGGTTGCCGAGCATCGCGAGGTTGCCCTGGCGCAGTTGCGACGGTAGCGCGGCGTACAGCGAGGCCTGCGGCCGGTAGGCGACCACGGGCGCCCCGATGGGCGCACCGGGCGTGGCCGGGGTACCCGGTGTCGCGACATTCGGCGCATCCGCGCGCAGGTACCAGTTCTCGCCCGCGCCGCTCGCATCGGCCGCATAGAGCCGGTACTCGTAGGCCCCCGCATCGACATGGCCGCCGGCGAGCACGAAGGCATCGCGCGTGGTCTGCGCGGTCGTGGTGGCGCCAGCCTGCGCGCTCACCACCTCGATGCCGTTGCCGACGGTGCGCGCGCCCAACCCGCCGAGATTGGCGACCTGCACGCGGGTGACGCCGCTGGCGGTGCCTCCGTTGATCACCAGCCGGTCGGAAATGCCGGGGCTGTCGAGCACGGCGCCCAGGCGCAGCACGCCGTTGTTGCCCGTGTAGTTGCCGTTGACGGTCAGCGTCGTGCCCGGCACCGCGCCGACCAGCGACACCGTGCCGCCGTTGGCGAGCGACGCCACGGTCTGGCTGAAGCCCGCGAGGTCGAGCGTCGCGCCCGCGGCCACGGTGTGCGACGAACCCGCGCTCAGCGCGTTCGTGGCCGTGGTCCTGAGCACGCCCTGCCGCACGTCGGTGCCGCCGGCGTAGGTGTTGGCGCCGCTCACCGACAGCGTGCCCGCGCCCGTCTTGATGAAATCCCCGCTGCCCGTGATCGGGCCCGACCAGGCGAGGTCGTGTCCGTTGGTGTCGATGGTGCCGATGCCGCCGAGATCGACCGCGGCATTGAGGCTGAGCCTGTCGGCGCCGGCGATGACGGTGGCGCTGGCACCGCTGTCGATGGCGAGGGCGCCCATCAGCGACGCGCCCGTGTCCAGGCGCAGGCTGTTGCTGCCGCCGGTGAAGCGGACCGAGGCCGCGCGGCTGATGCCGTCGCCGCCGAGCCCGCCGACGATGGCCCCGCTGCTCGTGAGCGCGAGGTTGGCGCCCACCACGCCCGCGCCGCCCGCGCCGTTGGCGCCCCGTGGACCGCCATTGCTGCTGGCACCGCCCGCGCCACCGGCACCGCCGGTGATGGTCGCGCTGTTGACGATGCTGGCCTGCGCGGCGGACGAGCGAAGGCCCGCACCGCCATCGCCGCCCTGCCCGGGCGCGCCCGTCCCGCCCACCCCGCCGCCGGCGTTGCCGCCGGCACCACCCGCGCCACCGACGATCGCGCCGGCGTTGCTCACGCTCGAGGCAGCACCGGCGAGCATCAAGCCGTTGCCGCCCTCGCCACCGCCGCCGCCCGAGGCATTGGCGCGCGCCGGCAGCAATTCCGGACCGCCGGCGCCACCAGCGCCGCCCGCGAGCCTGCCGAGGTTGCTCAGTGCGAAGCCCGGCGTGGACGCGCTCACGAAGAAGCCGCTGCCACCGCCGCCGCCCCCGCCGCCCTGCGAATACGCCGCGCCACCCTGGCCACCGACTCCGCCGCGCGAGATGCCGGTACCGAGCACGGTGAAATTCGCCGTCGGTGCGAGCAGCGTCGAGCCATGGGCACCCGCTCCGCCGCCGCCCGCGGCCCAGTAGCCGTTGCCGCCCGCGCCGCCATCGCCGCCGATGTTGCTGCCGGCCGCGACAGCGGCATTCGGCGCCAGGGCGTTGCCGCGGTAGCCACCACCGCCGCCGCCGCCGTAACCGTTGCCGTTGTTCGCATCGCCGGTGCGCGAGTCACCCGCGCCGCCGTTGGCGCCGCGCGAGACGCCGGGACTCACGATGGCGCTGGAACTGCCCGCCGCGCCGCCCGTGCCCGCGGTGGCACCGGCGAAGGTGCCGATATCGGCCGTCGATCCGGCGCTCGCGCCGGTGCCGGGCGCCGAAGCACCGCCATCGCCCGCGCTCGAGCCGAGCGCGCTGTCGTTCAATGCGCCCCGGCCGCCACCGACCGACCCATTGCCATCGGTCGCGCCGCCGGCGCCGCCATGCAGGATGAGGTTGTCGGTGGGCTGCCCGCCCGCGCCACCGGCTGCCCAGGCGGGCGCGGCGCAGGCGAGCGCCGAAGCCATCGCCACCCGCAGCAGCGCGGTGCCGGGGACCGTGCCGTGCGTCTTACCACGGCCCCGCGCGGTCCCGGGTGCGGGCGCCCCTGCGTGCGGGGTTCCGGTCCAGATCGTCTCGAATGTCTCGTTCATCGTGTGCTCCCATTGCGGGTCCAGAAACCATGCCGGTTTCTCCAGCCACGCGATTCGCCCGGATGCACGCAATGGGCTTGGGATGAGACGTCGGCAGGAGCCGGCCGGCGAAATGTAAATAGACGTACCCCCGCGTGAAATCACCAGGGGGTACCCCATGCCAGGGCAGTTTCTTTTCGTGTCGGGCACGCGGGCGCGCCGCGGCGCCTGCGAATGAGGAAGGGGCTCGTCGCTCGCAGAAAGCCCCGCGCCGGGAGCCCGTGCAAGGCTTGCAAAAGGTGGGTAGAGCGGGGGTGCTCCAGGAAGTAACTTGCGCGTGTCGACAGACACAAGTGCCGCCGCGAAGGGCGTGGGAGCCGGCGCTGCCGCGCAGACTCTTAGACGGCCACCAGCGCCTTCAGGCTCGCCAGCGACGCATCGACGATCTCGCTGTAGCTGCGTCGCTCGGAGGCCTGGACCCATTGCGCGAACGCGATGCGGAACACCGCGATGCCCGCCTCGGCCGCGAGGCTTGCATCGGACTTCTCCACGCCCCTGGCGCGCAAGTCGGCCGCGAGGGCCTCGGACAGCCTGGCCAGCTTGATCAGCTCGCGTTCGTGCAACTCGCTCGTGGCGGCGATCACGGTGGCGCGCTGGTGGGCGTAGCGGCGGCGCTCCTCGTCGAAGAAATCCGCGGCGCCCCTCAGCGCGATGGCCACCGCCTCCATGGCCGAGGCCTGCGCAGGCGCGGCGGCGAGCGCGGCCGTCATCGATTGCTGCAGCAGCTCCGAGCCGTTGAACAGCACTTCGCGCTTGTCCGCGAAGTGGCGAAAGAAGGTGCGCGGCGTGAGACCGGCGCGCTGCGCGATGGCCGCCACCGTGGTCTGCTCATAGCCGATCTCCGCGAACAGCTCCATGGCGGCCACGCGAAAGCGTCCTGCCGCATCGGGCTCCCAACGACCCATCGGACCTCCCAAGTGTTGACACAGTGTGACATCATAGGTTTATACTGATGTCACTTAATGACATCACTGGAGCATTCCATGAAGATTCTTGTCACTGGCGCGTCGGGCTGGATCGGCTCGGCCAGCGTCGCCGAACTCCTCGCGGCCGGGCACCAGGTGCTGGGCCTCGCCCGCAACGACGAAGCCGCCGCCAGGATCGAGCAGTTGGGCGCCGAGGTCGTGCGCGGCTCGCTGGACGATGTTGCGAGCCTGCGCGCCGCGGCGGCGCGCGCGGAAGGCGTGGTGCACCTCGGCTACAACCACGACTTCTCCCAGATGGCCGCGGCGGCCCGGACCGACCGCGCCGCCATCGACGCCTTCGCCGACGTCCTGCAGGGAACCGGCGGCCCGCTGCTGATCGCCTCGGGCACGCTGGGCCTGGCGCCCGGGCGCGTGGGCACCGAAGCGGACATGCCCGCGGCCGCGACCCATCCACGCATCGCGAATGCGGCGTACACGCTCGACCTGGCGCAGCGCGGCATCCGCTCGCTGGTCGTGCGGTTCGCACCGACGGTGCATGGCGCTGGCGGCGACCACGGCTTCGTCGCAACGCTGGCCCGGATCGCGCGAACCAAGGGCGTCGCGGCGTACCTGGGCGAAGGCCTCAACCGCTGGCCGGCCGTCCATCGGCTCGATGCCGGCAAGCTCGTGCAGCTCGCGATCGACAAGGCGCCACCGGGCACTGTCCTGCATGCGGTCGCCGAGGAAGGTATCGCCACCAAGGACATCGCGACGGCGCTGGGCCGGTTCCTCGACGTGCCGGCCGAGTCGATCCCCGCCGACCGCGCGGCTTCGCACTTCGACTGGATCGGCATGTTCTTCGGCGCCGACGCGCCCGCCGCCAATGCCAGGACGCGCGAAGTGCTCGGCTGGGAGCCGACGTACGCAACGCTGCTGCAGGACATTGCCGCGGGGCACTATCCCGGGCACTGATCGCACCGTCATCGCCGCGATCGGCGCACCCAGGTCGAGATCGCGATGCCCGCCACGATCAGCCCCGTCGCCAGCAGCAGCGCGCCATCGGGCCTTTCGCCCAGCGCGAGGTCGGCCGCCAACAGGCCCACCACCGGCACGCCCAGCAGCCCCATCGAGGTCACGGAGGCAGGCAGGTCACGGTTCACGGTGTTCATCGCCCAGTAGGCGAGCACGGTGCCGATGAGGTTGCTGTAGCCCAGCAGCGCGACCAGCTCCATCGACCACGCGATGCGCGGCACGCCCTCGATGGCCAGCGCCAGCAGCAGCTGCGCGATGCTCGCCAGCAGCATCTGCCAGGGCAGCAACTGGAACGGCGGCGTGGTCCACCGATGGGCACGCCCATAGACGATGCAGGCAGCCCAGCAGGCCGCGGCCAGCAGGATCAGGCCGTGGCCGCGCACCACGTCGGCATCGCGCCAGTCGACGGCCGCGGGCTGCAGCAGCACCAGCAGCCCCGCCACGCCGAGCCCCAGGCCGGCGGCGCGGCGCGCGGTGAAGGCTTCGCCGAGGAAGAAGCGGGCCGCGGGCAGCACCCACAGCGGCGTGGTGTAGGCCAGCACCACCGAGCGGCCCGCGCTCAGGTACTGCAGGCCCAGCGCGGCCAGCACCGAGAAGGCCACCATGTGCAGCAGGCCGACGCTCAGGATCACCGGCAGGTCGTGCCGCGTGGGCACGGCCAGCCGGCCCGAGGCCGGCAGCACCACCCACAGCACGATGCACGCCGGCACCATGCGCAGCGTGGTGGCCCAGATCGGCGTGACGTGTTCCAGCACCACCTTGCCGACGCTCCAGTTCACGCCCCAGGCGGCGATGACGATCGCGAGCAGAAGGACGGCGGTGCCGCGTGGCGAGGCGTTCGAGGACATGGCTGACGGTGGGCAGGGGATAGAGCGGAAGCCGCTCAAGATAAGCCGGTCCCCCTCCCTTCGCCAGCGATCCTTCTCTACACTGGCCGTGAAATCAATTCACACCATGGACCTCCAGCAACTCCCCCCGCTGACCGCCCTGCGCGCCTTCGCCGCGGCCGCGCAGGCCGGCAGCGTGGTCGGCGCGGCCGACCGGCTCAACGTCACGCACAGCGCGGTGAGCCACCAGCTGCGGCTCATCGAATCGTGGCTGGGCTGCAAGCTGTTCGATCGCCATGCCGCGAGCGTGACGCTCACCGACGCCGGCCGGCGGCTGTTCGCCAGCACCGCGCGGGCGCTCGACGACATCGGCCGAGTCTGCGCCGAGATTCGCGGCCAGCGGCCCGCCACGGCGTTGACGCTGGCCTGCCCCGGCAGCTTCATGCTGCAGTGGCTGATCCCGCGGCTCGACGATTTCGAGGCGCGGCATCCCCAGGTCGTGCTCAACCTACAGACCGGCAGCGACCTCGGCCGGCTGCGCGCCGGGCACATCGATGCACTGGTCTACTGCGGCCGCGGGACGCATCCGCGCGAGGTGAGCGAGATCCTGCTGGCCGACAACGACATCGGGCCGATCTGCACGCCCGCGCAGGCGAAGACGCTGGCCCGGCCACGGGACGTGCTGTCGCATGCGCTGCTCGGCACGGAGTCCTATCCGGCCGGCTGGACGATCTGGGCGCAGGCCCATGGGCTGGACGCCGCGCGGCTGCGGCCGCGGCGCTCCTTCGGTCAGTGGGTCTACATGATCCAGGCCGCCATCGCCGGTCTCGGCGTGGGCATCGCGCCCTCGGTGCTGGTGCGCGAGGAACTCGCGCAGGCGCGCATCGCGGCCCCGCTGGGCTTCGTGCCCAGCGGCGACCGCATCTCGCTGTGCGTGCTCAGGCGCCGCGCGCAGGAGCCGGCCATTGCCGCGCTGGCCGACTGGCTCGGCACGCTGCACGGCCAGCCAGCAGCCGGCTGAACCCGCGGCCGCGCACGCACTACACGATGCCGTGCAGGCACATGTCGCTCGCCTGGTCGGCCAGCGTCTCGAGGCTGAGGCGCCCGGTGGGCTGGTACCAGGTGTAGGTCCAGTTCAGCATGCCGTACATCAGCATCGCGTGCGTGGTCGCGGCCTGGCGGTCCTTGAACTTCTGCGCGTTGATCTCGCGCAGCAGCGCGCACAGGAAGCCCACCAGCTTCTGCTCGTTGGCATTCACCTGCGCGCGCACCTCCTCGGGCAGGTGGTAGACGTCCTCGATCAGCACGGTGTGGCGGTCGCGCTGCTCGTAGTAGTACTTGAGATGCGCGAGGAAGTAGTTGCGCAGCCGCGCGCGCGGATCGATGGGCGCCGACACCAGGTCCGAGGCGATCGCCACCAGCGCGCTCACGTGCTCGCCGAGCATCTCCGCGAGCATCGCTTCCTTCGAGGGGAAGTAGTGGTACATGCGCGACTTCGACGCATTGCAGGCGGCGCCGATGTCGATGATGTTGGTGTTGCGAAAGCCGTTCTTGGCGAAGAGGGACGCGGCCACGTCGAGGATCGTGGCCCGGATGTCGTCGAAGTTCTCGGATTTGGTTCTGGCCATGTCGGCATCGCCCGCAAAAGAAAAATGGTTCGTTCGAAACACCCGCGCCTCGCGCATGTTTCGTCCGCCCGCCCTGTACGCAGCCGGGCGAAACAGCGAAATTTATTCCGTCCGGACGGCCTACTCTAACCGAGGCCTCGCGACCTCGCGGCGGGGCCCCTTCCTGATCCTCCCGACTCACCCGCCCCACGGAGCCGCGCATGAATCCCGCTGTACGCCACGCCCTCGCCTCGCTCGTCGTCGCCATCGCCACCACCGCGCAGGCGCAGGATGCGCCCGTGCGCATCGGCATCGCCGCCCCGCTGACCGGTGGCATCGCCCATCTCGGCAAGGACATGGAGAACGGCGCGCGGCTCGCCATCGAGGACCTCAATGCGCAGGGCCTCGCGATCGGCGGCCGCCGGCTGCGCTTCGAAGCGGTGGTCGAGGACGACCGAGCCGATCCCGCCAGTGCCACCACCGTGGCGCAGAAGCTGGCCGATATGCAGGTCAACGGCGTCGTCGGCCATCTCAACTCGGGCACCACCATTCCCGCGGCCCGCGTCTACAACGACGCCGGCATCCCGCAGGTGGCACCGGCCGCGACCAATCCGCAGTACACGCGCGCCGGCTACAGGTTCGCCGCGCGGCTCATGGCCACCGACGTGCAGCAGGCCGACGGCATCGCGGGCTATGTCGCGCGCACGCTGAAGGCGAAGACCGCCGCCGTGATCGACGACCGCACCGCCTACGGCCAGGGCCTGGCCGACCAGGTGGTGGCCGACCTCGGCAAGGCGCAGGTGAAGGTGCTCAAGCGCGAGTTCGGCACCGACCGCGCGACCGACTTCTCGGCCATCCTCACCACCCTGCGCAGCCTCAAGCCCGACGTGATCGTCTACGCGGGCGCCGACGCGCAGGCCGCGCTGGTCAACCGGCAGATGAAGCAGCTCGGCCTGACCGCGACCTTCATCGCGGGCGACGGCGTGTGCACCGGTGAATGGAGCAAGCTCGCGGCCGGCGCCAACGAGGGCGCCTACTGCTCGCAGGCCGGCGCGCCACGCGAGGCCATGGCCGCCTTCGCGGCCTTCAACCACCGCTACAAGGCACGCTTCGGCGCCGACGTGATCGTGTTCGCGCCCTATGCCTACGACGCGGTGATGGTGCTGGTGGAAGCGATGAAGAAGGCCGGCTCCACCGATCCCGCCGTGTACGGACCGAAGCTCGCGGGCGTGACGCTCACCGGGCTGATCGGGCCGATCGCCTTCGATGCGCGCGGGGACAACCTGCGAGGGACGGTGACGATCTATCAGGTGCGTGGGGGGAAGCTGGTGGTGGCGCCGTAGTGCTCCCCGCCGGCTTTACAACAAAGACTCAGGCCTTGACGGTGCTCAGACGCAGCATCAAGGTCATCGGATGCAGTGGCGACTCGATGAACCCGTGGTGCGCATAGAACTGCTTCGCGCGCTCGTGCAGCGCGTGGACGAGCAAGGCGCGCACGCCGGTGTTCTGCGAAACCGCAATGGCACGCAGCACCGCGTCCTGCAACAGGGCTGCGCCGAGCTGGATGCCCTGGGCACGCAGGTCGACCGCCAACCTGGCCAGGACCAGCACGGGAATCGGGTCCGGCATGTTTCGACGGACACCGCTCGTGGCGTCCTGATGCGACACGGCACCAGCAGCCATCGCGTAGTAGCCATGAACCTGCCTGGCCGTATCGCACACCACGAAAGTGCGACTGGCACCCGTGGCCTGATTGGCCAGTGCCCGCTTGCGAAGCCAGTCGTCGAGACTGGCCTCCCCGCAAGCGAACTCGCTCAGAAGGTGGGCAAGTCCCAGCGGCTCCGGCGCACCGAGCGTCAGGCTCATGCCTTGGCGGCCTTCTTCCACGGAGCCTTCACGGCCATGAGCCGTTCGAGGCCTGGATTGGGCGCCAAGGGCGCGTCCAGCATCGCGTTGAATGTCTGGAAGCGCGTGGCATCCAGATTGAAGAACACCTGATCGAGGATCACTGCCTGCGCACGGTCGCAAGCAGCTTCGAGCATGAAATCGGAACGGTTCTTTCCCAGCAGCTCGGCCGCATGGTCGATCAGATCACGCTGCTCGGGCAAGGCCCTGAGGTTGATGGCTGCGTTGCGCATGGGGCCTCCTTGTCTACACGATTGATATACAAATCATAGCCGTGCGTGTAGCTGTTGTCAACACAGAGAGGTCGTACCCTCTGCGAGTCCTTGGACAGGCACCTACTTCGTGAACCCCTCGCGCTTGCGGATCTCGTCGAGATAGTTGTAGATCGAGAAGCGCGACATGTCGAGCGCCGCCGCCGCGCGACCCACGCTGCCCTTCACGATGAACAGGCCGCGCCGCAGCATCTCCTCGACGGCGTGCACCTTCTCCTCCTTGTTCATGAGCTGCACCGGCTTGCCGAAGGTGCGGATCGCCGAACGGATGATCTCGCCCATCAGCAGGTCCATGTCGGGCGATTCCTCGCGCGACTCGGGCGCCGCCGCGGGCGCGGGCGCGCCCTGGATCGCATGCTCGAGCCAGGCATGGGCGAGCTTGAACACGGTGAGGTCGGCGTTCATGCACAGCGCCGCGAACGGCGTGCCGTCGGCATCGCGGTAGATCACGGTGGCCGACTTCAGCGGCGTGCCGGTGCCGGTCAGCGTGGGATAGACATTGACCACCGAGTGGCCGCTGCCCGAGAGGTCGGTGGCGGCCGACCAGGCGGCGCCGAAGGCGCGGTCGTCCTTCGGGCCGCTGAGGATGGTGCTGCCGACCTTGCGGCCCGACACATGGCCGTTGGCGATCGCGATCACCGAGGCATCGGGCTGCGTCAGATCGTGCAGCACCAGTTCGGTGTTCGGCCCGAGCATGCGCCCCATCATCTCCACCACGGGCTTGAGCACCTCGACGATGCGCCGGCGCTCCTCGGCGATGGCCGGCGACACCGTCGTGGCCTTCGAGGGTTTGGCCGCGCGCGAGCGTGCACGCGAGGCCGGCGGCGGCTGCGCGGTCGAACGAGCGCTGGAGGTCTCGGCGGTCTTGCGGGTGGCTGGCATGGACGCGAAAGTCGAAGGAAGGTCGAAGGGGAGTGAAAGCCCTGATCCTTGATTTCAACAAACTGTTGAATACTTGATCTGGCGTTGATTCTGGCACATGTCTTGCAGGTCCGGCCGGCCCTGGGGTCCGCCCGAAACGACGCGGCAACTGTAGGGCAAGGTGCGCCCAGAAATTCAACATTTCGTTGATACATCAACAAGGAGTTCATATCATGCCGAGTTCGAACCATCCCGCCGCGACCGCGGCGCCCCTGCCGACGGACATATCCGCGCCGCCAGTCACCTCCCGCCGCCATTGGCTCAAGTCCCTCGGCGGCGCTTCCGTCGCGGGCGTGCTCGGCAGCCAGCTCGTCGCCTGCGGCGGTGGCTCGGGCTCGTCGGGCGGTTTCCTGCCCTTCGCATCGGCCGCGCCGCCGCCGGTCCCGCCGAGCGACACGCCCACATTGCCCGCCAAGGCGCTGTTCCCCGGCGTGGCCGACCGCGTGTACCTCAACGGCGCGGCCGACCACCCCTGGAACCAGTACGCCACCGACGCGCTGAGTTCCTACGCGCAGTCCAAGCTCTCGCTCGCGAGCGGCAGCGCGACCGCCACCGCGAAGTTCGCGGCGCTGATCAATGCCGATGCCGACGAGATCGCCTACGTGCCCAGCACCTCGATGGGCGAGTACCTCGTGACGCGCGCGCTCGGCCTGCCCGAATCGGGCGGCCGCGTGGTCACCGACGCGCTGCACTTCGTGGGCTCGTTCTACATGTACGAGCAGTACCGCCTGCGCGGCCTCGACGTGCTCACGGTGCCGATGGACGCCAACCACCGCATCGCGCTGGCCGACCTCGACAAGGCCATCTCGCCGGGCACCAGGCTGGTGGCGATCTCGCACGTGTCGCTCTACAACGGCTTCACGCACGACCTCAAGGCCGTGTGTGATCTCGCGCACTCGCGCGGCGCGCTGGTCTACGTCGACCTGATCCAGTCGGCCGGCGCGGTGCCGGTGGACGTGAAGGCGGCCGGCGTCGACTTCGCGGGCTGCGGCACCTACAAGTGGCTGATGGGCGACTTCGGTTTCGCCTTCCTCTACGTGCGCAAGAGCCTGCTGCCCAAGCTGCAGCGGCCCTGGTACGGCTACCGCCAGACGCGCAACTTCGCGGCGCCGATCCTGCACGTTTATCCGCTCGACCCGCCCGGCAGCGTGCCCTACGAGAGCGTGCAGATCGATTCGGTGTCGGGCTATTTCAGCGGCTCGTTCCCGGCCTCCTCGGTCGAGGCGGCCTGCGCGGCGTCCATCGACTGGATACAGAGCGTGGGCGTCGACAGGGTCCAGGCCTGGCGCAAGCCGATGACCGATGCGCTGCAGGCCGGCCTGCGCGCCAAGGGCTTCCAGGTGGTGACGCCGCCCGACAGCAGCTCGCCGATCGTGACCTTCGCCTATGCCAATGCCGCGCAGCTCGCGAGCCGGCTCGCACCCGACAAGATCGAGATCACGCTGCGCGCCAACCATGCGCGCATCTCGCCGTCCGTCTACAACGACATGGACGACATCGCCAAATTCCTCGCCGCGATCGGAACGCCATGAAACGCCACACCCTCATCGGCGGCGCCGCGCTGGCCTGCCTCGTGCTCGCGACCAGCGCCTGCGGCGTCGCGCCGCGGCATCTCAACTCGGGCAAGGTGCTGCCCACCACCCTGCCCTTCTCCGAGGCCGTGCAGGTCGGCCGCACGCTCTACCTGTCGGGCCAGATCGGCAACCTGCCCGGCAGTCTCAAGCTGCCGCCGGGCGGCATCGGCCCCGAGTCGAAGCAGGTGATGGAGAACATCAAGACCACGCTCGAAGCGCATGGCCACACCATGGCCGACGTGGTGAAGTGCACCGCCATGCTGGCCGACATGAGCGAGTGGGGGGCGTTCAACGAGGTCTACAAGACCTACTTCGCCGAAGGCAGGTATCCGGCGCGCAGTGCCTTCGGTGCGACCGCGCTGGCTTTCAATGCGCGGATCGAGGTGGAGTGCATCGCGGCGAAGTAGCTCGTTTGCCTTCAGAGCCAAGGCAGCGATTCCACTGATGGGGGCATCCGGATATTTGTAGAAGTGCGCATCATCAAGAAAATGCGCACTTCCATTCCGGGGACTCTGCCATGCAAATCGTGAACGCCATCGACGTCGAGAGCCAACTCGGCGAGCTTCTCGACGATGTCGAAAAGGACGAAGGTGCCAGCGTTCTGATCGAAAGGGATCGCCGCCCCGCGGCGATGCTCTTGAGCGCTCAAGTCGCCGAGAAGGCCATCCTGGGAGCCTATGCTCACGGCGTACTGCCGCGCGCTGTCGCGATGCAGCTACTTGGTTTGGATTGGTATGGCGATCTTTTGCAACGAATGAATCTTCATGCCATAGAGCATCGGTCAGCCTCGGCCGAGGATGCGCGTGCCATGAAGCAAGCGGCGGATGATGCGCTGCGATTCCCGGGTGAAACGCATGGGCTTACCACTCCTCACTTGACCACCAAGCTCACGAAGAAAGGGAATCCCCGGATGAAGGGCTCGGGCAGCGGGTCTTAGGTACCCGCTCCTGCCCAGGAGCCCCTGGGGACTGCATCCCCTTCAATCCTCGACAAACGCCTCCTCGCGCTTCGCCTTCACCGAAGGCAGCAGCACCACCACCAGCAACAGCAGCGCCGCCGCGAGCAGCCCGGCCGACAGCGGCCGCGTGACGAACACGCTCCAGTCGCCGCGCGACAGCAGCAGCGCACGGCGCAGGTTCTCTTCCATCATCGGTCCGAGGATGAAGCCCAGCAGCAGCGGCGCGGGCTCGCACCGGAGCTTGAGGAACAGGTAGCCCACGATGCCGAAGATCGCGACCATCCACACGTCGAAGGTGTTGTTGTTCTCCGAGTACACGCCCACCGCGCAGAACAGCACGATCGAAGGGAACAGCCACTTGTAGGGAATGGTCAGCAGCTTGATCCAGATGCCGATCATCGGCAGGTTCAGCACGATCAGCATCAGGTTGCCGATCCACATCGAGGCGATCAGGCCCCAGAACAGTTCGGGGTTGCTGGTCATCACCTGCGGGCCGGGCTGGATGTTGTGGATCGTCATCGCGCCCACCATCAGCGCCATCACGGCGTTGGGCGGGATGCCCAGCGTCAGCAGCGGGATGAAGGAGGTCTGCGCGCCGGCGTTGTTGGCCGACTCGGGGCCCGCCACGCCGCGGATGTTGCCCTTGCCGAACGGCACTTCGCCGTTCTTGAGCTTGATCTTCTTCTCGATGGTGTAGGCCGCGAAGGCAGACAGCAGCGCGCCGCCGCCGGGCAGGATGCCCAGGGCCGAGCCGAGGGCGGTGCCGCGCAGCACCGCGGGCGTCATGCGGCGGAAGTCTTCCTTGGTGGGCCACAGGCCCTTGACCTTGGCGGTGAAGACCTCGCGCTCGTGCTCGGGCACCGCGAGGTTGGCGATGATCTCGCCGTAGCCGAACACGCCCATCGCGATGGCGATGAAGCCGATGCCGTCGGTCAGTTCGGGAATGTCGAAGCTGTAGCGCGCCACGCCCGAGTTCACGTCGGTGCCCACCAGGCCCAGTGCGAGGCCGAGCAGGATCATGGTGATGGCCTTGAGCAGCGAGCCCGAGGCCAGCACCACGGCACCGATCAGGCCCAGAATCATCAGCGAGAAGTACTCGGCCGGGCCGAACTTGAAGGCCAGCTCGGTCAGCGGCGGCGCGAAGGCGGCCAGGATCAGCGTGCCGACGCAACCGGCGAAGAAGGAACCGAGCCCCGCGGCCGCGAGCGCGGGCCCGGCCCTCCCCTTGCGCGCCATCTGGTAGCCATCGATCACTGTCACCACTGAGGATGACTCCCCTGGCAGGTTCACCAGGATGGCGGTGGTCGATCCACCGTACTGCGCGCCGTAGTAGATGCCGGCCAGCATGATGAGCGCCGACACTGGGGGCAGCGCGTAGGTCGCGGGCAGCAGCATTGCGATGGTCGCGACCGGGCCGATGCCCGGCAGCACGCCGATCAGGGTGCCCAGCAGGCAGCCGACGAAGGCGTAGACCAGGTTCTGCGCCGTGAAGGCGACGCCGAAGCCGATCGAGAGGTTGGTGATCAGGTCCATGGTTCTCTTGTCTTGTCTTTTCGTTCTTCTTGTAGCGAAATCAGCCGGCGATGAAGGTCGGCCAGACCTGGAACTGCAGCTTCAGCGCGACCACGAAGGCCAGGTAGCTGCCGAGCGCGAGCACGGTGGCCAGCAGGGTCACGCCCTTCCAGCCGAAGTTGTCGCCCGCGAGGCTGGCGATGAAGGTCAGCGCATAGATCGCGACGATCAGCCCCATCGACGGCAGGCCGATGCTCGGCAGCCCGCCGAGCAGCACGCCGAAGACCAGGTTGGCGCTGATGATGAACACCAGCGGCTTCCAGGCGATGCGCCCGATCGGCTCGCCGTCGTCGGTCTCCACCGACAGCGCCTTGAGCGTGATCAGCACGCCCATCAGGGCGATGAGGATGCCGACGATCAGCGGGAAGTAGCCCGGGCCCATGCGGGCGCCGGTGCCGACGTTGTAGTTCGTGGCGCCCCATGCGAAGGCCACGCCGAAGGCGCTGAAGAGCACGCCCGAGCAGAAGTCTCTCTGACTCTTGATTCTCACCGTTGATGTCTCCTGGGAATTGCCTGGGACCGCGGCGCGGCCCATGCGGCTGGCACGTGAAAGTGCGAGCCGCCGATCCTAGGAATTCGCGCCCGCGCTGTGCGTGAACACAACATTGCCGTTCGGCAATGTGGCGCGCCTCAGTCGCCGCCGCCGGGCAGGTCGATGCGCACGCGCAGCCCGGGCGCGGCATCCTCGAACGCGAGCTGCCCGCCATGCAGCGCGATCACCGCGCGCACGCTGGCCAGGCCCAGGCCGTGGCCCGGCGTGCTGCGGTCGAGTCGGTGGAAGCGCACGCCGATGCGCTCGCGCTCGGCAGCGGGGATGCCCGGGCCGTCGTCCTGCACGAAGAGCTGCGCGCGGCCGTTCACGGTCTGCGTGCCGATGCACACCACGGCACCGGTGCCGCAGTACTTGAGCGCGTTGTCGACCAGGTTGGCGACCGCGCCCGCGAGCAGGTCGCGGTCGCCGAGCGCCGTCGCTGCCTCGCACGGCATGCGCCGCAACACGATGCCCTGCACCTCGGCCACGGCCTCGTAGAGCTCGGCCACGTCGTCGGCGATCACGTGCAGCGCCACCGGCGCGAACTGCTGGCGCCGCGCGCCCGCCTCCACCTCGGCGATCTGCAGCAGCTTCTCGAACACCACCGCGAGCTCCTCGAGCTCGCGGATCGCGGTCGCCACGGCACCGCGCTGCGCATCGTCGGGCGGCAGGCCCAGCTCCACCGCGCGCAGCCGCACCAGCACGCGCGTGAGCGGCGTGCGCAGGTTGTGGGCGATGGTGTTGGAGACATGGCGCACGCCGTCCATCAGCGACTCGATGCGGTCGAGCATGGCGTTGATGTCCTGCTCGAGCAGCGCGAACTCGTCCTCCTCGCCCGAGGGCGCGACACGCTCCTGCAGCTCGCCGGCCGCGATGCGCGCGGCCGTGCGCCGCACCGCGCCCACGCTGCGCTCGAGCTCCTGCCGGAACACGAAGGTGCCGCCGATCAGCAGCAGCACCGCGACGATGCCGGCCGCGGCGCTGGCGCTCGCCACCAGCGACTCGATCGACTCCTGGTCGCGCAGGTCGTGCCCCACCACCAGCGTGGCACCATCGGGCAGCGGCCGCATCACGAGGTAGGCGATGGCACCCTGGCCGCCGCGCAGCACGCGCCGGTGCACGCCGTCGCCCGCGTCGGGCGCGCTCGAGGGCATCTGGTCGAGGTTGCCCGCGAGCTTGCGGCCCGCGCGGTCCACCAGCAGGTAGACCTCGTTGTCGGAATGCCGGTCGTCGGCCAGCAGATGCCCGATCTCGCCCGCCACGCCCTCGAGGCCACGCGCCTCGTGGCGCACCACCAGCTGTTGCACGCTGGCCGCCACCTGGCGCACCATGCGCTGCTGCAGCACGCCCACGGTCTGCATGTAGACGATCGCCAGCGAGGCCAGCATGGTGATCGCGACCAGCAGCCCGTAGTAGAAGGCCAGCCGGAAGCCGACCGAGCGCCAGAGCTGGCGCAGCGCCCGGATCATCGGCGCGTGGGCGCGGCGGCCGGCGCGGCTTCGGGTTCTGGCGGCGCCAGCCGGTAGCCCGCGCCGCGCACCGTCTGGATCAGGGTCGGCGCGCCGCCCGCGTCGAGCTTGCCGCGCAGCCGGCTCACCTGCACGTCGATGACGTTGGTCTGCGGATCGAACTGGTAGTCCCACACGGCCTCGAGCAGCATGGTGCGCGTGACCACCTGGCCCGGATGCATCATCAGGTAGGCCAGCAGGCGGAACTCGCGCGGCTGCAGCGCGATGGGACGGCCCGCGCGCTTCACCTGCCGGCTCGCGAGGTCGATGGACAGGTCGGCCACCTCGAGCGTGCGGATCTCGGGCCCGGTGCGCGAGCGCCGCACCAGCGCCTCGGCGCGCGCGGCCAGCTCCGAGAACGCGAAGGGCTTGGCCAGGTAGTCGTCGCCGCCGGCCTTGAGGCCGCGCACGCGCTCGTCGAGCGCGCTCAGCGCGCTGAGCACCAGCACCGGCGTCTTCTTGCCGAGCGCGCGCAGTGTCGAGAGGATCGACAGGCCGTCGACCTCGTTCGGCAGCATGCGGTCGAGGATCACGAGGTCCCAGGCTTCGCTGGTGGCGCGCGCCAGTGCATCGGTGCCGTCGCGGCTGATCACCGCCACGTGGCCGAGCGCGCGGAAGCCCTCGGCGATGTAGCGGGCGTTGTCGGCGTCGTCCTCGACGATGAGGCAACGCCACAGGGGAGTGGGATGGATCACGCCTGCAATTGTGCCGCCCGCTGCCGCCCGCGCTGGCGCTACAGGCTCGCGTCGGTGCGCGCGACGCGCACCACGCGGCCCTGCACCCCGTCCACCAGCAGGTAGAGGCCGCCATCGGGCCCCTGGCGGATGTCGCGGATGCGCTCGCCGAGCTCGGCGAACAGCGGCTCGCGTCGCACCACGCGCGGCGCGGCGTCCTCGCCCGCGAGCTCGATGCGCCACACGGCCTTGCCGGCCAGCGCGCCCACGAGCACGCTGCCCTTCCACTCGGGAAACTGGTCGCCGGTGTAGAGGATCAGGTTGCTCGGCGCGATCGCCGGCAGGCCCCAGTGCACGAGCGGCGGCGCGAGGCCGGCCTTGGCGGTGCCCCCGCCGATCGGTGCGCAGGTGTTGTACTCGCAGCCGAAGCTGACGAGGGGCCAGCCGTAGTTGCGGCCCTTGCGCACCACGTTGATCTCGTCGCCGCCCTGCGGTCCGTGCTCCGCCACCCAGAGCTGGCCCGTGCGCGGATGCACGAAGGCGCCCTGCGGATTGCGATGGCCGAGGCTCCAGATCTCGGGCCGCGCGCCCGCGCGCTGCGCGAAGGGGTTGTCGGCCGGAACGCCGCCATCGGTGCGGATGCGCACCGTCTTGCCCTGGTAGTAGCCCAGCGACTGCGCGCGCATGCGGTCCTCGGGCGCATAGCGGTCGCCGAGCGTGAGGAACAGGTGGCCGTCGCCCGAGACCGCGAGCCGCCCGCCGAGGTTCTCGCCGATCGCGATCTTCGGCGTCTGGCGGAACAGCACCTTGAGCTGCTCGACGCGCGCGCCGTCGTCGCTGAGCCGCGCCCGCGCGACCGCGATGCCATTGCGCCCGGCGCGGCTGCGGCGTCGATCGACCTCGGTGTAGCTCAGGTAGATGAGGCGGTTGGCCTCGAAGGCCGGATCGATCGTGACATCGAGCAGCCCGCCATGGCTGCGCCGGTCGACGGCCGGCAGGCCACGCACCGGTATCGAGACCTTGTCGCCCTGCGCGTCCACGATGCGCAACCGGCCCGCGCGTTCGGTCACCAGCAGGCGGCCGTCGGGCATGAACTCCATGCCCCAGGGCAGCTCGAGCCCGGCCGCATAGGTGCTGGTCTGGAAGGCGGTGGGCGCGGGCCCGCGCGCCGCGTCGGCGGCGTGCCCGAACAACAGGGCCGCGCACAGCAGGCCGGCCCGCAAGCAGGTCGACAGGGAGGGGCGGGGTGCGGTGTTCATGTCGAGCGGAACGGCGACCCCGTGACAGGGCCGCCATCGCTTCGGATCATAAAAACGATCGGGCGCACACGAACGCCGCGAACATTACCGTTTGTCCATGTTCGGCCGCTCGCTACTCGGCCGCGATCAATTTGTTGCACATCTCCACCAGCCGCGCCGCCGCGGGCGAGAGCGAATGGCCGCGGATCGTCACGATGGCGATGGTGCGGCTGAGCGCCGGGCCGATGATGCGCACCACCTTGAGCGGCGTGCGCCGCGGCAGCGCCACGCGCGGCAGCAGCGCGATGCCGAGCCCCGCCTCGGCCATCGCGACCAGCGTCGTGACCTGCATGAACTCGTAGTTGCTCTCGTGCGAAAGGCCGTTGGCCTTGAGCGCGTTGTCGACATGGTCGCGAAAGGCGGTCGAGCTCGACAGCTTGAGCAGCGGCAGCTTCGACAGTTCGCGCAGCGAGATGCTGGCGCGGCCGTTGTCCTGGTAGCCGCGCGGCAGCATCGCGCAGTAGTCGTCGACGAAGATCGGCGCGAACTCGAGCTCGCCCTTCTTCTCGGGCACCGGCCCGATCGCGAAGTCGACCTCGCGCCGGCGCACCGCCTCCAGCAGGTCCTGGTTGGCAAGCTCGCGCACGTGCACGCTGATGCCCGGGTACTTTTTCGCGAAGGCCGTGAGGATCGCCGGCAGCCGCGTGCTCGCGATCGTGGGCACGCAGGCGAAGGACAGGTGGCCCTGCTGCACGTCGGCCGCATGCTGGATGTGCGAGAGCCCGACCTCGAGCTCGGCCAGCGCCTTGCGCGCGCTGATCAGCAGCTGCTCGCCCTCCTGCGTCAGCGCCACCTTGCGCGTGGTGCGCTGGAACAGCGCCACGCCGAGCTGCTCCTCGAGCTGCTTGACCTGCATGCTGACCGCGGGCAGCGAGCGGTTGGTCTCCTCGGCCGCCTTGCGGAAGCTCTCGTTCTGCGCCACCGAGAGGAAGGTGCCGATCAGCTTGAAGTTGATGTTCATGGGGCGATCCTGCGTCATTCCAAAAGTCTGAACAATGCCTAAGATTATTTGAGTTGTTGTGGTGCGAGGTCAAACCTAGCATTCGAGCCATCCCAATGACTCCGACGAGTCGCGAGAGAGGCAAGATCCGATGACCGCACCCCAGATGACGCTCGTGGCCTTCCTGCAGGCGCAGAACTGCTCGAACCTGGTCGCCTCGTGGCGCCACCCCGACACCGAGCTCGGCTATGGCACGCCGGCCTATTACCAGAACATCGCCCGCACGCTGGAGCGCGGCAAGTTCCAGATGGCCTTCTTCGACGACCGGCTCGCGATGCCCGACCGCTATGGCGACGACCACCGCGACACGGTCGAGCACGGCGTGCGCGCGGTCAAGCTCGATCCGATCTCGGTGGTCACGGCCATGGGCCTGGCCACCGAGCGCCTGGGCCTGGGCGCGACCTACTCCACCACCTACTACGAGCCCTTCCACGTGGCGCGCGTGTTCGCCACGCTCGACCTGCTGACGCAGGGCCGCGTGGCCTGGAACGTGGTGACCTCGCTCAACAACTCGGAGGCCGCGAACTTCGGCGCGCAGGAGCACCTCGCGCACGACCTGCGCTACGAGCGCGCCGACGAGTTCCTGGAAGTGGTGCTCGGCCACTGGGACACCTGGCAGGAAGGCGCCGTGCTGCACGACAAGGCGAACGGCCGCTTCGCCGACGCTTCCAAGGTGCGCCGCCTCGACCACAGCGGCAAGTGGTTCAAGTCGCGCGGACCGTTCACCGTGCCGCGCTCGGCGCAGGGCCATCCGGTGCTGATCCAGGCCGGCCAGAGCGGGCGCGGCAGCGAGTTCGCGGCGCGCTGGGGCGAGCTGGTGTTCGTGATCTATCCGAACATCGACGTGGCGCGCAGGTCGTATGCCGACTTCAAGCGCAAGGTCGCGGCGCACGGCCGCGATCCGGCGCAGGTCAAGGTGGCGCCCGCGGTCTACGTGGTCGCGGCCGAGAGCCGCGCCGAGGCCGAGGACAAGAAGGCCGCGATCGATGCGCTCGTGAAACCGGTCGACGGCCTCGCGCTGCTGTCGGAAGTGCTGAACTTCGACTTCGCGACCAAGCGGCCCGACGAGCCCTTCACCGACGAGGAGCTGGGCTCGATCACCGGCCTGCGCGCCATCCTCGACCGCGTGATCGCGCAGAGCGGCCTGGCGCGGCCGACGCTCGCGGACTTCCTGCGCTTCAGCGGCCGCGGCACCACCGACGAGCTCGCCACCTTCGTCGGCAGCAAGACCGACGTCGCCGACCAGATGGAGCAGTGGTTCCGCACCGGCGCCTGCGACGGCTTCGTGCTCGCCGCCACCAGCATGCCCGGCAGTTACGAGGACTTCGTGCGGCTGGTGGTGCCCGAGCTGCAGCGCCGCGGCGTCTTCCACCACGACTACGAAGGCCCCACCTTGCGCGACAACCTCGGCCTGGCGCGCCCGGCGGCGGGCGACTGGAAACATCTCTACCGCTGACACGAGGAGCATCCCATGGAAGCCAGCGCCTACAAGCAACTCATGAAGCATCACGCGGGTGCGCCGGTGGTCATCGCCACCGGCCGGCCCGGCGAGCGCACCGGGCTCACCGCCACGGCCTTCTGCTCGCTGTCGGATTCGCCGCCCACCGTGCTGATCTGCGTCAACCGCGGCGCGAGCGCGCACCCGGTGATCGAGCGCACGCGCGCTTTCTCGGTGAATCTGCTGCGCGACGGCCAGGCCGACATCGCCGCGCGCTTCGCGGGCATGACCGGGCTGAAGGGCGAGCAGCGCTTCGAGGGCGGCGACTGGACCGTGCAGCAGACCGGCGCGCCGGTGATGGCCGATGCGCTCGCCAGCCTCGACTGCGAGCTGCTTCAGGCGCACGACCACGGCACGCACTCGGTCTTCATCGGCCTGGTGCGCGAGGTGCACAGCGATGGCGGCGCCGACCCGCTGATCTATTTCCGCGGCAGCTTCAGCGCGCTGCGCGAGCGCGCTACAGCGGCCTGCGCGGCCTGACCGCACCCGGAAACCCGCCCGGCGACCCGCCGGGAAATCCGACGACAAGAACAGGAGACAGCCATGAAGAGAAGAACCCTGCTGCAGGCAGGCGCTGCGGCCGCCTGGCCGCTGGTGCACGCGGGCGGCGCGCGCGCCGAGGCCGGCTACCCGAGCAAGCCGGTGCGCATCCTTGTGCCCTACACCACGGGCCAATCGGCCGACCTGTTCGGCCGCATGGTCGCGATCGAACTCGGCAAGCTGTGGCCGCAGCAGGTGTTCATCGACAACAAGGGCGGCGGCGCCAGCATCCCCGGCATGCTCGCGGGCCGCAATGCCGCGCCCGACGGCTACACGCTCACGGTCGGCGGCAGCGGGCCGATGGCGATCAACCCCGGGCTCTACGGCAAGAAGCTGCCCTACGACCCGCTGGCCGATTTCATTCCGGTGCACGGCCTGTTCCTCTCGCCGCTGGTGGTGCTCGCCAATCCCTCGGCCGGCATCGACTCGTTCAGGCAGCTGGTCGAGTCCGCGAAGCGCAAGCCCGGCGCCGAGAAGTGGGGCGTGGCCGGCCTGGGCACCTCGCCGCACCTCGCGGGCGAACTGATCAAGGCCAAGGCGCAGATCGACGTGGTGGCCGTGCCCTACCGCGGCAGCGGCGTGATGCTCAGCGACCTGCTGGGCGGACAGGTCACGCTGGGCGTGGACACGGTCTCGGCCGCCATCTCCTATGTGCGCAGCGGGCAGCTCAAGGCGCTCGCCGTCACCTCGACCAGGCGCGTGCCGCAGCTGCCCGAGGTGCCGACCGTGGCCGAGAGCGGCTTCCCGGGCGTCGAGGCCGTGGGCTGGGCCGGCTTCCTGCTGCCGCTGCACACGCCGCCGGCCGTGGTCGCGGCCGCCGAACAGGGCATCCACCGCGTGATGTCCGACCCCGCGATCCAGGAGGCCATGACGCAGCGCGGCGCGCTGCCCGACCTGCGCGGCGGCGGTGCCTTCGGCGCCTTCGTCAAGGCCGAGGTCCCGAAGTGGACCGAGCTGATCGTCGCCAACGGCATCAAGGTCGACCAGTAGGCCGACCGCATCCCCACACCCTTTCATCCGCCACAGGAGCCTTCGTGTCCGCCACCCTCACCCCGCCGCGCCGCCAGCGCCTCCAACGTTCCGAACTCGCGGTGCCCGCCACCTCGGAGCGCTTCTTCGCCAAGGCCTGCGCGAGCGATGCCGACGTCGTCTTCCTCGACCTCGAGGACGCGGTGGCCGACGCCTTCAAGGACCAGGCCCGGCGCCAGGCCGTCGAAGCCCTCAACGTGCTCGACTGGGGCCGCAAGAGCATGGCCGTGCGCATCAACGGCCTCGACACGCCCTGGGCGTTGCGCGACCTGGTCGACATCGTGAGCGAGTGCCCTCGGCTGGACATGGTGCTGCTGCCCAAGGCCGGCACCGCCTTCGACGTGCAGTTCGTGGCGCAGGTGCTGACGGCCATCGAGCGCGAGAAGGGGCGCGACAAGCGCGTGGGCATCGAGGTGCTGATCGAGACCTCGCAGGGCGTCGCGCATGCCGAGGAGATCGCCGCCTCGTCCGACCGGCTGGAGGCGATGATCTTCGGCGTCGGCGACTACACGGTCGACATGCGCACCAACGATTTCGTGTTCGGCACGCCGAGCGAGCGCTATGCGGTGCTCACCGCCCCCGACGCGCAGGGCCTGCGCCACCGGCACTGGAACGACCAGTGGCATTTCGCGCTCGCGCGCATCGCCAATGCCTGCCGCGCCTACGGCGTGCGCGCCATCGACGGCCCCTTCACCGACTTCGGCGATTCCGAGGGCTACCGCGCCTCGGCCACGCGCTCGGCGGCGCTGGGCTTCGAGGGCAAGTGGGCCATCCATCCCTCGCAGGTGGCGATCGCCAACGAGGTCTACTCGCCCTCGGCCGAACAACTGGCCTGGGCCGACAAGGTGCTCGCCACGCTCGAAGCGGCCGCCGCGCAGGGCAACGGGGCCATCGGCGAGAAGGGCGTGCTGATCGACCTGGCCCATGCCAAGCTCGCGCGCTCGCTGCAGCAGCGCCAGGCCACGATCGACCGGCACACGGGCGGCAACGCCGATCGGCGCTGAGATGGCTGAGACCTCCACCGCCCCGCTGGCCGGCGTGCGCGTGCTCGACATCGCGACCTTCGTGGCCGCGCCCTTCAGCGGCACCATCCTCGCGGACTTCGGCGCCGACGTGATCAAGATCGAGCAGCCCGAGGGCGGCGATCCGCTGCGCAAGTTCGGCACGCCCACCGAATGCGGCGACACCCTGGTGTGGCTCAGCGAGGCGCGCAACAAGCGCTTCGTGACGCTGGACCTGCGCGTGCCCGAGGGCCGCGAACTGTTCCTCCGGCTGGTGGCGCAGTCCGACGCGGTGCTCGAGAACTTCCGCCCCGGCACCATGGAGCGCTGGGGCCTGGACTTCGAGACCTTGCGCCAAGCCAATCCGCGCATCGTGCTGCTGCGCGTGAGCGCCTATGGCCAGACCGGCCCCTACCGCGAGAAGCCCGGCTTCGCGCGCGTGGCGCACGGCTTCGGCGGGCTCTCGCACCTCGCGGGCATGAGCGACGGGCCGCCCGTGGTGCCGGGCTCGACCTCGCTGGCCGACTACATCTCGGGCCTGTGGGGCGCGCTCGGCGTGCTGCTGGCGCTGCGCGTCGCCGACCAGACCGGCGAGGGCCAGGTGATCGACGTGTCGCTCTACGAATCGATCTTCCGGCTGCTCGACGAACTGGTGCCGGCCTACGGCAAGTTCGGCGAGGTGCGGCAGCGGCTCGGCGCCGACGTGCCGCACGTGGTGCCGCATGGCCACTGGCAGACGGCCGAGGGCAAGTGGGTGGCGCTGGCCTGTTCGAGCGACAAGATCTTCGAGCGACTGGCTCACCTGATGGAGCGGCCCGACCTGGTCGCGCCCGACCGCTTCGCGACCAATGCGCAGCGGCTCGCGGGCCGTGCCGAGATCAATGCCGCCATCGCGGGCTGGATCGGCCGGCTCGAACTGGCCAAAGTGGTGGCGCGCTGCGACGCGGCCGGCGTGCCCTGCGGGCCGATCATGGCGATCGACGACATCTTCGCCGACCCACAGTACGCGGCGCGCGGCAACCTGCAGCGGGTGCAGGACCCGCGCGTGGGCGAGCTCGTGGTGCCGGCCGCCGTGCCGCGGATGTCGAGGACGCCGCCGCTGCTGCGCCACCTGGGCGGCGCGCTCGGCGCGCACACGCAGGAGGTGCTGAGCGAGCTGCTGGGCCTCGATGCCGAGGCGCTGGCGCGGCTGCGTGCCGCGCATGCGCTGTGACCCGATCTCCTTTCATCCACGACAAGCGCTCATGCATTCCACGCCCGTTCATCCCTCGGCCGCGCTGTTCTCCGGCGAGACGCTCGTTCCCGCGCTCGCGCCCTGCGAGCACTATGCGGGCAGCGAGAAGCTGATCCACAAGGCGCTGCAACTGCAGGCCGAACTCGGCCCGGTCTTCGACCTGACCTGCGACTGCGAGGACGGCGCCGCGGCGGGCGAGGAGAAGGCGCACGCCGAGATGGCCGCGCGCGCCATCGCCTCGGATGCCAACCGCCACGGAAGGGTCGGCGCGCGCGTGCACGATGCCTCGTCGGCCTTCTGGCGCGCCGACGTCGACACGCTGATCGGCGAGGCCGGCGACCGGCTGGCCTACCTCACGCTGCCCAAGGCACAACGCACCGGCGACGTCATCGCCATGCTCGAGCACATCGAGCGGCGCCGCGCGGCTGCGGGCCTCGCGCGCGCCATCCCGGTCCATGTGCTGGTCGAGACCCATGGCGCGCTGCGCGACGTGTTCGAGATCGCGGCGCTGCCGGGCCTGGAGGTGCTCGACTTCGGGCTGATGGATTTCGTCAGCGACCACCAGGGCGCGATCGGCTTCGAGGCCATGCGCAGCCCGGGCCAGTTCGAGCATCCGCTGCTGGTGCGCGCCAAGACGCGCATCGTGGCCGCGGCGCTCGCCAACGGCCTCGTGCCGGCGCACAACGTGTCGCTGACGCTGCGCGATCCGCTGGCCACGCGCAACGACGCCTATCGCGCGCGGCACGAGTTCGGCTTCCTGCGCATGTGGAGCGTGCATCCCGATCAGATCCGGCCGATCGTCGAGGCCATGGCGCCCGATGCGAGCCAGGCCGAGCGCGCCGGCGCGATCCTGCTGGCGGCGAGCGAGGCGCAATGGGGACCGATACGCCACGAGGGCGAACTGCATGACCGTGCGAGCTATCGCTACTTCTGGAGCGTGCTGCGCGCGGCCGAAGCCGCGGGTGTCGCTTTGCCGCCCCAGGTGCGCGAACGCTTCTTCGCCGGCTGACGCGGCGCGCGGCGAATAATCCGCGTCTTCGCCGCGATCGATGTCCAGCCCGGAACGCCGCGCAGGCGCATCGAAGGAACACGAGCGGTGAGAAGTTCGCGCAGCCCCCAGGCCCCCGCCTCCCACGGCACGCAAAGCATCGAGCGCGCCCTGCGCATCCTGCGCGAGCTGGCCGCGCGCGGCGAATTCGGCTGGCGGCTGTCGGACCTCGCGGCGCGCTGCGAGGTCGACAAGGGCACCGTGCACCGCGTGCTCTCGTGCCTGGTGCGCGAGCGCTTCGTGCAGCAGCGCAGCACCGACAAGCACTACTTCCCCGGCCCGATGCTCTACGAGCTCGGCCTCTCGCTCCCGGGCTACGCGGCCTTCCAGCAGGCCTGCGAACGCCGCATGGCGAAGCTGGCGGCGCAGACCGAGGCCATCGCCTGGCTGATCCTGCGCAGCGGCAACGAGTACGTCTGCGCGGTGCGCCAGGGCTCGCTCGAGCTGCGCGGCCTGATGGTGCACGCGGGCACGCGGCGGCCGCTGTTCACCTCGGTCGGCGGCGTCGCGATCCTGCAGACCCTGCCCTCGCTCGAAGCCGAGAACATCCTCGCCGACAACATGCAGCAGGAGATCGCGCAGCGCGGCAGCGGCCGCCTCGAAGCGCTCGAGAAGATGCGCGACCGCTCGCGGCGCCATGGCTTCGGTGTCAACCTCGGCGACGTGGTGACTGGCGTGCATGCCTTCGCGGTGCCGGTGTGCGCCGACAACGGGCGCGCGATGGCCGCGGTGTGCCTCACCGGGCTGGCCGAGCAGTTCGGCGAGCCGAAGCTCGCCGAAGTCCGCGCGGCGCTCGACGAAGTGGCGGCGGCGGTGGAGCAGGATGCGCGCGAATTCCTCGGCGGCGTCATGCACATGGATCACATGAGCGTGAACGCCGAGCCTTGAGCACCGACGCGCGGCGCTACAAGTTCAAACTGTGAAACTCCGCTGCCCGGCCCTATGGGCAGCGAGAAGACCGCTCGATATTCTCGATCGCAGAGACAACTCACGACGAGAAACGATGAACGTGAACACTGCGGTCAACCTCGAGGACCTGCGCTCGATGGCACGGCGCAAGCTGCCGCGGATCGCCTTCGATTTCATCGACGGCGGCGTGGACGACGAGGACTGCATGCGGCGCAACCGCGAGGCCTTCCGCCGCTTCCAGCTGGTGCCGCGCTACCTCGTCGACGTGTCGCAGCGCGACCAGTCCACCGAACTGCTGGGCCGGCGCCATGCGAGCCCCTTCGGCATCTCGCCCACGGGCCTGGCCGGGCTGTTCCATCCGGGTGCCGACGAGCTGCTTGCGCAGGCCGCGCGCACAGCCGACGTGCCCTTCCTGCTCTCGAGCGCGAGCAATGCCTCGGTCGAGACGGTCGCGAAGCTCGCGCCCGAGCATGTCTGGTTCCAGATCTACGGCACGCGCGAAGAGCGCATCAACCTCGATCTCGTCGAGCGTGCACGCGACGCCGGCGTGCGAACGCTCGTGGTGTCGGTCGACGTGCCGGTGAACTCCAACCGCGAGCGCAACCGGCGCAACGGCTTCTCGCGCCCCTTCCGGATGACGCCCGGCGTGGTGCTCGAGGCACTCGGCCATCCGGCCTGGGTGCTGCGCTATCTGCGCAGCGGCGGCATTCCGATGATGAGCAACTGGGCGCCCTATGGCCGCGCGGGCGCCTCAGCGGCCGATGTCGCCGACCTCTACGGCACGCTGACACCCGCGCCGATGATCACGTGGCGCACGCTCGAGCGCATCCGCGCGGACTGGCGCGGCCCGCTCGCCGTGAAGGGCCTGCTGCATCCCGACGATGCGCGCCAGGCGGCGGCGCTCGGCGTCGATGCGATCGTGGTCTCGAACCATGGCGGGCGCCAGCTCGACGTGGCGCCCACGCCGCTCGAGATGCTGCCCGCGATCCGCGCGGCGGTCGGCGAGCGCGTGGAGCTGCTGCTCGACAGCGGCGTGCGCCGCGGCTCCGACATCGTGATCGCGCGCTGCCTCGGCGCGCGCTTCGCACTGTTCGGCCGGCCCACGCTGTTCGGTGCGGCCGCGGGCGGCGCGCGCGGCATCGCGCGGGCGCTGCAGATCGTGCGCAACGAGATCGACATGGTGCTCGCGCAGATCGGCTGCGCCTCGTTCGACGCGCTCGACGCGCGCCATCTGCGCAGTGCGGGCGCCGAGGCCTTCGCGAACCCATCCCCTCCCCTGCCCGCCATGCCGGCGGCCAACGGCACCGCCTTCGATCCACCGCGGGCGGCGACCTTACAACCATGAAGGAGACAGCGATGACCTCACTTTTTCGCCTCGCGCGGCGACTCGCCGCATTGCCGCTGGCCTTCGCGCTGACCGCCGGCGCACTGGCCCAGGGCTACCCGAACCGGCCGATCAAGATCGTGGTGGCCTACCCACCGGGCCAGAGCACCGACATCGCCACCCGCTACTTCGCGGCCAAGCTCTCGGCCGCGCTGCACGAGGGCGTGGTGGTGGAGAACCGTCCCGGCGCCTTCGGCAACATCGGCACCGCCTATGCGGCGCGCGCCACGCCCGACGGCTACACGCTGATCATGGGTGCCTCGGGCACGCATGCGATGAACCCGGCGCTCTACGACAACATCGGCTTCGACGCCGAGAAGGACTTCGATCCCATCGTCGCGACCGCCTTCATCCCGATGGTGATCTCGGTGCATCCCTCGCTCGGCGTGCAGACGCTGCCCGAGCTGATCAAGCTCGCGCGCAGCCGGCCCGACAAGGTCGACGTGGCGCTGCCCAGCGTCACGGCGCAGCTGGTGCTCGAAATGATCCGGCGCCAGAACGTGCCGCTGTTCTCGATCAAGTACAAGGGCTCGGGCGAGGCGATGACCGCGCTGCTGGGCAACCAGGTGCCGGTGCTGATCGACACGGTGGCGGCCTCGCGCGCGCAGTTCGGCAGGATCAAGCCGCTGGCCGTGACCTCGGCCAAGGCCATGACCGCGCTGCCCGAGATCCGCCCGGTGGCCGAGCAGGGCCTCGAGGGCTTCAGCGTGGTGGCCTGGAACGCGCTGATGGCGCCGCGCGGCACGCCGGTGGAGGTACGCGAGCGGCTGGCCGCCGAGATGCGCAAGATCCTCGCGCTGCCCGAGACCGCCAAGGCCCTGCACGAGCTCGGTTTCGAGCCCGCACCGCCAATGGACCACGCCCAGCTCGTCGCCTGGCTGCGCTCGGAGCGACTGACCGACGCCGAGATCATCCGCAGCGCCGGCATGAAGGCCGACTGACGCGCCACCCCTCTTTTCCCCTTTCTTCTTTCATACACACCCAGGAGACATCCCATGACCGTGCTCGCGCAAGAACTCAAGGTCCGCCCGCTGCATTCCGATTTCGTGATCGAGATCGACGAACGCATCGAGGACATCCTCGCCAACCCCGACGCCATCGAGCAGGTGCGCCGCCTGTGGCAGGACGCGCCGGTGATCGTGTTCCCGCGCCAGTCGCTCGAGGAGGCCGACCAGGTGCGCTTCACCGAGCAGTTCGGCCACTGCGAGAGCGCCAACCGCAAGGACATCCAGTCGCCCTATCACGAGGAGATCATCTACTTCAGCACCCTGCGCTATGCCGACGGCCGCTTCGTCGGCGGCTTCGCGGGCGGCGACGACGTCGACTGGCATTCGGACCAGACCTTCCGCGTCAAGCCCGCCACCGGCGCCATGCTCTACGGCCTCGAGGTGCCCAAGGGCGGCGGCGACATCTACTGGGCCGACCAGTACGGCGCCTGGGAGCGGCTGCCGGCGGACGTGCGCGCGCTGATCGACGGCCGCACCGGCACCTACCGCTATGCCAAGCGCATGGCGATCATGAACACGCTCGAGCTCAAGGACAAGGAGAGCGCGCAGGCCAAGGAGATGGCGAAGCTGCCCGATGCCTTCCATCCCGTGGTGCTCACGCATCCGCTGACCGGCCGCAAGGCGCTCTATGCCGACCCGACCACGCTGGTGGCGATCGAGGGCCTGAGCGAGGCCGAGAACGCGCGCGTGCTGCCGCTCCTGTTCGAGGCCGGCGGCAGCGCCGAACTCGTGTACCGCCACAAGGTGCGCAACGGCGACCTGATGATGTGGGACAACGGCTGCACCATGCACCGCCGCGACGAGATGCAGCTCAACCAGCCGCGGCTGATGAAGCGCACCACCTTCCGTCTCGCGGCCGACGCCTACTGCGTGCCGCACTGAACGGGGACCGACCGTGAACAGCTCCAGAGTGTTCCTGCGCGTCAACCGCGTGGAGGCGGCCCTGTGCGCGAAGGCGCGCGAGGCCACGGTGTCCGACCTGCACGAGTCGGCCGCGCCGCGCGGCATCGGCGGCCTGATGTCCAGCCGCATGCGGCCGATCCAGAAGGGCGCGCGCATCGCGGGCCCGGCCGTCACCGCCTTCTGCGCGCCCGGCGACAACCTGATGATGCACCGCGCGCTCTACCTCGCGCAGCCCGGCGACGTGCTCGTGGTGGTCTGCGAGGCCGAGACCTCGGGCGCCCAATGGGGCGACATGGCGGCGCGCTATGCGCTGCGCAAGGGCCTCGCGGGCGTGGTGGTGCAGGGCTGCGTGCGCGACACCGATACGGTGGAGGCGCTGGGCCTGCCGGTCTGGTCCACCCACGTCCTCTCGATCCATCCCGACAAGTGCGGCCATGGCTTCGTCAACACGCCGGTGGTCTGCGACGGCGTGCTGGTGCAGCCGGGCGACCTGGTCATGGCCGACGGCGATGGCGTGGTCTGCGTGCCGCGCCGCGAGGCCGGCGAGGTAGTCGAGGCCGCGCTTGCGCGCATGCGCAAGGAAGAGGAGATGGCGCGTGCGGTCGAGCGCGGCGAGGCGGTGTGGGAGCTGGGCGGTTCGGCCGCGAGTTATGCGGCGATGAACGTCGAGGAGATCGACGCGGCGTTCGATGACGTGCGCTGAGGGCGTGGGCGATGCGGCTTCCGAGACGATCCAGGGCGGATCTTTTTCAGGCCTTGTCGTGTCGCATGACGGTTGTGGGAAGTCACTTTGCTGCGAGTTGGTCAAAGTCGTTGATCCGAACTGATCGAGGTTCGTGCACTTTCACGCGAAGTCGAGAAGTGCCGGCTATCGGCCGCTGCCGGCGTTCGCGAAGGAGAGGCGCGATGACGGGCGCTGGCCCCTGGAAGTCCTGCACCTGCAGGACGGTGCGGTATTCATCGACGACAACCTGATTGACCGATAGATCAAGCCCTGGAAAGTCGGCACGAAGAACTGGCCGTTCATGGACAGCAAGTCGCCTGCGGCGCGCGGCGGCGATGATGAGCCTGGTGCGGGCTGCCGAGCTCGACGGCCCGGACTCATGGGCATGCCTGCGCAGCGTGCTGGCGCGCATCTACTCGCACACCTGCCACCGGCTGACGAACTGCTGCCAGCGTCGCTGGTGGCGAGCACGGCAGAATGCGGCCAATAGCCGGAGCCGGCCAATACCGGTCTGTGGTCTCTGTCGCTCAACTGACTCGTACAACCCTATGCGACCCTTCAAGAAACGCGTGGCTGTCTCACCAGCACACTCCATCCCGCCTTCAGAAAGGGTTGTAGGGGCCTCAGCCGATGGAAGCGGCCCGACATATTGCCGAATTGAATTCGAGTCGAATGGCGAGAGACCCTTACAGCGGTTGACGGATTTTTTTGACCTCGTGAAGGTTGCGAAAGACAGTGACGAGCCCTTGGATGAGTCGCAGCTATTGGCCTTTCTGACCGACGGTGAGCGCTCCTACTTTTCGAACCTGACCCCCGCCGAAGTGGCTGAGTGGAATGAATATTGGTTCTCCACTCCACTCCCAGAGCGGCATTCCCCTGAGATGCTGACTCCACAGTGGGATTTCGCCTCCATGCTTGATGCCATTTGGAATGGGGACTACGACCTCATTGCAATCCAACCGCGAGCGTCACGGCATGTGTTGGAGTTCAATCCCCACGGCTACCCATACGGTGGCACCGGCAGTCTAGTTGCGCTGGTGGAGTGTTTCGGCCATCAAGTCGGCGGCATCGATGACGGGACTGGATATGAGGAATACGTGCCACGCACGAACATCTGGAAGCCGTCCTCCAGGCCTAGCGTCTGATCTCACATTGCGGCTGCAATGAATGCCTGCTTTCGAGCAAGCTAGATGACGGCTTTGGGCCCATAGCAGACACTGAGGTTATCGATTCAGGCGAGCCTCGCGACAGAGATCTACCAAGCCAGGAAATCTCTCGGCTGCACGCTCAAGTAGGTCACCCTCCTGTGCGAATGGAACGCCTTCCCGATGAAGTGCAATCCATACTTTACTCTCGTCGTCGCAAGCACGGAGCCAGTCATCCAGGGCATGCCGAATGCGCGAACCATTGTCGGAAGTTCTCCAAATCCACAGCCCGAGTAGATCACTGATGTCACGGCGACGGTTTACACGCAGTTCCGCAGAGAGGTCAAACCACAACTGGTTTGTCAGGTCGCTGGACTTGCCGTATTCGCGCAACAACTGAGCGGTGATAAGTTCTTCCCTTCGAAAGTCAGATGCGCGAAGCATCGCGACCTCATCGAGCGCTGCAGTCACGAGCGTGCTTCTTGATTTCATGGTGTCCGCTTCTGGCCGGCTACAGCCGCTCGATGGAACGAGCAAGCATTTCGGCTGCGCAGGCGGACATGTGACCGCATCCATCGAAACCCGAGACCGGGGCAGACAACGTTCCGCTCACTGTCACGCGCTTACCGTGCCATCGCTTGAGTTGCTCTTCATTGAACCGAAGCGCTCCGTCACCGACGCTCAACCAAATGCTTGAAGGGCGGATCGGCCCTATTCGGTCCGGTTCGCGCCGCTCCAACTTCGGGAAGTGATCGATGGACGTGTCCTCAAACTCGAAGCAGAGGACGCCTTCAACCGTGATGTCCTGGCCAGCCACCTCTTGCAAAGCATCGATAGCGGAATTTACAGACAGGGTCGTGATCATCGGTTTTGCTGCTGTTGCCAAACGTCTGGTTGTGGCCGGTAGCAGACTAGTGGAGATCGTGCGAGGAGGCAATGTCTGGAAAGTTTGCGCCGATGAACTCTGCGACGAATTCGTTCGGGTCAACAGGGTTCTGGGCGGCGCGTGCCGCGTCCAGATAGGCGTCCCATATTCGACGGATGGATTCGGGCATTGATTCAGGGAACTCCATCGCGGCACTTACGATTTCCTGCCAAGTGCCTTGGAGGCCAAGTGACCTCGCCAGCATCGGCCGAAGCTCCTCAAGCCCTCGGCGCTGATCGTCACTGAGTTGGTCAATTGCGTCGAGAACGTAGCTGTCCAAGAATCGAAGGAACGGCTTGTCTTGATAGCGGCTCATCAGGTCTCACTGAGTATTCGGTTTACGCGCAACGAAAGTCGCGTTTGTCGCAAATTCTGAGGTATCGGTGAGTGTTCGGTCCTGGCCGACTGTAGCCGGTCCCGCCGGCGTAGCGAAAGGGCCCAGTGTGCCCGGCCAGAGATCACAGCAATCAGTCCGTAAATCCGAAATGCAGCAAAAAGTTTGAGTCATTATTTGTAAATGCGTACCCCTCCCAAAAGACCTCTGATGACATCGAGGCCGGCCTTGTCACATCAAAGATGGAGCTGGATTGAAGAACGTCTGAAAAGTGATTCAAAAAACCACGGATGACGTTTGCCTGATTTATCTCAGACGTTTTTGGCGAGTACGCTTGCGCGAAGAACCAACTTGCAAGCGATCGCTCGAGAACATCTTTCCAATCATTCTGCAGTTGATCAAGTCGGACGGTTTCTCGGTCCTGCCTCGGCGAGTTGCCAACTTCGGTTGTCCATTCAGCCCCGACACCTACTTGCGGTTGAAAGTGAGATGCTACGGCTTCAGCAAGGGAAAGGTCGCCATGGAGCTGTTCCAGCGAGTACATGCAATCGTGATCGCACCCCCGATTGAGCTCGGCCATTACTTCAAGAATGCCGTTGCAGGCGAAGAGGCTCGAACGATGCGGCTGACTGAGGCCAGCGCGGGGTTGATCCTTTGTTTCCATTTCTAGTTTCCCATCAAATTGACCGCCAGCCGGCCTAGTGCGTCCGCAGCTCAAGTGACAGGGCTACGGCGTTTGCTATTGCGTTGAAGATTGACGCACATGCGCATCCAATTGAGATTCGCTTGACAACTTACTCATGCGGTCAGGCGGTCACCCGCTGAACCGGGCGTCGATGACGAATGTCGGCTCCTGGCCGACTGTAGCCGGTCGCGCTACCGGCTTGAGCGGGCCCTAAGCCAGCGTACGGATTTTCGGCAAGCGGTCATTCATTTCGGCTGTTCAGCGGGCATCGTTGGCTGAGTTCCAGCGTCGGCTCATGGTCTGGTAGTAGACCTCCTGAGGCCGTTCAAATGAGACACCGGCGAAACCTGACAGAGTGTGTGCCAATGAGTCGCTCACAAGCAAGTGGCCGAGATACTCCGCGTCACGCGCAAGTTGGTGCTCGTTCAAACAGCCCTCGAGGTATTCGAGATGCCGGAAGCTCATGATTTTTTGCGTTCCCGGGACCGTCGTGTACGCTGATTTCTTGTGATTGATGGCGAGCACCGTTGCAGTCACATTGAGCAAGGACCATCCATCCAGGTCACCGTCCGCTGCTTCGATTCGTGCTGGCACAAGCTGAATGTCTTGCGGACAGGCGTCGTGCAGTACTTGTGCCATGCGTTGGCTTACCATGGGTGCCGCCGTGTTTGACAGGCAGTCAAAGGCCATAAGGTCGCGGGTCCGCCCATCAAATCTCAGGACCGGCGTCGTCCCGCTGAACTCAATGTGCTTCCCATTGCGGAAGTCAAACCGGTCCAAGGTGTTCGAGCGCGAATATGTGCCGATGAGGCCATCAGAACCGGCCTCAGGAGTTCGCCATAGAAATGTCATAGGTTGGCTTGCTGGTTCCGACGACCGCAGTTGGCCGAAATCGGACATGCTAGCAAGGCCTGCTGCGGGCCCAAAGCAAACGTCAGCCCCGAGAGTATCTGAACACTGGCAGGCCGATGAGCAACAGCCATTCTTCGAGTTCCTCTCGACTGGCTCGGCGACCGTTGTCGCCGCACACAACACCTTCATCGCCCGCCGCGGCCAGCAGGCGCTCAAGCTCTTGTTTGAGCGGGTCCGTAATGCTGGTTTCACCCGATCCAGTCTTCGGAGAGAGCGCGAACTCTGAGACGCCGACAACCCGGCCTTCAGCGTCGAGCGTCAGCTCTCTAATGGCCACCTGCTCGTCAAGGGGAGCGTCCTGCGTAAGGCAGACCCCGGGCTCCGGTCCTCCCCGCTGTTTAAGCCGTGCAAGCAACTCTTCTTGCCTGAGTTCTCTTTCCGATTTAGGGCGCAGTCTTGAGTAGTTCATGGATTCCCGCCTCTGGTCGATAGCCCGCAAGTGTTGAAATAAATCTACCGCTGCTTTCAATGCATTGCGGTTTTATTAGGCCCGAAGGTCGGCGTATAGGGATACTCGCGAGGCCACTGCCCGTCCAACAGGAGCCAAGACTGAGAGATCGGTTTCGGTGCACGCCACTCGTCATCGACAGCCAGTCGCAGTGAGTCCGAATTCAGGGTGTCTTCGTCCAGGGGGAAGGCCAGCAGGAATTGTTGATTGACCGCGATTGCGGTAAATTCGTCCTGCTTGAACTGCTGCTGCAGGCCTTGATAAAGCGCGCTCAACATCAATCCGCCGGCCGGCGCCATCCAGCTCCCGCGGGAATAGCCAACCTCACGCCCGTCCAGCAGCGTGGCGCCTCCAATCTCGAACTCTTGCTGTTGGAACGATTTGGACAAGTTCTCCGTAGCTATCTCGAAGAGGCTATCAGGCGTTTCGTGCACCTTTTCAAGGTCTTGAGGCCTGACGTTCTGCACGGTTCCCAACCTGTCTACGACAAGGACCATGCGGACATCCTCTGAGAACTCCCATGTCACCAACGCATCCTTGCCCGCGTAGTCAACCCAGGACTTGGGGACTATGTAGGGATAGACGAGGTTCAGATCGTCGCGTGTGAAGGACCGAACATCAGGATTACTCGCCCGTGTCGACTCCTGAATCTTGAAGATACCCCTCTCTTGCGCCTCGAATTTCCTGTCGATCAAAGTCCATCCGCCGAACATTTTTTTCTTCAGCATGAGGCGAACCGTCAGCCGGCCGTCCTCACGGCTTTCGACATCCAACATCACCACGCCGTTGGAGTCATCAGTCAGAGGAGTGATGACCACGCTCGCGATGATTTCGCGCCGGAGTGCAAGGCCGGTCAGTTCCGCGACGGTCCGCTTCAGTGCCCGTTCCCAGTCGTCACTCTCGATGGGCGATTGCACAACGGACATCTTTCCGCCGGGCATTTCCGCGATGCCGAACACGTCGAGACGGCCATTTGTCTCCAGCAGCCGTTTCACCCAGCTCTCAGCGTCATCAAGCAAACGTTGTTGGTGTTCCGTGAGGTTCATGAGGGTTTGCTGTTTTTAGGACCGTGGGGAATTCGAACTGATTCGATCGCGAGTGCCTTCCAGGGCTTTGTTGGGAGCTTCCCATTCGCATATCCCGGGGCTGCCGCACATTCTGTAGCGACCGGCCAAACGAATGATCTTCCTCGTTCATGCACTTGTGGACCAGTGATAGCGAACAAATGCGTCCGGCATGCAAATGATGAGATGAACTTCATCCCATGACTCCTCGGAAAGGATGTGCGTGGCCCAGTCGCAGTGTCGGGGTACATCGACCCTGGCGAAACGCTCGAGATATTCGCTGATGCTTCCTCGTTCCGCCACCCGATAGAAGGGCACGGGCTCAGGTAGCGCCGAGGCGGCTGGAACACCGATGGTCGACCCGGCAAACGCTTTCACATCCGGGTGTGGATACCTTGATCGTTTCGAGACATCAATCTCGAGTTTCTCTTCGGCGTCTGGATAGTCGAACTCAAACTGATCAATTCGGATTGAAAGCATGGGGTGAGGCCTCGGCTTTGTCCGCTTTCGCCAGCGTACGTTTAAGGGGACTGGTTGAATTTCTGGTCGTGGCCGCGAGGCTCTCTAGGCCCAGAACCACATCATGCCGAGTTGCGTGCCGCAGGCGCGGTCGAGAAACTCGCGCAAGGCATTGACGTCTGCGACGGCATCGCGCGCAAGCTCTTGCTCATCGCTTTCGACGTCGCAAGCGTGGGCGCGCGCCCGCGCTTCCACCGTGGCCACATCCAGGTCGCGCAATGCTGCTCTGAGCTCGACGACCTGTGCGGCCCGAAACGCGTGCGCATGCCCAAGCCCCACTTCACCAAGCTCGACCGCCAGCCCAAGCATCTCTCCGCGGTATCGCCCTCCAACGTTGGGAAAGTTCGTGACGCCATCAACCTTGGCTGTAGTTCCGTTGAGGATGAAATAGAGCCCGCCCCTTGAGTACAGCTCCGTGCGAGCGGCTGCCGATTCCGGCCAAGCGCATCCGGCCTCGACATCGACTTCCCCGGTTGCGGCCATCCTCGGGCGCCTGCCGTCGATGAAATCGCGCGTGTGCGAAGTATTGATCCTCAAATGGTCCAACTGCCTATCGCTCACGGTACACAAGTTCAGGTCATACCCCATCGTCTTCTTTCCGGTTGGGCGGCTGGTTCGAATTCTCGCGGTTGATCGATAGCGAAAGTCTAGCCGCGTGCGCATGCTTTCGGTTTCGATGACATAGCCGCGGGCTTACGCTGAAGCAGCGGCAACAGCAGGTGGGCCGAGGTCGGCCCATCTGCTGCTGCAGTGATGAACTCTGCCATCGCAATAACCTTTGCTATCACAACAGCCCCGTCAATCGCTCGCACTGCGATCCTCGAAAGTGACCGTGGCAAAGGGACTGCGCGGAGGGCGATGGACCAGCAACATCCTAGGAAGTTGACTTTCAGCGCATGAACTTTGAACGACGCTGCGCGCGGAGTGGTCAAAGAATGTTGCGTAAGCCAATGACGCCCCTCAGGGCGCCGCGACGCACCTCCAAGCACTCAAGGCCTGCGCCGTAGGAATCTCCCCCGAGGCATTGCGCGCCAGCGAAGGCGCCCCGCCCCGCGCCTGGTCGTCGTGCACCCAGCGGTCGAGATCGGCCAGCGCATCCCAGTTCAACTGCAGGGACGTGAGGCCGAGCCGCTTAAGCACGGCATTCGTGTTGTAGAAGCCGTGGCTGTAGTCCTCGACGAAATAGGCGCGCACGGTGTTGCGGATGTCGGCGGCCGCGACCTGTCCGCCCGCGGGCAGGCCGTTCAGCTGCCTGACGAATTCGCCGGCCTGCGTGCAGGGCACGAGGAAGTCGGAGGTGCCCTGGTAGATCACGATCTTCTTGCCCTTGCCGCCGTCCCTCTCCTGCCGCGCCGACATGCGCAGGAAGGGCACGAGCTCGGCGGGCCGCACGTTCCACACCGGGGCCAGCTGGTCGAGCAGCCGGTGGTAGCCGTCGTAGTCGGCGCCCGATTCGATCGCGACGTCCGCCAGGTAGCGCGAGGTCGCGCCCAGGCCGTCGCTCATGGTCCGGGGCGACACGTCCTGGCCGAACAGGCTGGTGAGCATGGCGGAGGCGCTGGCCCAGTTGGTCGTCCAGTCGTTGACCGCGTCGGGCACCTGCAGGGTCTTCAGCAGGTTGGTCTCGTCGACCGGCGGCGCGCCCGCGACGATGCCGTCGTAGGCGTCGGGCCAGTTGGCGATGGCCTTGAGCGCCTGCCGGCCGCCGGTGGAGATGCCGACGAAGTAGGTGTCGGTGGGCGCGGCGCCGGTGAGCTTCTTCAGCAGGTACAGGCCGACGTCGAGCGATTTCTTGATCGAGTCCTGCCCGAAGTTCTTCACCATCTCCTGCCTCGCGACATCGGCGAGCTTGCGACCCGGGCGCACGAAGTCGGGATCGAAGGCGCCGTTCGAGCCATCGGCACCCGCGTCGCTGAGCACCACGGCGTAGTTGGCCAGCGCCACGCCCTGCAGCGGCAGCGCGAACTGCTGGCTGGTCTGCGCGCCGGCGGCGACCACGTCGGACTTCCAGGCGAAGCCGCCGCCGCCGAGCTGCACGAACTTGCCGTTCCACTGCGCCGGGATGTAGATCTGGTAGTTGATGTCGCGCACGCGGTAGCTCGGGTCCTTCACGGCCGGGTCGACGCCGCCGGGCGAGGTGGGCTGGATCGTGCCCTTGACCAGGCAGTAGGCCGGCAGCGCGAGCCAGACCTGCTGGACGGAAGTGACCTTGAAGCCGCCGGTCTTCGGCGAAGGGAAGCGGCTGCCGCGGAAATCGTTGAGCACGGCGTCGCCGTACTGCGAACCCTCGAGCTGGTTCGAGCAGGTGCGCACGAGGATGTTGGCAATGTCGGTGGCCGCCTGGGCCCACGAGGCGAGTGCGCCGCAGGCCAGCGCCACGAGCAGCGCGCGGATCCACCGCGCGAGGTTCTCTGTCTTAGTCAAGATGTGTCTCCAACGTGATCGGTTCGAATTCACAAGACCCCACGCCTGAGCCGGAGCGGGGACCACGCCTTCTTCCGGAGGCCGTGAAATTCTTGATCGCGCTGGAATGGACCGCACTATCCCTGCGGCGCCAATCGAATGACTTCGGGCGCCCGTGGCCCGCGACGTCTCAAGGCTCGCGCCGGATCTGCGGCGCGGGCAATCCCTCGATCATCACGTTGAGGCAGGCGGGCTTGCCGCTGGCGATCGCGCGCCGCGCCGCGTCGGGCAGTGCATCGGCCTCGGTGACGAGTTCGCCGTGCGCGCCGAAGGCCTGCGCCACCGCGTCGTAGCGCGTGGGCTGCAGCTCGCAGCCGATCAGCCGCTCGGGCCCGTAGTCGCGCAGCTGGATCTGGTATTCGGCGTTCCAGCGCGCGTCGTTGCCCACCACCGCCACGAAGGGCAGGTGGTGCCGGATGGCGGTGTCGAACTCGGCGATGTGGAAGCCCACGGTGCCGTCGCCCATGACGGCGATCACCGGCGCCTCGGGCTGCGCGCAGCGCGCGCCGAGCGCGTAGGCAAGTCCGGCGCCGATCGCGCCCGCCACGCCGTTGTTGACGCGGTGCGGCGCGCTCAGGCAGGCCATGGCCCACTGGCCGATCTCACCGCCATCGCAGACCAGCACCGACTCGGGATGGCTGTCGAGCAGGGCCTGCAGCGGCCGCAGCATCTGCACCGGATGCAGGCGCTGCGGCAGCGAGGCGCGCGCGTCGTCCCATGCGGCGGGGCGGTAGGCCAGCCACGCATGCGCCTCCTGCAGCCACGACGGGTCCCTGGCGCCAGCTGCGGCCGCGGCCAGCGCCTGCATCGCGGGCCAGGCATCGGCCTGCGCTTCGGTGCGCAGGCGGTCGCCGAGGGCACGGCGGCTACGCGCGAGCTCATCCGCATCGGGATCGATCTGATGGACCCGTGCATCGGCGGCCAACGCAGTGCCGAACTTCAGCGTGAAGTCCAGTCGTTTGCCCAGCAGCAGCACGCAGTCCGCGCGCGCCAACAGCTGCGCGAAGGCGCCGAGGCTCGCATCGCCGATGCCGCGCGGGCTCTCCATGCCGGCGACCGGCACGCCCGTGGCCTGCTCCAGCGCGGCGATCAGCGCGCGCCCATCGCGCGTGAGGCAGGACGGGCCCGCGAGGATCAGCGGGCGCTCGGCCTCGGCGAGCTGCCGGGCCAGCTCGGTCGCGAGCGCCGGGTCCAGCAACCGCGGCTCGGGCACGAAGGCTTCAGGGCCGAAGGCGGGCACGGTGGCCGCGCCCTCGAGCACATCGCTCGGCAGGCTCAGGTGCACCGGGCCGGGCCGCCCCGACTTCGCGATACGGATGGCCTTGGCCACATCGCCCGCCACCGCGTCGGCACTGGCGCAGCGCCACGACGCCTTGCAGACCGGCTCGGCCATGTCGGCCTGGCGCATCTCCTGGAACGCGCCCTGGCCCAGCTGGTCGTTCGGCGCATGGCCCGACAGCAGCACCACCGGCGCCTCGGCCATCTGCGCGGTGTAGAGCGCGGCCACGGCGTTCGCATGGCCAGGACCGCCGGTGACGAGCGCGATGCCGACCTCGCCCGACACCCGCGACCAGGCATCGGCCATGTGCACGGTGCTGGCCTCGTGGCGCACGTGCACGAGTTCGATGCCCGAGCCGAAGGCCGCGTCGAACACCGGCATGACGTGGTTGCCCGAGAGGGTGAAGATGCGCGCGACGCGGGCCGCGCGCAGGCATTCGATCAGCGCATCGGCGCCGCGAAAGATTCGGGTGGAAGGCATGCAGCGGACAAGGGGGAGCTATGACTTGCGCGATTTTCCGGGCAACAGCGCCGCGACCACGCCGAGCAGCGGCAGGTAGGCGATCGCCTGGTAGACGAAGGCGATGCTGGTGTGGTCGGCCAGCAGGCCCAGCACCGCGGCGCCCAGGCCGCCCATGCCGAAGGCGAAGCCGAAGAACAGCCCCGAGACCATGCCGACCTTGCCCGGCATCAGCTCCTGCGCGTAGACGAGGATGGCCGAGAAGGCCGAGGACAGCACCAGCCCGATCACGATGGTCAGCGTGGTGGTCCAGAACAGGTCCGCGTGCGGCAGCAGCAGCGCGAACGGAGCCACGCCCAGGATCGACACCCAGATCACCGGCTTGCGGCCGATGCGGTCGCCGACCGGCCCGCCGAGCACCGTGCCCACGGCCGAGGCGAACAGGAAGAAGAACAGGTGCAGCTGCGCGCTCTGCACCGTGAGGCCGAAGCGGTCCATCAGGTAGAAGGTGTAGAAGCTGCTGATGCCCGCCACGTAGAAGTACTTGGAGAAGATCAGCACCAGCAGCACCGTGATGGCGCCCAGCACCACGCGGCGCGGATAGGGCGACTCGACCGCGCCCTTCTTGCGCACGCCGGCCGTGACGTGATGGAAGGCATACCAGCGGCTCACCTGCAACAGCAGGCCGATGCCCAGCAGCGCGGCCAGGCCGAACCAGGCCACGCTGTGCTGGCCGAAGGGCACGATGACCGCGGCCGCGAGCAGCGGCCCGATGGCCGTGCCGAGGTTGCCGCCGACCTGGAACACCGACTGCGCGAGCCCGTGCTGGCCGCCCGAGGCGAGCCGCGCGATGCGCGAGGACTCCGGATGGAAGATCGACGAGCCGAGCCCCACGAAGGCCGCGGCCAGCAGCACGATGCCGAAGCTGGGCGCGAAGGCCAGCAGCAGCAGGCCGATGAGCGTGGCCGTCATGCCGATCGGCAGCGAGTAGGGCTGCGGACGCCGGTCGGTGAACAGGCCGATCAGCGGCTGCAGCAGCGAGGCCGTCAGCTGGTAGGTCAGCGTGATCAGGCCGATCTGCGCGAAGCTCAGCGAGAACGCGCCCTTGAGAATCGGGTACATCGCGAGGATCAGCGACTGCATCATGTCGTTGACCATGTGCGCGCTGCTGATGGCGCCGAGGATGCCGAAGGCGGGCTTGGCCTTCGCGGGACTGGCGGCGGCGACGCTCGCGGGCGTGGCCTGGGATTCGAGGGGGGCGGTCGCGGAAGGCGGCATGGGGACTTTCACACTGGGGAGACGGGACCGGCCGGCACGAGGGGCGCGGGTTCGGGAAGAACGGGCCGCCGGCGCCCCGGAATTATGGGAGGATGCGGCTCGCCTGTCTTGCGCCAACCGACCAACACCTTTCGCAAAAAGGACATGAACCTCCCGCGCCGTCCCAAGTCATTGCCCGAGGTGCTGCGCGAGATCGAGGGCGAGTCCTCGCCGATCGCGGGCCGCGCCACCGACTACCCCGCCGGCTGGCACATCCGGTCGCACCAGCACACCAAGCACCAGCTGATCTATGCCCTGCGCGGCGTGATGGTGGTGCAGGCCGAGGCCGGCCGCTGGGTGGTGCCGCCCACGCGCGCCATCTGGATGGCCGCGGGCATGGCGCACGAGATCCGCTGCGTCGGCGAGGTCCACATGCGCAGCCTGCTGGTGAAGCCCGAGGTGGCGCCCCGGACCCTGACGACGACGCAGGCCGTGGGCATTCCGCCGCTGCTGCGCGAGCTGATCCGCGCGGCGATGGAGGTGAAGCAACCCTATGCGCCCGGCACCCGCGACGGCCGGCTGATGCGCTTCATCCTCGACGAGCTGCGCAGCCTGCACGTGCTGCCGCTGCACCTGCAGATGCCCGCCGACCCACGGCTGTTGCGCATCTGCGAACGGCTGCAACAGCATCTGGACGATGCCTCCACCCTGGCCGACTGGGCCGGGCGGCTGTCGCTCGACGTGAAGACCATCCAGCGCCTGTTCATGAAGGAGACCGGCATGACCTTCGGCCAGTGGCGCCAGCAGGCCCGGCTGCTGCGCGCGCTGGAGCTGCTGGCCGACGGCGAGAAGATCATCGACATCGCCCTGCGCCTGGGCTACGACAGCCCCGGCGCCTTCGCGACCATGTTCCGCAAGCACTTCGGGCAGACGCCGAGCCAGTTCTTCGCCGAGCCTTGAGCGGGCGCTCTACGGGTCAGGCGTCGGTGCACTCCAGCGCGAAGGTCGGCACCTCCGCCTGGCGGCTCAGCCACACGCCGCCGCCCATCTCCTTGAAGCCGCGCGTCAGCCCGCGCCGATACACCTGCGCACGGTGGCGGAACAGCCGCGGATCGCTGAGGTCCTCGTCGACCACGTCCTGCTCGAAGTCCTCCTGCGTCACGGCCTCGAGGTAGAGCGCGCCCGCGCTGAGCGACCCCAGGTTGCGCAGCGCGCGCTTGAGGTCGGAAGGTTCGAGGTAGGCCAGCACGCCCTGGCAGATCACGAGGTCGAAGCGCTCCCTCGCGCGGTAGTCGACCACCGAGCCCCGCTCCCAGCCGTAGCGCTCGCACAGGTATTCGCTGAACTCCACGCCGTGGTAGCTGGCCTTCGGAAAATGCAACGCGATGGCATCGCGCCAGTGGCCGATGCCGCAGCCCATGTCGAGCACGCGCCGCACGGGCACGCGCAGGTACTTGAGGTACGAACAGACGAAGGCCGCGAGGCGCTCGGCGTGCTGCGGGTCGACCACCTTCGTTTTCTTGTCGAAGTAGTAGCGCCGGTAGTAGGCCTCGTCGAAGGTCGCCGCGTCGGCAGATTGCATGCAGGTTGTCTTTCAGGGAGTGGTTCGCGAAGGCCGGCAGGACCGGGAAGCTGCCGGCGGCGGAAAGTACCGCATGATCGCAGACGGCCTGACGCTCCTCGGTCGGGCCTGGGGGAAGCCATCAATAGGACTTCGGCAGGCCCAACACCCGCTCCGCGATGAAGTTCATGATCATCTGGGGGCTCACCGGTGCGATGCGCGGGATATAGCTCTCGCGCAGCAGGCGCTCGACGTGGTACTCCTTGGCGTAGCCCATGCCGCCGAGCGTGAGGATGGCGTTCTGACAGGCATCGTGCGCGGCCTCTGCCGCGAGGTACTTGGCCGTGTTGGCCTCGGCGCCGCAGGGCTCGCCCGCGTCGTAGAGCGCGGCGGCCTTCATCACCATCAGGTCGGCCGCCTCCAGGTTCATCCAGGCGCGCGCCAGCGGATGCGACACGCCCTGGTTCTGCCCGATGGGCCGACCGAAAACGACGCGCTCGCTCGCGTACTGCGCCGCGATGCGCAGTGCCGCGCGCCCCAGGCCCACCGCCTCGGCGGCGATCAGGATGCGCTCCGGGTTCATGCCGTGCAGGATGTACTCGAAGCCGCGGCCCTCCTCGCCGATACGATCGTCGTGCGGCACCGCCAGGCCATCGATGAACAGCATGTTGGAATCCACCGCGGCACGGCCGAGCTTGTGGATCTCGCGCACTTCGACGCGACTGCGGTCGAGCGCGGTGTAGAAGAGCGTCAAACCCTGGGTGGGCTTGGCCACGTCCTCCAGCGGCGTCGTGCGCGTGAGGATCAGCATCCGGTCGGCTACCTGGGCGGTGGAGATCCAGATCTTTCGGCCATGGAGCAGGTAATTGCCATCCGGCTGTCGCAGCGCCTGTGTCTTCAGGCGCGCGGTGTCCAGCCCCGCATCGGGCTCGGTCACCGCGAAGCAGGCTTTCTCCGTGCCCTCGATCAGCGGCGGCAGGAAGCGCGCCTTCTGCGCCGGGCTGCCGAACACCACCACCGGGTTGAGGCCGAAGATGTTCATGTGGATCGCCGAGGCGCCCGTCATGCCGGCGCCGCTCGCGCTGATCGTGCGCATCATCAGCGCCGCCTCGGTGATGCCCAGCCCTGCACCGCCCTGGGCCTCGGGCATCGCGATGCCAAGAAACCCGCTGGCGGCTACGGCTTGGTGAAAGGCATGCGGGAACACCGCCTTCTCGTCCTGCTCGCGCCAGTACTCGATCGGGAAGTCCTCGCACAGCCGCTCGATGGCATGCACCAGCGCGCGCTGTTCCCCGGTCAACGTGAAATCCATGGTCGGTCTCCTGCAATGAGAATTCGGTGTCGCGGGGCGCCCCAAGGGTGCCCCGAGGTGTTCAGATCACGCGCTGGCGCGCCAGGGATTCGAGTTCCGCCGGGGCGAGGCCCAGGCCCCCGTAGACATCGGCGTTGTCGACGCCCAGGCCACCTGCCGTGCGCCGAATCGCACACGGATCGAGCGCGAATCGAGGCACGACGCCCGGCAGATGCACCCGGCCGTGATCCGGGTCTTCCACGGCCTGGAGAAATCCCCGCGCCCGCATCTGCGGATCCTCGGCGATCTGGCGCGCCGAATACACGGGCGCCAGGGTGCCGCCGGCTCGCTCGAACAGACGGACGATCTCGTCGAGGTCGTGCAGCGCGAACCAATCCCCGAAAACGGCGTTGAGCACCGCGGCCGATTCGCATCGATGCCGGTTCGTGGCGTAGCGCGCGTTTGCGGCCAAGTCCTCACGGCCGATCGCCTTGCAATTGGCGGCGAAGATCGCATCGGTGCTGCCGGACAGGGACACCCATTGCCCGTCGCGACTGCGGTACACGCCGCCGGGCGCGGCGTACTGGCTCAGGTTGCCCGATCGCTCGTGCGATTCGCCCAGCAGTTCCTGCTTGAGCGTCAAGAAATCCAGCAGCTTCAGAACGCCCTCGGTCAGGGACAAATCGATGTCCTCGCCCGGGAGATCGGGTGCACGCGCACGCTTCCACAGCGCGGCCATGACGCCCAGCGCGCCGAACAATCCACCGATGGCATCCCCGATCGGATAGCCCGCATGCATCGGCGGCCCTTCGGGCGACCCCGTGATGTAGGCCAGGCCACCCATCGCCTCGAACACCCGTGCGAAACCCGGGCGCGCGGCATAGGGGCCATCCTGGCCGAACGCGGTCGCGCGCAGGATGACCAGGCGAGGCTGGGCCTGCCACAACGCGTCGCGCGACCACCCCCAGCCGTCGAGGGTTCCAGGGCGGAAGTTCTCGATCAGGACGTCCGTCTCCGCCAGCAGCGCGCCAAAGATCGGCCTGGCACGCGGATGGCGCAGGTCCAGCGTCAACAGCCTCTTGTCGCGATTGGTCGCCTTCCACCACAGCGACCTGCCCTCCTTGAAGGGCGCGAAATTGCGCAGCCCGTCACCGCTGCCGGGCAACTCGATCTTTGTCACCTGCGCGCCATAGTCACCGAGCAGCGCGGCCGCGGTGGGCGCGGTGGGCGCGGCCACGATGGTGGAGATGTCCAGGACCCGCAGCCCTCGCAGCGGCCCGGTCTTTCCGCCATCGGATGCCACATCGGCCGCCGAGCGGCTGGCGGACGACGGCTTCACTTGCGTTGCAGCGCCACGCCCTGCGCCAGCAGTTGCTCGATCTGCGATTCGGTCAGACCCGCCTCCCGCAGCACCTGCACCGTGCTGGCGCCGATTTCCTGCGGCGCCGCCCGGTAGCTCGCCGGCGTACGGCTAAGCTTGACCGGCGATGCCACCGACTTGAAGGTACCGATCCGGGCCACCATGCCGCGATGCGCAGTGTGCGGATGGTTCAGCGCTTCCACGACGTTGTGGATCACGCCGCACGGCACACCCACCGCCACCAGTCGCTCGAACAGCGGCTGCGCCTCGAACGCGCTGAACGCCGCCTCCAGGTCCCGCTTGAGCTCGAAACGATGAACGGCCCGCTGCGCGTTGGTGGCATAGCGCGGATCGGCGGCGAGATCGCTTCGCTGCACGGCCTCGCACAGCCGCCCGAACTGACCGTTGTTGCCCACCGCGAGATAGATCGGTTCCGTGGCCGTCGCATAGGTGTCGTAGGGCGCGATGTTGGGATGGCCGTTGCCCGATCGCACGGGTGCCCGCCCCGTGAACAGCGTGTTGATCGAATGCGGATAAAGCGAGAACAGCGCGTTGTCGTACAGCGCGGACTCGATCGACTGCCCCCTCCCGCTTCGCTCTCTCTCGTGCAGCGCAAGCAGCACGCCGATGACGGCGCTCAGGCCCGTCGTCACGTCGACGATCGGCACGCCGACCCTGGTGGCCTCTCCCTCGGGGTCGCCGTTGATGCTCATGATGCCGCCCAGCGCCTGCACCGCGGCATCGTAGCCAGGCAGCCCACCCAGCGGGCCGGTGCCCCCGAAGCCGGTGACCCGGCAATGGATCAGCCGCGGAAAGCGCTTCGAGAGCACGTCATCGAAGCCCATGCCCCAGCGCTCCAGCGTGCCGATCTTGAAGTTCTCGATCAGCACGTCGGCATCGCCGAGCAACTGCATCAGCACCTCGCGCCCTTGCTGCATGCCCAGGTCCAGGCACACGGTCCGCTTGTTGCGATTGATGCCCGCGAAATAGGAGGCCATGCCGGCCTCGTCGAAAGGCGGCCCCCAGGTCCTCGTTTCGTCGCCCATCGGACCTTCGACCTTGATCACGTCGGCGCCGTGGTCGCCCAGGATCTGGGCGCACAGCGGGCCACCCAGGACCCGGGACAGGTCCACGACCTTCAAACCATCGAGCGATGCCATGTCTTTCGTTCTCCAGTGTGTGTGAGGCGCTGTTCGCCGTTCAGTGCGTTGCAAGCAAGGGCAGTTCGGCCCCCGTGTTCCATCGCGCACGCCGACGCTCACGCGCGGCGGTGACGCCTTCCACGGCCTCCGAGCGCATCTGCTGCGCAAAGGTGAGTGACGCGGCGTCGAGGTAGCACATGAGTGCCTCTGGCGGCTGTGCATCGAGCGTGCGCACCTGCGCGGTCATGCGCTTGGTCGCCGCGCTCGCCGCGGGTGCGGTGGCAACGAGCAGCTGCAGCACGTCGCGCGTGCGTGCGGGCAGTGCCTCATCCGATTCTGCGAGGTAGTCCAGCAAGCCGATGCGGTGGGCCTCGACCCCGTCGATCCGCTCGCCCGTCAGCATGAGCCGGCGCGCCGCCTGTGCGCCCAGCCGAGCGCTGACGAAGGGCAGGATCTGCCCCGGCACGAGGCCGATGCCTGCTTCGGGAAAGCCGAAGCGGGCCGCGGGCGAGCCGATGGCGATGTCCACCGCGCAGGCGAGGCCGGCACCGCCGCCCATCGCAGCACCGTGAACACAGGCAACCGTGATCTTGGGCGTGCGGACCAGCCGCGTCAGAAAGTCGCCGTAGCGGCGATTGCCCGCCGCGATCGGGTCCTGCCCGTCGGCGCCAGGCTTCACCGCGAGGCGGTCCGCGATGTTGCCGAGGTCGCCGCCCGCGCTGAATGCCTTGCCCGAGGCGGTGAAGAGAATGACCCGCACCGCGTCCGATCGCTCGGCATGGTCGAGTGCCAGCGACAGGGCCTTGACCATGTCCGCACCCAGCGGATTCCTCGCATCGCCTCTGTTAAGCTCGATTCGGAAAATGGCGCCGTGGACCGCCGTCAGCACGAACGGCGCGCTTTCGGTCACAGGCATTCCTGCGGAAGCACCAGGGGTGGGGGTGGAGTTGGAATTCACGCTGTTCGATCCTGCATGTTGAAAATCAAGGCGTTCGTCTCTTCTGCTGCACGCGCGTCGATGCCGACTCCATGAGCTTCCGCAACCTCGACATCGGCCTGCTGCGTACCTTCGTCGCGGTGGCGGAGAAAGAGAACTTCGCGATCGCGGCGGAGAAGGTCTTCCGCACCCAGGCTGCGGTGTCCCAGCAGATGCAGAAGCTCGAAACGGTGCTGGGCTGCGCGCTGTTCGAGCGCGTCGGGCGCAACAAGCGCCTGACCACCGAGGGCAGCCGCTTTCTCGAGTACGCACGCCGCATCGTGGGCCTGAACGACGAGGCCTATCGCGCGATGGCGCAACGGGCGTTCGACGAACCCGTGAAGGTCGGCGCCTGCGCGGACTCCGTCGACTCGCTGATCCCCGGCTACCTGGAGATGTGCGCGGAGGCGTTTCCGGGCCTGCGCGTGGACATCCAGGTCGGGCGCAGCCGCTGGCTGACCTCGTCCCTGCGCCGCGGGGAGGTCGATCTCGTGGTCATGCTCGATCCGGTACCGAACCCGGAGTTCGACCAGGTGGTGTTGCGCACCTCCCCCGTGACCTGGATCGCCGGCGCGCGCTACCACCACCAGGCCGGCGCACCGGTGCCGTTGATCCTGATCGAGGGCAGCTGCCCGTTCCGCAACATGGCGATCAAGGCGCTGTCCGAGGCAGGTATTCCATGGCGCACCGCCTTCCAGACGTCGACGCTCGCGGGCATACGCGCGGCGCTGCGCGCCGGCATGGGGATCACGCCGCGCACCGTGGAGATGCTCGCGCCCGACCTCAAGGTCCTGGACCCCCACGCGGGACTGCCCGCGCTGCCGACCATCGGCTACCGGCTGTACGCCCGACCGGGCAAGTTGAGCGAAAGCGCGCTGGACGTCAGTCGCCTCGTCTCTCCGCGCTGAAGGAGCCACCTTCATGGCTGCTGCATGCCCGCGTCGATGATGATCTTGCCCCAGAGCCTGGTGTCGCGACGCTGCAGCTCCAGCAGGTGCGATGCCTCGACCCTGGCGGGCACCAGGCCCTTGCCGACGAGGAAGCGACGCCCTTCCGGCGAATCGAGGATCTCGCCGACCCAACGCGACAACAGCCTCGACGTGGGCTGCGGCGTGGAAGCGTTGGCACTCCAGATGGCGATCCACGAGCTGACGTCGAAGTCCGCGAAGCCGCTCTCCGCGAGCGACGGCACGTCAGGCAACGAGCTCACGCGCTCGGGGCTGGAAATGGCCAGGGCGCGAACCGTCCCGCCCTGAATCTGCGGCAGCGCCGTGACCATGTCGCACAGGTAGTAGTCGAACTGCCCCCCTATCAGGTCGGTCATGGCCTGGCTGCTGTTTCTGTAGGTCACGTTCACCGCCTTCAGGCCGGCCCTCTGCTTGAACAGCTCGCCGGTGATGCGCCCGCCCACGTTGGCACTCGCGAAGGACAACGCGTTCTCGCTCCTGGCCCAGGCGAGAAAGTCCTTGAATGTCGCCGCCTGCACGCGCTTGGGATTGACCAGCAGCGCGAAGGGCGTGCTCGCCATCGTGGCCAGCGGCGTGAAATCGGCCTCGGGGTCGTAGGCCAGCTTCTTGTAGACCGTGGCATTGGCCGCATGCGTCGACGAGCCGGACACCAGCAGCGTGTGCGAGTCCGTCGGCGCACGCACCGCTGCTTCGGCGGCAATGTTGCCGTCGGCACCCGCCTTGTTCTCGACGATCACCGGCTTGCCCGAGCGCCTGGACAAGCCCTCTCCCACGAGCCGGGCGATGCTGTCGGAGGCGCTGCCCGCGCCATAGGCGACGATGATGCGCACGGGCTTGTCCAGTCGCTCGGCCACCGGTGCCGGGCCGGATTGGGCCAGGGCGGCCGTCGCGCACAAGGCGATCGCCAGCCCGGCCACGGCTGTACGACGCAGTCGGTCATGGCGCCACGGGCGACTGGACGCAGAGTGGCGAACGGACGGATGTGTGATGGGCATGGTGTCTGTCTCCTGGTTTTCTGGTTGGGTGGGATCGAATGGCGGTGTGTGCGCCCTCAGGGCGCTGCGCCCGGCCCTTCGGGCAGAAGATCGGCGGGGCATTCGATCTCCATGTCCAGCAGCATCTGCGCGTAGCACTTGCCCAGCGGATCCGAGCGCAGGCTGCAGGAGGCCCCGCCGCCGAGCGCCTTTTCGAGCACGAAGTTGAATGCGCCGATGCCCGGCAGCGCATAGCGCGTAACCGGCCCGTCGACCAGATGCGCAAAGTACGCGTGCACCCGCTCGGCGGTGGCTTGCGCGCCGATGACGGGCAGCCACGCCGCATCGCGTGCCATGAGCCCGATGTTGGCGTCGTCGCCCTTGTCGCCGCTGCGGCCCACCGCCAGCGTGCCGAGCGGCACGCGCACGAGTTGCCGCGCCGCGGTCTTCCCATCGGTCTGCTCCGTCCGCCGGGTCGGTGGCGCAGCGTCGCTCGCGCGCTCCGCGCCGGGCATTCCCGGCTCCGAGGCCACCCGCGCCGTCGCGCCGCCCATCTGCCACTGCACCGAGACCTCCTGCTTGGGCAACAGGAAGGACGCCGTGCGGATCACGCTCTGGATGTCCGAGCGGCCGCCGAAATGGCTGCGCGTTCCCGGTCCCATCGAGGTACCGGCCGACGCGGCCTCCTTCTGCAGAAAGGCCAGCGCATGCTTTTCGTCGTGCTGGGCGGCGATGCGCAGCACCACCTCGCGGCTGTCCCGTACGCGTCGATGCGGCCCGTACATCGATTCGGCGCCCAGCAGCTCCACCAGGGTGTCGCTGTAGTCGGCGTGACCGGCACCGGCCATCAACGCACGGCTGCGCGACAGCAGGGCCTGCGCAGTGCGCTCGGCCTTGGGCAGCGCTCGCTGCCCACGGATAGCCATCATCAGCGCGATCTGGTAGCCCTGCTGATAGGTCGCGGTCACCTTGTAGAAGTCGCTGGGCGCCGCGCCGCGCGCACCGGTCACGCGCACGCGGCCGCCGCTGGCCTCGAAGCCGGCGAGTTCCTCGATGCGAACCTCGGAGAAGTCGCAGACCACGTCGGGCAACGCATAGGCCTTCGGATCGCCGATCTCGTAGAGCAACTGCTCGCCCACGGTCTGTCGCGTCACCAGCCCGCCCGCGCCGGCCGGCTGGTAGAGCTCGAACAGGCCATCGCCCGTCATGCGCACCAGCGGGTATCCGATGTCGCTCCAATCGGGCACACGCTCCCAGTCCGTGGCCAGTCCGCCCGTGGCCTGGGCGCCGCACTCCACCAGGTGGCCGGCCAGGCTCGCCTGCGCGAGGCGGTCGTAGTCCTGCATCGACCAGCCGAACTCGTGGATAGCGATGCCCAGCAGCGCGGCACTGTCCACGCAGCGTCCCGTGACGACGATGTCGGCGCCACCGGCCAGCGCGCGGGCGATCGGCAAGGCGCCGAGGTATGCGTTCGCCGACATCAACCGCGGCGGCGTCGCCGGCGCATCGCTGCCGGGCCAGGGCAGGAAGCGCTCTTGCAGCGCGAGCACGTCATCGCCGGACACGGTCGCGACCGTCAGATCCACCCCTTGCTCGCGGGCCAGCGCCAGGATGGCATCGCGGCATGCCGCGGGATTGAGGCCGCCGGCGTTGGACACCAGTCGCACGCCGCGCCGCTTCAACTCGCGCAGGTTGGGCTTGAGCGCAGCGCTCACGAAATCCGTGGCGTAACCCAGCTCGGGCGTGCGCAGACGCGCGCGCTGCAGGATCGCCATGGTCGTCTCGGCCAGGTAGTCGAAGACCAGGTAGCCGAGGTCCTGCTCCTGCAGCAGCTGCGGAACGGCGATCTGCGAGTCGCCCCAGAATCCCGATGCGCCACCGATCACGATCGCGCGCTCGGACTTTGCGTTCTCACCCATTCGCGCGCTCCTGCGATCCGAGGATCTCGACCAGCACCTGACCGGCGTTGAGCTGCATGCCCTCTCGAACCGACAGGCTCGAGACACGCCCGCTGCGCGGCGCCGACAGCGGCATTTCCATCTTCATGGACTCCAGGACCGCCAGCGTCTGGCCGCGTTCGACGAGGTCGCCCTGCGCCACCATCACAGCGATCACGCGTCCGCTCATCGGCGCGCGCAGGCTGCCATCCCGGGATTGCGCGTCGCCTGCCTCGAAGCGCGACAGCCGCCGGAACACGAACGAATCCGCCGCATCCTGCAGCCACCATTCGTCCGCGCGAGGCGACGTGCACATGAGCTGTCGATACACGCCATCGACCGCGAGCCCGAGCGTGCCGCCCGGGCAGGGACCGGGGACGGGTTCCCAGCGCACGTTGCCCACCTCGACGACCAGTTCGGCGTCGTGCTTCCCGCCGGGCTTCGCATCGCGCAGAGGCACGGGTTCACCCGGGCGCAAGACGATGCCCACCGCGCGGCCGTCCGCCGATGGCCGCAGCTCGACGGCGCAGGCGGCTGCCGACTCCGCGCTTTCCGCGGCCGGCGTGTGCGTCACGTCCGCGAGCCACAGCGCGCGCGCCTGGCCCGGCCCGGCCGGCAGCACCCGCAGTCCGTGCGCATCCCGCCCCACGGCACCGGCCAGCAGCAGGGCCGCGGCCGCGCGCGCATGCACCGATGGCCGGGCCTGCCAGCCGGGCCCTCCCATCTCTTCGCCGGCCAGGAAGTCCGTCGTGACCTCACCCGCGGCAAAGCGGGGGTGGCGCAGGCAGCGCGAAAGAAGGCCGAGATTGGTCCGCACGCCCAGCAGCGCCGTGCGCTCGCAGGCCCGTGCCAGGCGGCTGGTGCTCTCCTCGCGTGTCTCGCCCCAGGCCATGAGCTTGGCGACCATCGAGTCGTAGTTCGAGCCGATCTCCATGCCGTCGTGCAAGGCGCTGTCGACCCGGATGTCGGGCGAGGGCCGCCAGAGATCGACGCGGCCGACCTGCGGCAGGAAGCCCGCGGCGGGATCCTCCGCGCACAGGCGCACCTCGATGGCATGGCCGCGCATGCGGACATCCTCCTGCGCGAAAGCGAGTCGCTCGCCGCGCGCCATGCGCAACTGCTGCTCCACCAGGTCAAGGCCCGTGACCAGTTCGGTCACGCCGTGTTCGACCTGCAGCCGCGTGTTCATTTCCATGAAATAGAAGCGGCCCTGGTCATCGAGCAGGAACTCGAGCGTGCCGGCCCCGTGGTATCCGATGGCTTCGCAGGCGCGCACGGCGACTTCGCCCATCGCGCGGCGCAGCCCGGCATCAACCGCCGGCGAGGGCGCCTCCTCCACGAGTTTCTGGAAACGCCGCTGCGTCGAGCAGTCTCGCTCCCCCAGGTGCAGGCAGCGGCCATGCTCGTCGCACAGCACCTGGATCTCGATGTGGCGGCCGCGCACGATCGCGCGCTCGATGATGATCTCGTCGGAGCCGAACGCGCCCAGCGCCTCCGAGCGTGCCTGGCGCAGCGCGGCGGCCAGGCCCGAAGCATCGCGCACGACCCGCATGCCACGTCCGCCGCCGCCGGCGGCGGCCTTCAGGATGACCGGAAAGCCGATGCGCTCGGCCGCCGCCGCCGCCTGTTCGTCCGTCGCGCAACCCTGCTCTCCCGGCACGGTCGGCACGCCCGCCTTCTGCATCGCCGTCTTCGCCTGGGCCTTGTTGCCCATCAGTGCGATCACCTCCGCCGAAGGACCCACGAAGGTCAGGCCGGCGTCCGCGACCGCTCGAGCGAATTCGGCGTTCTCGGACAGGAAGCCGTAGCCCGGGTGAATGGCCTGCGCGCCGCTGCGCCGGCAGGCCTCGATCAGCGCCTGGCCGTTGCGGTAGCTGCGGGCGGCATCGCCCGGCCCGATGCGCACGGCCAGGTCGGCTTCGCGCACGTGCAGGCTGCCGGCGTCGGCATCCGAGTAGACCGCGACGGTGCGCAAGCCGAGCTTGCGCGCGCTGCGCAGCACTCGCAATGCGATCTCGCCGCGGTTGGCGACGAGCAGTGTGTCGAAACGCATCTTGCTCTCCGCGGATCAGGCCGGCCGCATCGGCAGGATGCCCATGTGCTTGCAAATGATCGTCAGCATGATTTCGTCCGCGCCACCGCCGATGGAGATCAGCCGCAGGTCACGCCAGGCGCGCGACACGCGGTTCTCCCAGGTGAATCCCATGCCGCCCCAGTACTGCAGGCAGGAATCGGTCACCTCGCGGCACAGCCGGCCAGCCTTCAGCTTCGCCATCGAGGCCAGCTCAGTCATGTCGCCACCCGACATGTGCACCTGCGCGGCGCGATAGATCAGCGAACGCAGCATCTCGACCTCCGTCTTGAGCTCGGCCAGCCGGAAATGCACCACCTGGTTGTCGAGGATCGAGCGCCCGAAGGCCTTGCGTTCGCGCGTGTACTCGATGGTCTCGCTGATCGCGTGGGTCAGCGCCGTCACGCGGCGGGTCGCGCCGCTCAGGCGCTCCTCCTGGAACTGCCGCATCTGGTAGGTGAAGCCCTTGCCCTCCTCCCCGATGCGATAGCGCTGCGGCACCCGGACCTCGTCGAAGAACACCTGGGCCGTGTCGGACGACCACATGCCGACCTTCTTGATCTTGTTCATCGTGATGCCGGGGCGCAATTTGCCGTTCTCCCGCAACGGCAGACAGATCAGCGACTTGTTGCGATGGACGTCGCCGTCGCTGGTGTTGGCCAGCAGGCACATCCAGTCGGCCTGCAGGCCGCTCGTGATCCACATCTTCGAGCCGTTGATGACATAGTCGTCGCCGTCCTTGCGTGCGGTGGTCTTGAGAGAGGCCACGTCCGAGCCTGCGCCCGCTTCCGACACCCCCAGGCACACGACGAAGTCACCCGCGACAGTGGGCTTCAGGAAGGTCTCGCGCAACTCGTCGGAACCGAAGCGCGCCAGCGCCGGCGTGGCCATGTCAGTCTGAACGGCGATGGCCATGCCCACGCCGCCTGAGCTGATGCCACCGATCGCCTCGCAGAAGGCGATCTCGTAGGAGTAGTCGAGCCCCATGCCGCCGAATTCCGTCGGCTTGTTCACGCCCAGATAGCCCGCGGTGCCGAGCTTCTTGAACACCTCGTGCGCCGGGAAGATCTCGTCGGCCTCCCATTGATCGACAAAGGGCTCGATCTCGCGCTCGATCAGCTTCTTCACGCTGTCCTGCAGCGCCACGTGTTCGGGGGTCATCATGAAGGTGTCTCCTTGAGTTAAAAGCCTTGGGGGCGGCGAGCCGCCGGGCCCGGGCCTCGAGGCCCTGCCCGCAGTCGACGCCGAAGGGGGTCAGAGGCGGGCGACGCCGAACTGCATCGGTTGCACCGCGCGCTGCCTCGCCTGCGCGGACGTGGCCAAGGCCATGCCCAGCCAGGAGCGCGTGTGCCGCGGATCGATGATTCCGTCGTCAAGCAGCAGGCTGCTGGTATGGATCGCGCTCGACTGGCGATCGAAGGTCGCGACGATGTCCCGGCTTTCCGCCTCCAGGGCCTGTTCGTCGATGGCGCGGCCATGGCGGCGGGCGGCGTTCTCGGCGACCAGGCGCATCGTCATCGCCGCCTGCTCGCCGCCCATGACCGCGGTGCGTGCGGTCGGCCACGAAAAGAGAAAGTCGGGACGGAAAGCGCGCCCGCACATGCCGTAGTTGCCCGCGCCAAAGGACGAGCCGCACAGCACCGTCAGACGAGGCACCGTCGCATTGGACAGCGCCTGGATCAGCTTCGCTCCGTGCTTGATCATCCCCGCCTGCTCATGATCGCGGCCGACCATGAAGCCCGTGATGTTCTGCAGGAAGACCAGGGGCCGGCCCAGCTGCACGCAAAGCTGGATGAACTGGGCCGCCTTGGTGGAACCGTCGCAGTCGAGCGGCCCGTTGTTCGTCAGGATGCCGACCGGGTGCCCCTCGATATGGGCGTGGCCGCAAACAGTGTGTGCGCCGTACATCGCCTTGAATTCCTTGAACCGGGAGCCGTCGACGATGCGCGCGATCACGCTGCGCATGTCGATCGGGGTGCGGGTGTCGGCTGGCATGAGGCCCAAAAGGTCTTCGGCGGCGTCCAGCGGCTCGTCCCAGCGCCGGCTCTCGGGCGCGTCGCGCCAGCCGATCGTGTCGACCACGTCGCGAAGACGCGCGATGCCGTCCAGGTCGTTGTCGGCCACATGGTCCGCGAGGCCGGACACGCCGGCATGCATGTCGGCGCCGCCGAGCTCCTCGTCGCTGGCTTCCTCGCCGGTGGCCGCCCGCAACAGCGACGGACCGGCGAGATAGGCATGGGCCTGTCCGCGCACCATGATCACGTGATCGGACAGGCCGGGCAGATAGGCACCGCCGGCGGCGGAGGAACCGTGGATCAGCGACACCACGGGAACGCCGGCCGCCGACAGCCGCGCCAGGTTGTAGAACATGCCGCCCCCGACCACGAAGCGCTCGACCCGGTACTTGCGCAGGTTGCCGCCTGCGCTCTCCACCAGTTGCACGAAGGGCAGCTTCTGGGCGAGGGCGATCTCCTGCGCCCGTATCAGCTTCTGGCCCGTCAGCGCCTGCATCGCGCCAGCGCTGATGCCCGCGTCGTTCACCGCCACCATGCAACGCACGCCTTCGATGTGACCGATGCCGACGATGAGGGCGGCCCCCGGCACGCTGGTGGCCGGGTCCGGGTCCTCGATCCCGCAGTAGCCGCACAGCGTCATCAGCTCGAAAAAAGGACGGTCCGCGTCCAGCAGGTGGGCCAGCCGCTCCCTGGGCAGCAGCTTGCCTCGCGCGTGAAACGCCTCGGCCGATCTCGCGGATTTGTCGACCGCCCGCTGTTCGAGCGCCCGCACCTGGTTCAACATCGCGAGCATGTGCTCGCGGTTGCGCTCGCCGGCCGTCGGCATCGCAGCCGAAGTGCGCGGGCTCGTCTCTTGGTCGTTGTTCGCTGGGTTCATCTTGTCCTGTGAAGCGCTGGGCGCATCGCTCGCGTCGAGGCGGCAAGTCATGTCTCTCTGGAACTCGATGATGGGCGCCTTGCCAGGACATTTCCAGTTAGAACTTGCCCGGGATTCGATAAGAGAAGCTTATGTTTGGCCCCTGTGCGCCCGCCTGCCGAAGCCCCGTCGGCAGGTCAGGCAGAATGCCCTGTTCCACCTTCGCGCACCCGGCGCGACCCGTGACTTTCTCACCCTCACACAACGCGCGAAGCGCTCACCGCCACTTGGAACGGCCGCCCCATCCCACACCGACGCAGCCCGTCACCCTGGCGAACTGCGACAGCGAGCCCATCCACATCCCGGGCCTGGTGCAGCACCATGGCGCACTGTTCGCGTTCGATGCCTCGACCCTCACGCTGACGCGCGTCAGCGCCAATGCCCGTGCGCTGTTGGGCGACACGGCACCCGCCCTGGGCGAACGCCTGTCGGCCAGCCACTTCATGGGCGACGCGCTGGTGCACGAGGCACTGCACGAGGCCAACGGCGTCGCGGTCGATACCGGCGAGGGCTCGCCGATCAACTTCGAGGTCAGACTCGGCGAGCGCCGCTTCGACCTGATCCTGCACCGCGTCGGCTACGAGCTGGTGGCCGAATTCGAAGCCCGCGACGCCACGGCGGACGCGGTCTCGGACTTCGCGCTCAAGGCGCACCGCGCGATGGACCGGCTCAAGCGCCAGGGCTCGATCGACGGCCTGCTCAATCTCTCGGTGGAAGCCGTGCGGCAACTCACGGGCTTCGACCGCGTGATGGCCTACCGCTTCCGCCACGACGACAGCGGCGAGGTGGTGGCCGAGCGCCGCCACGAGGCGCTCGAGCCCTTCGTGGGCCGCCGCTATCCGGCCAGCGACATCCCGGCCCAGGCGCGCCGGCTCTACGTGATCAACACCCTGCGCCTGATCGCCGACGTGCAGTCCGCGCCGGTCGGGCTCGACGTGGCCGATCCGCAGCTGCCGCCGCTGGACATGAGCCAGTGCACGCTGCGCAGCGTGTCGCCGATCCACATCGAGTACCTGCGCAACATGGGCGTGGGCGCGTCGATGAGCATCTCGATCGTCATCAACGGCCAGCTCTGGGGCATGCTGGCCTGCCACCATCGCAGCGCCCACCAGGTGCCCTACGCCATCCGCATGGCCTGCGACGTGCTCGCGCAGGTGCTGGCCTCGAACGTGCAGAGCCTGCTGGCGCGCGAGCAGGCGGGCCGAGCCTCGAGCGCGGCGCAGTTGCGCGGCTCGCTGATCGAGGCCGTGCTGCATGCCGAGGACACCTTCAGCGCTCTGATCGGCCTGGCGCGCCCGCTGGCCGATGCCTTCGACGCGCAGGCGGCGGTGATCGCCGAGCAGTCGCGGCTGCACGTGGAAGGCGATACGCCGCGCGAGGCCGCGGCGGCGCTGATGCAGTGGCTCACCGCGTCGAAGAACGGCGACGAGATCGTGGCGCTGCACGAGCGCGAGCAACTGCCTGAGAACCTGCGTTCGCTGGGCGGCGTGTGGTGCGGCTTTCTCGCGCTGCGCTTCGACGCGATCGACAACGGCTGGCTGGTGCTCGCGCGCAAGGAACAGGTCGAGACCATCAACTGGGGCGGCAAGCCCGAGAAGCACTACGTGAGCGGCCCGCTCGGGCCGCGGCTCACGCCGCGCGGCTCCTTCGACGTCTGGAAGCAGACCGTGCGCGACACCAGCGTGCCCTGGGGCGTCAACGATCTCGACTTCGCGCGCCAGCTGCGCGACGAGCTGATCCGCGCCAGCGCGGCGCGGCTGGCCGACACCTACAAGGCCCGCACCGAGCTGCTGGCCGTGCTCGGCCACGACCTGCGCGACCCGCTGCAGTCGATCACGATGGCCGCCAAGCTGCTCGAACGCAGCCTGCCCGACGGCAGCAACGCCGGCGCGCGGCTGGGCCAGCGCATCCAGACCTCGAGCAGCCGCATGGCGCGGCTGATCGGCCAGGTGCTCGACGCCTCGCGCCTGCAAAGCGGCATGGGCCTGCAGATGGTGCCGGTCCAGATCGACCTGGCGCGGCTGCTGGAAGACGCAGTCGACGAGTCGCGCACTGCCTACCCGGGCTCGCAGCTCGAGCTGGACGCACCCAGATCGCTGCCCGTGCTGGCCGACCCCGACCGCATGGCGCAGTTGATCGGCAACCTCGTGAGCAATGCGCGCCACCACGGCCTGCCCGGCGAGGCGGTGCGCGTCCGGCTCGAGCAGGTCGACGCGCACGTGGTGTTCAGCGTGGCCAACCGCGCGCCGCCGATCGACGCCGCGCTGGTGCCCGATTTGTTCAGCGCCTTCAAGCAGCGCAGCGTGCCCAACGAGCGCAACAAGGGCGGACTGGGCCTGGGGCTGCACATCGCGCAGGCCATCGTGCGCTCGCACCGCGGCAGCATCGGCTATGCGCACGACGACGGCTACGTGGTGTTCACGGTGCGGCTGCCACACACGCCCACACCCTGAGCTTTTCGCGCCAGACGGCGCAAGACCCGCTCCTATAATCCGCCCCGCCGGCCGATGCAAACGAAAGCATCACCCAAGCCGGCGTGCGCGAAGGTGCGCCGGTCCCGTGACCGGCGTTAAACGGGAAGCAGGTGACGAGCTCCACGGGGCCCCATTCCTGCGCTGCCCCCGCAACGGTCGGCGGATTCGCGGTCCTCACGGTCGATGCCTTCGCGGGCACCGGCGGCCACTGTGCCTCGGCATGGGAAGGCGAGGATCGCGGCCGCGAAGCATCGCTCGATGCCTCGCGGCGCTCCGCAAGCCCGGATACCGGCCTTCGCCTCGTTCGGTCGCTGCGGGAGTGCAGGCAAGCCGGGCCGGTCACGCGTGGGCGCGGACCCGGTCGCTTGCAGCATCCATCGGCGCCCGGTTTGTTCTCATGGCCCGCGGGAGCGCGGGCCCGAAGGAAGCCCACGTGCGCAACATCTCCAGGCGCGGTCGCGTCAGACCCCACCAAGCCCTCATCGGATCCGGCGTCATGCTACTCGCCTCGGTCGCTTCGGCGCAGGACGCCGAGGGCGCCGGCTCGCTGCCGCCCACCACCGTCAGCGACCGCAAGACCATCTCCACCGCCACGCGCCAGGAGGCCGACACGCTGCGGCTGCCCTTCGCCACCTATTCGGTCGAACGCGCGCAGCTCGACGCAGTGGGCGCCGTCACGCTCGAGGACACGCTGCGCAGCGTGCCGGGCCTGCAGTACGGCACGCAGGGCAACTACTACTCGCGCTTCGAGACCCGCGGCCTGCGCGACACGCAGGACGTGCTGGTGCTGATGGACGGCGTGCCGCTGCGCCTGCTGCAGGGCAATGCCGACATCACGCTGATCGCGCCCGACCTGGTGGACCGGCTCGAGTTCATCAAGGGCCCGGCCTCGGCGCTCTACGGCAAGAACGCGATCGGCGGCGTGGCGCAGTTCTTCATGAAGCCCGAGCGCGCGGGCGGCAGCCTCACGGCCACCGTCGGCAGCTACGGCCGCCTCGACGGCAGCCTGCGCTACCGCTGGGACTTCGAGCGCGGCAACCTCTACATCGGCGTGGCCAACAGCGACTACAACGGCTTCCAGCGCGATGCCGGCCGCGCGCAGTCGGCCCTGCTGGTCGGCGGCGACTTCGCCGTCACGCGCAACTGGACCACCGGCTTCCAGCTCTACGACACGCGCGTGCGCGGCGACCGCGGCTCGATCGTGCCGCTGGTCAACGGCAAGCCGATCTTCGGCATCACGTCGCGCAACAACTACGGCATTCCCGACTCCTACGTCACGGGCGACTACCAGTCGTTCTCATGGAAGAACCGCTTCGAGCTCGGCGCCGGCTGGTCGATCAACCACTTGAGCAGCTTCGCGCGCTACAACCGCTTCTTCGCCGGCGGCATCACCATCGTTCCGCCGCCTGCGGCCGTGAGCAAGGGCTATTCCGAGAGCTACACCGCCGACCGCGGCGTGTATCACGAGCTCGCGGCCACGCACCTGATGGCGGGCAAGGGCTGGAGCAACGAGTTCCAGGCCGGCTTCAACCTCGAACGCGGCTGGCAGGGCCTCGACTCGCCGAGCTTCAGCAACGCGCCCACCTACCGCGGGCCGTTCTACGACATCCCCGTGAGCAACGTGCGCAACGATCCGCGCGGCGTGCGCGGCAGCATCACCTCCTCGCGCTTCGACCAGGAGGTGCGCAGCGTCTATCTGCAGGACCGCTTTGAGTACGGCCCGGTCGGCTTCACGCTGGGCGTGCGCCACGACCGCTTCGAGCAGACCCTGGCCCGCACGGGCACGCAGGTGATCTCGGCGCAGGAAGGCAGCCACACCAGCCCGCGCGCCGGCGTGGACTGGCTGTTCCTGCAGGGCGATGCCTCCTCGCACGCCGTGTTCGCGAACTGGAGCGAAGGCTTCCGGCCGCAGGCCGTGGCGCTCAACACGCGCGGGGGCGTGGTGGTGCCCGACATCCTGCGGCCCGAGATCACGCGCAGCAAGGAAGTGGGCCTGAAGGGCCGCGCGGCGGACGACCGCTGGAGCTACCAGCTCAGCCTGTTCGAGGCCGAGAAGATCGACGGCCAGCGCGCCTACCGCAACGGCCCCGACTCCTTCGTCTTCAGCAACGCGACCTCGCGCACCAAGGGCATCGAAACCCAGTTGCAGTTCCAGCTCTCGCCGCGCTGGAACGGCTACCTGCACTACACCTGGCAGGACGCGCGGCTCAAGGACTTCCAGACTTACACCGACACCGGCGCGCGCAGCACCAACTTCGGCGGCTACCGCGTGCGCATGTCGGCCCACAACATCGCGGGCGCGGGCCTGACCTATGCGCACGGCGCCTGGGCCGTGACCGGCACGGCCAGCTACGTGGGCAGCCGCTACCTCCGCGACAATGCGGTCAATCCGCAGAAGCTGCCAGGCTACCTGCTGCTCAACGTAGCCGTGGCCTATCGCGTCAATCCTTCGCTCACACTGCAGGCCGGGGTGAACAACCTGACGAACAAGTACTACATCGCCGACGACCTGTCGGCGCAGGAAGCCGGCAACGCCGGCGCACCGAGGACGGTGTTCGTCCGCGCGCGCTACACCTTCTGAGCGTGAACCGGCGCGACGCAATCCTCGGCATGGTGTGCATGACGGCCGTTCTGCCCGCGGGCGCCGAGGAGGCGCCGTCGGGCGGCTTCCCGCGCGAACTCGTCGATGCGCTGGGCCGGCGCGTGGTCGTGCCGCGCGCGCCGCAACGCATCGTCGTGGTGTTCCCGAGCAACGTCGAGCTGGCCTGGGCCCTGGGCCTGGCCGACCGCGTGGTGGCCATCGGCGGGCGCGTGCGCTGGCCCGAGGACGCGCGTGCCAAGCCCAGCATCGGCGGCGCGCTCGGCTACTCGGCCGAGGCGGTGGCCGCCTTCCGGCCCGACCTGCTCGTGGTCACGCCCTCGCACCATTCGGCGCTGTCGCTGGTCGATGCCTTCGACCGCGCGAAGCTGCCCTGCGTGGTGCTCGCGCATCCCGACCTGCCCTCGGTGTTCCGCAACATCGACCTGCTCGGACGCGCGACGGGTGCCGACGAACAGGCCCGCCGGGTGCGCGAGGACATGCAGGCGCGGCTGGCCGCGATCGAACGCCGGCTCGAGGGCGCGCCGCGCCGCAGCGTCTATTTCGAGACCGCCGCCGCCGCGCGCGGCGCCTTCCAGACCGTGGGCACGGGCCACTATGCCAACGACGCGCTCGGCTGGGCCGGCGGACGCAACGTGTTCGCCGACCTCCAGGGCGCGGCCCAGGTCAGTGCCGAAGCGATCTTCGCGCGCGACCCCGACGTGATCGTCTCGCTGCAGCAGGTGCCGCGCGATCCGGCGCTGATCGGCCAGCGCCCCGGCTGGCACACGCTGCGCGCCGTGCGCACGAAGCGCGTGGTCGTGCTCGAGCGCGGCCACAAGCTGATTCCCGGTCCGCGCCAGATCGAGGCCGTCGAGCAGTACGCACGCGCGCTGCATCCGGAGCGCTTCGCATGAGGCACGCGACCGACGGCCGACGTGCTTCGATGGCCACGGTGTGGCTCGTGTTGCTCCTGCTGCTGGCCGCGGCCGTGGTGCTCGCGCTGAGCGTGGGCGCCGCCACGGTCTGGCCCACGCAGTGGTGGGGCACCGACACCTTGCAGGCCGAACTGGTGCGCGTGTGGCGCGCGCCGCGCGTGGCCGGGGCCTTCTTCGTCGGCGCCTGCCTGTCGTTGGCGGGCCTGGTGTTCCAGGGCGTGTTCCGCAACCCGCTGGCCGAACCCTACCTGCTCGGCAGCGCCAGCGGCGCAGCCGTGGGCGCCGCGGTCTCGCTGCTGCTGCCGGCGCTGGTGCCCACCGCGCTGAGCCTGCCGGTGCTGGCTTTCGCGGGCGCCTGGGGCGCGAGCTGGCTGGTGCTGCTGGCCGGCAGGCTCGGCGGTGGCTGGCAGAGCAACCGCCTGCTGCTCGCGGGCGTCGGCCTGGCCGCGATCCTGGCCGCCCTGCGCAGCCTCATCGTGATCGTGTTCGGCGACGAGTCGACCAACCTGCGCGCCATCATCTCGTGGCAGCTCGGTGGCGTGCAGACGCCCACGAGCGCCGAGATCGCCGTGCTCGCACCCGTGCTGCTGGTGCTGGTGCTGCTGGTTCGCGCGCTGGGCCGCGGCCTCGACGCGCTCGGGCTGGGCGAGGACTCGGCCCATGCGATGGGCGTGCGCGCCGCCTCCTTCTCGGCGCGTGCCGTGCTCGTGGCCTCGCTCGCGACCGCGCTGGCCGTGAGCTGGGGCGGCCTGATCGGCTTCGTGGGCCTGATCGTGCCGCACGTAATGCGCTGGTGGATCGGCCCGCTGCATGCGCGCCTCACCATTCCCTGCGCCATCGCGGGCGGCGGTCTCATGGTGCTGGTGGATGCGCTGGCGCGCTCGGCCATGGCCCCGAGCGAGATCCCCGCGGGCCTGCTGACGGCACTGATCGGCGGCCCCTTCTTCCTCGCGCTGCTGCTGTGGAGGCGCGGATGACGGCCGACGCCCTGCGCCTCGAAGGCCTGCGGGTGCGGGCCTCGGGCCGCACCCTGCTCGATGGCATCGACCTCGCGATCCCCGAACGCGGCCTGTTCGGCATCGTCGGCCCCAACGGCTCGGGCAAGACCACGCTGCTGCGCGCCGCGCTCGGGCTGGTGCGCCCGCGCGAGGGCCGCATTGCGCTGCTCGGGCGCGCGCTCGACCGATGGAAACCGGCCGAGCTCGCGCGCCACATCGGTTATGTCGCGCAGCACGGCGAGAGCCATTGGGACCTGACCGTGCGCGAGATGCTGCAGCTGCAGCGCCCGGGCCGCGCACCCGATCCCGCGCTGGTCGCACGCTTCGAGCTCGATGCGCTGATCGACCGCCGCCATGCCTCGCTGTCGGGCGGCGAACGCGCCCGCGTCGGCGTGGCGCGTGCACTCGCGCACGACCCACGCCTGCTGGTGGCCGACGAGCCCGCGGCCCACCTCGACATTCCGCACCACCACCGCCTGATGGCCCTGCTGCGCGACAGCGCCCGCACGCGCGCCGTGCTCGTGGTGCTGCACGACCTGCATGTGGCGAGCACCTGGTGCGACCAGCTCGCGCTGCTCGGCCAGGGCCGGCTGGTGGCGACCGGAACGCCCACCGAGGTGCTGAGCGACGAACGCCTGGCGCAGGCCTATGGCCCGGGCATCGCCGCCTTCTCGAGCGGCGGCCTGCGCTTCTTCACGGCCGCCCCCGCGCCATGACGGCACCCGCGCTGCGCATCGACCTGGCCGGCTGGTCGCGCGAGGCCACGCTCGGCCCGTCGCGCGAGTTCTTCGCGTTCTTCGAGGAGGCCGAGCGGTTGGGCTTCGACGGTGCGTGGTTCCACGAATTCCGCCTGCTGGCCGAAGGCGGCCCCTATCCCTCGCCCCTGCTGCTGGCGGCCGCGCTGCTCGCGCGCACCGAACGGCTGCGCATCGGCATCTCCGCGCTGGTGGTGCCGCTGCACCATCCGCTGCTGCTGACCGAGGAGATCGCGCAGCTCGGGCTGCAGAGCGATGGCCGCTTCGATGCGGGCCTGGGGCGCGGCACCGATGCATCGACCCTGCGCGCGCTCGAGATCGACCCGCAGCAGACGCGCGAGCGCTTCGCGCACGGCTGCCGCCTCGTGGTCGCGGCCTTGCGCGGCGAGAGCGTGTCGTCGAGCGACGGCCCCTGGCGCTTCGAGGCGCAGCAGATCCGCCATCTCACGACCTCGGCACCGCCGCTGTACATCGCGGGCTCGACCGAGGAGACGATGCGCTTTGCCGTCAGCGAGGACCTGCCGCTGCTGTTGAGCCTGGAGCCACCGGAGCAGGCGCAGCTCGCGCATGTGGAGGCGGCTTTCGCTGCGCTCGACGGTGAAACGGTGGCACCGCGACGGGCCTCGTTCCTCGCGCGTTCCTCGCTGTCGCGCTACGTCTGTATCGGCGCGACCCCGGCCGAGGCGCGTCGGCAGTTCGACGAGTTGCTGCCCCTGCTCCACCGGCGGCGCGAGCATTTCGCGATCCTGCGCGGGCAAGCCCCGGGCACCTTGGCGATGCGCGATCCTGCCGAGGTGCTGCGCACGCAGGCGATCGTCGGCGATCCGGCTTCCTGTCTGGAACAGATACAGGCCCTCACCGCACGCACCGGCATTCGGCAACTGCGCTGCGTCTTCAATGGCAACGGGGTGCTCGACCCCTCGGTGGCGATGCGCGGGATGCGTCTGTTCGCGCAAGAGGTGTTGCCGGTGCTCAAGCGGGGCTGAAGGAACCGCCTTATCCTTCTGCGGGCCCACTCCCCTGGTACCTCGCATGCCTGCCTCGCCTTTCACTTCCGACGACCTCGCGTTCCTGGGATCGCTTCTCGCCACTGCCGCGCGCGAAGAGATCATGCCGCGCTTCCAGACGCTCCACACCGTCGACCGCCGGCGCAAGACCTCGTCCTTCGACATCGTGACCGACGCCGACGAGGCCTGCGAGGCCGCAGTGCTCACGGCCTTGCGCGCGCGCCACCCCGAGGCCGTGCTGATCGGCGAGGAGGCCTGCACGCGCGACCCCGCGCTGCTCGACGCCATCGACGACGCCGAGCTGGCCTTCATCGTCGACCCGCTCGATGGCACCAAGAACTTCGCGAACGGCCTGCCGCTGTTCGGCACGATGGCGTCCGTGACCGTGCGCGGCGAGGTGGTCGCCGCGGCGATCCACGATCCGGTGCGCGCCGACACGGCCTTCGCGATCCGCGGCGAGGGCGCGTGGATCGAATCGGCCACGGGCACGAAGCACCAGCTGCAGGTCGCGCCCGCCGTGCCCGTCGACAAAATGGAAGCCATCGTCGGCACGAACTTCCTGCCCGAGCCGCTTCGCAGCGAAGTCAATGCGCGGTTGTCGCGCCTGGGCATGACCAACTGGTTCCGCTGCGCCGCGCACGAGTACCGGCTCGCGGCCGCGGGCGACATCGACGCCCTGTTCTACAACAAGCTCATGCCCTGGGACCATGCCGCGGGTTGGCTGTTGCATCGCGAAGCGGGCGGCTACGCGGCGCATCACGACGGCTCGGCGTACCGGCCTGCGCACCGGACCGGCGGGCTGATCTGCACCGCCGATCGCGCGAGCTACGACGCGGTGCGTGCGGCCCTGTTGGGCTGAGCTGCGCCAGGGTCAACTCCTCTTCGCCTCGTCGACGCGCTCGGCATTGGTGGTGCTGCGCGACCCCTTCAGATGAAGTTCGATGTCCGAGGCGTTCGAACCGACGGCGCGAATGGCTTCCTCGACCTGCTCGTGGGTGGCGTCGAGCTTGCGGGCGAGTTCCTTGATGTCCGCAGCGCTCTTCGTATCGATGCTCTGGGATGGGTGATGGGTGGATGCCATGGTGTCTCCTGTGAAGGGGTGGATGAAAGGCACTCGCGAGGGGCGAGTGCGGAAGCGATGTCGAAGCCGGCGGCGGACCACCGGTTCGCCTCTGACGGCGTGAGTGCTGCGCGCGCGTGGAAACGAGAAGCCCGGATCCTTTAAGCCCGTCCCTGCCCGTCGCCTGTTCGGTCGTGAACCCACCGCATGGCTTGCTGTTGGCCATGCCGCAACGCTTCTTCGGCGGTCGCATAGGGATCGGCGTCCTGCGGCAAGCGCGTTGGCTGGTCCGGCTGCGCCATCCAATCCACCGCGACCTTGCAGGGCCCACGCGAATCCGGCTCGAGTACCAGCCGGAAGGCATGGCCGCCGTACACAAAAGCATGTTCGTTCGTCATTCGAAAGTCTCCAGGCTGTCGCCCGCGGGCGAATGAACGGGGTGCCACCACGGCCGCCAGCAGCATGCGAAAGGACGGACCTGCGTGCATCGGGATGGTTCGAGATCCGTCGCTTCATCAAGCTAGAGGACAGGCGGGGTCCCAGGCGCCCGAGCTTCACCCACGCGGGCGTAGGACATTCAGCCAGGGAATGGGCTGTGCGCCGCGCCCTGCCGCGCGAAGCGCGGAGCGCCTACGCGAGAAAGTGCTGCGAGGTAGGAGTGTTCGCGGCTCCATTCATTCAACCCGATGACCCGAGACACACGCATGGCCGATGCTGCCCACGGCACAGAACACCAGAGTCCACCGCCAACCGACGACGCGCCCGCGAGCCCGCTGCGGCGCATTTCCGTCCATGTGGTCGAACCCGACCCCGGCCGCTATTTCTGGGTGCTCCTGGAGCAAGGCGCCGATCCGTCCACCTGGCGCGAATTGCTGAGGAGCCAGCGGCCTTGCAGGCATTGGAACCATGCCTTGACCGACGGCATGGCCGCTCTGATGGAACTGGCGAGCGATGTGCGCGAAGGGCCGCGACAGATCGGCTCGGCCAAGCACTGGTCCGCGAGCCAGCCGGAAGCTTCGCTGCGCAACTGGTAGCTTTGCGCGGCCGGACCCAGCCCCATCCTCACTGCGATCGCTCGGCCTTCGAAATCGCAGCCCGGCCTTCGGGCGTGATGCGGAAGATGATCGAGGTGCCGTGTGTCAGCGGCACGTCCGGGGAAGGAAGCTGTGCCTCGATCAGCCCTGCGGCCTCGAGCACGATCGCGTTGCGGATGTCGGCCTCGTCGTGCAGCGCGAGCGGAAACTGGGAGTCCTTGATACGGCGAAGAAAATCCATGGGCATGTTGCAGTCCTCCGGCGGTCGCGAAGGATAGATCAGGAATTGGAAGAATCTCGGGGTAGCACCAAGACCTCGCCAGGCGCCCGGACGGTTTCCATCCCCTTCTCGGCACCCTCGTTGGCCGTCTTTGAAGCGCGTCTCGCGCGCGGCTGGCGTGCCGGCATGTCGTCGAAATGCTCGGGCTGCTGCCGCCGAGCGCGCGCCAATGCCGAATGCCCTTCCGCCGTCACTTCCGACACGACCGCGCGCGGGATGTAGACATCGCCCGAACGTTCCCGCACCGGGGCATCGAAGCTGGCCCTGACGAGATTGGCGGCATGGAGGCCGAGCAGCCGCTCGATGTCCTCCCTCGACGTGCATTCGGCGGGCAGTTGCTGCTGCCTGAAATATGAAAGCAGCTTCATGCTCGCCAGCACGCGCAACTCGCGCTCGTTCAATGCCTTTCTACGCACGCGGCTGACCTTCGACTCCAGGCTTCGCGGCGGCCATCTGCTCTCGCGCCTGCAGCGCAGCCGCGTGCAGACGCTCCGCCGTCAAGGCGGCAGCATCCGCCGTCATCGTCACGGCCACCCCATCGGGGCCATCCAGGATCACCACGCCATCCTCGGCGGTGGCGTGGCCGGCGTCTTCGCGCGGTCCGGGAATCGTGCGGCGATCACTCATGGGGACTCCCGGTCTGGCCGACCGCGCGTGCCGCGGTCTCAGGGTTGAGGTAGAGGTACTGCGGATCGAACCGGGCTCTTTCGACCAGGCCCGTCAGGTCGAGAATCTGCACGTTCGCGCCGCGGACATTGCACAGGCCGGCTTCGCGCAGTTCGCGCAGCACGCGATTGACGTGGACATTCGTGAGGCTGCAGACCTCGCCGATATCGGCCTGCGTCATGGGCAACGTGAAGGCGTGGCCCTCGGACGCGCCGATCGCCAGCAGGCGGGCATGGGTCTCGCAGAGGAAGTGCGACACGCGCTGCGCCGCGTTGAGGCTTGCCAGCCTGTAGATCCATTGCCGGTGCATCGCCGCGTCCAGCAGCGTGAGAAACCACAGCCGCCGCGCGAGACCGGGCTGCGAAGCCTGGATCTCTTCGAGCGAGGCGTGGCGAAAGACCGCGACGGTGATGTCCGTCAACGCGGCGACATCGTGGTCGAGCTTCTTCAGGGCATAGGCATGCAGATCGACGAAATCGCCGGGCACATGCAGCGCCACCGGGTGGCGGCGGCCATCCGGCGCATCGACGTGGCGCGTCATGAGCCCCTTCACCAGCAGCGTGCTGATGTCGACCGGCACCCCCTGGCGAACGACCAGGCTGCCGGCCGGGTAGGTCTGCGTGTGGGAGATCGCGCCTTCCAGGAGGTCGCGTTCGGCGTTGGAGATTTCTGCAGCACGGTTGCGAAGTACGTTCTCGGTCAGCATGGAAGAGTCCTCATGTCGGATGGTGCACCGCATCGCGGCACGTCGCATTAACCTGCATCAAGTTTGAGCCCGCGAAAACGCGACGCGGCAAATTCGGATCAAAGAGGTTTTTGTCCTACGCACGGGGTCGGCGCCGGTCCTCAGAGTCGCGCTCCTTCCACGACCCATCTCCAAGCGAGGCCCCTCCCCATGTCCAAGAAAAAAGCCACCCCTTCCGTTGCCAACCTCGATGCGGCGCGCGCGGCAGCACGCAACACGGACAGCGGTCCCGCTGCACCGGCGCCCACAGCCGCTGGGAAGGACGACCTTCCCGCGCAGAAGATGATCGACGCGCAGGCGCTCGCCGCCGCCATGCTCGCCAATCCGAACAAGGCGCTCGAGCATGGCCTGGCGAATGCACAGTCCGCGCCCGTGGGCGCGACCGCCACCCCGGCATCGCGCTTGCCCACGGGGAGCACGCTCTCGGAGGCGAATGCCTCGGCCAAGACGGGCAGTGCGGCGCTCGAGGGCGTGAATGCGACCATCGATTCGCTGGACCGCGTGAGGGTGGACGCCTCGGGCCAGGCGCTCACCACCAACCAGGGCGTGCCGATCGCCGACAACCAGAACTCCCTGAAGGCAGGCGCGCGCGGGCCGGCGCTGCTCGAGGACTTCATCCTGCGCGAGAAGCTCACGCACTTCGACCACGAGCGCATTCCCGAGCGCATCGTCCATGCGCGTGGCTCGGGCGCGCATGGCTTCTTCGAAGCCTACGAGCCGCTGACGAAGTACACCAAAGCTGCGCCGTTCAAGGAGGCGGGAAAGATCACGCCGGTGTTCGTGCGCTTCTCGACCGTCGCGGGCGAACGCGGTTCCAAGGACACGGCACGCGACGTGCGCGGCTTCGCCGTCAAGTTCTACACCGACGAAGGCAACTGGGACCTGGTCGGCAACAACATGCCGGTGTTCTTCATCCAGGATGCGATCAAGTTCCCCGACCTCGTCCATGCCGTGAAGCCCGAGCCGCATCACCAGATGCCGCAGGCAGCGAGCGCGCACGACACCTTCTGGGACTTCGTCTCGCTGATGCCCGAGTCGACCCACATGCTGATGTGGCAGATGTCGGACCGCGCGATCCCGCGCAGCTACCGGATGATGCAGGGCTTCGGGGTCCATACCTTCCGGCTCGTCAACGACGCGGGCGAGTCCTTCCTCGTCAAGTTCCACTGGCAACCCAAGCTCGGCACCCACTCGCTGGTGTGGGAGGAGGCCGTGAAGATCTCGGGCGCCGACCCGGACTTTCATCGCCGCGACCTGTGGGAGGCGATCGAGGCCGGCGACTACCCGGAGTGGGAACTGGGCCTGCAGATCTTCACCGAGGAACAGGCCGAGCAGTTCAGCTTCGACATCCTCGACGCCACCAAGCTGATCCCCGAGGAGCTGGTGCCGGTGCAGATCGTCGGGCGCATGGTGCTCAACCGCAACCCCGACAACTTCTTCGCCGAGACGGAGCAGGTGGCCTTCTGCACCGCGCACATCGTGCCCGGCCTGGACTTCACCAACGACCCCCTCCTGGCGGGCCGGATCCACTCCTATGTGGACACGCAGATCAGCCGCCTGGGCGGACCGAACTTCCACGAACTGCCGATCAACGCGCCGATCGCGCAGGTGCACAACAACCAGCGCGACGGCATGCACCGGCAGGCCATCCACCGCGGCCGTGTCGCCTACGAGCCGAACTCGCTGGCGGGCGGCTGCCCGTTCCAGGCCGGCGCCGCGCAGGGCTTCACCAGCATCGCCAAGCGCCTGGATGCGAAGGAGAGCGCCGACAAGGTGCGCATCAAGCCCGAGAAGTTCGCCGACCACTACACCCAGGCACGGTTGTTCTTCGAGAGCCAGTCGGACGTCGAGAAAGCCCACATCGGCAACGCGTTCCGCTTCGAGTTGTCCAAGGTGACGGTGCCCGCGATCCGCGAGCGCGTGGTCGCGAGCCTCGCGAATGCATCGCCCGAACTGGCGGCGCGGCTCGCGCAGGACCTGGGCATGGCACTGCCCGCGCCTCTGCCCAAGGCACTCGAGAACCCGGCCCAGCCCGAGGTCGAGGTGTCGCCGCCGCTGTCACTGCTGGCGCGACCGGGCGATGGCGGCATCCGCACGCGCAAGGTGGCGATCCTGATCGCGCATGGCGTGGAAGGAACGTCGCTCGCGAAGCTAATCAGCGCACTGGTCGAGGCCGGTGCCGTGCCGCGCCTCGTTGCCGCAAGGCTCGGAACCTACAGCGGTGCCGCGGGCGAGAGCTTCGAAGCGGACGCCACGATGGAGAACTCGCCGGGCTTCCTGTTCGACGCGCTCGTCCTGCCCGATGGCGCCGCCGCGGTGGAATCCCTGGACGCCGATGCCCACACGCTGGAGTTCCTGCGCGCGCAGTACTGGCACTGCAAGACGATCCTGGCCTTCGGTGCCTCGGAAGCCCTGCTGGCCGAGGCTCAGATCCCGCTGGCGCTGCCCGATGGCTCGGCGGATGCCGGACTGGTCCTCGCGGACGCCACCGATGCGGATGCGGCGATCGCGGCCTTCATCGCCGCCATGCCGCTGCGCCATTTCGAGCGCGAGAACGATCCGCCGAAGAACTGATGCGCGCCTGTCGCGCAGCGATGGTTGCGCCAGTTCCTTGTCGCCTCCACCGAGGCCTTCTGAAGCAGGACCATGATCGGAATCGTCATTCCCGCGCACAACGAAGAGATGTTGATCGGGCCTTGCCTCGCGCGGGCAAGGGCCTGCGCCCGCGACCCCGCCCTTGGCGGCGAACGCGTGGAGATCGTCGTGGTGGCGGACCGCTGCAGCGACGCGACGGCTTCGATCGCCGCGCGGTCGGGCGCGCGCGTGCTGGACGTCGACGCGCGCAACGTCGGTTTGGCCCGGGCCACCGGTGCCAGCGCGCTGCTCGCGCTCGGCGCGCGCTGGCTGGCCTTCACCGATGCCGACACCCTGGTCGCCGAGGACTGGCTGTCGCAGCAGCTCGCGCTCGACGCCGAGGCAGTGTGCGGCACGGTCGAGGTGACCGACTGGACGCCCCATGGCGAGAACGCCCTCTTTCTGTCGCGGCACTTCGCCACGAGCTACCTCGATGTCGATGGGCATCGTCATGTGCACGGCGCGAACCTCGGCGTGGCCGCGCACGCCTATCTGCGTGCCGGAGGCTTCCAGGAGCTGGCCTGCAGCGAGGACGTCGCCCTGGTGACCGAGCTGGAGCGCACCGGCGCGAGGATCTGCTGGAGCGCGCGGCCACGCGTTTGCACGAGCGCGAGAAAGGTGGCGCGTGCACCGGGAGGCTTCGCCGATGCGCTGCTGAACGTGGTGGCCTCCCAGTTCCTGGGCAAGCCGGCGGTCGCCTGACGGCCACCGCCTCCCACGGACGGAAGCGTGCCGTTCAAGCGGACGCGCGCGCTTCGTCCTTGTGCCTCACGCAGTACTCGAGCGCCGCCTCGAGCATCGGCCAGTTGGCGAATACGTAGACACGCTCGACCCTGTCCCAGCGCCCGCCGAACTCCTTGAGCGTCAACGCGAGCCCCGAGAGGCTGCCCAGCACGGCGGGTTTGAATTGTCCATAGGGTTCGCAGTGTTCGGCCACTGTGCAGCCAAGCCGCGCCGCGAGGCCCTGCACGCGGTCCGTACCGCTCGGAGGAGGAAGAAGCATGCGCGGATTTTCGCAAAAGCCCGGGACACCATGTTCTTCGTCGCATCCCCCAAACGTGGGGTTGCCAGTCGCGTGATCGGCGTTCGGGCTGCGACGAGCACCGCGCGTTGCCTTAGGAAGACGGTAGCTCGATCAAGCCCGACAGCGGCACGGTTTCGATGCGTTCGGCGCTCGCGATCACGATCGCGCGGTCGGGCCGGCCAGCGCCGTCGGCGAGCGTGCGCCACAGGAAGCGGATCGAGTTGGCATCGAGCGCCGCGGTCGGTTCGTCGAGCAAGGTGAGCGCGCGTCCCGACGCGAGCGCGGCCGCCAGCCAGACCTTTCGCTTCGATCCGGTGGAGAGCATGTACATCGGCTTCTCAAGGTGCGGCGTCAGGGAGAAGCCCTCCACGAGGGCGCGCCACTTCGCTTCATCGAAGCCTGGATCGCCGGCACTCAACGACGCGGTGCACTGCGTCGCCGGGATGTCGTTGAAGGCGTCGGTCTCCGGGTCGACGAAAAACACGTTCCGGCCATAGGCCTCGGGCTCCTGGTCCAGGCGCGCTCCAGCGAGCTCCAGTCGGCCTTCGCCGCGAAGGCTCCCTGCAAGCAGCCGGAGGATCGTCGACTTTCCGCTCCCGTCGCCACCGTAGAGCTGGGTCAGGCCGGCGCCGATGCTGGCGCTCCAGGTGGACAGGAGCGCGGGGCGACCCGGGTAGGCGAAGCTCAAGTTCTTGACGACGAGGACGGGCGCGGTTGCCATTGGATTCATGCGCCGACCCTAACGCAAAACCGGTCCGGCTCGCTGCGCCTCCGGGAACGGCCCCCTGGATGACGGCCACGGGATTGCTACCTACTTTCGCTCGCGCTGAAAGCCGACCCCGAGGGTCGTGCCGACGTCGAGAGTGCAAGGTCTACAACAAGGAGCAGCCATGTCCCCCTACGGCGTCGATTCACCGGTCCATACGATTGAAGGGTCCGTCAGCCAGAGCGGCGTATCGTGGGGCGCCATCATCGCCGGCGCGGCGGGTGCGGCTTCGCTGTCGCTGGTTCTGCTGCTGCTCGGCACCGGCCTGGGCATGTCGTCCGTCAGCCCCTGGGCCCGTGAAGGCGCGAGTGCAAGCGCCATTGGCATCGCGACCATCCTCTGGCTCAGCTTCACGCAGCTCGCCGCTTCCGGCCTGGGCGGCTACCTGGCGGGGCGACTGCGCACGAAGTGGGCGGGGGTTCATACAGACGAGGTGTACTTCCGCGACACGGCCCATGGCTTTCTCGCCTGGGCCGTCGCCACCCTGCTGACCGCGGCGCTCCTGAGCTCCGCGGTGGGCGCCATTCTTGGCGCTGGCGTACAGGCCGGAAGTGCCGTCGCGGGCGGTGCGGCCACCGCTGCTGCCGCTGCCGGGGGAAGTGCGGGAGTCGCGGCATCGACGTCGCAGTCCGGGTCCGGGTCATCGACCGGTCCGCTCGGCTACTTCGTCGACTCGCTGTTCCGTCAGGATGCCGGCGCGACGTCGACCACCGCGAGCGATGCCGGCACGCTTGCCGTCTCGCCGCCAGCCCCGCAGGATCGCACGGCCTCGAATGCGGAGATCGCGCGGATCTTCGTCAACAGCATCGGTACCGGCGCGCTGCCTCCTGAAGACACGAGATACGTCGGCCAGGTCGTAGCGCAACGCACCGGCATGACTCAGCAAGACGCGGAAAAGCGCGTGAACGATGTCTATGCGAAGGCACAGGCCGCGCTGCGGGATGCTCAAGCCAAGACCAAGCAAGCGGCCGACGCAGCCCGCAAAGCCTCGGCCTACACGGCGCTGTGGCTGGTGGTCTCGATGCTGATCGGTGCCTTCGTCGCGAGCTTCGCGGCGACTTACGGTGGCCGCCGCCGCGATCTCTGACTCGCCCCCCGAAACCTTTCAGGAGATCCCCATGCGCTCACTTCTGCTGCTTTTTCTCGGCGTGCCGATCCCGGTGATCATCCTCATCGCGTTGTTCTTCCATTGAACACCTGACGCCGCGAGGGCGTCAGGACGCCGCAATCACCGGAAAGTCCGTCCCCAGCCACTTCTGGTACAGCTTGTTGAGCTCGCCATTCGCGCGGTTGCGCGCGACGAACTCGTCGAGCGTCTTCTTCAGCTCGGCCTGGCCGGGCCGCATGGCGATGGCCATGACCTGCTCGCGCACGGTGAACTTCTTCTCGTAGGTGTCGGGCGGCACGCGCTTGGCGATCTGCGCGGCCACGGTGGTGGAGCAGCCGATCGCATCGACCTGGCCCGAGATCAGCGCCTGCATGCCCGAGGCATCGTCGTCGAAGCGGCGGATCTCGGTGCCCTCGGGCGCCATGGCGGTCAGCGCCACGTCCTGCACGCTCGCGCGCGCCACGCCGATGCGCCGCCCCTTGAGGTCGGCCGCGCTCTTGATGTCGACCTTCTTCGCGCCATACAGGATCACGGTGGCGGTCGCATAAGGCGCCGAGAAGTCGACCTGCTTGGCGCGCTCGGGCGTGATCGCGAGCGAGGCCACGAGCAGGTCGACCTTGTTGGTCAGCAGGAACGGGATGCGGTTCGGCCCGGTGACGGGTACGAGGTTGAGCTTGACGCCGAGGTCCTTGGCCAGCAGCCGCGCGACATCGGCGTCGTAGCCGTCGGGCTGGTTCTGCGCATTGGTGGTGCCGTAGGGCGGAAAGTCCACGAGCAGCCCGATCGTGAGCTGGCCCTTCTTCTGGATTTCCGCGGCGCTTTGCGCCACGGCGGCACCGGACAGGCCGGCCATGGCGGCACCGGCCGCGACCGCCAGCAGTTGCCGGCGCGACATCGAATCGAACATCTGAGTCTCCTTGTGAATGGGTCGGCGGGGAACGAGGGAAGGGCGAAGCGAGCTCGTCACATCACGCCGAAGGTCTCGAAGGCCTCGACCGTGCTCATCCCGTTGCGGATGGCGGTGCGCACCGCGTTCTCGGTGCTGGCCTTCTCGAGCGCGCGGCGGAAGGCCTCGACCTCGGCCTCCTTCGGCACGATCAGCACGCCGTCCTGGTCGCCGAACACGATGTCGCCCGGACGAACGCGCACGCCCTGGATCTCCACCGGCACGCGGTAGTCGACGACCTTGCCGCGCGGGCCCTGGTCCTGCGAATAGCCGCCGAGCGAGAAGACCGGCAGGCCGAGCTCCAGCACCTCGTTGGTGTCGCGCGAGTAGCCGTCGAGCACCGCGCCCGCCGCCTTCAGGTGCTGGGCGCGCGTCGTCATGAGCCCGCCCCAGAGCGCGAACTGCGGCGCGCAGCCGGTCGCGACATAGACCTCGTGGGGCTTCAGGTCGTCGAGCGCCTGGAACAGCAGCCCGAAGGGCTGGCGGCTCAGCGGCGTCTTGCCCTCGGGCTCGGTGCGCGCGAAGCAGTTGGTCTCGAGCACCGGGATCGCGCGGCCTGCGATCACCATCGAGCGCTCCACCGGCCGGATGGCCGGCGGCAGGAACTGCCGCAGCAGCCCCATGGTGTCGAGGATGTCGCCCACGACGGCGGGGAACAGCTTGGTCTTCATGAGCTGGAACAGCTCGTCATCGTCTTTCCACATGCTTGTCTCGTTCGTTCGGTCAGCCAGTCGATCAATGGCCCGATTGAACGGGGCGCCCGCCCGGGTCGCAAGCTCTCACCCTATATGATAGGTAGCCGATGACCGCCCACCCCTTCGTCCTGGACAAGCTCGAGCGCGTGCCGCTGTCGGAGCAGGCCGTGCAGAGCCTGCTGGGCTACATCGAGCGCTCGCGGCTGGCGCCCGGCGCCGCGCTGCCCGGCGAAGGCCGGCTGGCCGAGATCCTCGGCGTGAGCCGGCCCGTGGTGCGCGAGGCGCTGCGCACGCTCAAGGGCATGGGGGTGGTCGACATCGCCAACGGCAAGAGCCCGATCATCCGGCGCGACCTCGACGCCACCGCGATGTCGATCTACTTCGCGCGCGCGCTGCAGGTGCTCGACAACTCCACCGAGGACCTGATGGCCGTGCGCGCGGCGCTGGAAGGCCAGTCCGCGGCGCTCGCGGCCGCGCGCCGGCAGCCGGCCCAGATCGAGCGCATGACGGCGCTGGTGACGCGCATGCAGGGCTGCCTGCGCGACCCGGCCACCTACGCGGCGCTCGACACCGAACTGCACGTCGAGATCGCGCGCGCCAGCGGCAACCCCCTGCTGTGGCAGATGATCGGCTCGATCCGCGCGTCGCTGGAATCGCTGTCGCGCCAGGGCATGGAACGGCGCAAGACCCGCAAGAGCCTGCAGCAGGTGCAGGACGGCCACGCCGAACTCGTGGCCCGCATCTGCGAGGGCGACGTGGCCGGCGCCGCGGCCGCCATGCAGGCCCACATGGCGGCGGCGCTGCATGCGCTGCTGCGCGAACCTCAGGCGTGATCGGTCGAGCGCGTCACCGCTTCCCAGGCATCGATCTCATCGGACATCGCCGCGAGCTTGGCGCGCACGAGCTCCAGCGCGTCGGTGCCCAGCAGCAGGTGCGCCGGCGGATTCGGCGCCTCGACCAGCGCGAGCAACGCCTGCGCCGCCTTCGCGGGATCGCCAGTTTGCGCGCCGCTCTTGGCCTGCCTGGCCTCGCGGATCGGATCGAAGAGCGCGTCGTAGTCCGCGATGCTGCGCTCCGATCGCACCATCGAGCGCCCGGCCCAGTCGGTGCGGAACGAGCCCGGCGCGACCGCGGTGACATGGATGCCGAAGCCCGCGACTTCCTTGCTGAGCACCTCGGAGATGCCCTCGAGCGCGAACTTGCTGCCGCAGTAGTAGGCGATGCCGGGCATGGTGATGAAGCCGCCCATCGAGGTGATGTTGACGATGTGGCCGCGGCGGCGCGTGCGCATCGAGGGCAGGACGGCCTTGATCATCGCGACCGCGCCGAAGACGTTCACGTCGAACTGGCGTTGCATCTCGGCCAGGCTGGACTCCTCGAGCGTGCCCTCGTGCCCGTAGCCCGCGTTGTTGACCAGCACGTCGATGGGCCCGTGCTCGGCGAGCAGCTGGGGAACGGAACGCTCGATCGCGTCGAAATCGGTGACGTCGAGCACCACGGCATGCGATCGGCCCGGCACGCTGCGCTCGAAGGCTTCCTTGTTGCCTTCATTCCTCACGGTACCGAGCACCGTGTGCCCCTGCGCGAGGGCGGCTGCCGCGAAGGCTTTTCCGAATCCCGAATTGACGCCCGTGATGAGGAAGGTTTTGGATGAGGTCTGGGTCATGGTCGGCTCCTTGAAGATCAGGCACCGATCGTAGAAATCGCAGCACGGTCGCGATATGCCGAGTCGCACACATGGCTTGCCTAAAACTACGAAGCCGTGGACCCGGCGGCCCGGCTGTGGCAGATTCGCGGCTCCCATGAATGACGCTCGTCCACGCAACGCACCGCCGAAGGTCTCCCCTGTGCAGCGGCAGATGGTCGATCTGGTGCAGCCCCTGGCGCCGATCGAAGGCTACAACCTCACCGTGCTGCCCGATGTCCGGATCCTCCGGTCCGACCGGCCGCTCGCCCGCGCGCCGGTGCTCTACGAGCCCGGCATCGTCATCGTGCTGCAGGGCCGCAAGCGCGGCTTTCTCGGCGACGAGGTCTACCTCTACGACGCGCAGCACTACCTGGCCGTGTCGGTGCCCGTTCCCTTCTCGATGGACACGGACGCATCGGCGCAGGAGCCACTGCTGGCGATCTACTTTCGCCTCGACTTCCAGGTCGCGGCGGAGCTGATGATGAAGCTCGACGAGCACGGGTTGGCCGAAGGCGCGGCGCCCAAGGGCCTGATGTCGACCCCGATGGACGAGCGCCTGGCCCGCGCCGTGCTGCGCTTTCTCGAAGCGATGAACTCGCCGCTCGAGGCGCCGATCCTCGGCCCCGACCTGGTTCGCGAGATCTACTTCCGCGTTCTCACCGGCGAGCAGGGCAGCGCCATCCGGGCCTCGCTCACGCGCCAGGGCCACTTCGGCAAGATCGCGAAGGCCATCCGCACCATCCATGCGCGCTTCGACCAGAAGCTCGACATCGACGGTCTCGCCGACGAAGCGGGCATGAGCCCCACCTCGTTCCATTCGCACTTCAAGGCCGTCACGTCGACCTCGCCGATCCAGTACCTGAAGACCACGCGCCTGCACCAGGCCCGGCTGATCATGGCCCGGCACCAGGTCACGGCCGCGCATGCCAGCGCGCAGGTGGGCTACGAAAGCCCCTCGCAGTTCAGCCGCGAGTTCAAGCGCATGTTCGGCCGCGGCCCGGCCGAGGAGGCCGCGCGCATGCGCGAGGCGTTCGCGCGGCCCGATCCCTCGCCGCATGCGCTGTACGTGGCCGCGCACTGAAGACCATGACACCGCTTCCGCCGCTCAACCCGCTGAAGATGTTCGAGGCCGCGGGGCGCCTGCTGAGCATCTCGAAGGCGGCCGAGGAACTGTTCGTGACGCCGGCGGCCGTCAGCCGGCAGATCCGCGTGCTCGAGGAGTTCCTGAACTTCCAGCTCTTCCGCCGCGAGCATGGCGGCCTGTCGCTGACGCCCGCGGGCGCGAAATACCTGTCGGAGATCACGCCCCTCTTCATGGCCTTGCGGGAGACCACCAACGCCGCGATGGGTGGCGGCTACCGGCGGCGCGTGCTGCGGATCCGCTCGCCAGCCACCTTCGCGGTGCGCTGGCTGATTCCGCGGCTCGCGGGCTTCCATCAGCTGCATCCGGGCATCGACGTCCAGCTGACCGCATCGGCGGCGCCGCTGGACTTCAGCCGGGAGGACATCGACGCCGGCATCGAACTCGGCGACGGCCACTGGCCGCGGCTGATCGTGCAGAAGCTGGTGCCGAACGAACTCGTGCCGGTGATGGCGCCGCGCGCGGGCGCCACCGTTCCGCGGGAGCCGCGCGAGCTGGCCTCCGAAACGCTGCTGCACTCGCTCGCGCGCATCGACGACTGGGCGCTGTGGCTGCGCGCGGCCGGCGCGCCCGGCGTCAACACCTACCAGGGCATGAAGTACGAGACCTCGCTGCTGTCCTACCAGGCGGCGGTCGAGGGGCATGGCGTGGCCATGGCGCAGAAGGCGCTGGTCGAGAAGGACCTCGCCGAGGGAAGGCTGGTGATGCCGTTCGGGCTCGCGCTCGATCGCGGCGACCACACCTACTACTTCGCCTCGCCCCGCGAACGCGAGGAATCGGTCGAGCTGGCGGCGTTCCGGCGCTGGCTGGCGGACGCGGTCGCCGCGTCGAGCACCACGATGCCCTCGGCGCTTTAACAAAAAGTCAAAGCCTCGGCAGCAAATGTCGTTTGCCCGCGGGGCAGCCGATTTCTATTCTCGAGCCTCGTTGAAACCACCCGCTGACGGTGGACGCCGGCATACCGCCGGCTTCGAGAACAAGAGGCAAGAACAGATGTTGGGAACCAGTTTGGCCGGGCTGCGCGTGCTCGACTTCTCGCACGTCGTCGCGGGTCCGTTGTGCGGCATGCTGCTCGGCGATCTCGGCGCCGAGGTCGTCAAGATCGAGTCGCCCGAAGGAGAGATGGGACGGCGCATCGGACCGCCCTGGATCCACGGCGAGAGCGTGATCTCGCTCAGCGTGAACCGCAACAAGCAGGGCCTCGCGGTCGACCTCAAGACACCGCAGGGCCGGGACCTCATGCGGCGCATGATGGCTTGCGCGGACGTGGTCATCGAAAGCTTCCGGCCCGGCGTGATGAAGCGCTTCGGCCTCGACTTCGACAGCGTGCGCGACGCCAATTCCTCGCTGGTCTACTGCTCGATCTCGGCCTACGGGCAGCACGGTCCTTCCAGTGGCAAGGCCGGCGTGGACGGGATCATCCAGGCGGTCGCGGGCTTGATGAGCACCCTCGGCCCGGCGGGGTCGCCACCCTCGAAAGTCCCGAGCCCCATCGCCGACATGGCGACCGGCTACCTGGCGACCATCGCGATCCTCGGTGCCCTCGTCCCGGTGCAGCAGGGACGCGAGGGCCAGCACATCGACGTCAGCCTCTACAACGCGACGCTGATGCTCCAGCAGGTGGGGCTTGCGTCCTACCTGGCCAGCGGCATCGAGCCCGGCAAGAGCGGAAGCGCCGCACCGTATGCGGCACCGAACGAAGCCTTTCCGACCGCCGATGGCTGGATCATGGTCGCGGCCTACCAGCCCGAGCGATGGAGCGCCCTTTGCCATGCCATCGGCCAGCCCGCGCTCGAGAAGGATCCGCTGTTCGCAGACAACGTGTCGCGGGTCAGGCATCGCGACGCGCTGTTCCAGCAACTGGCCGCGGCGTTCCAGCAGCGCCCGACCGAGGCCTGGCTTTCGACGCTCGAAGCAGTGGACATCCTCTGCGCGCCGATCGCCGGCTATGCGGAAGTCACGTCCTCGCTCCAGTACCGCGGCAGCGGCGTCGAAACCGTGATCGAGCATCCGATCGCCGGAGCGGTGCGCATGCCCGGATTCGCGATCGGAAACGCAGGCGGTGAGGGCGCGCGCGCCACACCGCCGCCACTCGTGGGAGAGCACTCCGCGGCCGTTCTCACGGCCTACGGCATCTCCCAGCAAGAGATCGACGCGCTGCTTCGCTGCGGCGCCATCACCACCCCTCCCTCCCAAAGCCTCACCGCATGACCTCCTCCCCTTCCGACCTCGTCGCATCGCGCATCGACGGCCCCGTTCTCACGATCACCATGCAGTCCGCCGCCACCGGCAACGCGCTGAACCTCGCGATGACTTCGGCGCTCGCCGATGCGCTCGAGCGCGTCAATGCGCACGAGGAGGTCCGCTGCGTGGTCCTGCGCGCCAGCGGCAAGAACTTCTGCACCGGCGGCAACGTCAACGACATGCGCGACGGCATCGACCTGATGGCGGGCAGCACGACGCAGGTGCGCGAACGGCTGCTCAAGCGCCTGCATCGCATCACGCATGCGGTGCACGGCATCGAGGTGCCGGTCATCGCCGCGATCAACGGCCTCGCGATCGGCGCGGGCTTCGACCTGTCGCTCATGTGCGATGTGCGCCTGTGCAGCGAGGACGCCCGCTTCTCCGAGAGCTTCCTGCGCCTCGGGCTGGTGTCGGGCATCGGCGGCGCCTGGTTCCTGACGCGCCTCGTCGGCCTGTCGAAGGCCATGGAGCTCACGCTGACGAGCGAGTTCATCGACGCGCAGACCGCCCTGCGCCTGGGCGTCGTTTCCCAGGTGTTCGGCGCGGGCCAGCTCCAGGAGGAAGCACGCAAGCTCGCTGAGCGGATCGCAAAGAACCCGCCCCATGGGATGCGCATGGCCAAGCGCCTCGTTCGCGATGCCAGCCAATCGACGCTGGCCGGCGCGCTCGAGCAGGCAGCCTCGATGCAGGCCATCCTGCTGTGCGGCGACGAGCACAAGAACGCGGTGCGCGGCTTCCTCGCGAACGAGCGCGGCGCCCGGTAGCCATCGAGAACAAGCAAGACAGGAGACAAGCAGATGAACAACACCGCCAGCCAGCTTTTCCGGATCGTCCGTTCGGCCTGCGTCCTCGCGGCCGCGACGATGGCGATGCCCGCCGTGTGGGCGCAAGCCGCCCCCTATCCGAGCAAGCCGATCGTGCTCGTCGTTCCCTTCGGCGCGGGCAGCGCCACCGACCAGCTCGCGCGGGCGGTCGGCGCCAGCGTCGCGGAACGCCTCAAGCAGCCGGTCGTCGTCGAGAACAAGGGCGGCGCGAGCGGGCTCATCGCGAGCCAGGAGGTGGCCCGGGCCGCGGGCGACGGCTACACGGTGCTGATCACGACCAACACCACGCAGGTCGCGAACCCGCACCTGTTCAAGAAGCTTCCCTACGATCCCGTGAAAGACTTCAAGCCGGTGACCGGCCTGGGCCGCGGCGGCATGGTGCTGGTGGTGCGCCCGGATTCGCGCCTGAAAAGCCTCGCCGACGTCATCGCCGCCGCGCGCGCTGCACCGGGCAAGCTCTCTTTCGGCGCGGGCAACTCGTCGAGCCGCATCGCCGGCGAGATGTTCAAGCAGATGAGCGGCACCGACCTGCTCTACGTGCCCTATCGCAGCAACCCCAGCGCCATGACCGACCTCATCGGCGGGCAGCTCGACATGATGATCGTCGACACCGTGACCGGCATTCCCCAGATCGAGGGCGGGCGCCTGCGCGCGATCGCCGTCTCGTCCGCCAGGCGGGTGCCGGCGCTCGCCGGCGTGCCCACCTTCGACGAATCGGGCATCAAGGGCTACGACCTCGGCTACTGGTTCGCCGCCTATGTGCCGGCCGCCACGCCGGCGCCCGTGGTGTCGAAGCTGCGCGAGGCGTTGACCGCCGCCGTCGGTGGACCTCGGACGCAAAGCTTCCTGCAGGCCTCGGGCGCCTCCGCGTGGACCACGGAGCCCGAAGAGCTTGCGAGATTCCAGGCCACCGAGTCGCGCCGATGGAGCGAGGTCATCAAGGCCGCCGGCATCGAGCCGGAGTGACCTCCGCGCCCGCTTACTGAGGGCTGGTCGTCCGGCCCTGGCCCGTGGTTTGCGTGTTGGGGTTCTCGCCCGCCTTCGAACCCATCGACGAGTTCGTGCCGGGGCGCGTCTTCTGGTTCGACGCCTTGCCCTGCGGGTTCAGGTTGCCACCCGACATCGAATTGCCCTGGCTGGTCGCGGAAGGCTGGGTGGTGGCCGAGGTGCCGCCATTCTTCGGTTGCGTCGCGACGCTGTCCGAGCTGTTCAGGCCCGGCCCGCCGCCGCCGCTGCCACCGGATTGAGCCAGGGCGGGCACGACGGCCAGAGCAAAACCGCTAACGCAAAGGATTCGGGTGATTCGGTTCATGAAGAAGACTTTCCTGAAGTGGTGAAGAGAAGACTTCAATGAACCGCCATGCCGCATCCGCCCGGGTGGGGCATCCGCGCCCTCCCCTGTCAGCCAACGCGCACCCCACGCGACCCACGCCATGAGCCGCCGGTTTCCTACGGCCGTTCCGCGAACGCGCGGGCACGGTACCGGCCATGGCCTCCTCCTCGACCCGCACCGCCCGCTCGCCCGGTCTTCTCAGCCTGTGCAAGGACGCCGTGATGGCATGGATCGACGACTTCGCGCCGAGCATGGGCGCGGCGATCTCGTACTACACGATGTTCTCGCTGGCGCCGCTGCTGGTGATCGTGATCGCGGTGGCCGGCGCGCTGTTCGGCGCCGAAGCCGTGCAGGGCCAGATCGCGGCGCAGCTCTCGGGCCTGATCGGCGCGGAAGGCGCGCTCGCGGTGCAGGGGCTGATCCGCAGCGCCAGCGAACCCTCGCGCGGGCTGGTGGCCGGCGCGATCAGCATCGTCGTGCTGGTGGTCGGCGCCACCACGGTCTTCGCCGAACTCCAGAGCGCGCTCGACCGCATCTGGCATGTGCCCGAGCGCGTGAAGCCGCAGGGCGTGTGGGGCATCCTGCGTGCGCGCGTGCTGTCGTTCGGGCTGATCCTCGGCCTCGCGTTCCTGCTCATGGTCTCACTCGTGGTGAGCGCGGCGCTGGCCGCCCTGGGAAGCTGGAGCGCCGCGCTGCTGCCGGGATGGGAGGTGCTGCTGCAGGGCCTCAACGTCCTCGTCTCGCTCGCGATCCTCACCGTGCTGTTCGCGATGATCTTCAAGTTCATGCCGAGCGCGCCCATTGCCTGGCGCGACGTGTGGATCGGCGCCGGCGTGACTGCCGTGCTGTTCGAGATCGGCAAGGTGCTGATCGGCCTGTACCTCGGCAAGAGCGGCGTCAACGAATCCTTCGCGGCCGCGGGCTCGCTGGTGGTGCTGCTGGCCTGGGTCTACTACGCGGCGCAGATCTTCCTGCTGGGGGCGGAGTTCACGAAGGTCTATGCCAATGCCCATGGGTCGGTGGCCGCAGGCAAGGCGCAGGCGGCCACAGAGGAAGCCGCGCGGCAGGCGGAGGTGGGCACGGACAGCCAGGGCCCGAGCGCGCGCGTGCTGTCGGAGGATGGCCATCGCGCATCGCGCGGGCTGGCATCGACACTGGCCGTGTTCGCCAGCGGCGCGCTCTTCATGGCGCTGGCGACGCGCCGCACGCGGCGGATCAGGCCGGTGCGGGCACCGCGAAGCTAGCGGCGCCAGCCGCCGCGAGTCCGGCCGCCCTCTTGCGCGACGCGCGCCGGCGGCTCACGTAGTCGGGATGAAAGCAGCGCCGGCTGCCATCCTCGAAAGCCACCGTCACCATCCCGTCGGTCGATGCCACGACGACGCCGGCGCCGAAGCGCTTGACCTTTACCGGATCGCTCTCGGCGAAAGGCGCGCGCTCACGCGTCGCGGCCTTCGCGGTCTGCTCGCTCACCACGATGGGCTGCGCCATGGCGGCCTCGTGCGCCGCGATGCGCCGGCAGTTGTCGCAGGTGCCGCAGCGCTTCGCGGTGGCCGAGGGATCGAGATCGTCGAGCAGCAGCTGCCAGCGGCACTGGCCCGACTGCGCATAGGCCAGCATGCGCTCTAGGGTCTCGCGGTCTTGCTCGCGCCGCGCCTTGTAGCCGTCGAGCATCGCGCCAAAGTCGGCGCGCTCGGCCATCGCCTGACGCAGCGAGATGCGCCCGCGCCGGTCGATGGCCAGCAGCTTCTGCTGCCGCAGCAAGGCGATCGCCGCCTGCATGCGCGTGCGCGGACGCTCCAGCGCATCGAGCAGGTTCGCGGCGGTCCAGCCCTCGGGCGCGGGCGGCTCCGCCAGCAGTTGCCGGTACACGGCATCGAGGTCCTCGAGCTGCGGATAGCGGCCCGCGAGAAAGAACTGCTGCACCGACCGATCCTTGGCATGGAACAGCAGCACGCAGCGCGCGCGCTCGCCGTCACGACCCGCGCGGCCGGCCTCCTGGTAGTAGGCATGCAGGCTCGACGGCATCTGGCAATGCACGACGAAGCGGATGTCGGGCTTGTCGATGCCCATGCCGAAGGCATTGGTCGCGACCATCACGCGCGCGCTGCCCGCCATGAACGCTTCCTGCGCCTCGGCGCGTTCGCGCGCACCGAGCTTGCCGTGATAGAGCGCGACCGATTGATCGGCCGCCTTCAGGGTATCGAAGGCCTCCTGCGCGGCCTTCACCGTGGCGGCGTAGACGATGCCGCTGCCGGCCTCCTCGCGCACCAGTTCGACGATGCGCCGCTGGCGATCCGGCTCCTGCGTCATCTGCTCGACCGCGAACTGCAGGTTGGCGCGGTAGGCGCCGGTATCGATCAGGCCGGCGCGCGGAATGCCCAGGTTCTTCATGACGTCAGCCGCCACCTCCTCGCCCGCGGTGGCCGTGAGCGCGAGCACGGGCGGGCCGCCGAGCGCGCGCACGGCCGGACCGATCTCGAGGAAAGCGGGCCGGAAGTCATGGCCCCATTGGGAAATGCAATGCGCTTCGTCGACCGCGACCAGCGCCACGGGATGGGTCGACAAGCGCCGCACGAACGCGGGGTCCGACAGCCGCTCGGGCGTGACCAGCACGATGCGCGCGCTGCCGTCGTCGATCGCCTGCTCGGCCCGTTCCAGCTCTTCGGCGCCCAGTGCGCTGTTGACCTGCACGGCGGCGATGCCCAGCGTCCGCAGCTTGTCGCACTGGTCCTTCATCAACGCGATGAGCGGCGACACGACCAGCGTGCGGCCCTCGAGCAGCAGGGCCGGCAGCTGGTAGCACAGCGACTTGCCGGCGCCGGTGGGCATCACGGCCAGCGTCGAGCGGCCGGCCATCACGCGCTCGATGACCTCGGCCTGGCCCGCGCGCAGGCGGGCATGGCCGAACACGTGGCGCAGCGTGTGCTTGAGGCGCGCCGCCGCATCGGGAACGCTTGGCATCAGGCGGTCTCTTCGTCGTCGTCCTCGCCGTCGTTCTCGTCGGCAAGTTCCTCGGCGCTCAGCGCTTCGGGGTCGTCGACGGCGTCGGCGACTTCCGTCGCGGCGTCCGGAAAGACGCCCACGCGGTCGGGCAGGATGTCCGCGTTGGTCGCCGGTTCCTCGCCGCCGTCGATGATGGCGCGGTCGTCGCCCGCGGCATCGCTGCCGCTGTCGCTGGAATCGCTGGGGCCGAGGGCGCCGGCGTCGGTGCCCTTGGGGGCGGTCGGGGCGTGCTCGCCGCCGAGGATGCTGCTGGTTGCCATGTGCGTCGTTTCCTTGAAATCCTTGGGAGACAGGCGCACAGACTGGGAGCCATCGGGCGCGTCGGAAGTAGGAAATTCGCGCATCCGGGCCGCCATCGATGTCTACGAATGCGGATTGCCTCGACAGGCACCTCAGACCGGCGCGTAGCTCCCCGTGCCCCCGGGCCAGGACGTGAGCACCTCATGCCCCTCGGGCGTCACGGCCACCATGTGCTCCCACTGGGCCGACAGCGACCGGTCCTTGGTCACCACCGTCCACCCGTCGGGCAGGTGCCGGATCTCGCGCCCGCCCGCGTTGAGCATCGGCTCGATGGTGAACACCATGCCCGGCACGAGCCGCAGGCCCTCGCCGCGGCGTCCGTAGTGCAGCACCTGCAGGTCCTCGTGGTAGACCTGCCCGATGCCATGGCCGCAGAACTCGCGCACCACGCCGAAGTGCTCGCGCTGCGCTACCGACTGGATCGCATGGCCGACATCGCCGAGCGTGGCGCCCGGCCTGACGGCGAGGATGCCGGCGCGCATCGCTTCGTAGGTCGTTTCCACCAGCCGGCGCGCGAGCACGCTGGGCGCGCCGACGAAGTACATGCGGCTGGTGTCGCCGAACCATCCGTCCTTGATCACGGCCACGTCGATGTTGACGATGTCGCCCTTCTTCAGGATCTTGTCGGGCGAGGGAATGCCGTGGCACACCACCTGGTTGACCGAGGTGAGGATGGTCTTCGGATACCCCTGGTAGCCCACGTTGGCCGGGATGAGGCCCTGCACGTTCACGATGTAGTCGTGGCAGATGCGGTCGAGCGTTTCGGTGCTCACGCCCGGCACCACGTGCGGCTCGATCATGGCGAGCACTTCGGCCGCGAGCCGGCCGGCCTGGCGCGCCTTCTCGATCTCCTCGGGGGACTTGATGTGGATGCCGGATGCCATGGGTACTCAACACCTTCAATGCATGTCGTATATACGAAACATATATGAATCATACATGCTTCGTTGCATCGACCCTCGCCCGGAAGGATGTGCCGGCGTGACACGGGCGCTGCCTATACTGGTTCGCAGGAGGGGAACATGCTGTCATTCATCCGCCGCCTTTTCGACCGGAAGCCCGGCACCGAACAGGTCGCCCGATTGCTCCTGCAGGAGCTGCAACGCCTTCTCCCCGAAGAGAAGCTGGTCCTCGATCCCGAGCAGTTCCTGATCCGCCGCGCCGACGGCGGCACGATCTACCTGCACAACCTCTACACCGACTACTGCCAGGCCCGGCCGGCGGAGCGCCGCGAGCAGATCGCGCGCTTTGCGCTGGGGGTCGCGGGCATCGGCAGCGACCGGCCCGCCGATTTCGAAGAAGCGCGGCCGCGGCTGCTGCCGATCCTGCGGCGTCTCGCCGGCGTGGACCTCGCGCGGATCTCGCATGGCGACTTCTCGAAGAAGCTCGAGGACACCATGGTGTGGACCCCCTTCTCGCCGACGCTCGGCGCGGCCGTCGCCATCGACAGCGACCATGCGATCGCGCAGGTGAGCCCCCACGACCTCAAGCGCTGGGGCATCGGCTTCGAGCAGGCCTTCGAGATCGCGGTCGAAAACCTGCGCCACAAGGCCGCGCCGGCCTTCGGCCAGCTCGCGCCCGGGCTCTACGTGTCGAACTACGGCGACTACTACGACGCCGGCCGCATCTTCCTGCACGAGCTTGCCTGGCAGCTGCCGCTCGACGGCGACCCGGTGGCGATGGCGCCGAACCGCACCTGCCTGCTGGTCTGCGGTGCCGGCGATGCGGACGCGCTCGAGAACATGATCGCCACCGCGCGCCGGGTGCTGCGCGAGCAGTCGCGCCCGCTGAGCGCCGAGATGTTCAGGCTGCGCGACAAGGCATGGTCGCTGTGGACCCCGCCCGGGCAGGCCGGTGTGCAGCTCACGGCGCTGCTGCGCGAGGAAAAGGCGGTCGACTATAACGACCAGCAGGAGGTGCTGGAGAAGGCCCACGTGGCGGCCGGCGTCGACGTCTTCGTCGCCAAGCACAGCCTGCTGCAGCGCGACTCCGATGGCGCCGTGATCAGCTATGCCGTGCTGCCCAAGGGCGTCGACACCTGGCTGCCCGAAGCCGACCTGGTCTTTCTCTGCGAGGTCGCGGGCGAAACCCCGACCATCGTCGCGTGGCCGCATTTCGCCGAGCATGCGGGCCACCTGATCGAGCGGCTGCCGCTGGCCGTGCCGCGCTGGAAGGTGCTCGGCTATCCCGAGGGCGACTGCCTGCGGCGGCTGCAGGAACTGGCGACGACGGTGGAGGCCGTGCGGCTCCAGTGAGCAAGACAGCGACGAACGCCGCGTTCAGCCCGCCGCATCCTCCGCGCCGTCGAGCAGGCGCGCGGCCTCCTGCAGGTCGGTCGTCTCGAAGCCCTCGGTGAAGCGGGCGAACACGTCCGCGAGCAGATCGCGGCCCTCCTGCGCGCGCTCGCCATCGGCCCACAGCCACGCCAGGTCCATCGCCACGCGCAGCTCCCACGAACGCGCGCCCTGCTGGCGGCTGACCGCCAGCGCCTCGTCCAGACATTGCTGCGCCTGCGCAAGACGCGGGGCCGGCCCGCCCGACAGCGCGCGCGCCTTCACGCGCAGCAACTCCGGCAGGTTGTAGAGGTCGCCCTTGGCATGGACCAACGCGAGCGTGTCGTCCATCAGGGCCAGGGCTTCGTCGTGCCGGCCGGTCATGACCAGGCCTTCCGCGAGCGTGAGGTTGAAGGCAGAGGTCAGCAGCTCGTAGCGCGATTCGCGCAGCTCGACCAGGCAGCCCTGCAAGGCGCGCACGCCCTGCTCGGCATCGCCGCGCCGCACGCAGAGCTCGCCCTTCACGCCGCGGCCCACCGCGAGGTAGGGCGTCAGCGAATGCGATTCGGCGAAGGCGATGAAGCTGTCGATGTCGCGCTCGGCGCGCTCGAGATCGCCGGCCCAGAGATAGACCGACACGGCCCAGATCAGCGCGATGCACAGCGTGACCGGATGGTTGAGTTCGCGCGCCTCGTCGACCGCGCGCTGCGCCAGCGCCATCGCCTGCGACGGGTGGCCCTGCAGCCACAGGGTGCGGGCCAGCGAGATGCAGGCGCGGTTGTGGAAGTCGAAGCCCGAGTAGATGCTGGTGCCCTGCCGCGACAGCGTCGATCCCGCGATCGCGGCCTCGAGAAAATGCCGCGCGCCGGCCTGGTCGCCCAGCAGGTGGTTCGACAACCCCACGAGCGAATCCGCGATGGCCCGCGCGGTCGGGTCGTCGATCGAGGCCGCCACGCGCGCACAGCGATTCGCATGGCTCAGCGACTCGACGAAGTCGCCGATGCGCTCGTGGAAGATCTGCAGCCGCGCCAGCAGTTGGACCTGGCTCGCGCCGTCGCCGAGCACCTCGGCCACCTGCAGGCTGCGCTCGAGCGCATGCCGCACCTCGTCGCTGTTGCCGCGCGTGAACATCTGCGAGAGGCCGACGGCCGCTTGCAGGTGCATCTCCACCGCGCTGCCGCGCGCGGCGGGCGTGAGTTCGGCCAGCGCGCGCTTCGACCAGCCATGGCACTCGGCCAGCAGCGACATCGCCATGAAGGCCGGCACGGCCGCCACCGCCAGCGAGAGGCCCAGGTCTCTGTCGCCGCCGCGGTCGAAGCACCAGGCGAGCGCCGCGCGCACATTGCCGAGGTCGGCCAGGTCCGAGGCACGCGCGGTGTCGCCCGAGAACGCATCGTGCTCGGCGGCCATGCGCTCGAGCCGCGTGCGGAAGTGCAGCGCATGGCGGCGCGCGCTCGCCTCGGCGGTCTGCTCATCGGCCTTGGCGAGCGCATAGGCGCGCGTGCTCTCGAGCAGGCGGTACTGCGCGGAGCCGCCCGCGCGATGCACCGCGAGCAGCGATTTCTCGGCCAGGCTCGCGATCGCGTCGACCACCTGCGCCTGCGTCAGCGCCTCGTCGGCCACCACCTGCCGCGCGGCCTCGAGCGAGAAGCGGCCGACGAAGACCGCGAGCCGGCACAGCACCTCGCGCTCGCGCGGGTCGAGCAGCTCGTAGCTCCAGTCCAGCGTGGCCTGCAGCGTCTGGTGGCGCGGCCGCGCCGTGCGCTGGCCGAGCCACGACAACGCCAGCCGCTCGTCGAGCAGCGCGGCGGTCTGGCGCAGGCCATAGGTGGTCACGCGGCGCGCCGCGAGCTCGATCGCGAGCGCGAGGCCGTCGAGCTTCCTGCAGATGCCCGCGACGACCTGCGCGTCGGCATCGTCGAGCGCCGGCATTGCGCCGCTCGCGCCGGCTCGGTCCATGAACAGGCGCGTGGCCGGGTACAGCAGCACGTCGCGCGCGAGCAGGCCGGGCTGGTCGGGCGGCGTGGCCAGCGGGTCGAGCGGATGGATGTGCTCGCCCGGCACGCGCAGCGCCTCGCGGCTGGTCGCGAGCAGGTGGATGCCGGGCGCGGCCTGGAAGATGCGCTCGGCCAGCGACGCAGCCGCCGCGATCACGTGCTCGCAGTTGTCGAGGATCAGCAGCATCCGCCGCCCGCGCAGGTAGGCGACGAGGCTGGGCACCGGATCGGCCGAGCGCACCGACAGCCCGAGCATCGAGGCAATGGCGCTCGGCACCAGGCCGGGGTCGGCCAGCATCGAGAGGTCGACGAACACCACCGCGCCGTCGAAGCCGCTCAACATGTCCTGCCCCACGCGGATCGCGACCGAGGTCTTGCCCACGCCGCCCGAACCCACGATGGTGACGAAGCGGCTCCTGGCGAGCTGGGCCGGAATCGCCGCCAGGTCCTTGGCGCGGCCCAGCAGTTCCAGCGGCTGCGCCGGCAGGCCCGGTTCGATCGGCCCCACCGTCGCTGCTGCGTCGGCTCGGACTTCGGCCACGGCCTCGCCGCGCGTGACGCGTGCGACGAAGCAATAGCCGCGGCCCACCACGTTCGACAGGTAGCGCGCGCCGTCCTGGCCGTCGTTCAAGGCCTGGCGCAGCATCGTGATCTGGTAGCGCAGGCTGCCGTCGGACACCACCATGCCGGGCCAGGCGCGCGCCATCAACTCCTGCTTGCTCACGATCGCGTTGGCCTTCGCGACCAGCACCAGCAGCACGTCCATCGCGCGACCGCCGAGCTCCACCGGTTCGCCGTCGCGCGCGAGCAGGCGTTCGCCCACGCGCAGCGTGAAGGGTCCGAAGTGAAGGATGTCGTCGGCCCCGGAGGGCGGTGCGTCGCTCATGGCGGGTGGGGAATCTGCGGGCGTCGGGGCGCGCCGAGGATACCCGAGCCGCATGCTGCCGGCGCGGGCTTCGCGGGGCCGGCGCGCGGCGGATTTGTATGGCCGTGTGTCGCGTCGCCCTTCGAATACACAGGCATGCGAATCGGCCGATTCTTCACACATGCGGGATACATCGGCTGGCTTCAATCGAGTGGCTTTCACTTCATAGAGACCACGCCATGACCGAACCGATTTCCTCCCTCACGCGCCGCCGCCTGCTCGCCACCTCGATGGCCTTCAGCGCCGCGTCGGCCGCCACCGGCGCCTTCGCCATGCTGCGCCCGCCTTCGGCCACCGGCCCCGACGACACCTCGGTGCGGCCTTTCCGCGTCGCCGTCGATCGCGAGACCCTCGTCGACCTGCGCCGTCGCCTCGCCGCCACGCGCTGGCCGAGTGCCGAGACCGTGACCGACACTTCGCAGGGCGTGCGCCTCGCCACCCTGCGTTCGCTGGTGCGCTACTGGGCCACCGACTACGACTGGCGCAAGGGCGAGGCGCGGCTCAATGCCGTGCCGCAATTCGTGACCACCATCGACGGCCTCGACATCCAGTTCGCCCACATCCGCTCGCGCCACGCCGATGCGATGCCGCTGATCATGACCCACGGCTGGCCCGGCTCCATCTTCGAGCTGCTCAAGGTCGTGGGCCCGCTGACCGACCCCACCGCGCATGGCGGCCGCGCCGAGGATGCCTTCCATCTCGTGCTGCCCTCGCTGCCGGGCTTCGGTTTCTCGGGCCAGCCCGAGGCCACCGGCTGGGACTCCAACCACATCGCGCGCGCCTGGGGCGTGCTGATGGCGCGGCTGGGCTACAGGCAGTTCGTCTCGCAGGGCGGCGACTGCGGCTCCGTGATCTCGCACCGCATGGCGATCCAGAAGGTGCCGGGCCTGATCGGCATCCACGTCAACATGCCCGGCACCGTGCCCGCCGAGATCGCCGCCATCCTCGCCGCGGGCGGCCCCGCGCCCGCCGGCCTGCTGCCGAAGGAGCGCGCCGCCTTCGACAAGCTCGACGACTTCTACAGGAACAGTTCGGGCTACTCCGCCATGATGGTCACGCGCCCCCAGACCCTGGGCTACGCCCTCGCCGACTCACCCGTGGGCCAGGCCGCCTGGATCTACGACAAGTTCGCGACCTGGACCTATTCGGGCGGCGTGCCCGAGCGCGTGCTCCCGCGCGACGAGATGCTCGACGACATCTCGCTGTACTGGCTCACCAACAGCGCGACCTCGGCGGCGCAGATCTATTGGGAAGATCACTCGAACAACTTCAATGCGGTGGACATCTCGCTGCCCGCGGCCGTGACGGTGTTTCCGGGCGAGATCTATCAGGCGCCGCGCAGCTGGGCGGACCGGGCCTATCACAAGCTCATCTATTGGAACGAAGTCGACAACGGCGGGCACTTCGCGGCCTGGGAGCAACCGAAGCTGTTCAGCCGTGAGGTGCGGGCGGCATTCAGGTCGTTGCGCTGAGCCGAACGCGCGGGCCCTGTCGTCAATCCGCCGCGTGCGGACTGGGCCCTCGTTCGACCAGCGTGCGCAGCGCCATCTGCGTGCGCGTTCCTTCCACGCCCTCGACCTCGTGGATGCGCGCCAGCAGCACTTCCAGCGCCTGTGCATCGCGCGTGCGCACCTTCAACAGCAGGCCGCTGTCGCCGGTGACGATGTGAATCTCCTCGATATCGGGAAGCGATTCGAGCGCCGCAACCTGGCGCGCACGCTTGACGGTGCTGGTGATCACCTGCACGAAGCACAGCAGCGGCCGCCCCAGCTTCGCGCCATCGAGGCGCGCCACGGTCGCGAGGATCACCCCGTCGCGTTTGAGCCGCTTCACCCGCTCGTGCACCGCGGGCGCCGACAGATGAAGCAATTCACCCAGCGCGGCATAGCTGAGCGTGCTGTCGTTCGCCAGAAGCCCTAACAGTCTTCGGTCGACGGAGTCCAGCCGGGCGGGTGCCTTGCTCTCCGGTTGAAGCTGGTTCGCATTTTTGGCCATGGTTCTGAAAGCGCTAGGGCAGCTGAATGATGTTCGGGAGAATAAGCCAAAGACAGAACATCATTCGGTGAACAACATGCCTCCACTTTCGGACCTCGCTCTTCCTCTCCCAGCATCAGAGGGAGCCCCACCCAGCCGCCTGCTCGGAGAGGTGCCACCGGAAGCATGGGCGCGGGTCCTGTCTCGCATGAGTCCGGTCGGCCATTCATCCCGCGAACAACGTCCGGTGGAAGTGATCGATCACGCCAGCGCCGAGTCGCTTCGCGCGATCGGCGTGCCCGCACAGGCCCGGCCGCTGGAAGAGGTGATCGACCAGATGCTGGACGAGGTCTACCCCTGGCGTGCGCGCATGGACCATCCCCGGTTCCTGGCCTTCATTCCGGGACCGTCTTCGCCGCTGTCGGCCCTGGGCGACTACTTGACCGCTGTTCACAACGTCCACGCCGGCAGCTGGCTGCAGAGTTCGGGGGCCAGCGTCATCGAAGCGGCGCTCATTCAGTGGCTGGCGGCACAGGTCGGGCTCCCGCCTTCGGCCGGCGGCCTGTTCGTGTCGGGGGGCTCCATGGCCAACCTGACGGCGCTTGCGATGGCGCGCGATTTCAAGCTCGAGCCGGCGCAGCGCCTGCAAGGCGTTGCCTACGTTTCGGAGCAAACCCATTCATCCGTTGCCAAGGGGCTGAAGATCCTCGGGCTTCTGCCGCATCAGATTCGCCGCATGCCTACCGACGCCGCGTTCCGCATGGACATGACAGCTCTGGCGGCCGCGGTCGAGCAGGACATCTCCGATGGGCTCAGGCCTTTTGCCGTGGTTGCGAGCGCAGGCACGACGAACACCGGCAGCATCGATCCACTGCGACGGATTCGCGCACTGTGCGACGCACACGACATGTGGATGCACGTGGATGGCGCGTACGGTGCATCCGCCGCGCTGTCGCCATCGCATCGGGGTTTGCTCGACGGCATCGGCGAGGCCGACAGCCTGAGCTGGGATGCGCACAAGTGGCTGTTCCAGACCTACGGCTGTGGGATGGTCTTCGTGCGTCAGCGCAAGCACCTCTCGCAGGTCTTCCATACCCGCCCCGAATACCTGCTCGATGCGCATGCCGACACCGACGCCGAACAGATCAATTTCTGGGACCTCGGCGTCGAACTCACCAGGCCGGCACGCGCACTGAAGCTGTGGCTCACCTTGCAGGTGCTGGGGTCGGACGCCATGGGCGAGGCGATTGCGCATGGTTGCCGGTTGGCAACCTGGGCTCAGGACGAGCTCGAGAAGGATCCTCGCTGGGACATCGTGTCGCCCGCGCAGTTGGGCATCGTCACCTTCCGCATGACGGATGCGGCCATGAGCCCGGAGGCGCTCGATGCGCTGAACAGCGAGATTTCATCGCGGGCACTTCAGGAGGGTTTTGCGACGGTCTTGACGACGCGCTTGCGCAATCGAACCGTGCTGCGAATCTGTGCCATTCATCCGGATGCCACTGAGAGCGACATGCGGGAGACGATTCGGATGCTGTCGTCATGCGCCGACGCGGTGCTCGCCTCAGGCGTTCATATCTCCAAATCCTTTTCGTAACGAACCACCGGCCGTGCCCCTTGAGCCGGTCGCTAACCAGGGATGCTTTATTCGCCCGCGATGCGACGTAAGACTGAATAAGGGAACCCCGGCGCGTCTCGATCTATAGCCCTTCTCCGTCCGCACCACACTGAGGGTGACAAATCCGCGCCGCCCCAATCGCACCCGCCCCACTCTCCTCTGCCACGGCGTCACGCCACCACCAACGGCAACGTCAACCGCGCCTCCAACCCTCCAGTACGCCGGTTCTGCAGCGACAACTCCCCCTGCATCGACCGCGCCAACCGCCGCGCAATCGCCAGCCCAAGCCCAGACCCAGGCTTGTCCTCCTGCCCCTGCCGCCCCCGCACCCACGGCGCGAACACCGCATCGATCTGCGCCGGCTTGATCCCCGGCCCCGAATCCACCACCGCCAGCACCAGCCGTTGCGCATCGACGTGCGCGCACACCCGCACGTCGCTGCCATAGCGCAACGCGTTGTCGATCAGGTTCGCCAGCACGCGCCGCAGCGCGAGCGGGCAGGCGACCACGGGCTGGCCGATGCGGCCGTCGAGTGCGATGGCACGGCCGGCGTCGCGGTAGCCGCGCACGAGGTTGTCGAGCAGGCCGTCGGCATCAACGCGCTGCAGTGGCTCGGCCACGCTGCGCTGCATGCGCGCGCTGGCGACGCTGGCCTCGACCAGCTCCTGCATCTCGGCGAGATCGCGCTGCATCGCTTCGCGCAGCGCGGGGTCGTCGAGCATCTCACAGCGCAGGCCCATGCGGGTGAGCGGGGTGCGCAGGTCGTGGGCATAGGCGGCCTGCACGTCGAGGTGCTCGGCCTCGCGTTCGACGCGGCGGCGCCGGCCCTTGTTGATGGCGCGCGCCAGTCGTGCAATGGCGCGCGGGCCGCTCTCGGGCAGTTCGGGCATGCGGGCATCGCCGCCGTGCGATTCGAGGGCGCGGGCGATGCGCACGGCGCCGGCGCGGTAGGCCAGGAGCTCGAGGCCGAGGCCGGCACCGATCAGCGCGAGCACGACGAGCACCGATACGCCGAGGATCCACAGCAGGCCGTCGTCGATGCTGCAGACCATGGGCGCGAGCGTGGCGGCGTGCGTGTTCTGGCCGAGGGCGGCAAGTGCCAACGCGCGAGCGGCGTACAAGGCCAGGCCCTGCGTGCGCGGGATCGCCTTGGCGGGTGTTTCGGATTCGAGGGCGATGGGGGTCTGAAGGCTGCGTGTCATCTGAAATCTCCTGTCGCCGACGCACCGGCCGGCATGGAAGCGATGACATCACGCGAGGTGGGCCGCCCACCATCGCACCAGCGTTCGCCCAACCCCTACGAAGGTTTGCCCCCGGCATGCGCGCGGCTGGCGCGGCAAGAGACGATGGCGCGGGCGCTGCGCCTCAGCGCCGCGCCTCGGCGTCGTGCAAGGCGTGCCGGATCCAGGCCTCGAGTTCGGCGGCGTCGATCGGTTTCTCGATCAGGCACAGCGCGGTGCTGGCGCGCACGCGCTCGCGCGTGTGCGCCGAGGCATAGGCGGTGATGAACAGCGTGGGCACGCGCAGGCCGTCGCGGTCGAGGCGCTCGAGCAGTTCGATGCCGTCCATGGCCTCCATGCGGATGTCGCACACGAGGCAGCGGGTCTGCCGCTGCAGGCCCGAGGCCAGGAAGTCCATTGCCGATTCGAACGCGCGCGCCTCCCAGCCGAACGAGCGCACCAGGCTGCTGGTGGCGGCGCGCACGAAGGGGTCGTCGTCGACGATGGAAACGAGATCGATGGCTGACAGGGACAAGAGGCTTCCCGTTCTCTACCGGGCTCTGGACGATGGCGCAGGACACGCGGGCACGACCCGGGCTTGCAGAATACCGGCGGCACGGCGCGGCGCCATCATCTCTAGGTATGGTGCGCGACGGCCGGCTGCGCGCGCGGCAGGCCCTGCACGACGCCGAGCGCTTCCATCTTGCGCACCAACTCGGCGACCGAGCGCGATTCCATCTTGCGCATGGCCTGGCCGCGGTGGATCTTCGCGGTGATCTCGGCAATGCCCATGCGGTCGGCGATCTGCTTGTTCATGAGGCCCGAGGCCACGTGCTGCACCACCTCGCGCTCGCGCGGCGTGAGCAGGGCCCAGCAGTCGCGCGAGGCCTGGAGCGCGCGGTCGGTGTCGAGCCGCCCGGCATCGGCATCGAGCGCGGCGGCCACGGCGTCGAGCATGTCCTGGTCGCGAAAGGGCTTGGTGAGGAAGTCGACGGCGCCGGCCTTCATGGCGCGCACGGTCATCGCGATGTCGCCGTGGCCGGTCATGAAGATGATCGGCATGTGCGGACGGCCGGCCTCGCGCAGGGCCTGCTGGAACGCAAGGCCGCTCTGGCCGCGCAGGCGCACGTCGAGCACCAGGCACGAGGGCCCGGGCGCGCGCGGTGCCGCCTGGAACTCCTCGGTGGTGGCGAAGGCGCGCACCTCGAGGTCGACCGAGCGCAGCAGGCTGCCGATGGCGGCGCGCACCAGGTCGTCGTCGTCGACGACGAACACCACGCGCGCGTCGCCGGCCAGCGGGGTGCCCGGGGATCTGGTGAGGAGGTTTTGGGAAGAGGTCATGGGGCGAGGCCGGGTTCGGACAGGGGCAAGGTGAAGACGGCGCGCGTGCCCGCAGGCTCGCGCCGCGACAGCGACAAGGTGCCGCCATGCGCGTCGAGTATCGACTTGCAGATCGCCAGGCCCATGCCCATGCCATCGGCCTTGGTCGTGAACAGCGGCTTCAGCAGGTGCTCGCCCGCTTCTGCGCCGATGCCGGTGCCGGCGTCGTCCACGGTCACGCGCACGCGGCCCTCGCCATCGCCGCCACAGCTCAGGCACAGCGGACGCGGGCCCGGCGGCAGCAAAGCCATGGCCTCGGCGCCGTTCATCAGCAGGTTGACCACCACCTGCTGCAGCTGCACGCGGTCGCCATGCACCAGCACGGGGGCCTCCAGGCCGCGCAGCTCGAGCGCCACGCCGAGCGTGTCGAGCGGGCCGGCCACCAGCACGGCCGCTTCGCGCAGCGCCTCGTTGAGGTCGAAGGCCGCGAGCCGCGGCTCGGCATTGCGTGCCTTGGCGCGCAGGGCCTGGATGATGCTGCGCGCGCGCAGCGCGCTCTTGCCGATGTGGGCGAGCATCTCGCGCGCCTCGGCGATGTCGGGCGGGCTGCGGTCGAGCCAGCGCAGCGCGGCGCTCGCAGAGGTGTCGACGGCGGCGATCGGCTGGCCGACCTCGTGCACGATCGACGCGACCAGCTCGCCCATGGCCTTGAGCCGGGTCGCGCGCTCGAGGTCGGTGAGCGCGCCGCGCAACTGCTCCTCGGCACGGGCACGCTGCCGGTTCTGGTCGACCAGTTCCTCGTACAGGCGAGCGTTCTCGAGCGCGAAGGCGGCCTGCGAGGCGATCACCTCGAGCACCTCGGCCTTGGCCGGGGTGAAGACGTGCGAGGCGAGGTTGTTCTCGAGGTAGAGCACGCCGACCAGGCGCGCATGGCGCATCAGCGGCACGCACAGCACCGAGCGCGGCCGGCGCCGGCGGATGTAGTCGTCCTGCGCAAGCGCGGCGTTCTCGCGCGCATCGTCGATCACCATGTGCTGCTGGGTGCGTGCAACGGCCTGCACGATGCCGAGCGGCAGAACGTCGGGCCCGAAAGCCGCGGCCTCCTGCGTGACGGCGATCGTGCCGTCGACCACCGAGGCCCGCGCGCGCAGTTGCCAGGCGTCCTCGCGCAGCAGCGCCAGCGTGCCGTGCTCGGCACCGGCGTTCTCGAGCGCGGTGCGCAGCAGGGTGTCGACCAGGCGCTCGGGCACGATCTCGCTGGCCAGCGCGTTCGAGATGCGCAGCACGGCCTGCGCATCGAGCGCCTGCAGCCGGCTGCCGGCGCCCACCTGCTCGTCGCTCTCGAACAGGCCGGGGTACTCGGCCTGCAGCAGCCGCACCTTGGCCATGGCGCCCCAGCGCTGCCAGGCGCCGCGCGCATGCCGCAGATTGCCGTAGGCCGACAGCTCGTCGCCGCGCGCCGCATGGAAGGCACCGGCACGTTCGGCCGCCAGCGCCTCCACCTGCGTGAAGCCGTGGCGGCGCGCATGCGTCACGGCGCGCGCATAGGCCTCGACCGCGGCCGCGGGATCGCCATCGATGCGCAGGCGCTCTGCGCGCACCAGTTCGTGCCGCGCGAGAAAGTTGCCGGGGCAGGCCAGGGCCCAGGTCTCGAGCTGGGCCAGGTCGCGCCGCAGCGCGGCCTGCTGCGTGGCGTCGCGTTCGGGCAGCGCGAGCAGCGCCAGCGCGCCGTAGAACGGCAGGTCGCCGCTCTCGGCGAAGGTGCGCGCCGAATCGGCGCAGGCCTCGGCGCGGCGGCGCGCCTCGAGTGCCTCGTCGAGCCGGCCGAACAGCAGCGCGGCCTGCAGGCGATAGACCCAGAACGCGAAGTCCACGAGCGTGGCGGGATCGCCCTCGCGTGGCACGCGCGGCTGCGCCTGCGGGTCGCCGTCGCTGCCGTCCTGCAGTTGCGACAACAGCTGCTTCTGCGCGAGCAACGCGTCGATCACGAGCTGGAAGTTGGCGTCGCGCGCAATCGCCAGGCCGCGCTCGACCGTGTCGCGCACGTCGCCCAGCAGCTCGCCCGCGAACAGCATGCCCGTGGCCTGGTTGCGCCCGCAGTAGATCGCGAAGGTGTGGTCGCCGCTCGCCACGGCGAGCTCGTAGGCGCGCCGGATGTAGTCACGTGCCGCGCGCGCGGGCTGCGACCACGGAACGACCATGGTGCCGAAGGTCATGTAGACCCGGCCGCGGTAGCGCGCGAGGCCGCGCTCGTCGACCAGGTGCAGCGCGAGCGCGCCGAACTCGCGCGCCGTGGCGTAGTCGCCGTAGCGCACGCCGAACACCTGCGTCATGCAGACGTAGCCGTCGGCCGAGGCATCGGCATGGCCGTGCGCGATGCCCAGCCGCGCCATGTGCAGCAGGATCAGGTCGACCAGGTTCTGGTCGGTGTAGAGCGCGGGCGGGATCAGGTCGGCAAAGATGTCGGTGATGGCGCGGCGCAGCGGGTCGGCCACGATCGGCAACTGCCGGAAGGCGGCCATGCCGTGGCGCTCGATCCAGGCCTGCAGGGCCGCATGCTCGCGGTCCACCGCGGCGGCATCGGGCTGGCGCGGCAGCTCGATGCCGGCCTTGCGCAGGAAGGCCAGGCCGACGTCGAGCGCGCGGTCGAAACGGCCCAGCGTGGTGTAAAGCGCCGCGCGCAGACGCGTGAGATCGGCGCCGAAGATGCCCTCGCCCGCGACCTGCTCGAGCGCCGCCAGCCGTGCCTCGGCCACCTCGAGCGCACCGGTCATGAACTCGGCCTCGCCGCACAGGGCGCGTGCATGCAGGCCGTCCTCGCTCGCGTCGTCTTCGCCCAGGAAGGCCAGCGCGGCACGGAAGAAGCCGAGCGCCGAGTGATGGGCGGTGGCGGCCTTGGCCTGCCGGCCGGCCTCGAGGTTGAGCCGCGCGAAGGCGCGCCGCTCCTCGGGCGCGTCGACGGCCGGTCGCGCGAGACTGGCCTGCACGGCGAGCGTGAAGCGCTGCGACGGCGCGCCCTGATACGTGCCCTGGTGCATGCCCTGATTCGCGAGCTGGCGGCGCACGATCTGCAGGTGCAGGCCCGGACGCTCGCCGGCCGCGAGCGAGAGGTAGGCGGCTTCGCGGATGCGGTCGTGCCAGAACACCCAGTCCTCGCCCTCGCAGTGCACGCTGCCGGCCTCGAGCGCGGGTTCGAGCACCGCATCGAGCGCGCGCGTCGCCTCGGCGCCGGGCGCCAGGCCCATGGCCACCGCGAGCGACTCGGCCGAGGCACGGTGGCCGAGGCAGGCCATGACGCGCAGCGCCGCCTGCGCGGACGCAGGCAGCAACTCGAAGCGGCGCGCCATCAGCTCGGCCACGTTGTCCACACCCGGGTGCGAGGCGAGTCGTTCGAGGCTCCAGCGCCATGAGGCGCTGTCCGCGTCGTAGACGAGCACGCCGTCGTCGGCCAGCAGATGCAGCAGGTGGTGCGCGAAGAGCGGATTGCGCCCGGTCTTGTGGCCGATGGCGCGCGCGAGTTCGTCGACCTCGTCGGGAGCCTGCTGCAGCGCCTGCGCGATCATCTCGCGCAGCGCGGCTTCGTCGAGCGGGCCGAGTTCGATGCGCGCGGCGCCGGGCACCTGCGCGAGCGGGCCGGCGCGCAGCGGATGGTCCTCGGCCACCTCGCCCGCGCGGTAGGCGCCCACCAGCAGCAGGGCCGCGTCCTCGTGCTGGTGCAGCAGGCGCTCGAGCACCTGCAGGGTGCCGGCATCGGCCCATTGCAGGTCGTCGAGCAGGATCACGAGCGGCCGCGCCGAACTCGCGAAGCAGGCCAGCAGCCGCGCCATGCCCTGGAGCACCCGTTCGCGCTCGAGGCCGGGAGCGGCGTCGGGCGCATCGGGTGGCTCGGGCTGTGCGCCGAGCACGACGGCGAGCGCGGGCAGCAGCCCCGCGAGGGTGCGGTCGACCGGCTTGGCCGCGGCGGCGATGCGGCGGCGCCAGAGCGCGAACTCGTCCTCGGCGCAACCGAGCACGAACTGCAGCAGCTGCTCGAGCACATCGACCACCAGCGCATAGGGCCGGCCGCGGCGCCCCTCCTCGCTCTTGGCCGTGGCCAGCAGCGGCGCGCACGACTGCTGCATGCGCAGCATGGCCTCGCGCAGCAGCGTCGACTTGCCGATGCCCGAGTGGCCCGAGACCCAGGCCACGCGCGAGCGCGCATCGAGCGCAACGCCACGGTACAGCGCGAGCAGCGCCTCGAGTTCGGCATCGCGGCCCAGCACGCGCGTGAGGCGCGGCAGCCGGCGCAGCGCCGAATGGGCATCGAGCGCGAAGCGCGGGATGCCGCCGCGCTCGCGCAGCAGGGTGTCGCAGCGGCGCAGGTCGGCCAGCACGCCGGCGGCGTCCGCGTAGCGCTGCTCGGGCGCCTTCTCGAGCAGCTTCATGATCAGCAGCGAGAGCTGCTCGGGCACGCCCGCCACCAGCTCGCCGGGCGCGCGCGCGGTGCGGGTCGCATGCGCATGGACGCGTGCCGCGGCATCCTCGCCCTGGAACGGCGGGCGGCCCGTCAGCAACTCGTAGAGCACGCAGCCCAGCGAATAGAGATCGGCGCGCGCGTCCACGCGCAGGTTCATGCGCGCGCCCAGCTCGGGCGCCATGTAATGGAAGCAGTCCTCGTCCCAGGCGGCCTCGCCGTGATCGGGCGCGGCCTCGGCGTCCGACAGGGTGGCGGCATGGCCGAAGCCGGTGAGGCAGGCGCGGCCGTCGGGCGCGAGCAGCAGGCGGTCGGGCGTGATCGCGCGATGCAGCACGCCGGCCGCATGCATCGCGCCGACGGCGGCGACAAGCCGCAGCGCGAGATCGAGGAAGGCCGCCGTGTCGCTGGCGCGCGCGCCGCTGCCGCGCACGGTCTCGCCACCCGGATCGCGCAGCACCAGCAGCGCGCCTTCGCCGTGCGGCATCAGCGCGACGGGAAGCGCGGCCCAGTCGTCGCGCAGCACATGGCGCATGCCGTACTCGCGCTGCAGCAGCGCGGCCGCGGCCGGCGTGGCCTGGCCCCGACCCGCGACCAGCGACGTGGGCCCGGCGCCGGCCCGCGCGCGTTCGAGCCGCGGCATGCCGCCGCTGAGCTCGCGAAAGTCCTGGAACGGCATGGCCTGCCGTTCGAGCGGATCGGGCGCCGCCGCCGGGTTGCGTTCACCGAGTTCCTGATCCTGCATGGTGTGAGCCTCCTGCGTTGAGCGGGCCGCCACGGCGGCCGTGCGATGCAGATGCGCCGTCCATGTTTCCCGGTCCCTCGGCTGCTTCTGACTGTCGGCTTCGATTGGAACCGCGCTGGTCGCGCAGCGACGGCGGCTGGCGTTGGCGGGTGTTAGGCGTTGTTAGGCGACGGCGCCGAAGCGGGGTTTTGACACCCCGGCATGAAAAGTAATGTGCTCATGGGTCGCCTGGACACACAGGCATACAGAGCGCGGCGGGCACGTGCGGCAGCACCCCTAGATTCAGCGCCATCGGCCGATGCCGACCACCCTCCTCCCCCTGTTCAAGCAAGGAAAGACACCATGACCCCGATCTCCCGCCGCCTCGGCGCCACCCTCCTCGCCGGCGCCTTCGGCCTCGCCGCCCTCGCGCCGTTGGCCACCTTCGCGCAGCCCGCGCCCGGCGCACCGGCGCCCAAACCCACCATCGTGCTGGTGCACGGCGCCTTCGCCGACTCGTCGAGCTGGGACGGCGTGGTGCGCGACCTGCAGAAACGCCACTACCCCGTGATCGCGGCCGCGAATCCGCTGCGCGGTCCGGCCTCCGACGCGGCCTCGGTCGCCGCCGTGGTCGATTCGGTGAAGGGGCCCGTGGTGCTCGTGGGCCACTCGTATGGCGGCTCGGTCATCACGGCGGCCGCCAACGGCAAGCCCAACGTGAAGGCGCTGGTCTACGTGGCGGCCTTCGCGCCCGAGGCCGGCGAAACCGCGCTCGGTCTCACCGGCCAGTTTCCGGGCAGCACGCTCGGCCCGACGCTGGCACCGCCGGTGCCGTTGGCCGACGGCGGCAAGGACCTCTACATCGACCAGGGCAAGTTTCCCGCGCAGTTCGCCGCCGACGTGCCGCTGGCCCAGGCGCGCCTGATGGCCGTGGGCCAGCGCCCGATCGCCGAGGCCGCGCTCAACGAAGCGGCGCAGGCGCCGGCCTGGAAGTCGGTGCCCTCGTGGTTCGTCTATGGCGATCGCGACAAGAACATTCCGCCGGCCGCGATGGCTTTTATGGCCGAGCGCGCGCATGCGAAGAAGACGGTGGTGGTCAAGGGCGCCTCGCATGTGGTGATGACCTCGCAGCCCGAGGCGGTCACGCGCGTGATCGTCGAGGCTGCGAGCCGTTGAGAAGGAGCACGCCATGAACGACATGAACATCACAAAGGGCACTAACGGCGTGAAGACGGCACTGGTCTTCGGCGGGGCACGCGGCATCGGTGCCGCCGCCGTGCAGCGCCTCGCGGCCGACGGCCATGCCGTGGCCTTCACCTACGTGTCGCGCCCCGACAAGGCCAGCGAAGTGGTGGCCACCGTGGAATCCGGCGGCGCACAGGCGCTGGCGATCGAGGCGGACAGCGCAGATCCCGCGGCAATCCGCCACGCCGTGGCGCGCGCGGTCGAGCGCTTCGACAGCATCGACGTGCTGGTGGTCAACGCCGGCCTGCTGCGCATGGGCACCATCGACACGGTGAGCCTCGAGGACCTCGACCGCATGCTCGACGTGAACGTGCGCGGCGTCTACCTCGCGATCCAGGCCGCGCTGCCGCACCTGCGCGACGGCGCACGCGTCGTCACGATCGGCAGCAACGTGGCGATCCGCACCGGCCTGGCCGGCGCGAGCGTCTACCAGCTGACGAAGACCGCAGTCGCGGGCCTGGTCAAGGGCGTGGCGCTGGACCTCGCGCCGCGCGGCATCACGGTCAACAACGTCCAGCCCGGCCCGACCGACACCGACATGAATGCCGGCGCGATCGACGCGCTGGCCGGCATGAGCCCGCTCAAGCGGGTCGCGCAGCCGCGCGAGATCGCGGGCCTGATCGCCTACTTGGCGAGCGACGAAGCCCGCTACGTGACCGGCGCGAGCTTCACGATCGACGGCGGGCTCACGCTCTGAAGGCGTCGCCCGCGGCGCTCTCATGTCCGATGCCCGCGCCGCACAAGCACCTCGCCGGCCTCGACGCGGTAGCGCGTCGCATCGACCGCCAGTCCCGGCAGCGCCGCGAGGCAGGCGCGGAATTCCTTCATGTGGGGCGTCTCGAAATGGGCCTGCAGGGCGCCGTCGTCGTCCCACAGCTCGCTGAGCCATGCACGCCCCGCCACCTGCGCGTCGAATCCGATGGCGTAGTGGCGACAGCCCGGCTCCGCGCGCGTAGCGCACTCGAGCACCATGCCCAGTTGCCGCAGGCGTTCGGCGGCCCGAGGGTCGACCTCGATATGCCCGAGCACCGCGATCATGCGTCGCTCCCTTCGATTGCGGCGACATGCGCCACGGCCTCGATCTCGATCAGCCACTCGGGCCGCACCAGGCGCTTGACCACGACGAAGCTGCTGGCCGGCGGCCGCTGCGTGTTCACGAAGCGGTCGCGCACGACGACCACCGAGCGCAGGTCCACCTGGGGCACGCGCTCGTCGCAGAAGTAGTTGAGCTTGACGAGGTCGGCCATCGACGCGCCCACGGCTTCGAGCGCGTGCTGGATATTGAGGAAGCACTGATGCAGCTGCGCGGTGAAGTCGCCTTCGCCGACCAGCGCGCCATCGGCGTCGCGCGCGGCCTGACCCGACACGTGGATGAGGCGGCCGCCCCGGGACTGCACCACGTGCGAGTAGCCCACCGGTGGCGGCAGGGTCGCGGGGTTGTGGAACAGCGTGGAGCTCGGTGCATGGGTCATCGGGAGAGGTCCTTTCAATGGCGGTGGAAGCATCGGCCCATCGGGGCCGCCGCCATTGCAAGGGCTCGAGTGCACTGGAGGTCAAGCACTTTCCGCGCGCGGGCAGCGACGCGGAAAACCCGCCTGGCGATGCGCCCGCTGCTGGCTAGGATCGACGCACACGCAAGGAGACCCGCATGCTCGACATCGCCTCGCTCCAGCAACTGCTGGAACCGATCTTCCCCGGCCTGATGGGCGTGCGCCTCACCGTGCTGGAACCCGATCGCGTGGTGGCGCAGATGGAGGTGCGTGCCGACCTCTGCACCGCCGGCGGCATCCTGCACGGCGGCGCCTACATGGCCTTTGCCGACACGTTGGGCGCGGTCGGCACGATCGCGAACCTGCCCGAGGGCAAGCGCACGACCACCACCGATTCGAGCACCAAGTTCATCGCGGGCGCGAAGCTGGGCACGACCGTGACCGGCACCTGCGTGGCGCTGCACCGGGGCCGCACGACGATGGTGTGGCAGACCTCGGTCACCAATGCCGACGGGCGGCTCTGTGCACTGGTGACGCAGACGCAGCTCGTGCTCGACTGACCGAGGATCAGGCGGCTTTCTTGCCGCCCTCGGCCTTCTCGGGCGTCTTGTGTTCGGCCAGACCCGGCTCGTGGAGCTTCGGGTTCTTCACTTCCTTCATCAGCTTCTCGCCTTCGGTGTCGCGGCCGTCGGTCGGCACCGACTCCTCGCGGGTGACCTCGGGCTCCTCGCGCGGAAGCGGCTCGGTGTTCTCTGCGTGCTCGGCGCTGCGGGTATTGGCTGCCATGGGACCTCCTTTGGCGGGCTTGTGCGGGTGAAACGCACAGCCTCGCCAGCGCGCACGGCGCGGCACGCCATCCTTCGGCGACAGCGCATGCAGGACATTGGCCATGGTCGGCCGGTGCTTCCCTACTTCTTGAGCAAGGTCACGATGCCCGTGACCACCGAGACGATGGCGGTCACGATCGGCGTGACCAGCGTGATGAAGTCGCGGATGCGCTCGGTGTACTGGCGCAGCCGCTGCGCCTTGCCCGGTGCGGGCGAACCGTCGGTGAGCGCGCTCGCGAGGCGGTGCGAGAGCCGGTCGATGCCGCGGTTGCGGCGATGGAACACCAGCAGGCCGGTGAAGATGCCCGTGATGTGGCTGAACGCGATGCTCGTCACGTAGTAGAGGATCTCGCGCCATTCGCGCGCGCCTTGCGGCATCAGCGGCACGTCGTCGGTGTAGGCGATGACAGCCGCCATGCCGAGCACCGACAGCACGGCGATGGCCACGGCCATCAGCAGCTGGTAGGGCAGCCGCACCCTGAACAGCGCGACGAACAGCATGCCCAGGCCCAGCGGCAGCATCACCGAGGCCACGCGCAGGTACAGCTCGTTGAGGTCGAGCAGCACGATGGTGACGGCATGCATCGCGACCAGGCACAGCACGGGCAGCACGAGGAACAGCAGCACCGAGCCGATGCCGGGGCGCTGGGGTTGTGCCGGGGTTGGCGGGATCGCGGGCTCGGCTGCTTCCGGTGCCGCGACCGGCGCGTCCACGGGAGCGGCAACGGGCATCGCCGCCGCGCTGCGCGATGCACTCAGCGCCCCCTCGAGTTCCGCGACCCGCCGCGACAGCGCCTCGAGCTCGCGCCGCAACGGCGCGAAGAAGAACAGGTCGCGCCCGCAGTGCCGGCACGCCAGCGCCTGCTCGGCGATGGGTTCGGCACAGTAGGGGCAGGCGACCGTGCGCGGCGCGTCCGGCGAGGTTGCGGCAACGCCCATGCGGCCTACTGCGCCTTGAACTGGATCAACTTGCTGCTGACGCGACCCTCGGCATCGCCGACCTGCACGCGCAGCTGGTGCTCGCCCGCGGGCACGCGTGCGGCATCGATCGCGATGCCGGTGTCGCTGATGTAGGGCCGCACGCGCTCGGTGAGATCGACCACCGGTTCCTTCATGTACTGCACCTTCACCGTCTTCGGATCGATCACGACGCCGCCGCGCGGCTTGAAGCCGATCTTCAGCGCGACCGCCTCGCGGCCGGCCTCGGTGCTCGGGCTCGCGACCTCGATGCCGGGCCCGCGCGTGAGGCCGGCGCGCTTGTTCTCCAGATAGGCCGAAGGCAGCTTCGCTTCGGCATCGGTGATCAGCTCGAGGCTGGAGGCGGCATGGCAGTACGCCGCGCCGCAGAGCAGGAAGACCAGGGTTGAGAACTTTCCTTTGAACATCGATTGCCTCGCCATTCGCCATTGCCGAAGACCAAAGTCTCGCGCCATCGCAGCGGGCCTCGCGCTACGAAAGCTCGTAGTCGTGAAGCCGCGCCGGCGCCCTTAGCTTCGGGGCATCCACCGCGCGAAAGATGTCATTGCCCACGCTGCTCCACCGCCTCCTTCTTTCAGTGCTCCTGCTGCCGCTGGCCGCCGCGGCCGCACCGCCGTTTCCGCCGCTGGGCGCGGCCTATTCGGAAGTCGGCGGCCTCGTGCGCGAATCCGACGAGTTCGAGAAAGCCGGCCGCTTTCGCGACAGCGACGAACTGCTCCGCCGCGCGCTGCGGCAGTTGCCGCGTGAGCAGGCGACTTCGCTGTCGATGGAGGCCTTTCTCGCGAAGGACCTGATCCTCGGCCGGCTCGCCGACAACAGCGATGCGCGCGCCGACGATGCCGCCCTGCTGGCATGGCTCGAACAGCGCGCAGCCTGGCGCGATGCCTTCTGGGGCCGCGAGGCCAATGCGGCGCTGTCGGGCCGCAACGCACTCGCGCTGCAGTTGTGCAAGGTCGGCCGCTGCCGCGAGGCGCTCGCACTGCAGGAGGAGATCCATCGCCTTACGCTGAAATCGGCCGGCCCGGCCGCGCGCAACACGCTGGTCGCGCGCCACAACCTCGCGGGCACGCTCGGCGAATCGGGCCGCTACGGCGAGGCGCTGGCGATCGGTGACGAGCTTGCGGCAGCCGCGCAGGCGCAATGGGGCGCCGACGATCCGACGACGCTGCGCATGCGCAATGCGGTGGCGGTGAACCTCACCGACCTCGGCCGTTTCGCCGAGGCGCTGAAGCTGCACGAGCAGGTCTACGAAGCGCGCCGCCGCGTTCTGGGCGCGCAGGCACCCGACACGCTGAGTTCGCTGGCCAGCCTGTCGGCCACCTACTCGGCGCTGTACCGCCACCGCGAGGCCCTGGCCTATGCGCAGCGCGTGCACGAGCTCACGGCCGCGGCCCACGGCGACGCCGATCCGCGCAGCGCGCGGGCCGCGAGCGCCGAGGCCATAGAGCTGCGGCGCATGGGCCGGCTCGGCGCGGCGCACGACAAGGCGCGCATGGCCTGGACGCAGCTCGCGGCCGCGCGCGGCGCGGGCCATCCCGACACGCTCTACGCGCTCAACGTCTACGCGAGCGTGCTCGAGGCGCAGGGCCGGCACGAAGAAGCGGCGCAGCGCTCGCGCGAGGCGCTCGACATCCGCGTCGCGCTGATGGGCGAGCAACATCCGCTGACGCTGGCCGCGGTGCACAGCCTGGGCCGCTCGGTGCTGTCGGCCGGCGATGCGAACGAGGCGCTCGCGCTGTTCGAGCGCGCGCACGAGGGCCGGCGCGCGCTGCTGGGCGACGCGCATCCCGAAACGCTGCTGTCGCTGATCGAGCGCATGGGCGCCGCGCTGGCAGCCGACCGGCTCGACACGGTGAAGCCGCTGATGCCGCAGTTCCAGCGCGACGTGGAAGCGCTGCGGGCGCAGCACGGCCTGAGCGTGAAGAGCCGGCGCGCGCTGTTCGAACGCTACGTGGAAGGCTATCGCCACCATGCGCTGGCCAGCGTGCGCGACGGCGAGAACGCGCGGGCCTTCGAGATCGCGGAGCTGTCGAAGGCGCGCACGCTGATCGAGAGCACGGCGCTGCAGCAGGCCAACCGCGGCCGGCTGCTGCCCGCGAAGGAGCAGGAAGCGGTCGACCGGCACGAGGCCGAGCTGGCGCGCATCGACCGCAGCCTCGACGAGACCGGCGCGCAGGTCGACCGGCGCCAGACGCTGGAGGCCGAGCGCAACCGCGTGGTGCTGTCCTATGCCGACCTGCAGCGGCGGCTGCGTTCGCAGCATCCGAAGTACGCGCAGCAGTCGCAGCCGCACCTCGCCTCGCTGGCCGATGCGAAGCGGCTGCTGCCGGCCGACAGCGTGTTCGTGAGCTACCTGCTCGATGGCGACCGCGTGATGGCCTTCGTGGTCGACGGCAGCGGGCTGCTGCAGGCCACCGAGCTCGCACCGCTACCCGGCCTGGCCGACAGCATCGATGCCTACCGCCGGCTGGTGGGCGATGCGCTCGGCGAGGGGCAGGCGGTGTGGCAGCTCGGGCCCGAGCGCTATCGCGTGGCACCGGCCGCGCAGCCGCCGCAGGAGGGCGCGCAACGCGTGAGCGATACGGCGCCGATCGGGCAATGGCTGTCGCGGCGGCTCATCGCGCCGCTGCAGGCGAGCATCGGCACACGGCGGCGGCTGATCGTCTCTCCCGATGGCGCGCTCGCGATGCTGCCCTTCGAGGCGCTGCCCGTCGACGGCGAGCTGCTCGCGCAGCGCCACAGCGTGGGCTATGTGCAGTCGCTCTCGATGATGGAACTGCTGCAGCGCCGCGCGGCCAGTTACGGCCGCCTGCCGCCGCGCAAGGCGATGCTGGCGATCGGCAATCCGGTGTACGAAGGCAATGCACGGGCGGCACAGCCTTCGGCCAAACGCGGCGCGGCCGCCGGCGACGACGCGCTGCTGTCGGCCCGGGCCTCGGCCGAGAGCGAGGAAGGCATCGGCGCGGCGGTCGAGGAATTGCGCGAGAACAGCTGGGAGAACCTGCCTGGCACGCAGCGCGAACTCGAGAGCATCGCGCGCGTGTTCCGGCATCGCCAGGTCGAGGTGATCAGCGGCGCCGACGCGACCGAGCAGAACCTGCAGCGGCTCGACCGCGGCGGCGAGCTCGCGAAGTACCGGCACCTGCTGTTCTCGGTGCACGGCTACCTGAGCCCGAGCGTGCCGGCGCTGAGCGCGCTGGTGCTGGGCCAGGTCGACAACCCGCCGTCGGTGGACGGCTATGTCACGGCCGCGGAATGGCCGGGCTATACCTTGCGCAGCGACCTGGTTGTGATGTCGGCCTGCGAGACCGGCATCGGCAAGGTGGTGGCGGGCGACGGCGTGATGGGACTGCCCTATGCGCTGTACGTGGCGGGCAACGTCAACACGGTGATGACGCTGTGGCCGGTCAGCGACGAGAGCACGGCCCGCTTCATGGAGGCCTTCTTCGCGCGCATCGAGCGCAGGCTGCCGGTGGAACGCGCGCTGGCGGAGACCAAGCGTGCCTTCGCCGAGGGCGAATACGGCGAACGCCTGCGCAAGCCCGCCTACTGGGCGCCGTTCGTGCTCTACGGCACCTGAAGCGCGGGCGCCAAGGGAACGTGGCGCGCCATCGCCTCGGAGGTGGCCCGATCGCGCGGGAACCACATCTCCACGCGCAGCGAGGCCGGCGTCACGTCCTGCGGCAGCGCGAACACGCTCTGCATGACCTCGAAGGACAGCGCACCGAACTCGGTGTCGAAGACGAAGCTGAAATACGGCACGCCGACCGCGCGGCCGCGTTCGGGCATGCGGCCCGGATAGCGGCGCTCGAGCGCGCGCGCAAGCCATTCGACGCGCGAGGCGAGCGCAGGCCGGCTCCAGGTTTCGGCGCGCAGTTGCGTGAGCAGCGCGGCGGCCGTGGCCTCGGGTTCGCGGGCGCGCGACAACAGGCCCTGCGGATGGCCGATGGCCGTGATGATGTCCAGGCCCATGCCGCCACCGCCGGCCGTGCGCCAGAGCCCGGGCATCACGACCGACGACAGCCAGCGCGCGCCACGGTTCTGCTCCACCGTCTTCCAGTCGGCATCGAAGGCCAGGCCCGGATGCGGCAGGTGCGCCTCGAGCGTGCGACGCACGGCCTCGCGCACGAGGGTGGCTTCGGCGCCTTGCGTGTCCTCGTCGGGCTGCGGCAGTGCGAAGCCGCATTGCAACAACGCTGCGTTGCGCACCGACACCGGCACGCCCAGCTCGGCCATCCACGCGAGGATCAGGCTGCGGCTCGGCAGCGCGCGACCCGATTCGAGGAAGCTGATGTGCCGCTGCGAGACGTCGAGACGCCCCGCCAGCTCGAGCTGGCTGATGCCGTGCTCGAGCCGCGTGCGGCGCAGGATCAGCGCGATGCTCACACGGCCGGCCGCTCGCCCATCGCGGAGATCGTGCCCTGGGCGACGGCCACCAGCTTCTCGCCGCCTTCGGCGTCGATCGCGAAGATCTCGCAGGCACAGACGGCCTGGCGCTTGCCGCCGTGCAGCACGCGAGCGCGCGCGAGCAGCGTGTCGCCCTGCGCGGGGCGCACATAGTTGATCTTGTACTCGGCGGTGACGACGGCATCGGACAGCGCGCTGCCACCCGCGAAGGTCAGCGCGTTGTCGGCCAGGTAGCTGAGCACGCCGCCATGGGCGAAGCCGTGCTGCTGCTTGAGCTCGGGTCGCAGCGCGAGGCGCAGTTCGGTGAGTGCGGGGCCGAAGGCCAGGATCTCGGTACCCAGCAGCACGCTGAAGGGCTGGGCCTGCAGCACCGAGCGTGCGTAGGCCAGTTGCTTGGGCTCGCTCATGGCGCGGGCTTCTTCGGCGCCATCTGCGCGGGGTCGTAGAAGAACTGCTCCGCCGCAATGCGCTCGCCCGACCAGCGCTGCCAGGCGATCTCCTCGATGCGGCTGCTGCTGCCGTCGAGCCAGTCGAACTCGAAGATCCAGCGGATCGCGACATGGTCGCCCTGCACGAAGGCCGGCCGCACGCACTGCGAACGGACCGCGGAGGCGCGGGCCAGCGTGGCGCGCTCGCGCGCGATGTTGGCGGCCAGGCCCACGCGCGGGGGCGACTGGTTCTCCTGCATGGACGAGTCCTCGGTGTAGAACTCGGCGAGGGCTTCGGCGTGGAAGTTGGACTCCACGCGCGCGATGAATTTCTCGAGGGTCTCTGCTGTGGGCATGGGAAAGGCTTTCGAATCCGGGAGGGGCGCCGGGGCCCAACGGGCCGGCCGACGTCGGCCATCATGCGACGCGACGCCTGGGTTGTCGATGACCTTGGACGTAGTCAGACGTGCCCCCACCGCGACTCATGCCGCGGCTGATCCGGGCGTCGCGCGTCGCGCAACGCGGCGCAGATCGTGCGTGTTGAGACGTCGAACCTGTGCTGCCTGTGCCTCGTCCAGTCCCTGTGCCGCTTGGAGCAGGAAACGCTTCATCGCCTTGTGCAAGCCTGAGGCGGACCAGGGGGGAGGCCGAGGCACCCCAGCAGCGAAGCGCGCAAGTACCGCAATGCCGCGATTGCTTTGCGCGTCCACATGTGGCTCGAGTCCATGGCGCGCCAGCTCCTCCTCCAGTTCGCGCACATGCGCGGCCGCAATCGGCAGTCGCCTGGTCATGCCTGCGGCATCCTTGACCTCGAGCAGCCACGCCGTTTCGGCGTCGGCAGTTTCCTCGACTCTGGGCGGAATAAGGTCTTCGCAACGTAGCGAAACCACTTCACCGATCCGCAAACCGGTGGCACGGATCCATCGCAGCGCCCGACGCAGCCGGCGCACCGCCTCCTCGTCGCTCTGTAGTCCCAACTGCCGGTCTAGGTGATCCCACTGCATTGGATCTGCTTGATCAGACTGCACTGCCACCGGGGGAATCACAGGCAAAGCGTGGGTCGCAAAGGGGCTGCATGTGAGATACCCGCGATGCACGAGATGTGAAAAAAGGCTACGCAGGATCACCAGCGCCTGGCGCCGTGCCGAAGGAGAGAGCGCGCCTTCGAAAGGTCGCCACATCGGCGACCAGCGTTGATGGTGACGCGGACCGCACCATGCGGCGGGCGGTGAGACGAGGAAATCTGCGTAAGCACCAACGTCATCTGCCGTGAGCGACGACAGTGGCTTGCCACGCTCGAGCGTGGCCCACAGAAGCAGACGTTCGGCTTCCTTGCGATAGGACCGCTGTGTGGCGCTGAGCACCGGCGGCATCGACGAGATCTCCAAACCCGATGACGCACCCCGGCTGTGAAGCCATTCAAGAACAGCCTCGACATCGTTGCTCTCAGGCGACTTGCCTTCAATCGAAGGAGCACACCGAAATGCCCCTCGGCTGCCGTCCAGAGAAGGGGGCAGCATCAACTTCTCAAGAGGCCGAAGCTCCATCGCAGGCTGCACCGCCGCATGGAGCTCGTCGAAGGCAAGTTGCGAACGCTTTCGCAGCGCGTGTCGCCCCACGCGCAGGCCGAGTGCTTGCTCATTCGCTTGAAGCCACTCAGCCACTCGCGCCGCCTTGTGCGCACCGATCCCGGGTACCCTGACCCACCAGCGCGCGCCGCTCTGATTGACGTGCTCCACCAACTCCCGCAGCGTACGTAACCCACTTCGCTCCAACCGGCCAGCCAGTAAGGGATTCAACCAAGCGCTTACCGGATCGTCAGGTCGAGGATCTTCAGCAGTCAGGTCTTCGAGCCAGCGCAGCGCTTCAAGCTGGCGTTGCACAACCCGCGCGCGACGCGAACTTGCGACGCCCTGCCCGACACCATCGCTGGGACCGGCGCCTGGATGCGCCGCCTCGTAAGCCTCGATCTGCTCGGCATGGGAAAAGTCTTCCAATCCCTGCTCGCGGGCGAAATCCTCCAGCGTCGGCAGCTTGGGCGAGCTTGCAAAGCGTTCAGGATCCAGCAGGATCAGCCGTGCAGTACCGGGGCGGCGCTCACGCCGCGCAGCAGCCGCGAAGGCATCGCGCATCCAGCCGATCGTGCGCCTCACGTTGCGCATGTCTGCCGACTCACCCTCAAGACGCAGATACCGATCCCAGCTCGCTCGGGCGTCGAGCCCCTGAATCAACGCCCGCATGAACGCGAAGTGCGCGCGCTGCAAGCGTTGGCGGTGAGTTTTCATGTGGAATCTCGGAGACAGGACGATAGCGGCGTCGCAGCATGCCTTGTCGGACGACACGTGCAAGCCTGCGATGCCGGACGCTCTACCCTCACCCATTCTAACTATCGTCCCATCAAGAGATCTGGGCTGGAAGACCCCGCACAGTGCGGCCTTCCCCCGTCCCTTGGCGTCTGCCCACTCCCACCAACGACTTCCTACAGGGAGCAAAAACGACCCGCCACCACCAGATCGATCGCGCATGCGATTCGCTCAAGAACGTCCGGCGGCGGTTGAACTTGGCCAAGTTCTATGCGAGAGATCATCGAGCACGGCACACCGGCAATTCTGGCCAGCTGCTTTTGGGACAGGCAAGCTGCCGTACGGAGATCGAACAAGTTCCTACCGCTCTGCGTATCCCATCGGGCACTCGGCCGTCTCGATGGACCCCCGATCGCGGGGCGGCTTGCTGTGTCGTCCCCGTGTGTAGATAAAGGTTTTACCAAGGCATCCGATCCAGCCGCTCGCGGCCGTCCAAGCGACGTCAGCTCAATCCGCTGTCGCATGGCATCTTCATGGCTTCAAGCTCGAGGTGACATGCCTCATCGATGATCAGCGAATAAAGCGCTTGCATAAAGCCGCCGCGAATGCCGTGGTCGGCACCAAATATCGCAGCCCTTCGCTGGACCAGATCCATGCGCCGAGGCTCCAGAAGCGACATACCGTGCTTGCGCTTGTGAAGACCGATGCGCCAGCAACAGTCCAGCCGTTGGCGAAGTGCCTGGAGCAGACGCTCGTCTACACCATCGAGCTGATCGTGAAGTGCTTTCAGAGTAACGAGCGCTTGATCGGAGCTGGCGCCTGGTGCCTGAATGTCAAGCGCGTAGAACGAGGATGGTGATTGCATGCGTCCGGTGAAAAGTGTTCCTGGACGCAATCCTTATCGCTTCCGCCATCGACAGCAAGGCTTGCATGGCAAGCAAATCAAGGCGCTCGGATCTCACCGTGCAGCGAGCGCCAAGCCGCGCCGTACAAGGACTATCCCGCTGTGCACCGGCACGGGTTTCGTGCGACGCAATTTCCCTCAAAGGCCCCGGCATCGCGAAAATCCCGGCGGCGGGCCATCCAGTGCCACCGCGCAACGAGATGTCCTGAACTTTTCTCCTACCCAGATCCCCACAACGTGTTCGGACTCGGCAGGCGGTGGCCGAGCGGCGGCCCCAGCCGATGGCTTTCGTCAAATCTGGTAGTTCCTAAACTGCTTTCGCTTTCATCTAATCAAGCTCGTCAACCCAGCGAAAGCGAAACATGCACATCGTCGCAGGCACAGCCAACAATTTGTCGACCAGCGCATTTTCGGCAATGGCGCACTACCGCTATCGAGTATTCGTCGAGAAACTTGGCTGGAAGCTCGCAAACGATGGCATCACCGAACTCGATCAGTTCGACCGTGCCGACACCCTGTATGTCATGGCTCGCGAACGAGACGCCCGGTTGCGAGGCGTTGCCAGACTTCTTCCGACCGATCGGCCCTACCTGCTGAGCGACGTTTTTGCGGATCTGCTTGATGGCCATCCACCTCCGCGCAGCGCGAAGGTGTGGGAGCTTTCCAGATTCGCTGTCATCGACCTCGACGCTTCCGATACAGCAACCCAGGAGCCAGGCGAGGCACCTGGTCGCGCGTTGGCATTGCTGGACGTCGTCATGCGGCTCGCGGCCTTCAGTGGTGCGGACGAACTGATCACGGTTTCGCCGCTCGGGGTTGAGCGCATTCTTCGACGCGCCGGTATCGTTGCACATCGCATGGGCAGACCAGTTTGCCTGAACCAGCTTCTCGTGTACGCATGTCGGATCGAAATTGAGCCCTCGATGCGCAGCCGCTCATGCCTTCAACCAGTTCTCTGAATGTTGGCTCGATGCTTGTGGTATGTCTACTACGCCAAGCCCTCTCAGAGTAGCGATCGGACCCTCGAGCGACGTCGTCACCACCTTGCGCATTCTCACATCAGCAGCCGAAGACGCAACATACGCGCGACCGCCGCAGCCTTGTTTGTCACATGCAGTTTTCGGATTGCGTTCTTCACGTGGTAGTTGACTGTGTTAGGCGAAACACCTAACAAGATGGCAACCTCTTCCGACGTCTTCCCGTCTGCCGTCCATCGCAAGACATCCAACTCCCGAGTCGTGAGCGCCGGATACACCCGATGTTGATCCGGCCAGAGCGCGTCCGAAAGGTGAAAGTGTGCAGCATCCGCCAACCACTGCATCTGCGCTCCTCGCCCCAGGAGTTCTGCCGGCGAGAGCATCTCTCGCGATCGCGCCAGCGTGAGCATCCCAACGCTGCCGTTCGGATCAAAGGAAGATTGGGCCCAACCCACACGCAATCCCGCCTCACGCGCTTCCGACCAAAGCTGCGGCGTGGCTTCGAAGACTTCCTGACGCCAGACCAACGACGCGCGCGAGCGAACTCCGTGCGCCACCGTCGGATCGATCGCGAGATAGTCCTGTTCACGATAACGGTGCTGCCAGATCGACGGATAGTTATTGATCATCAGCGTCTTCGGGCGGGCGAAAGAGTCGAAGAACCTTACGCCATAGGCGCAGTGCTCAAACCCCAAACGTCGCGCCCCCCGCGCAATCACTTCGAACTTGGAAGCCGCTCCCAAAGCTCGTCTCAACGCATCGTGGATCTCCAGAAAGAAGTTGTTCGTTCGAATGAAGCTTTCGCTCAGTCGAGGCTTGGCGAGCCGCAGCGTGCGGCCGAGGCGTTGTTCCAAAAATGGTAGGTAGCGAATTTTCTTCACTGTCGAACTTTCATTGAACGAATTTCTACATCAATCACCGTGCAGCTCTAAAGGGCATGGAGACGGAAAAACCAATTGGACGCAAGACAGTCTAAGAACAGTTTTTATTCGACACACCGACAAATATTCCACCCTTCTCGCCACGGCAGCACGTTCGCAGTCATTTCGAAGCAACGGCATCTAGGATCAACCACGAGCGTTGAGCCCGAATTTCTCGGCGCGCCCACTACCGCAAGTCTCTTTTAATGGCGCAAATCTGGCTGATCGTTGTCGACGGATTCGAACTGTTCGATGTTGCCGCGGCGATGCAGGTCTTCGAGGCCGCCAATGTTGCTCATTCTGAGAGCCATGGAAGATCGTTCTATGAGATCCACACGTTCGTTCCTGCGCCAACGCCGGTCCAAGGCGCAGGCAGCGCCTTCCTGAACGCACGCGAATTGCCATCGAATATGAGCGAAGCAGTTCACACGGCGATGGTGATCGGTGGTGCAGCATGGAACATGCTGGGCAACTCCTCCATACACATGAGGCGAGCGAGAGAATGGATCCTCGAGCATCGATCGCAAATCGGTCGCATCGCGTCGGTCGGGACCATCGGCTTCACAGTCGCCGATGCCGCGCATCAAAGAGCAGCCCCATCGGATACACGGCGCCTGTGGGATGCTGTGTCGGCCTCCTCGGGAATGAAGCTCGCGCTCAAGCTGGTGGCAGACGACCTCGGGCAGCCTATCGCCATCAGGGTGACCGCGCAGATCGGCGCCTCCTGGGAGCCGATCGCTACACCGTTTCGGTTTCGCAGCGACCTTCCCGAACGCGCAACTGGGGACACGCGTGTCATTGCCCTGCATGCTTGGATGGTCGAAAACCTGCACAAGCGCCTGTCAGTGAACACGCTCGCCGAAAGGTTGTCGATGACGCCAAGAACCTTCGGTCGCTTCTATCTTCGGACCACTGGCATCACGCCGGCACGCGCGCTGGAGTTGCTCCGTCTCAGCCGGGCTTGCGATGAGATCGAGACAACGCCGATGTCCTTCAAAGCCATTGCCTTGCGCTGCGGTTTTTCCGCAGAAGAAGTCATGCGACGGGCATTCTTGCGGGTACTCAAGATGTCGCCGAGTGAATACCGCCGGCAGTACTGGGCCGGGACTCTCAGGAGCGGCCACAACTGACCAAAAGTCTTCCGATCGCTCTTTCGGCCTCCTGGGGGCGTCGAGGCCCGGTCAGATGCGAAGGCGACGGCCCCGCCTCTTTCCGACAGTGTGTCAGTTGGTAAACTGCTCGCTGCCGACGATCCCGATCTTGACCACACCGAGGCGCTGCGCGCTGGCCATGATGCCTGCCACATGCTTATAGGGAACACTGTTGCTCGGACGCAGATGCACTTCGGGCTGATCGGGCTGTGCGGCGACAGTCGCCAGCCGTCGCTCGAGATCAGGTCGCCCTGAAACGACTTCTCCGTTCCATCCGATCGTTCCATCGGTTTCGACCTCGATGCGGATCTCTTTCGTAGCGATCGGCGGTTGCGGATCACTGCTCGGGATCGGCATGTTCATCTTTACAGCATGCGTCTGGATGGGGATCGTGATGATGAACATGATCAACAAGACCAACATGACATCGATCAGCGGTGTCGTGTTGATGTCGACGATGATCTCTTCATCGCCGTGGCCGCTGCTTGCACTCATTGCCATTTTTGCTCTCCTATCGACTCGCGCTACCCGCAGGCGGCTCGGTGATGAATCCAACCTTCTGGATGCCTGCCCGTCGACAGGCCGCCACCAGTCGCCCGACCGCCTCGTACGGAACCTCCGCGTCGCCGCGGATGTGGACCTCGGGCTGCGGCTCCTTGACTGCGATGGTCTTCAGTCGCGCGACCACTGTCTCCACGTCGGGCATACGCTCGATTCCCCAGTACATTTCGCCATTGCGACTGACCGCAAGCACGATGTTTTCCGGCTTGGTTTGTGTGGGGACGTTTCTCTCTTTCGGGAGTTCGAGCTTGATGGACTGAGTCACAACCGGGATGGTGATCAAGAAGATGATCAGCAGTACCAACATCACATCGACCAAAGGGGTCGTGTTGATGCTGGAGTTCAAAGCCTCATCATCTCCGTCGGCGCTGACGTTCATTCCCATTTCATGGCTCCGTCTTGACGGGCGGCGACGACAAGCCCACCGTTCCATAGGCCTGGAGCAGATAAGCCGGTATGAGAACGACGAGGCTCATCGCTTGGCTCCGATCAACACATTGTGAAGATCGCCACTGAAATTGCGCACCCGCTCCATGGCACTCTTGTTGCGCCGGATCAGCCAGTTGTACCCCATCACCGCAGGCACCGCGACAGCCAGGCCAATGGCGGTCATGATCAACGCCTCACCGACGGGGCCAGCCACCTTGTCGATTGAAGCTTGGCCAGATACACCGATCGCCGTCAGTGCGTTGTAGATGCCCCAGACCGTGCCAAAAAGTCCCACAAAAGGCGCGGTAGAACCGACAGTCGCAAGAAAGGCGAGCCCATCCTGCAGCCTGCTCTGCACCTTCTCCACAGCGCGCTGGATGCTCATCGTCACCCAGGTGTGCAGATCGATCTGCTCGACCAGTGTCCCCTCGTGATGCTGGCTGGCAGTCAAGCCCTGCTCGGCGATATAGCGAAAAGCGCTTCCGTTGCGCAATGTTTGCGCGCCAGCCTGCACACTGCCGGCCTTCCAGAACGACTTGCTGGCCGCATTGGCGGCGTTGAGCAGTTTCTGCTGTTCGTACAGCTTGACGAAGATGATGCACCAACTGCCGATGCTCATGATCACCATGATGATCAGCGTGCCTCTGGCGACAAAGTCACCCTGAGCCCACAGGGCGCTCAAGCCGTAGGGATTCTCGATGGCATGGGTAGAAGACGATGCACCGGCGGCATTGCCCGGGCCTTCGCCTGTCGTCGATGAGGATACGCTCGCGTTGGTGTTTGCTGCTGGCGTCGCACTGGCTACCGGCGCCGCCGGGCCCAGCGCACTTTGGGCCGATGCAGCCAGTGCGCCAAGAAGCAGGGCGACAGATATGACAGCAAGCATGGTGCTGCGAAGGAATTTGACGAGGGTCATGAGAGCTTCTCCATTAGAAAATTTGATAGGACGTGCATCACTGGCACGTGGATCGAGCCTGGCCGCTTCTCGGGCGACCTGGGACGCGGATGTGGGGCGGGGGGAGCACGGCGGCGGACAAGGCACTATTCGAGCTTCCACACGTACTCGACGGTGGCCACCGCACCGCCTACTGGCTGCCCCTCGGTATCGGTACCGGGCTTGAACGGACACCTGCTCAGGACCTCCACCGCCGCCGCGTCCAACGAGCGGTGCTCTCGGGTGGGTCCTGAGGGTCGATCTATCTCCGCTTTCGCCACGCGTCCCGAGGCATCGATCGTGAAGCGTATGCGTGTGGTCCCGGTGACTTCCGCACGCAGTGCCGACCTCGGATATTCGGGCTTCTCGCAAGACGACACGTCGATCCGTGCAGGTGTACCCAAGGCTCGAGGCGCAGCGGGCGGTGCTGGCGGCGCAATCACCACCGGCGCGGGAGGGGGCGGCACAGAGCTGGCCGTGATGGACGGCTGTGGGTCTGCAGGCTGAGCAACATTGACCTCCGGCGGAGGCATGTAGCTTGGCGGAGGCGGCGCCACTTTGCGCGGAGGCGGGGGCCGTCGGGGTGGCTCTTGCGGCGGCGGGGGAGGTGGCGGCGGGGGAGGCGGTGCCTTGGGCTCCTCCAGGATGCTGACTTCAACGGGTGGTTTCACGACCTCCACGACCCGACGCGCCAATCCGCTTACCAGCGCCCAGCCCAAAAGCAGATGCAGCCCCACCACGATACAGAACCCGACCACCTTGCTTCCGGGTCTTCGGCTTTCACTGAAATCCATTGATCAATCCCCTAGCCGTCGATCTGCCGACCAGATGCCGGCAAGAAACAAGTCGATGCAGATGCATCGATGGCAACAAAAGCGTTGAGCGATCCGTTCATGCGAACCTCGAGGGTGAGAACGCCCTCGCCTCCGTGTATGGCTGCTTGCACTCGATGAGGTCAGCCAGAAGCCGTGCCCCCGCCGGCCCCAACGTGAATCCGTGGTGCCCGTGCCCGAAGTTGAACCACAGTCCCCGGTGTCGATGCGCTCGCCCGATGACCGGCTTCATATCGGCGCAACATGGCCGCGCGCCGATCCAAGGCTCGTCTTCGACGGGAATTCCCAAACTCAACAGTTCGCGCGCCTCGGCTTCTGCACCGGCGAGTTGGCGTGGGGTCGGATGCGCATCGATGCGTGCAATCTCTGCGCCTGTCGTAATGCGCAAGCCTCGGCGCTGCGAGGACATCACGTAGCCGCGCTCGGCGTCCAACGTCGGAACCAGCACCCCGTCACCCCCGACGTAGTGCCTGTGATAACCGCGTTTGACGAACAGCGGCAACCGGTAACCCAAGGGCTTGATCAATGCATCGGACCAAGGCCCAAGCGCGACCACCACATGCCGTGCGTGCAGGATGCCCCCGTCGAGGCGCGCCTCCCATCCAACGGAACGCTCCTGCAGCGCGATCGCATCGGCACGCAAAAAATGGCCGCCCCGTCGCGCGAAGGCTTTGGCGTAGCGTTCGACCAGCGCCCCTGGGTCGCTCACGCTCCATGACTGCACCCAATGCACAGCACCGGCGACGGGCCTTCGGAACGACGGCTCGGCCAACGCCATGTCATGGCTGTCAAGTGCGTCAAAGGAGATGCCGTACTCTTGGTTCAGACGCTCGGCCTGAACGACCGCATCCTCGAACGCGCCCTGAGTTCGGTACATCAAGCGAAGGCCCTTGCGCCGCACGAGATCTTCTGCTCGAGCAAGGGCGATGTAGCGCCCGTGTTCATCGGTGACATGTTCGATGAGACCGGCATACTCACGACTGATGCGCCGATGCTGGGAGGGGGCCGAGTTCCTCCAGTAGCGCACCAATTGAGGTAGAGCGGCCAAAAGGCCGGTGAAGTGATAGTTGATGTCCAGCCCATGTCCCAGGGCAGCCCGCATCAGTGCCTTCAAGTCGCGCGGAAACGTGTAGGGCTCGACGGCCTCGCGCTGAATGACACCCGCATTGCCATAACTCGTCTCCCGACCAATCGGCGAGCGATCGACCAGCGTGACCGAATGCCCGCGCAGCGTCAGTTCGAGGGCCGTGCAGGTGCCGACCATGCCCGCTCCCAACACCACGATTTCATCTGGCATCGGATGTGGCTTCAGTTGCTGGTTCCATGGCTGCGATCACCGTGATCTCGATGCGCGCTCCGGGCAGCAATAGCTGCGCGACCACGGTCGTGCGCGTCGGATACGGCGATTGAAAGTGCTTGCGGTACGCTGCATTGAACGCCGCAAAGTCTTCCGCCCGCGCGAGGTGAACGGTAACCTGCACAACACTCGCCAAGCTCAGGCCGACACCACGGAGCGAGGCATCGATGCGATGGAGTGTCAGATCAGTTTGAAGCGCAATGTCCTCAGGTATGGGTCCGGCATCTGGAATCGGGAGCTCACCGGAAAGGAAAAGCAGCCCATTCGTACTGCGAAGCTTGGAAAACGGAAGTTGGTTGGCAGTAAGAGTCATGATGTGTTCTGTCTCGCCCTTGGGGCACAGAGAACTTCTTTGGGTTGAAAGATGAAAAGCTCGACTCAGCGTTACGAGCGATCGGGCTGCGCGCGGTTTACAGCAGCTTGCGCAATGCCCCGAGCAGCCGGGCGATCTGCTCAGGCGTGTGGTCCGCGAAGGCAGCGCAACGCAGCACGCCCATGGGTCCGGCACCCACATAGGTGGAATACGCAACGAAGATGCCCTGGTCCCAGAGTGCGCGCTGGATGCGCTGCATGCGAAGACTGTCCCCATGCACGAAGGCAGCGATCGGTCCGGCGTTGTCCTCTACCGTCAGACCCAGTGCGCGCAGCCCCGCCTTGAGCGAACGCGCGTTCTCTCGCAAGCGCTGAAGGATTTCGGGGCGCTTGCGAATCAGGCGCAGGCTCTCCGCGGTCATTGCGGCGCCAGCGGAGCAACCCAGCACCGCGCCACGCGCCACCGGTGTCCGCCAGAGTTGTGCGATGGCCCGCGCATCACCGAGTGCCAGTCCTCCGTGCGCTCCGAAAGCCTTGGCCGCGGAGCCACCGACCACCAGGCGATGGAAAGGCAGCTGCGCAAGTTCCGCGCTGCCCCGCCCCTGCGGACCGATCGTTCCGAAGGCATGCGACTCATCAACGACCAGCCACCCATCTGAAGATGCGATGACCTGTGCGTAAGCCGAAAGCGGCGCGATCGCACCCGTCGTCGCGAACATGCCGTCTGTTGCAACAAGTGGCCGTTGACCGCGTTTGAGGGTATGCACGAGAACGCGCGCCAGGTCTTCCGCATCGCAGTGGGCAAACGAATGAATTGGCTTTCCCGTCGCATGCGCACCGTCCCGCAGGCTGTAGTGAGCCGATTCGTCGATGTATATGACATCGCAGTCGAGTGCTAGACCGGTGAGAGCAACGAGGCCGAACAAATAGCCGGTTCCGAAGTACATCGCAGCTTCCGCGCCGAAGAATCGACGGGCTTCAGCCTCGGCCTGCTGGTTCGCGCCCGAGCTGAAACCATAGTGGCGCGGAAGATGGGTGCTCGCGCCGAACTGCCGCAATGCGGAGCAACCTGCCTCGACGAGCTCGGGCATGCCGCCCAGACCGAGATAGGCCGAACCGCCAAAGCAAAGCAGTTCCCGCCCGTCAACCATCATCGACGCGCCACTGGGCGACCCGACAAGACGGGGTTGTCGTTCGCCGGCAGCGAGGGAGGTAGTGGTATTCATGCCAAATGCGGAGACGGGTTGTCCGTCGCGGGAAAGAAGTGCATATGTCGATTGCGGTACGGAAGATGCGCAAAGTCCATCGACAGTGCAGCACCGGTTTCGATCACGTGCCGGTCGGTCGATAGCTTGGAGAACTCCGCGTAGTAGTGATGGCTGGACTTCACCGCGATGACCTGCGCTTCGTGAAGTGGAACGCCCAGGCCGGTAAAAGCGGTGGGCGACAGCGTCTGTTGCCGTCGGCTGCTCAGGACGATGTCCGTGGCGTTGACTCGGATCCATGCAGCGCGACCGAGTGGGTCGCGAATATTCCCAACCCACTGAACATGGTCGAGTGCGAGTCCCCGAACACTTGCTTCGACCTCGAGCGGTTGTCCTGATACCGCGCCCCCCTTGCCGCCCAGGCTCAGTTGCAAGCGGGCTCCGATACCTGACTCGAAGCACGCCTGGACACTCTCCGGGTCTACCAACATCCCCACAGCGCTACGCAACTTCGTGCGCTGCACCAGTTCGGCGAGCAGGACGGTGTGGTCGCCTGGCGCCCCGCCGCCCGGGTTATCGCCTGCGTCTGCCAACAGTCGTGGCTTTCCGCCCTGTGCATCGAAGCCATCGAGCGCCTGCCTGACGGTTTCCAGGCGGGGCAGCATCGCATGACGAATCCGATAGAGCGCCTGTGCGAGCTCCGTTGCCTGGGCCATGGCAAAGGCGGCGTCGCCGTCCGCCACCACGAGCACTTTGGTCCCTGCATCCGGCACATCGCCCCATGGAAATCCATGCACGAGACTCACCGACAGGATGCCAGGGCGCGCTTCCACCTCGCTCATCCAGTTCACAAGCCCGCGCATCGGCTCGATGGTCGTGGGATAGAAGCCAACCATGCGGCAATCCGCCACAGCCATGACCGGACGCGTGACGCCGCTTGCCGCGGCCCGACACGCATCGAACAGCTCCGTGGCCCGGGCTTCGTAGTCGGTATGCGGGTACTCGCGCATGAGGATGATGACATCGGCATGCTGGGTCATGGTGGACGTCATGTGACAGTGCGGATCGAGTTCAACGCCGATCACGCACTGCGGGCCCACGAGTTCGCGCATGGCCCGGATCAGATCTCCTTCGCAGTCGTCTTCGCCTTCGGCCACCATGGCCCCGTGAAGGAACAACAGCACCATGTCCAACGGCATCGCTGCGCGCGCTGCGTTGAGGATCTCCCCACGCAACTGTGCGTATGCCTCGGCCCTCACGCGCCCCGCCGGCTGCGCGATGGCATACACGCCTTCGATCACATCATCGCCATAGCGGCGCGCGCGAAGACGCCACTGCTCCACAATCGGGCCAACATCGCCCAGCGCTCGCGCCGGCGTGGGCCCACGAATGATGCCAAGCTCCTCGAACGATGCGAGCGTGGTTGGATGCTCCGAGAACGTGTTGGTCTCCGTGACCAGCGCAGAAGTAAAAATCTTCATGAAAAAGCCTGTCTTAAAGCGCACGCAAACGTGGCGCGAGCGAAGCGACCATCACCAGCGCGAGCACGAGTACCGAAGCCGGCGCCGCCATCCACAGCGAAGCCAGGCGCTGTAGCGAAGGCGCATCGGGCGTCGCGCCCAGGGTCCCGACCCAGTCGAGCCCGATCCCGACGACGATGCCGCCGAGCGATTGGCCAAGCTTTTCGGCGGAAAAGAGAACGCCGAGGTAGAGCCCGAGGCTTTCGCCTTTCGCGGACGACCGCGTGGCAGTCTCCATTGCCAGTGTGGTGATCAGTACCGTAAGTCCTCCGCACGCGACACCGAACATCGCGCCCCCGGCGACCATCGACGTCAGCGTGCGCGGCCCGGCCGTGAACCAGACGACGCCGACGAGCGCCAAAAATAGCGCGCCGCCGAGGATGCGCGCGGGTGCAACGCGACGCGCGACCCATGGCGCCGCGGCGACTCCCGCCAGCAGGGCGACAAAGATCGGCGTGAGCAGTACCGAGAGGTTTTCTGGACCTGCCTTGAGCAAATGCTTGTTGGCGTAGGGCAAGGCGCTGAAGAGCGCAGTCGAACTGGTGCCGAGCAGCACAAGGATCAGAGCGACGCCGTAGAAGGCCTTGTTGCGTAGCGTTGCCCGCAGAGCCTTCGGCAGCGACGGCGGCCGCTCTCGCTCGACTCCGGTGCGCAATGGAACCCGCCGCACAACCCACCAACAGACACCCAAAGCGACAAAAGCGCCGGCGGCGAGGACCAGTGCTGCGCCGAGGTAACCGCCATGAAATGCGCTGAAGCGTGCGACGATCTGCGGCGCCAACACGGTCACCAAAAGTCCTGCGATGGTTTGTCCAAGTGCGCGTGAGGACATCAAGGTGCTGCGATGTTCCATGCCATCGCACATATCACTCGCGATTGCAGTGTGGGCTACAGTGAACACGGTGAGCAACAGCGATTGCAGGACCAAGAAGGACCCCAGCACAAAGATCCTGACCGGCATCGGAAAGGCCACTGTTGGCACAAAGAGCAGCACCAGAATCAAGGGGAGCGAGAAGGCACTGAAGGCAATCAGATGACTTCGACTGCCCGCCGCGCGCGCGGCGTTGTCGCTCCGGCGCCCGATCCATGGGTCGAGCAGCAGATCAGCGAGCTTGGGAATGGCCAACAGCACGCCTGCAAGTGCGGGTGGTATCTTTGCAAACTCTGTCAGGTAGAACAGAAAGAGCAGAGGCACCACGCCAGAACTCAAAGTCGAGCCGAACGCCCCGGCACCGAATCCAGCCAGGGCTATGCGCGAGGGCGCGCGCATCTCAGCCATGGGCGCGATCCCTTGTGAACCGTAGCTGTCGTGTGCGTGCGGTATCCAACAGCATCTCGCGTTGGCCATCCTTGCCAGTCACAAGTCGCAGCGTGCCGTGCAGGGGTACTGCGGGGTCTTCGCTGACCATCAGACATGTGTCTTCGAGCAAGGGTTCCAACTTGTACGTGCTACGGCCATACAGTCCCGCGACGCGCATCGATTCGGGGCGCCCTTCGCCAATCACGACATCGCCACCGAGTTCATTGCTGTGCCATTTACCCGCGAAGCGCTCGACGACCTGCGGCCCCTTTTCGGCGTCCCCAACCCGATCACACCGATAGCGGCGTCCTTGCTCGATAACGTCGATGGCGATAACCCTTTCGGTATCGCCGCGCACGAGTTCGACCGTCAAGGCAATCACCGACAGCAGGTTCACGCGCAGCACATCCGATGTCGCCTGAGTCAACGGCAGCGGAAGCCCGAAGCTGCGAAGGACCAGGGTCTCTTCGTGCTTCGCGATGGCAAAGTGGCGACCGTTCAAGGCGCAGTGGTAGTCACCGCACAGCGCATCCGAATGCTGCGGGCTCACCGGAGCCTCCGGCGGTTCGAGCTCATCCTCGAGCATCACGATCAGCAGCTGTTGTGCGATCTCCGCCGCGGTCACGTCGCTGCGGTTGCTCATGACCACGATCTGTACGCCATGCTCGGGCGCCGCGAGCATCTGACATGTCCCGCCCACCACGCCCCCGGCATGATGAAAGATCCGCACGCCGCGCCAAGTCTCACGAATGAGACCGAAGCCGTACGGATTGAGGTATCCATTGTTCAGCTCGGTCGGCGCCATCATTTCCTGCGACAGCGCCTGGGGCCAGATCCTGGGCGTGATGAGATGGCTCAGCCAGCGCTGCATGTCATCCAATGTGGAAGCGATGCCACCTTCGCCCAGAATGACGGAAGGGAAAATCCCCTTTGAAAACCCGCCTTCGGCCTTGGCAATGTGCGATGTTGCGCTGCCCAGCAGCGGATCGAGGTCCGTACACCATAGGAAGGTGTCGTTCATCGACAGCGGCTCGAACAACCGCTCTCGCAGCCCCTGCGCCAACGATACGCCAAGCACACGCTCGAGCACCTTCGACAACATGCGGTATCCACCGTTGTTGTACATGAACTGCTCGCCAGGCTCGAAGTTTTGCTCTTGCTGTCGGCATTGATACTCGAAGGCCCCTTCGCTCGGCACCACGGTCATTCCGTTGGACAACAACGAGAGGTCCAAATAGTCGCGCGTGCCCCCCGTGTGGTTCATGAACTGCCGAAGCGTGCGCACGCCCTGGCTTGCTGGGAGCTCGGGCAGCCAACGGCTCGCCGGCTCGTCGATCGAAAGCACGCCTTCATCGCGAAGCAGCAGCGCCAGCGCGCAGGCGAAATGCTTGCTCGTCGAGCCGATACGCATCTTTGTGGAGGGCGTATTGATGACGCCCGAATCCAGGCTCGCCATGCCGTAGCCCCGGCGCAGCAACGTTTTCCCATGGTGCTGCACGCTCGCCACCAGGCCGGGAGCGTCGTTGCGGTGGAGCGAGGAAAGCACGGCTTCCAGCTTTTCTGTGCGGTCAAGGGTCATGGTATTTATTCAGTCCTAAAATGAACAATCAATCATTATTTTTTGAAGCGGCATGCCCAAACGAGATGAGAGCCACATGGCGTCGGTGCGCAAGCAAATCCTGGACGCCGCCCGCGTCGTTTTTGAGCGCAAGGGAGTCGCCGACGCATCGATGGCCGAGATCAGCACCCAAGCGGGCCTTTCGATCGGCACCATCTACGTGCACTTCCGTGCAAAGGAGGACGTCCTGCTTCAGTTGATCGAAGCGGCAGACGTCAATGCATCGCCTTTCGAGCAGTGCACCAGTGCGGGCGAGTTGCTCGGTCTTGTCGAGGGCCTGCTGAAGGCTCAGGAGCGGCCGGATGCCAGCAACCAGACGGCGCGCACGGCACTCGAAGTAGCCGCCATCACGCGACGCAACCCCGAGGTCCAAGCCGTTGTCACCAGAAACTTCAAGAGCTTGCGCCGCGCCCTGCTCGAGGCCGTGGTGCGCATCGGCCAGGCATCTGGTCATGGAGATGACACTGAAGTGCTCGCCATCGGCGAATCGATGCTGGCGCTGCTTGTAGCGGCTCAAGCTCAGATGTTGATCGGGGTTCCTACCCATGCGGAAGCCAAACTCAAGGCCGCACGGCTGCTGATCAAGTTGCTGCATGGCGCCCCCGTGAAGGTGAAGCGTTAGCCCATGGCGGCCGTTCACTTGTTTCGATGGCGAAGGCTGTATCGTCAAAGCCGATGTAGCCATCCGCATAGGTTGCCGCTGGCGCGGTGTCCGAAGCCATCAGCAGGGGCGCATCGAGATCGACCAGATCGGCCCATTGGGCCGCGATGAACGCCGGCTGGATGGCACGAGATCGTCCCCCCATGCAGCCGACCATTACTTTCATGCCGCGCTCGCGTGCAGCGCGGATCAACAGCATGGCAGCGCTCAGGCCGCCGCACTTGTCGAGTTTGATATTGGCAACCTGATATCTCTGTGCGACTTGGTCCAGGTCCTCGATGGTCTGCAACGACTCGTCCGCGGCGATCGGGATCGGCGAGAAGTAGCCCTGTAGATCGCGGTCGTTGGCTGCGGGCAGTGGCTGTTCGATGAGCGCCACCCTGCAGGCGAGCAACGTACCCATCATTCGCTCGAGATGGGCCATCGACCAACCCTCGTTCGCGTCGATGGAGAGCGTGACGTCCGGCCGTGCCGCACGCACCGCATTGACCCGATCGACATCGATGTCGTTGCCTTCGAGCTTGAGCTTGAGAGCTTTGGCACTCGGATGCAAGCGCGCCACCTGCGTCATCTGTTCCGGATCGTCGACGCCAAGCGTCACCATGGTGAGGAGTGGACGCAGCGAGGGCAGAAATGCCATGCGGTAGACGGGTTCTCCCCGGTGCGCTGCCATGAGCTGCCAGAGCACCCAATCGAGCGCATTGCGCGCGCCACCTGTGGGCATTTTCTGAACTTCGCGCCACGCGCCGAGAAGGTCTTGCGGCACCCATTCGCGCATGGCCTCGATGTCTTGCTTCATTCGGAGGCCATCCTCGCCGCGGTAGAACACACCGGCAGCCTCCGCGTGCACGACATGAGGCCCGTGGCGCGCGTCGACGTTCAGGACGCACTGACCCGACAGCACACGCCCGGCGATGGCCAACGGCTGCTTGAAAAGGATGTCCTGCGCGGACGCGAGAATTTCCATCGCGTCTTCACCCTCAGGAGAAGTCCATCGAAAACTGCAACCCGATGGTGCGCGGCGTGATCAGGTTCACCCGTGCCGGTCCGCCCGCAGTGCTCAGCGTGGTGTCCGCTGCCGTCTGTCCACGGCGATTGGTCAAGTTGCGCACGAACAGACCCACATTGACCTTACCCACCTGTACGCCGCCGCGCAGGTCGATCGCGGTGTAGGCTGGCAACCTGTATTGCGGAATGCCGGGGGAGGACTTGAAGCTGTTCAAGCGGTCGCCCGTATAGCGCAGCGTCGCGCCGAAGTACGCCGGATAGCCGCTGACGCTGAAGTTGTAGTCAGCCTGCACCGCGGCCGATACGCGCGCCGTATTGGGCAGTCGATCGCCAGCCCTTCCGCCCAGATCAGGGCTGTCGTCCACCAGCTTCGCGTCGATGACGCTGAGCGAGGTAGCCAATCGCAGCGAGTCGATCGGGGCAGCCCGCATCGTCCATTCAAGGCCGCGAGAACGCGCGCGCCCCGCATTTCCGATGCCGGAGAAGCCCGCGCTCGACGTGAACACCTGCATGTCCTTCCAGTCGATCTGGTACAGCGCCACCTCAGTCGACAAGCGGCCCGGTATCACGTCGCCTTTCCAGCCCAGCTCATAGCTCCACAAGCTGTCGGATTTGAAGGAGGAGTTCGTGAGCGGTGCGCCGGTCAATGGATTCACGATGAGCGGCAGCGGCCCCCCCGGGCGGTATCCGCTCGCAGCGCGCACATAGATCGCTTGATGTTCGGCAGGACGCCATCTTCCTGTGAGCAACCAGGTCGTCACACCCTCCGATGACTGAGACGCAGGCTGGGGCTTTGGCGCGAAGATGCCGCTGAACTGCTGATCGAGGCGTTGGCTGTTACGGCTGTGGCGCACCCCCATGGTGACGTCGGCATCCGGCGTGATGTAGTAAGTGCCGGTGCCGAAGATGGCGGTTTCACGGAAGGTCGATGGAAATTTGGCATCCGCCAGAATCGGATTCGTCGGCTGCGCGAACGCGTTGAACGGGCTGAGATGCTGCGTCTTGGAGCCGGTTTCGTCGGTATAGAAGAAGCCCCCCAGCCATTCAAACTGCCGACTGCGCGGCGAGGTCAGACGCACCTCCTGGGTGAACTTCCGGTTGCTGAAGCCATAGTCCATGCCGTAGGCACTGTTGACGATCCCTTGCGGAGCGAGCAACGGCACGTAGAGTGCGGAGGTGTCCACGCGCCCCGCGCTCGAGGTGCGCTGCCATCCGGTGATCGCATCGAGCGTGGCCCACTTCAGGTCCACCTTGAGTGCTGCGGATACCAGGTCGTTGCGGACCTCGGATGGCTCGCTCAACATGAGCCGCTTCGTCAGTGCGCCGTAGAGAGGTCGACCTGTCGCGATGTCCATGTCTTGCGTTGAGGCGCCGTCACGCTCCTGGTTCTGGGTCAACGCGGTCAGCCGGACAGTCACGTCCTTCGAAGGCGTCAGCAGCAAGGCGACGCGAGCACCGTCCGTCTTCGAACCGTCCACCAGGCGTCCGGAGCGATTGACGTCACGGATGAATCCGCCATCCGAACGCTGATAAACGGTCGCCCGCAAGCCGGCGACGCCGTCGCTCAGCGGCGCGTTCAGCATGCCGCGCATGACGTGCCCGGCCTTGCCGCCGTGCACGCCGGAGGCTTCAGCGGTGACCTGGCCGCTGAACGCGCTCGGATCCGGCTCTACTGCCACATACTTGATCAGCCCCCCCATGGCGCCGGCGCCATACAGCGTTCCCTGGGGTCCACGAAGCGACTCGACGCTCGCGAGATCGAACAGGCCCAGGTCCAGCGAGGACGAGCCTCCACCCGCATAGGCGGAGCTCGAGCCGAATGGAACGTCATCCACGTACATGCCCACCGTCGCGCCGACTTGCGAGCCCGTCGAGATACCGCGCATCGTGATCTGGCTTCCGCCTGTGCCACCCCCCGACTGGTTGTGGTTCATGCCCGGCAGCAACGCGGCCAGGTCACTCAGCGACTGGTAACCGCCGCGCTCCATGTCCTCTCCTTTGAGCACCTCCGCCGTCAACGGGACCTCTCTTGCAGGCTCCCTTCGCCGCTGCGCGGTGACGCTGATCGATTCAATTGATTTGGGGGTAACGGACTCGGCGGCGGGCACAGCCGGTGATGCTTCTGACTGCGCACTGGCGTAAAGATGCACGCTGCCACAGGCAATGGCGATCGTGGCTCGCAGCCAAGCAGGGCGCCGGTGCGCGCGAAGTTGATCTCGAAGAACTAGCATTTGTCTCCTATCAAAATGAATGAGGCTTCGTTTTTTTTGGATTGTGCGGTTTTTCGTTCGCAGGTGCAAGGGGTAGTTCAAAAGTCCGTGCATGCATCCGAAAGAATGCAGCCGTGGCCGCCTGCTCGCGGCCGCACAAAGGAAGGAGCTGCTAGATTTGGTGCACAGCGCGCAGCCGAACTGCATCGAAGCCCGGAGCGGTCGCTATAGGTACGTGGGCATGAAGTGCCGGAGTCCGATCAGGGCGTAGCGCGCCGAGTAACGTGCGGGCCCGCCCTGCGGTCGCCTCGGTCTCGCAAGTGTCCTCGCGTGACGTTCACGCCCGTTGGGGCTGCGTGTCAGCTGTCGTGAAACGGGCCGTTCTGTCGTACTAGGCGGTTGTTGTGGCCTCAGACCCGAGCGTGGGCTTCATTGCAGCTGCTGAAGATGGCGCAATTCCGGGCTTTGTATGCGAGCCTCAGCACGTCGGCTGTGCGAGAGGGAAACCCGCCGTAGAGTATTCGCACTCCAAATCCGGCGACTCTCTCGGCGGCGCGTAAGCTCCTGATCGCGTCTACGGAGCCGGAAAACGGCGTCGACTGACCCATGCCGGATCAGCAGGCTCGAGCTGAATGTCACGGCTCCCACAAACTGCAAAGAAAATTCTCATGACCACCCAGCGCGCCGAGTCGGATGCTTGCACCCTGCTCGGCGCGGATCACAAGAACGTGAAGACGCTCTTCGCGGCCTATGATCAAATCGTCGGCTCGAAGGGGCCGAGGTCGAGCGCGCCAGCGCCAAGGACTTGATCGCCCAGATCCAGAACGCCGAGGAGATCAACGCGAAGTTCGATGCCAAGTTCAAGATGCTGCGCAAATATATTGACCATCACCTCAAAGGGGAGCGTAACGAAAAATGTTCCTCTGACACGTGCGGCCGAGGGCCTTGCCAGTCACTCCGCGCCGGTCGCGCAGCAGATCGAGCAGGCTGACCCAGGCCTCGACCTCGAGCGCCTGCGGCGCGCCATTGATCCGCAAGCTCAGGAGCTGGCGCGAAGGCGCCCGCCGCGCGGACGCGGGCTCGTTCGTGGGATCGGTCATCGTGATCCTTGGCTGAGAGTGCTCTAGCTCGCACGCACAACCGCAGTGAGAGGCCGCTAAATTATGGAAGCGACGGCGGCAGTTCGTCGGACATGAGCCCGGCACTACGTGGGGCATCCATCATGGAGCGGTCAGCAGCCTGCGCCGACGTCCTGTGTTGCGACGTTTGTCGACGGCATGCAACGTCCATCTGGCCAGGTTCGCGGACGCGCCTTCCGGCACCCGCGCCCACGCTTTCGCTTCAGGGCCGGTGCGGATCGGGAAAGTGTTCGGCCAGTTGGCGCGGTGCGACGAATCGCCGCCATTCACCGGGCCCCTGGGCAAGGCGGTTTGCGATCGCATAGAGCACCGACGGATGACTGCCGAGGCCCAAGTGGCTCGCATGGACCTCGATGTTTTCGCTGGTCGCAGCCTCGCGCGACTGCATGCTCGATCGCCAGGATACGATGCCATCGGTTCGACTGAAAATCGAAGTCGTGGGTACGGACAACGATCGCTTCGCTGCGCTCCCGTTTAGTGGCGCGCCCAGAGTAATCACGCATCGCACCGCCGAGGGCCGGCGGACTGCCAGCGTCCGCGCGTACACGCCGCCCAGGCTCCAGCCAATCACGCTGACACTCCCCTTCGATGTGGCCGCGAGATAGTCAAGGCGTTCTTCGAGCCGGGCTTCCAGACCGGGCCGGATGCCCCAATTCGTCCCCTGCTTCCAGCCGTGGGCGTCATAGCCGCGCGAACCGAGGTAATGGCGCAGAAGATGGGTGGCGTTGTCATCGGAGCCCAGGCCGGGGAGCACGAGTACGGGATGGCCGTCGCCGCGCGGCGCCATCTGCAGTAGCGGCCAGCAAGCGAAGGTGGCTGCGACTTCGGCCATCGCGCGGCCCTCAAGCAGCAGCAGAAAGGAGGGAGGTGCGCTTGGGGCAGTATGAAGCATGGGGCCTGACGGGGAAAAGGGGCTAAGGCCACGCAGTGGGCGGCCGGGGCCTGCCACACACCGTAGGCGGTGGGCTTGCTGCGCTGTGGTGGAAAGACCGCTACCGGGCCACCACCCGCTGGAGATCAGCTGCGGTCAGCGTGGTCGATGGACTTCGATCGCATTCACGAACCATGCTTCACGGCATCGCTGTCGCGCGACATTACGTTCCACATCATCAGCCCCCAGTCATCGAACACAGTGCGGCCCTTAGAGCCCGCGCCAAGCCATTTTTGTCCTTGCAGCCGGTATGACGGAAAATGTGCCAGCAATCCGAATTTTCAAAACAACTTCCAATGTGACTTGTTTTTTTGCCGGCAGCGCATTTCTCCCGACGCAGTCCGCGCTCTTTTCTTGGCGAAACGTGAATCGACTGGGAGCCAGGGCTCTTTTCATTTACGCATCTCGCAACGACTTGAAGTCATATTTATCGATGGAAAACTGCAAGAAAAGTAAGGTACAAACAAGATTGTGGCGCCCGAAACTGCAATTCCTCGTGTCGGTTCAATTGGTCTGAAGGAACGCACTTGGCCTGGGGAAACCCTCGCTAATACTCAATCAGCTCGTTCATCGACGGCGGTATTGCTTGCCTGGCATTTTCTCGTGCCGGTGACCGGCGACAGCGCTCGAAGACGCTTCATACCCCCCGTGCCACGAATCCGAATTTTGACGCTTCCGCACATCTCTTCCTGGCCGACGACGACTGCGGACAGCAGGCCAATGTTAGAATCGACATAGCACTCAGATCTCCTGAGCGCTCGCCTAGCCAGGCAAGCTGAATCTCATACCAGCGCGTCGAAGTCATCACGACGAGAAAAACAAAAATGACTTCATGCAAAAGAATTTGCCGTAGCGTGGACCGCGTAAGAGTTCACGACCACATTCAAAAGCCCGCCTTGCGCGGGCTTTTTCCATACCTACTGCATCCTCGTCGGGGCTGCCTGCTCGCCCGGCGGCCGAGGGGGCCAACGATGCTTGGTGAAAACTCGCGGCATGCGCTTTCGCCATAGAGGCGGCTGGGCTTCCGGGTAGTCAAATTTGGCTAGTCAGACAAGGTTGATACCCGCGTCGGTCGCGATCGTCGCGGATCGGCAACGGATTCACCAAATCCTCTTCAACCTGCTCCACGACGCCATCAAGTGCACGCCCGAAGCGGGTCAGATCTGGATTCAGTGCACGGTCGAGATCGACCATGCCGTGGTGAAGGTGCAGGACACGGGAATCGGCATTGATCCCGCGCTGCTGCCAGTGATCTTCGAACTCTTCACGCAGGAGAATCACAGCCGGTCGGGAGGCGGCTTCGGCGTGGGATTGTCCTTGGGTCGCGACTTGGTCCACGCCCATGGCGGATTCGTCGAGGTTCGCTGCGACGGCAAGGGACGTGGCAGCGAGTTCTCGGTCCGGCTTCCGCTCCATGCGAAATCGCCGACTTGATCTATGCACGTCGTCCGGTGCGATGGCTTCACACAGAAGCAATTCCATGAGAATTCCCCTCCCTCCCCTCCCTCCCCTCCCCGCCATCCCCCATCCCCGTCAGTTCTCACGCCGATCGAAGCCGAGATGAGTTCGCTTTCCGCGGCGCTAGTCCTTGCGGTTGTCCTTTACACCGCCGTGCTGGTCGCGCTCTGGGTGATCGAGGCACATTTATAAGGGCCCGGATACGTTATGCGCTCCAGCGCACTGACACTGCATGCCCATCGGCCTAAAAGCGGATATCGCGCGCGTAGCACTTCGGCCCGGCATCCCATGATCCATACCGCCCCCATTCCCTCGTTCGGCGCATTCTCGCGAGCCTCCTCAAGGGCTCCCGCATCCTCAGGCGGCGAAGCATTCCAGAACAGCATGGACCTGCTGCAAGCACTAAGTGTCCGGTTGCGTTCTGCCGTTCGCACAGGATCGGTTGAGGCGTCGGCGGCCAGCGTCTATCGCCTTCAACAGGTGGTGCTGGAGTGCTCTGTCGATCTTGAAGCGCTGCACCGCTACCTGCGCACGGAAGGCCTGCGTCGGGGGCTGCAGGAAAAAACATGCGCCCACCGGCAGTTCGGTGCGCCAGCGAACGGACAGGCGCGCATCGCCGGCGCACGCTGGAGTCCCACCTGCCCGGAAACCTCCATGACATTGGCCCACGACATCGCCGCACTCGAACTGCGCATCGCGCAGGAGGAAGAAAAGCGCGACGCCTGGCGCGCCGTGGGCGCCAGCGAGAAGTACATGGAGGCCTACGGCATGGTCGAGGCGCTGGAACTGCAACTCGAACGCAAGCTGCTGCAGACCGGCGACCACAAGGAATGAGCATGTCGACGACCCAGACCCACGGGTGGCCGCAGCCGCGGCCGCCGGCGCGAGAGAAGCTGTCCAAAGGCGACGAGATGGACATCCAGCTGCTGGTTCGCCTCGGCCGCATGATGCCGCCCCGAACACTGGCCCTGTCGGCCGATATCGCCGCGGCCAAGCGACTGGTCGGGGCCGGAATGATCGAGATCACGGGCCAGCTCCGGTCCGAGAAGCGGATACCGGACATGTATGCCGTGCGCGTGCACCAGATCACGGCGGCGGGGCTGTCGGCGATCGCGGCCGAAAAAGAGCGGGCCTGTGGCCCCTCGGGGTTCGTCCGGTGACGGCACGGCGCGCGGCCCGGATGCGCTCGTTCCCCGTCACCTCGAAGGCTCGCCATGACACAGCTGTCCCGTCCTCTTCTCACATTGCGCGGGTCGCGCCCGCTTCCCATGGGAGCCGGCGCGATGCCTGACGCCCCTTTCTTCCACGATGCCTCGAACGCGGTCCGCTTCTTCGTGACGGTCGACGGCCACTCCGTGGGCGCCAGCATCGGCAAGACGACCCTGCACTACCACTTCCGCACCGGGGACAACGCCGATCCGCTCGAGACCTATGCATCGCATGCCGAGGAGATCGATGCCGCCGTGCGGCGCCGGCTGGCGCAGGGATCGACGCCGCCCGTGATGCTGCGGGAGCACGATCTGCGCAGCACGGGCTAGCGGCGCGAGCCTTCAGGGGATCAGTTCCGCATAGCTGCGCCGGTTGGCCCGGTAGCAATCGCACGCGGCCTGCTCCAGGCCCGCGCGGTTCGTGATCGTGATGACGCCGCGCCGGTAGTCGATCAGGTGCCGCGCATGCAGCGCGGTGGCGGCATTGGTGATGCCGACCCTGCGCACGCCCAGCATGTGGCCCAGCACTTCATGGGTCAGCGCGAGTTGCGTGGAATGCGCGCAATCCTGCGTGGTCAGCAGCCAGCGCGCGAGCCGCTCCTCGATCGCATGGAAGCGGTGGCACAGGCCCGAGCGGCCGAACTCGGTCAGCAGCACGCACACGTAGCGATGCAGCACGCGCGCGAGCGGCGGGCTGCGCGACAGCTCCCTCGCGAAGGCATGCGCCGTCAGGCGCCACGCCATGCCCGGGCCCTGCACCAGCGCACGCAGCGGCGCGCGCTGCACGCCCAGCGACAGCTCCCAGCCCAGCGCGCCCTCGTTGCCCACCATGCCCGCCTGCAGGCCATCGTGGCCGTCGGCGGTGGACACCAGCGAGACGAAGGCACTGGTGGGGAAATGGATGTGATCGATGACGTCGCCCGGCTCGTAGAGGACCTGGGCCGGCGCGAGCGGCACGCTGTCGCAGCGCTCGAGCAGGTGCGCCCTGTCGCTCGGCGGGAGCGCCTCGAGCAGGCGATTGAGCACGGGGCGGGTCGGGTCTGATGTCACTGAGCCGCCTGTAGCGAAGCGCCGCGCGGGAATGCGCGAGCGAGCGCATTCTGTCCGAGGGGGGCCACCGCGTCTGTGCGAAGGCGTACATGGGAACGGTGCGCGTCCGCGCGCTCAGGTCGCCAGGTGGCGCGGCAACAGGCGATCGGTCTCGCGCTTCACGACCTCGTAGCACTCGCACACCTGCTGCTCGAGGCCCGGGCGGTCGAGCACCGTGATGCGACCCCGCGCGTATCGGATCAGCTTCAGGCGCTGCAGCTTGCCGGCCGCTTCGGTGACGCCCTCGCGCCGCACGCCGAGCATGTTGGCGATCAGCTCCTGGGTCATCACCAGCTCGTTGCCGGGCAGGCGGTCGAGGCTCAGCAGCAGCCAGCGGCACAGTTGCTGCTCGAGCGAATGGTGACGGTTGCACACCGCCGTTTGCGACATCTGCGTGATCAGCGACTGCGTGTAGCGCAGCAGCAGGTGAAGCAGCGGACCGCCCTGCTCCGTCAGCGCCCGGACGTGGCTCGCGCCCAGCCGCAGGGCGTGGCCCGCGCTCTGCACCACCGCGCGGTTGGGCGTGCTGCCGCCGCCCATCAGCAGCGACACGCCCACCATGCCTTCGAGGCCGACGACGGCGATCTCGGCCGACTGCCCGTTCTCCAGCACGTAGAGCAGCGAGATGATGCAGTCGATCGGGAAGAAGACATGCTGCTGCACGACACCGGATTCGTAGAGCACCTCTCCAAGCCGCAACGGCACGCGTTCGAGAAAGGGTTCCATCCGGGCCATGACCTCGGCGGGAATGGCCTCGAGCAGGCCGTTGCGGGGGACAGCCGCCTCCAGTGAAGACGAACGCGGCGACGATGCCATGGCGGAGCGCTTCCAAAGTTCGCATCATTCTGCGCCAGGATGGCCGGTGTCTGTACGGCAGCGCACCAATCCGCGTTCTCGTTGCCCCCTTCGCCGATGGCTGAGGCGGTGACCGAACAACCTCCAAGCGATCCTTATGGCAGACGATTCAAAGAAGACGGCGTTCGATCGCAGGCTCATTGCCTTGCACAATCCCCATGCACTGCAGTCCTGGACCGAGAGCCTAGGTTGCACTGAGACCAGTTGTGCAACGCGGTAAGGGCTCTCAGAAAACTCGGACGAGGCGGTTTTCTGCGCATGGCTGAGGAACTCCATGGACCTCAGTACTTTCGCAAATCGAGGCATCGCTCGCCTTCATGCGCGATCATCAAGCCACTGATGCGATCGGTGCGGCTAAAGATCGACGTCGTGGGCACGGCCGAGCTCCGAGTTGCCGTACTCCCGTGCCGCGGCTCGCCGAGCGTGACCATACAACCCACCGTCAAGGGTCGTCGAAGTAGCAAAATTTGCGCGCTACCCCGCCCACGCTCTCGCCCGTCGCTGAACATTGGGACACCGGCGGCCTGGCTCGCCCGACCGGACGCCGGGGTAAATTCTGCGAGGAGCGTAACGGTGTCAGTCGCGCATAGTTGGCCGGCAGTGCGCCGGTGCGGATTTGCATTTTCGGCGTCGTACCCATACTCGTCTCGATTTGGGTACTGCCGGCATTCCGCAGCGCCACGCTCATCTCGATCGTCATGAAGAAGGCTACTAGGGTGCCGCCGTGCACCCCACCCTGTCCCTGTCAGTCAAACCAACCCGTTCGCCGCTACCTCCACGGAGAAACAGCCAGTCCCGGTTTCCAATGGCGCTTCACTGTCGACGCTCATCCAGAAATCGTCGCGCACGTTCACGGCGGGGCCCTATCAAGCGAAGCATCGAAAACGAAGATCGACTCAGAGAATCGCGTTCCGCTCGATGGTCTTCATAAGGTATCTAGGCACAAAAAAACCGGCTATCAGAGCCGGTCTTTTTCAGGGAGATGTCCTGTGCTCAGTAACGACCGCCACCGAAGCCGCCATTGCCGTACCCAATGTCGGCCCGGTTGCTCGCGCTGTTGCCTGCCGCACTGTAACTACCCGCGCCATTACCCGCTTCGCGCGGGCGCGCCAGGCTCACGACAATGGAGCGTCCATCAACGGACATACCGTTCAAGCCAGTGATGGCGGCCTGGGCGAATTCCGCCGACGTCATTTCCACAAAGCCAAAGCCCTTGGAACGGCCGGTCTCACGGTCCATCATTACCTTGGCCGACAAGACGCTGCCAAATTCAGCAAAGTTGCTTTCAAGGCTGGAATTGGTGACGGAAAAAGGCAGGTTGCCTACGAAGATTTTTTTGCTCATTGAATAAGCCTTTCTGGATAAAGGTACGCACCGAATGGCGCACCGGTGGAACAAAAGCGTGTGGATGGCGCGATCGCGCTACGAGCCTGCCCGGCAAAAGTCATCGACGCGAAACGCGCGAAAGACGAGAAAAGCGTGGCGACACCGACAAGCACGTCGCTTCGTTCTCGGCGCAGGCGAGGCTGCCGCGACGGACCGTTGTCTCGCGCGCTGCAGCCGACACGGCTTCTGCCGAGTAGACGCCTAACTGGCAAACGCGAAGGCAATCTGCGACAGCAGACCATCAACACGCAAGAACAGGTTGTATGCACGCGCGCAGCCAGCCTTGTGTGACCGCAAAAATTTGGGCAGCTTCGCGCGAAGCGAAAGCCTTATCAAAGTGGAACACCCGGTGCGAGTTACCGTTTCCTTTGAAACGATGGATCGAGAAAGAAGCGCGAAAGCGGCCGCAGTCGTTGGTGTGTGTCGCGGGCGAGACGACGAGCCTACCAATGGAAATGGCGAGAGAAGGAATCTATTTCAATCGTGATCGCAGGTAAGAAGACACCTGCGCTGAGCATCGGGGGATGCTGGCTGCAGCTCAACAGACCAACCGGGCGACGAAGGTCGCAACCTTGGCAGTTACGGGATGTCGCCGCCCCGATACAACCTTTGAAATGACGAGTCAGCGCAAGCTGCCGTGGCCATGGGGAATATTATATCACCTTATCGCATTAAAAGGTCGATGATTATTCAAACTGAAACTGAAGCTCGTGCTCTCGGGCCGCTTCGTAGGACATCTACAACTTCTTGTTCTAAACACAACGACTACATGCGCAGGGGAGTCCGACTCCTGTGCCGGGCACCCAACAGAGACATGCCGCCGGCCTCGTGGTTAGCGCGCTCTCAGAACATCCCTAAGTTCAGGCCGTCGTGACGAGCCTTACCTCCTGAGCCGGGTCCTGATGAAGGATCAGGGCCCAGGTGAGCTCAAAGCCCACCAAGGCCTTATCTGAAACGGGGGTTGCCTCAAATGTGCCTGTGAAAACTGCCGCTGCTGCTCCAACTCTTGCGCCAACAGAGCGGGCTGGGGTTGGGTCTTAATAATTGCCTTTAAAGCTACAGTCAGCGCCATTTCCGTTCTAAGAAAATTGTCTGCTGAAGCCGATGCCTCTTCCGGTTTGGTCATGATGCCCATCCCTTTCGGGACCCGTGTTGAGGAGCAGAGACTTCACTCGAGTGACCTTGCCCTTGGAATCCGTACCCCATCGCCGAGTTCATGAGTTGGCTTGCCTTGGCTGATTGGCAAGCCAGTCCTGCTCGAACTGGGTCGAGTGACATTAATGCCAAGCCGGGTCTTTTGGAGTAAAGAGTGCATGCGCGACGTTCTTCTCCGTCCATCAGGCGTCACCCTGGCAGGGTATCCTGTGCCGTTCAGGTGCAATGACCAAGTCCCTCTATGGGAAAGATTAAAGTGAACGCCTTCCTTGCTTCGCTGTCCGACGTTACGGTGACACGTCCGCCGTGAGCCTCTGCAATTTTGCTCACGATGTAGAGACCGGGGCCGACACTGCGCGCGGCGCCACTAAGGTTGCCAAGAACCATGGATTGGAAGAGCCGTGGCAAAGACTCGGCAGGGATCGGAGGGCCGATCCGAACCATATGGGGTTGGAAGCGGCCGGACCAAAGGCTCGCAAGTCCGAGCATAGTCAGCCTGCCAAGCGACCTCGCGACAACCGAGGCGAGAGGGAATTCCTGCCTTAGCCGCTAAGACACCTTGCGGAGCGCGCTACTCAGGCCCGGATTCCGACACATTCCCCGACGTCAGAATTCGTTGGCGTAGCAGACTCACTTCAATGTACCCAGGTAGGCCGCGATGTCGCGCGCGTCCTGCTCGGTCACGCCCATCTCGGGCATGGCCGTGAGCGGATCGACTTCGCGCGTGTGACGCAGCCATCGCACCATGTTCTCGGGCGTGTTGGCGAGCCGGCCCGCGATCAGGCCGCGCCCGCCGATGCCGGCCAGCGGCGTGCCGACGTTGGGATGCGAGCTGGTCACGCCGGGGATCGCATGGCAGGCGTTGCAGGCGTACTGCGTCAGCGCGGTGCGGCCGCGCAATGCATCGCCGGGCCGCGTGGCGGGCTGCGCGGCCAGCGCGTTGCAGCCGATCGCGGCGCCAGTCGCCCCGGTGCGCGGCGTGCCGGGCACGGGCTCGAAGGCCGTGGCCTGCGCATAGGCCTGCGGCGTCATGTCGGGCAGCCGCTCGACGAAGGCCACCACGGCCCACAACTCCTGGTCCGAGAGCCGGTATTCCCACGCCGGCATGCCGCTCATCTTGATGCCGTTGCGCGTGAGCCAGTAGAGCTCGCGCGCACTCCAGCGCTGGCGCGCATCGACCAGCGGGCCGGGCAGCGGCTGCATGCTCTTGCCGATGTCGTCCTGCGCCACGCCCGGCGCGCCGTGGCACTGCACGCAGCGCGCGCGATAGCAGGCGGCGCCCTGCGCGAGCTGCCGCGCGTCGCCCAGCGGCGGCGCCTCGATGCCGCGCGCGCGCCAGCGCACCGACTGGCGCATCGCGGTCTCGAGCAGCGAATACACGGGCTGGGTGTGCTGCACGTTCGAGGCCACGTCGTAGACGCCGCCCCACACCATCACCGCCGCGCCGATGGCGGCGCCGCCGGCCAGCGCGGCCAGGGTCAGCGCGACGGTCTTGGGCGCATTCATGTGGCGGCATTGTCCGACGCGGGTGCGGGCCGCCCTGTCGGCGCAAACCGCGTCCGACACCGCAAGAATCGGCCATGCCCCTCGCGCCGCACGCTCGCCCGCCGCTTCGCGCACGCCACGGCCGCGCCGCGTTGGCCGCGCTTTCGGTGGCGGCCATCGGGCTCGCGGGCGGCTGCGAACTCTCGGCTCGCGGCCTGCCCGCGTTCGGGCCCGCGCCGCTTCCGTACGGCGATGCGCCCGCGGCGCAACTGGCGCGTGGGCGCGAACTGCTCGCGCAATACCAGTGCGGCAGCTGCCATGCGATCCCGAAGGTGCCGGCGGCGCGCGCCAGCCTCGCGCCGCCGCTCGATGCCTTCGGCCGCCGCAGCTATATCGCGGGCCACCTGCCGAACCGGCCCGAGACGCTCGCGCGCTGGATCGAGGCACCGGCCGCGCTGGTGCCCGGCACCGCGATGCCGTCGATGGGCGTGTCGCCGCGCGACGCGCGCGACATGGCGGCCTACCTGCTGGCGCTCGAATGAGCCGGCCCGCCGCCACGCCACCCTCGCCTTCGGCCTTCGATGCCGCGGGACCGATGGCCGACATGCTGCTCGAGGTCAGCTGGGTGCTGATCGGCGGCGCCGCCGCGATCTTCGTGCTCGTGATGGCGCTGCTCGCGCTCGCGGTGCGGCGCGCGCACCGGAACACGCCGCGCGCGATGCCGCGCGCGCAGGCCCGCTGGTGGCTCTATGGCGGCGGCCTCGCGTTTCCGGCCGTGGTGCTGGTCGCATTGTTCTTCTATGGCGAGCGCCATCGCCCCGCGTGGCGCCCGGTGCCGCCGGCCGATGCGCTGGTGATCGGCATCACAGGCCACATGTGGTGGTGGGAGGTGCGCTACCGCGACCCGGCCAGCGGCGCCGAGATCCGCACCGCGAACGAGGTGCGCATTCCCGCGGGCCGGCCGGTGTACTTCGGCCTCACGAGCGCCGACGTGATCCACAGCTTCTGGGTGCCCGCGCTCGGCGGCAAGATGGACATGCTGCCGGGCCGCGTGCAGCACCTGCTGCTGCAGGCCGACCGGCCCGGCGCCTGGCGCGGCCAGTGCGCCGAGTACTGCGGCGATCAGCATGCGCGCATGGCGCTGCACGTGGTGGCCGAGGAACCCGCGGCCTTCGATGCCTGGCTCGCGGCGCAGGCGCGGCCCGCGAGCGCCACCCTCGCGCCCGATCTGGCGCGCGGGCGCGACGCCTTCCTCGCGAACCGCTGCAACGCCTGCCACACGGTGCGCGGCGTGAGCGAGGAGAGCCGGCTCGGCCCCGACCTCACGCACGTCGGCAGCCGGCTCTACCTCGGCGCCGGCACCATGCCCAACACGCCCCACCAGCTCGCGGCCTGGGTCGCGCACACGCAGCAGGCCAAACCCGGCGCGCGCATGCCCTCCTCGCACGAACGGCTCGACGAGCCCACGCTGCAATCGATCGCGCGCTGGCTCGCGCAGCTGCGATGAGCACCGCCATGAACACCCCCCTGGACCCGGCGGCCAACGCGCCGCAACCCGATGCCGGGCGCGACGCCCTCGAGCGCGCCTGGCGCCCGCCCTCGGGCTGGCGCCGGCTCTCGGCCGTCAACAACACGCAGATCGGCGTGTTCTACATCGCGACCGCGATGCTGTTCTTCGTGCTCGCCGGCGTGCTCGCGCTGGTGATGCGCGCGCAGCTCGCCGTGCCCGACAACGACCTGGTCGACCCCAGGACCTACAACCAGCTCTTCACCATGCACGGCACGGTGATGATGTTCCTGTTCGCGGTGCCGATCGTCGAGGCGATCGCGGTCTACCTGCTGCCGGGCATGCTGGGCGCGCGCGACCTGCCCTTTCCGCGCCTGTCGGCCTATGCCTTCTGGGCCTATGCGATCGGCGGCCTGGTGTTCTTCGGCACGCTTTTCTTCGGCGAGGCGCCCGACGGCGGCTGGTTCATGTACCCGCCGCTCACGGGCAAGGAGTTCTCGCCGGGGCGCGGCGCGGACTGGTGGCTGCTAGGCATCGGCTTCATCGAGATCTCGGCGATCGCGGGCGCGATCGAGCTGATCATCGGCATCCTGTTCACGCGCGCGCCGGGCATGACGCTCGCGCGCATGCCGATCTTCGCGTGGGCGATGCTGGTCAGCGCGCTGATGATCGTGTTCGCGTTCCCGGCCGTCATCGCGGCCACGCTGCTGCTCGAGATGGAGCGCGCCTTCGACTGGCCCTTCTTCATCGCCGCGCGCGGCGGCGATCCCGTGCTGTGGCAGCACCTGTTCTGGTTCTTCGGCCACCCCGAGGTCTACATCATCTTCCTGCCGGCCGCCGGCCTGGTCTCGATGATGGCCGCCACGCTCGCGGGCACGCCGCTGGTGGGCCACCGCGCGGTGGTGATCGCGCTGATGGCCGTGGGCGCCCTGAGCTTCCTGCTGTGGGTGCACCACATGTTCACGGCCGGCCTGGGCACCTGGTCGCTGCGGCTGGTGTCGGCCGCGAGCTTCGCGGTGGCGCTGCCCAGCGGGCTGCAGGTGTTCTCGTGGATCGCCACCTTCTGGAGCGGCCGCATCCGGCTCGACACGCCCACCCTGTTCCTGCTGGGCTTCCACTTCATCTTCGTGCTGGGCGGGCTCACCGGCGTGATGGTGGCGGTGCTGCCCTTCGACTGGCAGGCACACGACAGCTACTTCATCGTCGCGCACCTGCACTACGTGCTGATCGGCGGCATGGTGTTCCCGGTGTTCGCGGGCCTCTATCACTGGGCACCGCTGTTCAACGGCCACCGGCTCTCGGAACGCTGCGGGCGCTGGGTCTTCGGCCTGATGTTCGGCGGCTTCAACCTCGCCTTCTTCCCGATGCACATCGCGGGGCTGATGGGCATGCCGCGGCGCGTCTACACCTACCCGGGCGACCTCGGCTGGAACGGGCTCAACCTGCTGTCGACCATCGGCGCCTTCGTGTTCGCCGCGGGCGTGCTGCTGTTCGTCGTCGACGTGGCGCGCACGCTGCGCAAGCCCGAGCGCGAACACGGCAACCCCTGGAACGCCGGCACGCTCGAATGGCTGCCCGCGCGCGAGTACGCGGTGCGCAGCATTCCCGAGATCGCCTCGCGCTATCCGCTGTGGCGCCGTCCCACGCTGGCGCGCGAGGTCGAGGAAGGCCGCCACTGGCTGCCGGGCACGGTCTTCGGCGGCCGCGAGACGCTGGTCACGAGCCCGCGCGACGCACGGCCGCTGCACCTGCTGCGCCTGCCCACCGACGGCTGGTCGCCGCTGGTGGCGGCCGCGGGCACGGCCGGCTTCTTCCTGCTGCTGACGGTCGAGCAGGTGCTGCTCGCCGGGCTGTGCGGCGTGCTCGCGGTGGCCGCCATCGTGTTCTGGCTCTGGGGATCGGACAGCCCGCCGCCCGTGTCCACGGCCGACGTGGGGCATGGCCGACGGCTGCCGGTCGGCGCGATCGGCCGGGCCTCGCATTCATGGTGGGGCATGGTGGTGCTGGTCGCGGTCGACATGAGCATCTTCGCCTCGCTGTTGTGGGCGCACGTGCATGTGTCGATGGCGGCCGAGGTCTGCCCGCCACCCGGTGCCGCGCTGCCGGCACTGCGCTGGCCCGCCGCGGCCGTGCTGCTGATGCTCGCGGGCTCGCTTGCACTGGCCTTCGCGGCGCGCGGCCTGCGCCACGACGACGCGGCGCGGCAGCGCGGCCTGCGCTGGCTGGTCGCGCTCGCGATGGCCTGCGCGGCCGCGGGCTACGGGGTCGACCTCTGGAGCCATGCGGGCGCCGGCCTCGATCCGCGCGCGCAGGCCTGGAGCGCGAGCGTGGCGATGCTGCTGGGCTACCAGGGCTTCCACCTCGCGGTGCTGCTGCTGATGGGGGGCTATGTGCTCGCGCGCTCGTGGCGCGGACGGCTGCGCACCGATGCGCGCGCGACGATCGACAACACGCAGCCGCTGTGGCATTGCGTGAGCGCGCAGACCGCGATCGGCGCGGCGGCGATGCAGTGGATGCCGCTGCTCGCGGCGTGATCCCAGCACGATGCGGCTCTACCCAATCGTCTGGAGTGATGGTCTCACACAGGGTCCGGAGGCAGGCGTCGGCCGGGATAGGGCGGGATTCATTGCGTACTGGTCTGTCCCTGCCCGCCGCCACCGCCATTGCCGGTCACGCCACCGACACCCGCCGCACCGCCGCCACTCGGACTCGTCGGCGCCGATTGCGGCGCAGGCTGGGTCATGCCCTGTGCGCCCGTTGGTGGGGCGTCATTGCGGCGGTGCGACATGACGTTGTAGGCCACCACCAGCAGTACCACCACGATCACCGCGCCAACGCCCCAGCGAAAGATCCGCCGGTTGTCGCGCTCATCGTTTCTGGCTTGTTCGAGTCTCATGGCCACTTCCTTTTTAACGATAACGGGAACGCGCCAAAGTTGCGATCTCGCGCAGGACCGGCCTGTCGGACGGCGGCGCGTACCGATGCAGGCACTCTAGAGGGCCGCGGCGCCTTGGCCCCCCTGCTACTTCGCTAAACCGAAGCCGAATCCGAACATGCCGATGTCCTCTTTGCGGCAGGCACAACCATCTCGTCCTCGCGCGGCCCGACGTTCGATTCTTCGACCATTCCTTACAAACGGAGCAAGCCGGCCGCCATGGCAGCACTGCAGTCCTTTTCCGGATGGAGTTGTCCGTTCATTGGGCTCCACTGGCCCCTGACAGGAACTCCACCAGTCTCCGGCCGAAAGCGCCCGCAGCAGGTTGAACGACGGTGACGGCAAGGTGGCGACGCCGCAGCATGGACTAATCCTGGCACGCGCAGCGAACAACGATCGCCGGATGGCAGCGCTGCAATGTGACGGGCAGCCTCGCTGCCTCCTGAAAATCGCCATTTCATGCGACCGTAGTGCAGGCCGCCTCAGTCGCGCCTGTGTCGTCAAGCGCGGCGCGGACCAGAGATCAAGCGCAGCCGCGTGCTGGGTGTGGTTGGTAACTTCTGAAACTCTTCAAGTTGGCGGAGCACCAGCATGTTTCGCATCCTCGATTGGGACGCCACGCAGTCGCGGGGGACCACCACTGCGAGATCGCGCATGCCAGCCTCGGTCGCAGTGACGAGCACGCACTGATCGCTCGCGACGCCCGTCAGGATCAGACGGTGCGCCTTCAAATGCTGCAGCAGCAATTCCAGCGGAGTGCCAAAGAATGCTGACTGCTTGGGCTTCAGCACAAAGTAGTCGTCCGCCTCGGGCTTCAGAGCGGCAGCGATCTTTGAGCCAAGGCCGCCCTGGCGCAGCGCCTCCTCCACCAGTGCCGGAAAATCAGATCGCCAGCGGCCGCGGTTGTCGTTCGCATAGATCACCGGCACACCGTCGCGACGACAGCGAGCCTTCAGTGCCGCGATGCGTGGCGCGATCGATGCAGCGCCAGGAAGCAGCTTGTCAGCGTCGGGAAAGTCCCAGCAGTTGATCATGTCGATGATCAACAACGCGGTATGGCCTGCCGCGCTTTCGGATGCGAGAAGGCCCGAGGTTCGTGAAGGCATGGAGCGAACTCATTGCTTGATGGACGCCTCGCTATTCTTCATCGTGAAGGAACTCCCGAGAATGCGACGTGGCGTCATTTGCGGCCTCGTCTGACACCGGTGCCCCGGCACGATGGAAGTTCCATCTTCCGGCTCACTGCCGTCACGCCGGCCTACACAAGACGGCGGCGGGACAACGCACCGTCGTTCGGACCATCAGAGTGCTGTGTCCGCTTGGCTGAACTCATGCAATCACTTCTGGATCTGCTGCGAATCGAGACACCTCTCTCGGAAATGGTGTTGCGAGGAACGGCTGTTTACTGGTTTCTTTTGATCGTTTTCCGCTTCTTGCTGCGACGGGGAGTTGGATCACTGGGCGTGGCGGACCTACTATTTGTCGTCTTGATCGCCGACGCGTCTAGCAACGCCATGCAGGGTGATTACAAGACGATTGGGGATGGGCTCGTACTCATCTCGACGCTGATCGCATGGAACTACGCATTGGACTGGGCCAGCTACCATTCCCCGACGGTTTCTCGGCTTCTAGAACCCCCGGCCGAGCCACTGGTCAAACACGGCAGGATCCTTCAGCGCACGCTGCGCCGCGAATTGATCACCGTGGAGGAGTTGCTGTCCAAGCTGCGCGAAAAAGGGATCTCGGATCTGTCTGAGGTACGCATTGCGCGGTTAGAAAGTGACGGCGAACTCAGCGTACGCAGATATCGGGACTGAGAACCGACAGGCAAGCGTCCGACAGCGCAATCGCCGTAGGCCGACATCCTAGCCTTATGCCCGCCACAAGCTCCTGCACCTCAACATCTAGGAGCAGCAGCATGCAACGTTTCACCGATCGCGTTGTCATCGTCACGGGCGCCGGTTCCGGTATCGGCGAAGCCACTGCCCGCCGTTTCTCGCAGGAGGGCGCCAGCGTCGTGCTCGCCGGCGGCACCAAGGCCAAGCTCGAGCGCGTCGCTGCCGACCTGCCGCCCGAGCGCACGCTGGTCAAGGTCGCCGACGTCTCGAAGTACAAGCAGGTGCAAGCTCTGGTGGCCGCCACAATCAAGCGCTTCGGCGCGCTGCACGTGCTGTTCAACAACGCAGGCATTGCGGTCGAGGGCAGCGTGACCGAGGCGCCACTGGGTGGCTGGGGCAGGACCATGGCGACGAACATCGGCGGCGTGTTCCATGGCTGCCGCGCGGCGATGCCGCACCTGATCGCGAGCCGCGGCTGCATCGTCAACACCGGCTCGATCTCGGGGCTCGGCGGCGATTGAGCGCTCGGGTTCTACAACGCCTCGAAGGGCGCGATCGTCAACTTCACCAAGGCCCTCGCGCTGGACCACGGCAAGGACGGCGTGCGCTTCAACGCCGTCTGCCCGAGCCTGACCTTCACGCCGATGACCGAGGACATGAAGGGCGACCGCAAGCTGATGGCGAGATTCGAGCAGAGATTCTGCGAGGCGATCACGTCAAGTCCACCATCAATTCCTCTGGCGTCTACAGGACCCGGCTTCAGCTCGCCGAAGCCCTGAAGAAAGATGCCTTTAGGTGGATCTCCGGTCAAGAGCGCAATTTCAGCGATTAAACCGTTCCACGCGCAAAGCGCCCTGGCGTTTCAACTTCCCCAAGCTTGCAACCACATGCTAGGCTGGTGGATGCTGGACTCGAGCTCGCCATGAGGCCCTCTAACGTCCAGAGAATTACCGCCTTTGGGAGGACCAGCTGGCCTGGGTGGGCTGGAAAATGCCCAACGTAGAGTACTCGGGGGCCTTCTTGAGAAGTGCTGCGAGCGCCATCTTGCGCTCAACCAGTGGCTGCCGGCGCTGCCGATCCGACGTTCGACCAGAAGGTCGAATGCACCGAATACGATCAGTTCAAAGCGGGCGTCTCAACGCCCGCGCGTCGCCCAATCCTTTGGGCAGTCGAAGTCGTTCCTGCTTCGCTTGTCCAGCGCACAGACGTCCCTTTCAAGATTCATGCTTGCCGAGCAGCTTGCCAACTTGGCTACGACCTACCGAAACCGCTTCGTCGCATCCGTGCGAAGGCGCGTGGCCATCAACCTTTCCCAGCAGCCGGTACCCATCGAACTTGATTTCGTATATCCGACCGGGCACTGAGGCAGAACAGCCTCTCGTCGAGTGGCGCGTTCGATCCGACGAAGCAGATCCATCGGAACGATTTCCTCCGAGTCGCACAGCCCATAAGACCCGAAGCTCACAATGTGACTTCGGGGTTTCGAAACAGACTGTAGGACTAGGTTTTAACGAAGTGGAGACAAACGTCACGGAAACCCACCAGAATCAGTGGGGTTAACCACTACACGCAGTCCTCCCATGACCGTTTTCACCCCTTGCACGTGCAGCGTCGACCACCTCGGCCGCATCGAGCGGCGCAGATGGATGAAGGTGTTCTGGTGGATGCGCGCCTACCTGTGCGATAACTGCGGCAAGGTCCAGTTGCTTTCGCAAGTTGCGGTAGATCAAGCGAAGGCAGCCTATGCGGCGCGAACCGCGCATCGCAGCTTCCACGGAAAGAAGCAGCGTTCGCATTGAGTCGAAGGGCCCCTCAAGCTCTACCTGACCTGTGAGCGAGAGCCGATACCTCGCAGATGAGGGGCCTCCTCCAAGCGACTCATTCCAGCTTCGACCCGCACCCGCCGGCCGAACTCACACCAGAGGTATCCGAGGATCTGCAGGCGCAGTTGGATGCGGTGCTCGCCGATCACGCTCCAGTCCATGGACCGTCGATCCTGCCAGCACCCGAGCGGTCCGCTTCCATGGCTGACACCGTGACGTAAGCGTCCCGAGAAGTCATGTTGACGTCTTCTGCCGTGGGTGGGTAGCGGTCGCACAATGGTCGCTCTCAAACGGTCTGATACGTGCAAATGCTTGATCTCCACGCCCCACTTGTACCCGGAACATCTGCCGCGGGATTCGAGATTGGGCAATCGCTGTCAAGTGTTGAATCCTTGCTGCATGGTGCAAGCAGGAAGGACCATGTACCGGGCTTTCACCTCGTGGCCGCGCTGGCAGAGAACAAGGGAGCTCTTGTTCTTCGGAACTTTGGCGACCCTGGGGAAACCGCCATATTCTTTGGTTCAGACGTCGTCCGGCTAGTGTTCTCTCCCGGTGGGGTGCTCAGGTGCATTTACGTCTTCGAGGGCTATCTTGGCGCCTACGAAGGAGTGCGGGTCGGTGACATGCTGTCGCTGCTGTCACCGACTATGGAGCTCGACTTCGACGGCGGAGACGAGATGTATTACCGCCTCGATGGCGAGGGCGAGTACATCCCAGGAATCGCGATAGTCGCTGTGGAGGCCGACGTGTCACAGCACGCCTCTACACCGGTCGTCGGTTACTGCGTTCACGACTGGACGATCTTCCGAACCCAAACATGACGGAGAGTTGCCTCCGTCACCACAACTACGCCTTGCCGTGACTAAGCCGCGTCCCAGCGATGTGGCAGGAGTTCCGCTATGTCGCGCGCCCGATGCGTTGGCAATCGCGTCATGACGTCCTTGAGGTAGGCGTAGGGGTCGTGGCCGTTGAGTTTGGCGGTCTGGATGAGGCTCATGATGGCGGCGGACCGCTGCCCGGCACGAAGGCTTCCGGCGAACAGCCAGTTGTTGCGGCCTACGGCGATCGGCCGGATCTGGTTCTCCACCCAGTTGTTGTCTGCAGGCAAGTTGCCGTCGTCCAGGTAGCGCGTCAGCGCGGCCCAGCGCTTCAGGCTGTAGTTCAGTGCTTTGGCTGTCCCTGAACCTTCTGGAACCTTGAGCCGCTGCGCGATCATCCAGGCATGCAGCGCCTCGGCGATCGGTCGACCCCGCGCTTGGCGTATCCGACGCCGCTCATCGGGGTCCAAGTGTTTCACCTCACGCTCGATCTCGTAGAGCCGAGTGAAGTACTGGATTCCGGCCTCGGCGATCTGGCTCTTGTTGGCTGTGTGCAGCTCGACGAACTTGCGCCGCGCATGGGCCAGGCAGCCAGCTTCGACAACGCCCTTGGCCAGCAGGGCCTTGTAGCCGGAGTAGTCATCACAGACCAGCGCGCCGCGCCAGCCGCCCAGGAAGTTCTGCGCATGCTGGCCAGCCCGGCTGTCGGCGAAGTCGTA
>NZ_JBWKPQ010000017.1:139823-178693 GCF_059418345.1 Variovorax sp. GW821-FHT09B01 | reverse complement strand
CATCCAACCCGCAGGTCGGCCCATAGAAACCTCCTTGATTGAAGGTGTTGCGACGACCGGTTGAATCCACCTTGGCTGCCCTGGTCCGAGTGATGCAGCAACGCCACCGGCTTACCCCGGCGCCACACGGCCATCATCAACGCATCGGCCACCAGTTGCGAGGTCATGCTGTCCTGCATCGACCAGCCAACGATGCGACGCGAGTACAGGTCCAGCACCGCAGCGGCATATAGCCAGCCCTCGGCCGTCCAGATGTAGGTGAAGTCGGCCACCCACTTCTGGTTGGGCGCATCGGCCTGGAACTGACGGTCCAACACGTTGTCGGCGATGGCGCTGCGCTGGCCTCGGTCCTGCGGCAAGCCTCGACGTCGTGGCCTCGCGCGCAGGGCCTGTTCTCGCATGAGCCGTTCAATGCGATGCAATCCGCATCGTTGACCCAGTGCCAGCACGTCATGCCACACGCGCCGGGCGCCATAGGTGCGGTCGCTGCCCAGAAAGCTCTGGCGCACCTGGCTGCCGAGCACCTCGTCGACCAGGCTGCGTTGGCTCCTGGGCCTGCTGAGCCACGCGTAGAAGCCGCTTCGCGAGACACCGAGCGCCTCGCACATCATTGCCAACGGCCACGTCCCTCGGTGTTTCGCCATGAAGCCGAACTTCACATCGACTCCTTGGCAAAGTAGGCCGCCGCTTTTTTCAGCAGGTCGCGCTCCATCCTGAGCTTGGCATTCTCTTTCCTCAAGCGCTCCAGCTCCGCCTGCTCGGGCCTCATGACCCCTTGCCCGGGGAATGCATGCTGCGGGTCGACCGTCGCATCGCGTATCCACTTGCGCAGCACGTTCTCGTGCACATCGAGGTCGCGTGCAGCCTGCGCCACCGCCACACCTCGCTCCTTCACCAGCTTGACTGCTTCAAGCTTGAACTCTCGGCTGAATTGCCTTCTCGTTCCCATGAACCACCTCCGGTTTCATCTTCCACCTTAACTAGGTGTCTTTGAAACCGGCAGCAGCCCATGGCGCACCGTGCACTCGTACTTTGCCATCTGGAGCGAGCCACGCGAGGGTGGCAGCCTGCTGGAGCAGGCATTAAAAAAATCAGGTTGGCGCGGCCCGCGAGAAACTGGGGCGCAACGCCTGCAGCACGCTCTTGATCGTGGACGCGCAGAGCGTGAAGAACACGGACACGGCGGGCTTGAAGGGCTATGACGCAGGCAAGAAGGTCTCGGGCATCAAGCGCCACATCGCGGTGGACACCCAGGGATTGCCGCATGCGATAGCGGTGAGCACGGCCGAGGTGACGGACCGCAAAGGCGCACTGCAGGCGCTACAGCGCTGCAAGCCCCGGTTGAGCCGGCTACAAAGCCTGCTGTGCGATGCAGGCTACATCGGTCGGCCGTTCGCGCAAGGCGTGCAGCAGATTCTGGGAGGGCATGTGACGGTGCAGATCGCCAAGAGAAGCGAGCTTCACACTTTCAAGGTGATGCCCAAGCGCTGGGTCGTGGAACGCAGCTTTGCCTGGCTGGACAAGAACAGGAGGCTGTGGAAGAACTGCGAGCGATGGCTCAACACCAGCCTGCAGTTCGTCCACTTGGCATTCTTGGTGCTCTTGCTCAAAAGACTTTGAACACGCTCTTAGCGGCCAGTCCATGATGACCTCTTTCGTTGGTTCTGTCTGAAACCGCGTAAGTGCACCTCGTGCACCCGGACAGTGCTTCGTGTGGGACCAAAAGCTCTTACATTGCGCTTTGGAATGCATGCACTAATGTGCCGCCCCAAGAGAAACAGTCGGTGTATGTCGAACTTCCTTACTTTCTTGCTTTCATCGGGCAAGTGTTCATTCCTACAAGAGAGTACAGCGGGCAAAAGCGTACTACCCCCGTCAGTAGCGGGATGACGCCCAGCCAGCCCCACCAGCCCACGGTGCCCGTGGCGGCCAGCGCGATGAGGACGAGGCCGATGACGATGCGAAGGATGCGGTCCACGCCGCCGACGTTGAATTTCATGGTTTCTCCTGGGTCAGTCAAACAAGAAAACAAAGCGTGGCAGGGCGAAGTGCCACTGCCCGTGGCAACTTCATCCTGCCAGCGCGTTGCGGTTCCAGGGCATGCGCATCAGCACGCGGGCCAGCCCGCAGAACCCCGAGGCCCCGGCGAAAACAAGTCCCGCTCCAACGAAGCCCGAGAGCGCATGGAACCAGGGCGATACCGTGGCCCCGAGCACGGTCCCGAGCACGATCAAGGACCCCGCTGAAATCTGCACCTGCCGCTGCAGCTCCAGCGGCTGCGAGGCGTCGGCCACGACGGGCAGCCCCGCCTTTTTCCAGGCGTCCAGCCCGCCTTCGAGCACGTAGGCATCACAGGCCGTGCAGGCCCCCAGCACCGACGCATTCACCCGCGTCCGGTTGCCAGAGCGGCAATGGAAGATGAAGGCTGGCGCGCCATCGAGCGGCAGGCCGCCGCTTCGCAGGCGGTCCATCGACACATGGCGTGCCGTGGCGATGCGTTCGCGGGCGTGTTCGTCTGCCGCACGGATGTCCACCAGGACAGCACCTTGGTTCACGAGTTCGCTGGCGGTTTGGGGCGAAATGGATTTCAGGGACATGGGGGCCTCCGGTGGCGGGTCATGGGCAAAAGATGGTCTTGAGCGTGGCGATGAGCTTGGCCACATCCGGGTTTTCAATGCGGTAGTGCAGCGTCTGTGATTCGCGCCGGTAGGCCACCAAGCCTTCCTCGCGCATCTTGGCCAAGTGCTGGGACAGGGCGGACTGGCTCAGGGTCACGTGGTCGAGCAGGGTGCCGACGGTCATCTCGCCGTGCTCGATCAGCAGGCAAAGGACGAGCAGGCGGTGCTCATTGCCGACCGCTCGCAGCATGGCTGCGGCCCTGGCCGCGCCGTCCTGCAAAAACGATTGGTCTTTCTGGCTGGTCGTCATGGTGACTTGTATTTCATTGTTTTCTAATTTAGCATAAACTAATAAATAGTCAAAGCACCTCACCCAGACAGGACACTTTCTCATGCGATCTACTGTTCAGATCCAGGCTTTCTTCGACGATGCCACGAACACCGTGACCTATCTGGTGTCCGATCCCGTGACGCGACAGGCGGCCGTGATCGACCCCGTGCTCGACTACGACCACCGCAGCGGCAAGGTGTCGACCGCATCAGCCGACCAAGTGCTGGCCGCGGCGGCTGCCCAGGCGCTGGAGGTGGCCTGGATCCTGGAGACCCACGCCCATGCGGACCACCTGAGCGCGGCGCCTTACCTGAAGGCATGCACCGGCGCCCGGGTGGCCATTGGGGAACACATCTGCGATGTGCAAACCATCTTCCGGCCGGTGTTCAACCTGGACGACGTGTCCGGCGATGGCGTCGAGTTCGACCGCCTGCTGCGCGACGGCGAGATCTTCACCATCGGCGACCTGAAGGTAGACGTGCTGCACACCCCGGGCCACACGCCCGCCTGCGTGTCCTACCGCATCGGCGATGCGGTGTTCGTGGGCGACACCTTGTTCATGCCGGACTACGGCACCGCGCGCGCCGACTTCCCCGGTGGCAGCGCCCACACCTTGTACCAGTCGATCCAGAAGCTGCTCGCGCTGCCACCCGCCACGCGGCTGTTCATGTGCCACGACTACAAGGCACCCGGCCGCGACAGCTACGCGTGGGAGAGCACGGTCGCCGAAGAGCGTGCGCGCAACGTGCACGTCCACGACGGGGTGGACGCAGACGCGTTCGTGGCCATGCGCCAGCGCCGGGACGCGACGCTGGCCGCGCCCACGCTGCTGCTGCCGTCGATCCAGGTCAACATCCGCGCAGGCCGCTTGCCCGAAGCCGAATCCAACGGCGTGCGCTATCTCAAGATCCCGATGCGTCTGCCCGCATGACTGCAGGTTCCGTCAGGCAGGTTTCGGCCGCGCAGTGGCTGCACACCACGGCCCCGCTGTGGAGGCTGCCGCAGGAGGGCGGCGAGCTCGCCGCCATGCTGCAGCCCGCCACGTGGATCGTCCTACTGCGCCTGCCGGCGTTACGGCCCTGCTGGTCCGCGAGCGCGGCATGGTGTCGCGCCGCCAGGGCTAGGGCTCGACCATACTTTTCTAGCCCGTCGGCGGCAGGTAGTCCGGGTGAGGTCCGTCTACTCGGTCTTCGACCTGATTTCAACTTGATGTTTCTGCCAATGAGGAGTTTCCGATGATGAATAGCTACAAACAACTGACCAAGGACGTGACGGCTAATCTGGCGCCCTTGCACAAGGGCGTTCCGCAGGTCATGAAGGGTTTCGGCGATATTGGCAAGGCCGCGATTGCCGATGGAGCGCTGGATGCCAAGACAAAGGAGTTGATCGCGCTCGCGGTTGGCGTGGCGGCCCGCTGCGACGGCTGCATCGCCTTCCACACCAAGGCGCTTGTCAAGCTGGGCGCTACGGAAGCCGAAGTGCATGAGACGCTGGGAGTGGCCATCTATATGGGTGGCGGTCCTTCGGCGATGTACGCCTCGAATGCCGTGGCGGCCTTCAACGAGTTCTCGGCACTGGCCCACAACGCAGTTGCACCGGCTTCGGCGCGGTAGGGTCTCACTGATCTAACCCATCTGGCGCCCTTGTCCTGTGGGGGGCGTCTTCCGTAAACCTCTCATACGAAAGATCTCAGCTATGCAAACCACTGATTTCGTTGCTACCGTCTTCGACGGCAAAAGCAACCCCAACAAGGTGACCGTCACCTTCACCATGGCGCTCAACGCTCTGCTTAAGGGACACACTGCGACCATCATCCTCATGGTGGAAGCCGTTGAACTGGGCAAGCCGGGTGCAGCCACCGGCATGGACATCGGCAAGCCCTTCGAGCCCGTTGCCAGCCTGCTGGACAAGTTCCTGGAAAAGGGCGGGCGGATCGCAATCTGCGGCGCGTGCATGATCCATAACGGCATGACGGCGGAACAGATGGACCCACGCTTCAGTGTCATCACAGCACCGGACGTGATTGAACTGCTGATGGGGGCCAAGGGGTCTTTGCAGGTCACCTGAGTATCTGCAGAAAGTCGTGGCCAACGGCGTTCTCACAGCAGAACAAAAAGCGACTGGCGCAGCATCGACGCTTGATCGACTGCCGGTTGCGAACGGCGGCACGAAGACTGACAACTTTTGCTTTCATGGAATCCCACCGCGCTTTGACAGGCTGTTGACCAATGTTCCCACCGTGCATATCCATGCTGTTTCACGCCTCAGTGCGCCAGGCATACACAATCCCCAGACTCCTATGTGGCTCCTGGCTCGGATGCAATGCCTCTTTGCCCTCAGCCTGAATTCGCTCTAAATCCGCGTCAGGAATACGTTTTCGCCAGATTGACCAGAACAAGAATAGCTTGACAGCGGACATTTTTCATGGGCGAACGGTTTGTCGAAAAAGGAAAAGCGGTCGACCGCTCAGGGCTTCTTGACCGGCGTCGGCGGGGTCCGCTGGAGCCCGTCCTTGTGTTGGTGGTCCGGATCGGGCACCAGGCAGGCCTCGGCCACCTGCAGGTCGTTGTCGCGCGCGAAGTTCACGCAGAAGTCCCAGGCCATGGGTTCGGCCTCGCGCAGCGCGCTGTTCACCACCACGCATTTCACGCCATTGATGGTGGTCGGCACGCACCACGGCGAATAGCTCAGGTGGCTGCCCGGATAGGCCCCGCCGGGCCGGAAGGAGCACATCACGCCGGCCAGCCGCTCGGCCCAGTCGCTCGGGCGAAAGGTGCGGCCGTCGTGCGTGATGCCTTGGATGAAGATCTCGGTGGCGGTGGGGGAAATCATCGTTTGGGAAGAGGCGACCGCGAGCCGTAGCGAGCTGTTGCGGTGCAGCAAGGATTCTATCCGCGCCCTCCCGCCTTCCACCCGCCGCAGGGCATTGCTGTGATGCGGAATCCTCAACGCCAGCGTCAAACTCGCCGCCTAGAATCCGCCTTCCCTTACTGGAGAACCGAATGAGCGCTACCGTCGAGCCCACCTCGCCCCACGTCATGAACACCTACGGCCGCCTTCCGATCGCGCTGTCGCACGGTCAGGGTTGCCGAGTCTGGGACACGAACGGCCGCGCCTACCTCGACGGCCTCGGCGGCATCGCCGTCAACACGCTGGGCCACAACCATCCCGAGCTGGTGCCCGCGCTGCAGGACCAGGTCAGCAAGCTGATCCACAGCTCCAACTACTACCACGTGACCGGCCAGGAGAAGCTCGCCGCCAAGCTGACCGAGATCTCGGGCCTGACCAATGCCTTCTTCTGCTGCACCGGCCTCGAAGCCAACGAAGCCGCCCTGAAGCTGGCGCGCAAGTTCGGCCACGACAAGGGCATCGAGCGCCCCGAGATCGTGGTCTATGAAGCCGCCTTCCACGGCCGCAGCATCGCCACCCTGTCGGCCACCGGCAATCCCAAGGTGCAGAAGGGCTTCGGCCCGCTGGTCGAGGGCTTCATCCGCGTGCCGCTCAACGACATCGAGGCTCTGAAGAAGGCCACCGAGGGCAATCCCAACGTGGTCGCCGTGTTCTTCGAGACCATCCAGGGCGAAGGCGGCATCCACCCGATGCGCATCGAGTACCTGAAGCAGGTGCGCGCGCTGTGCGACGAGCGCGACTGGCTGATGATGATCGACGAGGTGCAGTGCGGCATGGGCCGCACCGGCAAGTGGTTCGCCCACCAGTGGGCTGGCATCAAGCCCGACGTCATGCCGCTGGCCAAGGGCCTGGGCTCGGGCGTGCCGATCGGCGCCGTGGTGGCCGGCCCCAAGGCCGCCAACATCTTCGGACCCGGCAACCACGGCACCACTTTCGGCGGCAACCCGCTCGCCATGCGCGCCGGCATCGAGACCATCCGCATCATGGAAGAGCACAAGCTGCTCGAGAACGCCGCCAACGTCGGCGCCCACCTGAAGGCCGCGCTCGAGCGCGAACTGGGCGGCCTGCCCGGCGTGAAGGAAGTGCGCGGCCAGGGCCTCATGCTGGGCATCGAGCTCGACCGCCCCTGCGGCACGATCCTCACCCGCGCCTGCGACGCCGGCCTGCTGCTGAGCGTGACCGCCGACAGCGTGATCCGCCTGGTGCCGCCGCTGATCCTGAGCATCGCCGAGGCCGACGAGATCGTCGCCATCCTCGCGCCGATCGTGAAGACCTTCCTCTCGGAGCCCGCCCCCAAATGACGAGTGCCAGCGCGACGCCAGCCATCCGCCACTACCTGCAGTTCTCGGACTTCTCGGCCGACGAGTACACCTACCTGTTCGACCGCATGGCGGTCATCAAGAAGAAGTTCAAGACCTACGAGAAGCACCAGCCGCTGACCGACCGCACGCTGGCCATGATCTTCGAGAAGGCCAGCACGCGCACCCGCGTGAGCTTCGAGGCCGGCATGTACCAGCTCGGCGGCAGCGTGGTGCACCTGACCACGGGCGACAGCCAGCTCGGCCGCGCCGAGCCGATCGAGGACAGCGCCAAGGTCATCAGCCGCATGGTCGACCTGGTGATGATCCGCACCTACGAGCAGACCAAGATCGATGCCTTCGCCGCGCATTCGCGCGTGCCGGTCATCAACGGCCTGACCAACGAGTTCCATCCCTGCCAGATCCTCGCGGACATCTTCACCTACATCGAGCACCGCGGCTCGATCCAGGGCAAGACGGTGGCCTGGGTGGGCGACGGCAACAACATGGCCAACACCTGGCTGCAGGCCGCCGAGATCCTCGGCTTCACCGTGCACGTGAGCACGCCCAGCGGCTACGAGGTCGACCAGTCGATCGCCGGCATCCGCTCGGGCGACAGCTACAAGGTCTACAAGGACCCGATGGAAGCCTGCCGCGGCGCCGACCTGGTGACCACCGACGTCTGGACCAGCATGGGCTACGAGGCCGAGAACGAGGCGCGCCGCAAGGCCTTCGCCGACTGGTGCGTGGACGAGGAGATGATGCGCGTGGCCCAGCCCGACGCGCTGTTCATGCACTGCCTGCCCGCGCACCGCGGCGAGGAAGTGCAGGCCGAGGTCATCGACGGCCCGCAGTCGGTGGTCTGGGACGAGGCCGAGAACCGCCTGCATGCGCAGAAGGCGCTGATGGAGTTCCTGCTGCTCGGCAGGCTCTGAGCGCCCTCTTCTCCCGCTTCAGCAGCACCGGCCCGCCATGAACGCCTGCCAGCAATGCGGCGCCTGCTGCGCCAGCTACCGCGTCGACTTCAGCGTGCACGAGCTCGACGACAACGGCGGCCGGGTGCCTTCGGGCCTGGCCGTCGAGGTCAACGACACGCTGTGCCGCATGCGCGGCACCGACCACACGCCCGCGCGCTGCGCGGCCCTCACCGGGAGGATCGGCCAGTCGGTGGCCTGCGGCATCTACGAGTGGCGGCCCAATCCCTGCCACGAGCTGCAGGCCGGCAGCGACGCCTGCCAGCGCGCGCGGCTGCGCCACGGGCTCGGCGCGCTGCCCGACACCCTGCACTGATCAGGTCGCCGGCACCGGCAGGCCGCCCACGCGGCCCTTGAATTCCTGCAGCGAGAAGTAGGTCTGCACGTGGCGCACGCCCGGCAGGCGGTGCAGCTTGCGCTGCAGCAGCTCCGAGTAGGCGTCGAGGTCCTTCGCCACCACCACCAGCATGAAGTCCTCGGGCCCCGAGATGCCGTGGAACATCACGACCTCGGGAATGGCGCAGACCGCGTCCTCGAAGGCGCGCGAGGAGATCTCGGTCTGGTGGTCGATGCCCACCATCACGAAGGCCATCACGCCGAAGCCCAGCGCGCGCCGGTTCAGGCCCGCGTGATAGCCGCCGATCACGCCGTCGTCCTCGAGCTTCTTCACGCGCCGCCAGCACGGCGACTGCGACAGATGCGCCATCTGCGCGAGCTCGCCCGAGGTCAGGCGGGCGTTGTCCTGCAGCGCGCGCAGCAGCTGGAGGTCGGTGCGATCGAGGTCGGCTTGCATGATTTTTTCCAGAATCGGTCGTTTGAGAATGGATTATCCAATTTCATTCGAACTCATGGATAACTTCTCGACTTCAAGCAACTCTTGCGAATAGCATCCGGCTGCGCGCAACGGCTTGTGGCAAGCCGGCATCCGGCCCACACTGGCTGCCTCGGCCCACCGGCATTGTTGCCACCCGAACCCCACCCTTCGTGACACCGCTTCGTGACACCGATCTAGCCACCATGACCGCACCACGCCGACTCTGGGACATCTCCGCCCCCGTGCACGCGGGCAGCCCGGTGTTTCCGGGCGACACGCCCTATACGCAACAGTGGTGCGCCACCATCGGGCCCGGCTGCCCGGTCAACGTGAGCGCGATCACGATGTCGCCGCACGTGGGCTCGCACGCCGATGCGCCGCTGCACTACGACCCCGAGGGCGCGACCATCGGCGACGTCTCGCTCGACGCCTTCATCGGCCCCTGCCGCGTGATCCACGCCATCGGCCGCGGCCCGCTGGTCGAATGGGCGCACATCGCCCACGCGGTCACGAGCCAGCTGCCGCCGCGCGTGCTGGTGCGCACCTATGCCGCCATGCCGGTGGACCGCTGGGACGGCCAGCTCGCCGCCTATGCACCCTCCACGGTCGAGCGCCTCGCGGCCATGGGCGTGAAGCTCATCGGCATCGACACCGCGAGCATCGACCCGGCCGACAGCAAGACGCTCGACAGCCACCAGGCGATCCGCCGCCGCGGCCTGCGCGTGCTCGAGAACCTCGTGCTCGACGAGGTGCCCGAGGGCGACTACGAACTCATCGCGCTGCCGCTCAGGCTGGTGAGCGCCGATGCCTCCCCCGTTCGCGCCGTGCTGCGCGAGCTTTGATCCGCCAAGACCCATGACGACCACCCTCGAAGACTGCCGCGCGCTCGACGCGCAAGACCCGCTGCGCGCCCTGCGCGACCAGTTCACGCTGCCCGACGGCGTGATCTACCTCGACGGTAACTCGCTCGGCGTGCTGCCCAAGGCCGCGCCCGCGCGCATCGCCGAAGTGGTGGCCAGGGAATGGGGCGAAGGCCTGATCCGCTCCTGGAACACCGCGAGCTGGTTCGACCTGCCGCAGCGCCTGGGCGACAAGGTCGCGCGCCTCGTCGGCGCCGCGCCCGGCGAGGTGGTGTGCACCGACAGCACCTCGGTCAACCTCTACAAGGTGCTGTTCGCCGCGCTCTCGCAGCAGAAGGACAGCGGCCGCAAGCTCGTGGTGAGCGAGCGCAGCAACTTCCCGACCGACCTCTACATCGCCGAGTCGCTGTGCCGCGAGCGCGGCTTCACGCTCCAGCTGATCGAGGCCGACGAGCTGCCCGGCGCGCTGACCGACGAGGTCGCGGTGCTGATGCTCACGCACGTCAACTACCGCACCGGCGCCATGCACGACATGAAGGCCATCACCGCCGCCGCGCACGAAGCCGGCGCGCTCGCGGTCTGGGACCTGGCCCACAGCGCGGGCGCGGTGCCGGTGGCGCTCAACGAGGCCGAGGCCGACTACGCCATCGGCTGCGGCTACAAGTACCTCAACGGCGGCCCCGGCGCGCCGGCCTTCGCCTGGGTGCACACGCGCCATGCCGGCCGCTTCGAGCAGCCGTTGTCGGGCTGGTGGGGCCATGCGGCGCCGTTCGAGTTCACGCCGCACTACCGGCCCGCGCCCGGCGTGGCGCGCTACCTCTGCGGCACGCAGCCGATCGTCTCGCTGTCGGCGCTCGAATGCGGCCTCGACACCGTGCTCGCGGCCGAGCCCTTCGACGGCGAGCGCGGCGGCATGGGCGCGCTGCGCGCCAAGTCGCTCGCACTGACCGACCTGTTCATCGCGCTGGTCGAGGAGCGCTGCGCGGGCCACGGCCTGTCGCTGGTCACGCCGCGCGAGCATGCGCGCCGCGGCTCGCAGGTGTGCCTGAGCCGCGACGAAGGTGCCTATGCGATCGTGCAGGCGCTGATCGCGCGCAACGTGATCGGCGACTTCCGCGCCGGCGACGCGCAGATGCCCGACATCCTGCGCTTCGGCTTCACGCCGCTGTACCTCGGCTTCGAGGACGTCTGGAATTCCGTCGAACAGCTGGTGCAGGTGCTCGAGACCGGCGAGTGGCGGCGCCCCGAATTCAACCGCAAGAACGCAGTGACATGAGCACCGAGAAGCTTCCCGAAGACATCGTTCGCGAAGAGAAGGCGCAGCTGGATTTCAGCGCGTCGATGAGCTACGGCGACTACCTGCACCTCGACGAGATCCTCAACGCCCAGCATCCGCTCTCGCCCGCGCACGACGAGATGCTGTTCATCGTGCAGCACCAGACCAGCGAGCTCTGGATGAAGCTGATGCTGCACGAGCTGCGCGCCGCCACCGCCTGCATCGCGAGCGAGCAGTTGCCCGATGCCTTCAAGATGCTGGCGCGCGTGAGCCGCATCATGGAACAGCTGGTCGGTGCCTGGACCGTGCTGTCGACCATGACGCCACCCGAATACACCGCGATGCGCCCCTACCTCGCGAGCTCGAGCGGCTTCCAGAGCGCGCAGTACCGCTGCATCGAGTTCGCGCTCGGCAACAAGAACCCCGCCATGCTCAAGCCGCATGCGCACCGCGCCGACCTGCTGGCCCAGGTCGAGGCCGCCTGGCGCTCGTCCTCGCTCTACGACGAGTCGCTGCGCCTGCTCGCGCGCCACGGCCTGGACGTACCCGCCGACCGCCTCGAGCGCGACTGGACCCAGCCCTACGAGGCCAGCGACGGCGTCGAGGCCGCCTGGCTGCAGGTCTACCGCGAGCCGCACCGGCACTGGGACCTCTACCAGCTCGGCGAGAAGCTCACCGACATCGAGGACGCCTTCCGCCTCTGGCGCTTCCGCCACGTCACCACTGTCGAACGCGTGATCGGCTTCAAGCGCGGCACCGGCGGCACGGGCGGCGTGAGCTACCTGCGCAAGATGCTCGACGTGGTGCTGTTCCCCGAGATCTGGCGCCTGCGCACCGACCTCTGAGTGCCCGCGCGGCGGCACCCAGCCGCGCACGATTCGCCTCCTACAATCCGCGCGGCACCGGCGCTTCAAGACACGACGAGGCCCTGCGATCCGTCGCCTTGCCTCGTGCTGCGGGGTACCCCCGCGGTGGATGGATGGTTGCCCATTCCGGCGCGCAAGCGGAACTGCGCTCACGCGCAGGACAGCTGGCGCTTCACCGGCTGGTTGAAGCGCCGTGGCCACCCTCTTCAACGGCTTCGCGGCCCTCATCCATGACGCGTGAACCGAGCTGAACCGAGTTACAGGGAGTGGATCGCACGCAGCCTCGCACGCGCGCTGCTCGCCGACGCGACACGGCCCGGCGGCACCGCGCCGGGCGCCCTGCGCGCGCGGGCCACGGCCACGCTGGGCAGCGACGCGCCCTGGCTCGCGCCGCTCGTCGAAGCGCTGGGCAGGCGCTCGCCGGCCACATGGCAACGCACCGGCCTGGCCGCGCTGGCGCAGGCGATCCACGACCTGCCTGAATTCGACGCCGCCTTCGAGCAGGACGAGCCGCCGCGCGTGCGGCGCATCATCCTGCGGCCCGCGCAGATGTTCCCGCGCCCGCTTGGGCTCGACCACCTCGCGCTGCCCGCGCTGCCGACGCAGGCCGAGCTCGCGCGCTGGCTGGACCTCGATCCACAGCGCCTCGAATGGCTGGCGTCGCCCGCGCAGGCCTTTCGCGCGCCGCAAGGCACGAGCCCCGCGCCCGCCCGCCACTACCGCTACCAGCTGCAGCCCAAGCGCCTCGGCGGCCTGCGGCTGCTCGAGATCCCGCGGCCCGAGCTGAAGCGCGCGCAGCGCCGCATCCTCGACGACTTGCTCGCGCGCGTGCCCGTGCACGAAGCGGCGCATGGCTTCGTGCCGGGCCGCTCGGTCGCGAGCCATGCCACCGCGCATGCCGGCAAGGCGGTGGTGATCGGCTTCGACCTGCGCGACTTCTTCGCCGGCGTGCGCGCCTCGCGCGTGCATGCCACCTGGCGCACGCTGGGCTATCCCGACGGCGTGGCGCGCACGCTCACCGCGCTGTGCACGCACCGCACCGACGCCGCCGTCATCGAGCGCCTGCGCGACGACGGCGGGCTCGACGTCATGGGCGGCAAGCGGCTGGCCGAGCCGCACCTGCCGCAGGGCTCGCCCTGCTCGCCCGCGCTGGCCAACCTCTGCGCCTTCCGGCTCGACCTGCGGCTCGAGGGCCTGGCCTGGGTCTTCGGCGCCACCTACACGCGCTATGCCGACGACCTGGTGTTCTCGGGCGACGAGTCGCTGCGCCTGCGCTTCGATGCGCTGCGGGCCTGGGTCGGCGGCATCGCGGCCGACGAGGGCTTCGAGCTCCATCCGCGCAAGCTGCGCTGCATGCCACGGCACCGCCAGCAGCGCGTGACCGGCGTGGTCGTCAACGACCGTCCCAATGCGCCGCGCGCCGACTTCGACCGCCTGCGCGCGCTGTTGCATCAATGCACGCTGCACGGCCCCGCGAGCCAGAACGCCGCCGGGCTCGCCGACTTCCGCGGCCACCTGCTGGGCCGCATCGCCTGGTTCGGCCAGTTCAGCCCGACGCGCCAGGCCCGGCTGCGGTGCCTGTTCGATCGCATCGAGTGGCCGGCCGGGGCCGCGCCCGCCTGAACCGAGGGTGGCACCCATTGCCCCCGCGGCCCAGCGCGCTACATTTTGGGAACAACGGAGGCGCCATGAACGACATCCAGTTTTCGGCCGATGAGCTCGACACCCTGCGCGAACACGGCGTGGCGCTGTTCGCGGATCGGGTGATCTTCGATGCGCAGCCGCCGATGCCGGCGCACCGCATCTCGGCGATCCAGGCGATGTGCGCGGGCCCGCTGCCCGAACCGCTGCTCGCGCTGTGGCGGCTCACGGCGGGCGGGCGCCTCGACTACGACCTCGCGCTCGAGATGAACGGCAACATCGAGAACATCAGCTGGTCGGAGCTGTTCTGGGACGGCAGCGACGGCTACCGCGACCTGCAGGGCTGGATCGAGCACGAGCAGGAACTGGCCGAGGAAGGCGCGCAAACCCACGGCCTGCGCTGGCGCGGCAAGCTCACGCACCTGCCCTTCGGCGGCTTCGAATACTGCGACCGCATCTACACGGTGGTCGAGCCTGGCGCCGAGCACGGGCAGGTCGTGGCCTGGAAGCAGGGCCTGCCGCCGGCCTGGACCCATGCGCTGCACGAGGACGGCCTGAGCGTGGTCGCGAACGACCTGTTCGGCGCCTTCGCCGCGCTGCACCTCGACGAGGACCCGCTCGCGCCCACGGGCGACTGCTACTCGGGCCACGCGCTGCTGGCCTACATCGACGACCGCCACCAGACGCACGGGCTGGACATCGACCTGATGGACAAGCTGGTCACCTTCTACTGCCGCGCCGTGGTCGACTGGCGCACGCCACTGGCCGACGGCAGCCTGCGCCGCCAGCCCGCGGTGGCGCGCACCGCGCTGCGCCATGCGATCGCGGTCGACGACGCGGCGCTGGTGGTCGATCTCGCGGCCGCGGGCGTGCGCTTCGAAGGGCCGCTGCAGGGCAGCGCGCTGGCCACCGACATGGCGGTGAGCCGCAGCGCCTATGCGGCCGCGGCCGCGCTGGTGCGCGCAGGCGCGCCGGTCTCGGCCGAGGTGCTGGCGAACATCGACGGGCAGATCTCGCCCGAACTCACGACCGCGCTGCTGGCCAATGGCGCGGAGCCGAACATGACGGCCGTGGTCGCCTGCGTGGCCTGCGGCGCGCCCGCGAGCGCGCGGCTGATCGCCGAGGCCTGCGCGCGCGCGGGCATCGACGTGCCGGCCGCCTTCATCGTCGACCGCGACGCACTGCTGGCCGAACTCGAGGGCACGCTGATCCAGGTGCGCAGCGGCTCGATGGGGCACTACCTCGGGCCCGAGGGGCTGGCCGAGCGCATCGAACACCTGCAGTCGTTCAGGCTCTAGAGAACTTTCAGGGAGCTAGCCGCCGTACAGCCAGGGCTGGTCGAGCAGCCGCTCGCCGAGCGCGCGCATCGCGAGGTCGCGGCCCAGCCGCACCGGCCCGCTGGCATGGAAGATCTGCCCGTTGCGCCGCGCCTTCGCCTGCACCTGCGCATTGCGCTGCCAGCGCGCGGCCGCGTAGCGCGCGAAGGCCGCTGGCACGGCATCGCTGCCGCCATCGCCCAAGGCCTCCGACAGCGCCACCGCATCCTCGATCGCCATGCCCGCGCCCTGCGCAAGGTACGGCACCATCGGATGCGCGGCATCGCCCACCAGCGCCAGCCGCTCGTGCGCCATCTCGGCGGCCGAGGCCAGCGGCGGGCGATCGCTCAGGGTCCAGGCGCGCCAGGCGGGCATCGCCTCGAGCAGCGCCTGCAGCGAGGCGCCCGTGCGGCCCGTGGCGGCCTGCAGCGCCGCGAGGCTGCTGGCCTGGTCCCAGTCGTGCGCGTTGCCGGCCGGCGCCGATTCGGCGATGACCACCACGTTGAGCCATTCGCCGGCACGCACCGGATAGGCCACCGCATGCAGTTGCGGCCCGAGCCACACGTCGACGCCGGTGCGGCGCAGCGCGGGCGGCAGCGCGTCCTGCCGCGCGAGCGCACGCCAGGCGGTGTGGCCGGTGATGCGCGGCGGCTGGTCGGCCGAGGCCGCATCGAGGCGACGTCGCACCACGCTCCAGAGGCCGTCGGCACCGACCGCCGCCTCGCCCTCCCAGGCGCGCGCGTCGCTGCTCGACACGCACACGAGCTCGTCGCTGAGTTCCACGCGCTCGATCTGCGCGCCGGTCACCAGCGCGCCGGTGCCGCGCGCGCGCACGGCCTCGAGCAGCAGCCCGTGCAGGTCGGCGCGATGGATGCAGAGGTAGGGGGCGCCGTAGCGTTCACGCATGGCGGCACCGAGCGCGAGCCGGCCGATCTCGGCACCGCTGCCGGCGCTGCGCACCACCAGCGCTTCGGGCTGCGCGGCGACCCCGGCGAGGGAGTTTTCGAGGCCGAGCCGTGCGAGCCGCCGCGTGACGTTGGGGCCGAGCTGCACGCCGGCGCCGATGTCACCGAAGGCGGCCGCCTGCTCGAACACGTCGACGCGATGGCCACCACCGGCCAGCGCCAATGCGGTGGCCAGCCCCCCGATGCCGCCGCCGGCGACGAGGATGTGCGCGGGCATCGGCCTCAGCGCGCGGAGGACGAAGAGGCGGAGGAGGAAGCCGGGGTAGCCGGGTTCTGGGGGGATTTGGGACCGCAGCTGTTGCAGCTGTCGCACGAGCCGCAGCCCGAGGTCTTGGCGAGCGAGGCCGCCAGTTGCTCGGCGCGCTCGGCATCGACGAGGCCGGCGCGCTGCGTGCCGGTGGCGACCTTGCGCGCGGCGCTGCGCCGCCAGCCCGCGGGCATCCAGCGCCACACCGCGTAGAACGCGGCGCTCGCGACGATCAATCCGACGATCAGTTCTTGTGCCATGGAAGCTAGCCTTTCAGGGGCGGTTTTAACCCGCCCCGAGAGCCACCGCAACGTGGTAGGTGATGAAGCACGCGATGTAGGCCAGCGCGAACAGGTAGCCCGCCATGATCCACACGTACTTCCACTGGCCGGTCTCGCGCTTGACCGTGGCCAGGGTCGAGATGCATTGCGGCGCGAACACGTACCAGACCAGCAGCGACAGCGCGGTCGCCAGCGACCAGCTGCCGGCGATCAGCGGCTCGAGCGCGCCGGCCACGTCGTCGCCGGTGGCCGAGAGCGCGTAGACCGTGCCCAGCGCGCCCACCGCGACTTCGCGCGCGGCCATGCCCGGCACCAGCGCGATCGAGATCTGCCAGTTGAAGCCGATGGGCGCGAAGATGTGCTCGAGGCCGCGGCCGATCATGCCGGCCAGGCTGTACTGGATCGCCGGTCCGGTCGCGCCTTCGGGCGGCGATGGGAAGGTCGAGAGGAACCACAGCAGGATGGTCAGCGTGAGGATGATCGTGCCCACGCGCTGGATGAAGATCCATGCGCGCTCGTACAGGCCCAGCAGCAGGTTGCGCGGATTGGGCCAGCGGTAGGCCGGCAGTTCCATCATCAGCGAGGAGCGCTGCGTGTTGTCGCGGAAGCGCTTCATCACCCAGGCCACCAGCATCGCCGAGACGATGCCGAAGACGTAGAGCGCGAACAGCACCACGCCCTGCAGGTTGAACACGCCGGCCACGGTGCGCGCCGGGATGAAGGCCGCGATCAGCAGCGCATAGACCGGCAGCCGCGCCGAGCAGGTCATCAGCGGCGCGATCATGATGGTGGTGATGCGGTCGCGCCAGTTGCTGATGGTGCGCGTGGCCATCACGCCCGGGATGGCGCAGGCGAAGCTCGACAGCAGCGGAATGAACGAGCGGCCCGACAGCCCCACGGTGCCCATCACGCGGTCGAGCAGGAAGGCCGCGCGCGGCAGGTAGCCGGAATCCTCGAGCGCCAGGATGAACAGGAACAGGATCAGGATCTGCGGCAGGAAGACGATCACGCCGCCCACGCCCGCGATCACGCCGTCGACCAGCAGGCTCTGCAGCATGCCCTCGGGCATGTGGGCCTTGAGCAGCTCGCCCAGGCCCTCGGTGGCGGCCTTGATGGCGTCCATCGGCACGTTGGCCCAGCTGAACACGGCCTGGAACATCAGGAACATGGTGACCGCGAGCACCAGCATGCCCCAGACCGGATGCATCACGATGCGGTCGATGCGGTCGCTGGTGACCAGGCTGCTCGCGGGCTCCTTCACCGCCAGGCCGAGGATGCGGCGCACCTCGCGCTGGGTGGCGAGCACGTCGTCGAGGCCGGGCGCATGCCAGGGCTGCGGCGTGGCCGCGGCCACCGGGGTGTCGAGCACGGCCAGCAGTTCCTTGGCGCCGCCGGACTGCACGCCGACGGTCTCGATCACCGGCAGGCCGAGTTCGCGCGACAGCACGGCCGTGTCGACCGCGATGCCCTGCTTGCGCGCCATGTCGGTCATGTTGAGCGCGACCACCATCGGCAGGCCGAGCTTCTTGGCGTCGAGCACCAGGCGCAGGTTCAGGCGCAGGTTGGTGGCGTCGGTCACGCAGACCAGCAGGTCGGGCAGCGCCTCCTGGCTCTGGCCGGTGACGACGTCGCGCGTGACGGCTTCGTCGGCCGACAGCGCGTTGAGGCTGTAGGCACCGGGCAGGTCGAGCACGAACACGCGCCGGCCCGCGGGCGTGCGCAGGCTGCCTTCCTTGCGCTCGACGGTCACGCCCGCGTAGTTGGCGACCTTCTGGCGGCTGCCGGTCAGCAGGTTGAACAGCGCGGTCTTGCCGCAGTTGGGATTGCCCAGCAGCGCGATGCGGTTGGGCTGGCCGGTGGCGGCGAAACCGCCCGGGCCCTGGATCACGGCTTCAACCATGGCGCGCACCTCCGGCGGCATCGGCGCCCGGCGCCACGTGGATCAGCGCGGCCTCGTGGCGGCGCAGCGCGAAGGTGGTGTGGCCCAGCCGCACCGCGATCGGCTCGCGGCCCGGCATGCCGCTGGCGACGATGCGCACCGACTCGCCCGGCACGAAGCCGATCTCGGTCAGGCGCAGCACCAGCTCGCGGTCTTCCGCGCCTTCGGGCCGGGCGACGTCGAGCACGGTGGCCCACTGATGATCGGGAAGCTGGTCGAGGCGCAGGCCCGCGGAGGCCGGCGCAGTGGCCGCCTGGGCGGCGATGTTGTTGGTTTGCACGGTGGGAGTGCGCTCGGAACCCCGGGAGCGCCAGTTAGCAAAACCAGGATGCTATCAATTCTCAATCGCGTAAACCTGACCAAGACCCCACAAATCCGACGATCGCGCCCCGCGCCGGTGCGTTTCGACCCCGGTGGAACCGGGGATCGAGGGTCAGTTCAGGCCGAGCATGCCGCGCAGCTTCGACAGATCTTCGGCCAGCGTGTTGACCCGGCCGGCCAGCAGCTTGCGGTCGCGCTCGCTGAGCTTCGAATAGGTTTCGAAGCCGCCGTCGGGCGTGCGGTACTTCGCGAGCGTGTCGAACACCACCTTGAAGTTGGCGTCGGCCTTGTCCGAGAAGGCCTTGTTCTCCTTCACCACCAGCGGGCGCAGCAGCTCGACGATCTTGAAGGCGCCCTCGAAGTTGGACTGGAAGTCCCACAGGTCGGTGTGGCTGTAGCGGTTCTCCTCGCCCGAGATCTTGGTGGCCGCGACCTCCTCCATCAGCACGGCGGCGCCGCCCACCACCTTCTCGGGCGGGAAGGTCAGCGCGCCCAGGCGTTTCTGCAGCTCGAGCACGTCGGCCAGCAGCTTGTCGGCCACGGGGTTCAGTTCCTTCGTGCTCTTCTGCACCCACAGGCCGTACTCGATGCGGTGGAAGCCGCCGAAGGCCGGGTCCTTCTCGGCCTTCTCGTGGTCGTCGGCGCGCGAGTCGATGGACTTGTCGAGGTCGTTGAACAGCTCGGCCACCGGCTCGATGCGCTCGTAGCTCGTGCGCGTCGGCGCGTACAGCTTCTTCGCCTTCTCGATGTCACCGGCCTTCACCGCGGCGGTGAAGGCACGGGTGTCCGCGGCCAGCTTGCGCACGTTCTCGGCGACGTAGATCTTGTAGTCGGAGATCGGGCCGACCAGCTCGAGCGGCGACACGGCCGCCTGCGCACCGGCGGCGTAGAGGCCGGCGATGCCTGCGAGGAAGGTGGCGAGGAAGCGACGGCGGAACTGCACGGTCATGGATCTCCTTGGTTCTGAGGGTGGTGAAAAAACTTTGGGGGGGGCGCGCGGCGCGCTCAGGCGGCCATCAGGCCGCGCCCGAGCCAGTCGGCCTCGTCGCGCACGCCCGGCAGCGTGAAGAAGAAGCCGCCGCCGATGGGCTTGATGTATTCCTCGAGCGGCTCGCCGTCGAGGCGCGTCTGCACGGCGATGAAGCCGTCCTCGAGGTTGGCCTGGTAGCAGATGAACAAGAGGCCCATCTCGAGCTGGCCCGACTTGGTGACGCCGTTCGAATAGTTGAAGGGCCGCCGCAGCATGAGGTTCTTGTCCGAAGCCCTGGTGCGCGGGTTGGCCAGCCGGATGTGCGCGTCGAGCGGCGTGGTCTTGCCCTCGGGGTCCTTCGCGTAGTCGGGCACGTCGTGCTCGGTCCTGCCGCCGTCCATCGGCGCGCCCGTGGGCTTGAGCCGGCCCATGATGGCCTCCTGCTCCTGCAGCGGCGTGCGGTCCCAGCGCTCGACGAAGTTGCGGATGATGCGCACCGCCTGGTAGCTGCCGCCCACGGCCCAGGCCGGCTCGTCGCCGCCGGCCGGCACCCAGACGATGCGGTCCATCAGCGTGTTGTCGGCCGAATCGGGATTGGCCGAGCCGTCGCGAAAACCGAGGAAGTTGCGCGCGCTCTCGGCCGGCTTGCCGGGCACGGCCGCAATCGGCGGCACCGTGCCCTCCTGCTTCCAGTGCAGCACCAGCAGGTCGGGCGTGTTCTTGATGATGTCGCGCAGCGCGTGGATGTTGGTGTCGGGCGTGTTGGCGCAGAACTGGATCGACAGGTCGCCATGGCACAGCGCGGCATCGAGCGCGTCGTTCGGATGGCGCTGCATCTGGTTCAGCCGCCTGGGCTTCTTCGCGGCGAGGCCGAAACGCTCGTCGAACAGCGAGGTGCCGACCGAGACGGTGACGGTGAGCCCGTCGGGCTGCACCACCGGCCCGAGGATGCCCGAGCCCGCGGGCGGCAGCTTGGGATCGGGATCGGTCTGCGGGCCGCCCTGCGTGAGGAAGGCGATGCGCTCGGTCAGCGTGCGGAACAGGCGCTCGAGGTCGGCGCGGTTCTCGGCCAGCACGTAGAACGAGGCGATCATGCCGGCCGTCGGCCGCGGCGTGACGATGCCGGCCTGGTGCCGGCCGCGGAAGGGCACGCGGTCCTGCGTGTGGGTGCTCTGCGGCGCGTCCGTGACCTGGGCGCCGGCATCGGGCCCGTCGGGCGGGCCCGAGGGCGCGGCGGCATGCGCGGCCGCGGCCAGGCCGGCGAAGGCGGCACCGGCCGCGCCGAGCATGCGGCGACGGTGCGGGGAGGCGGGTGGCCCGTCGGTGGGGAGGGATTCGTTCTTCGTGGTCATGAGAGATCGGAGGGCAATAGCCTCATTCCAGGCCGAGCGCGGCATTCACCTTGGCCAGTTCCTCGGCCAGCGCGCGCACGGGTTCGGCCAGGGCCTTGCGCTGCGCCTCGTCGAGCGGCGCGGGCTTGAAGCCCTCGCCTTCGCGGTACGGCGCGAGCGCGGCGTCGAAGGCGGCGAAGCGTTCGTCCAGGCTCTTCTGCAGCGCGGGCGCAGCCTTCACCAGCAGCGGCTGCAGCAGGTCGGCGATCTTCTTCGTGCCTTCGTAGCTGCCCTGCAGGTTCGCGAGTTCGGCATGGCCGTAGTGGTCCTCGCCGCCCGCGGGCAGGTTGTCGGCCACGCGGCGCAGCAGCTTCGAGGCCGAACTCGCGAGCCGCTCGGGCGGCATGTTCAGGCCGCGCAGCCGCTCCTTGAGCACGCCGATGTCGGCGATCAGTTGCGCCACCACGGGCGCGAGCGGCTTCAGGTCGTTCTGGCCGTACAGCGCGTACTCGATGCGGTGGAAGCCCGTGAAGCCGGCATCGGCCTCGCGCTTCTCGAAGTAGTCGGCGCGCGCGTTGATGCGCGTGTCGAGGTCGGCGAACAGCTCGGCCATCGGCTCGATGCGCTTGTAGGCCTGGTGGGCGGGCGCATAGAGCGCCCTCGCCTGCTGCAGGTCGCCGGCCTGGACCGCGTCGGCCAGCGCGCGCACCGCGTCCTCGAGCGAGCCGGCCTCCAGGCGCAGGAAGGTCTGGTACTCCGCCAGCGCGCCCACGTAGTTGACCAGCGAGGGCCGCGCCGCCTCGGCCTCGGAGGCGGCCGAGGGCGTCACGCGCAGCTTGCCGCGCGGGTTGCTCAAGAGGCCGCAGGTGATCGCGAAATCGCCGGGCTGCAGCTTCACCGTCATGGTCTGCGAGAAGCCCGGCGCGATGTTCTCGCGCTCCTCCACCACCATCACGCCGTCGAGGATCTCCCACTCGAGCGCGCGGTTCGACTGGTTGACGATGGTGAAGGTGGTGCGCCCGGCCGGCACCGTGATCTCGTTGGGCTCGCAGACATTGCCGCGGATCGTGACGGTGACCGCGTTGTCGGCGGCCTTCGGCGGCGCCTGGCGCGCGTGGTTGGAGGCATACCAGAAGGCCGCGAGGCCGGCGAGCGCCAGCAGGGCCGACGCGGCGACCGCCGCGCGCATCAGGTGGGAAGAAGGTGCCTTGGGTTCGGGAGAGGAGGAGGACATCGAAAGGGTTTCAGCGGGCCGCGGCCGCGCGCGGCGCCGGCGCGGCCGGACGCAGGAAGAAGAACAGGGCGAGGGCCAGGAAGGCCAGGTAGACGACGACCTCGCCCACCACGGGCGCGGCCTGGTAGCCGAGCAGGCCCGACAGCACGGCGCCCAGCGGGCTGTCCATCGGCAGGGTCTCGCTCATGTCGAAGACCACCGTCTGCAGGTGGTTCCAGACGCCGCCCTCGTGCAGCTTGCGCAGCACGCCGGCCAGCAGGCCCGCGGCCACCAGCAGGATGAAGAGGCCGGTGAAGCGGAAGAAGCGCCGCAGGTCGAGCCGCACGCCGCCCGAATAGAGGCCGTAGCCGACCACCACCGACACCGCGATGCCGGCGAGCGCGCCAACCGGTGCTTCCCAGCCGCTGCTCTGCTGGAAGATCGCGAGCAGGAAGAACACCGACTCCAGACCTTCGCGCGCGACCGCGAGGAACACCATGCCGATCAGCGCCCAGCCCTGGCCGTCCGAGCCCTTGGCGAGCGCCTGGTCGATCGAGGCCTGCAGCTCGCCCTTGATCGAGCGCGCGGCCTTGCGCATCCAGAACACCATCGAGGTCAGCATCACCACCGCGATCAGCCCGACCACGCCCTCGAACAGCTCCTGCTGCTTCTGCGGGAATTCGGCCGCGAGCAATTGCAGCCCGGCGCCCGCGAACAGCGACAGCGCGGTAGCCAGCAGCACGCCGACCCACACCGCGGGCATCAGCGCGCCGCGCCCGCTCTGCTTGAGGTAACTGGCGACGATGCCGACGATCAGCGCGGCTTCGATGCCTTCGCGCAGCATGATGAGAAAGGGGATGAGCATCGGCTTCGGAATTCAGGGCGAGAGGAGCCCTCCGGAACCGGCGCGATCAGCGGCGCTGCATGTCGGCTCCCCGGAGGAGCGGACGAGGATAACCCATCAAACAAGAACCATTCTCATCTGATGGGCTTTTCTTACCGAATGGTAATGAAAGCCCTGTGACAGGCAGGGTCAGACCGCCAGTTCGACGATGCGCGCGTCGACCGCGCCGCCCTCGATCCGCAGTTCGGCGACGGCGATCGGCAGGCTGAAGCGCCGCGGCCCCGCGCTGCCCGGGTTCACGTAGAGCACGCCGCCGCGTTCCTCGATCCTGGGCTTGTGCGAATGGCCCGAGACCACCACGCGCACGCCGGCCGCGGCCGGGTCGATGGCCAGTTGCGCGAGATCGTGAATGGCATAGAGATGCACGCTGCCGAAGGCCACGCGCTCGGTCTCGGCAATGCCCTCGGCCCAGGCCTCGCGGTCGTTGTTGCCGCGCACCACGGTCAGCGGCGCGATCGCGCGCAGGGCTTCGAGGATGGCGGGACTGCCGATGTCGCCGCCATGCACGATGAAGTCGCAGCCCTGCAAGGCGGCCACGGCCTGCGGGCGCAGCAGGCCGTGGGTGTCGGAGATCAGTCCGACGCGCGTCACCGAATCAGGCGGCCAGCAGCTGCCGCAGCACGAACGGCAGGATGCCGCCGTGCTTGTAATAGTCGACCTCGATCGGCGTGTCGATGCGCAGGCGCACCGTCACCTCCTGGTGCGTGCCGTCGGGGCGGTGCACGACCAGCTTCACGTCCATCTGCGGCTTGAGCTCGCCGCCGATCACCACGTCGATCTGCTCGTCGCCCGTGAGGCCCAGCGTCTGCCAGGAATCGGCGCCGCGGAACTGCAGCGGCAGCACGCCCATGCCGACCAGGTTGGCGCGGTGGATGCGCTCGAAGCTGCGTGCCACCACGGCCTTGATGCCCAGCAGCTGCGTGCCCTTGGCGGCCCAGTCGCGCGACGAGCCGGTGCCGTACTCCTCGCCGCCGAACACCACCGTGGGCGTGCCCTGGGCGATGTACTTCATGGCCGCGTCGTAGATGAACATCTTCTCGTTGCCGGGCTGGAACAGCGTGACGCCGCCCTCCTCCTGCGTGCCGTTGGCGTCCGGCGGAATCATCAGGTTCTTGATGCGCACGTTGGCGAAGGTGCCGCGCATCATCACGTCGTGGTTGCCGCGGCGCGAGCCGTAGCTGTTGAAGTCGGCCTTGGGCACGCCGTGCGCCTTCAGCCAGATGCCCGCGGGCGAGCTTTCCTTGATCGAGCCGGCCGGCGAGATGTGGTCGGTGGTGATCGAGTCGCCGAACAGCGCCATGATGCGCGCGCCCTTGAAGCCCGCGTCCGAGGCATGCGGCTTCATCTTGAAGCCCTCGAAGAACGGCGGCTCGGCGATGTAGGTCGAGGTGGGCCAGTCGTAGACCTGGCCCGTGGTGCCCTTGATGCTGCTCCAGAACTTGCCCGGGTCGGTCTTGACCTTGTCGTAGTTGGCGCGGAACGACTTGGCGTTCATCGCGAAGCGCAGGTTCTGGTCGATCTCCTTCGGCGTGGGCCAGATGTCGCCGAGGTAGACGTCCTTGCCGCCCTTGCCCTTGCCCACCGGCTGGGTCATCAGGTCGACCATCACGTTGCCCGCGATCGCGAAGGCCACCACCAGCGGCGGCGAGGCCAGGAAGTTGGCCTTGAGGTTCGGATGAATGCGCGCCTCGAAGTTGCGGTTGCCCGAGAGCACGGCCGCGCCGATCAGGTCGTTCTTGGTGATGATCTCGTTGATCTCGGGCGTGAGGTCGCCCGCGTTGCCGATGCAGGTGGTGCAGCCGTAGCCCGCGAGGTAGAAGCCCAGCTTCTCGAGGTAGGGCAGCAGGCCGGCCTTCTCGAGGTACTCGGTCACGATGCGCGAGCCGGGCGCCAGCGAGGTCTTGACGTGCGGCTTGACCGAGAGGCCGGCTTCCACCGCCTTCTTGGCCAGCAGGCCCGCGGCCAGCATCACGCTCGGGTTCGAGGTGTTGGTGCACGAGGTGATGGCGGCGATCAGCACGTCGCCGTTGCCGATGGTCACCTCGCCCTTGGACTTGGACGGCGCCGCCGGCGCGGTGGCGCTCACGTGCGCGGCCGCCTTGGTCGTGCGGTTGGCCACCATCTCGACCAGGTCGCGCGGCGCGCCCGGCGCGGGCGCGGCGGTCTCCTCGTCGTTGCCGGCGCCGGCCGGCGCGAGCGGGTAGCGCAGCTTGAGCTTGTCGGCCGGCTGGTTGAAGCCGTTGGCGTCGTTGGGCTTGCTGTAGAGCTCGGAGAACTTGGTCGACAGGTGGCCCAGGTCGATGCGGTCCTGCGGCCGCTTCGGGCCGGCCAGGCTCGGCGAGACGGTGCCGAGGTCCAGGCGCACGACCTTGGTGTAGTCGATGTCGCCGGGGTTGGGCATGCCGAACAGGCCCTGTGCCTTGTAGTAGGCCTCGAAGCGCTCGACCTCCTCCTTGGTGCGGCCTGTGCCCTCGAAGTAGGCGACGGTCATCTCGTCGACCGGGAAGAAGCCCATGGTGGCGCCGTACTCGGGCGCCATGTTGCCGATGGTGGCGCGGTCGGGCACGGCGATCGAGGCGGCGCCCGGGCCGAAGAACTCGACGAACTTGCCCACCACCTTCTCGGCGCGCAGGATCGCGGTGACGAACAGCACCAGGTCGGTGGCGGTCACGCCCTCGCGCAGCTTGCCGGTGAGCTCGAAGCCCACCACGTCGGGCGTGAGCATGTAGACCGGCTGGCCCAGCATCGCGGCCTCGGCCTCGATGCCGCCCACGCCCCAGCCGACCACGCCCACGCCGTTGATCATGGTGGTGTGGCTGTCGGTGCCGACCAGCGAGTCGGGGTAGTAGACCGGGACCTCGCCCTTGTCGTTGGGGTTCGAATAGACGCCGCGCGCGAAGTACTCGAGGTTGACCTGGTGCACGATGCCGAAGCCCGGCGGCACGACGCGGAAGGTGTCGAAGGCCTGCATGCCCCACTTCATGAACTGGTAGCGCTCGTTGTTGCGCTGGAACTCGAGCTTCATGTTGAGGTCGAGCGCCTTGGGCGTGCCGTAGTAGTCGACCATCACCGAGTGGTCGACCACCAGGTCGACCGGCACCAGCGGCTCGATGGTCTTGGGCGACTTGCCCAGCTTGGCGGCCACGCTGCGCATGGCGGCCAGGTCGGCCAGCAGCGGCACGCCGGTGAAGTCCTGCAGCACCACGCGGGTCACGACGAAGGGGATCTCGTCGGTGCGCTCGGCGTTCGGCGCCCAGTGGGCCAGTTCCTCGACATGCTTGGCCGACACCTTCTGGCCGTCGCAATTGCGCAGCACCGACTCGAGCACGATGCGGATCGACACCGGCAGCCGATCGACGCTCGGATGCTGCTTGGCCAGCTCCTTGAGGGACCAGTACTTGCCGGCCTTGCCCGATGCGGTCTTGAAGGTCTTGAGGGTGGACGCAAAGGCGTGAGCCGGTGCTTTGGCCATGTGTGGGACTCCTTGGGGAATGTGTTCGTGAAGCGCCTCAAAGGTTAGCAGGGATGAATGTCAATTGCTGTAGTCAGGCATCGCATCGGCGGGGGCAAAAGGCCATGGCGGCCATTGACAAAAAGGCCTCCCGCGTGGCCATGAAAAAGGCGCCCTCGCGGGGCGCCTCGACAGTCGGTGGACGGAAGGCGGTCAGGCCAGCGCCATCCGCGCCATCGGCCGGCTCGCGCGCAGCCCGCTCCATTGCAGCTCGGCCAGCACCAGCACGCACACCGCCTGCGCCAGCACCCAGGCCACGCCCAGCACGGTCACCGGGAACAGGCCACCGGCCAGCAAGGCGGCGCAGGCCACGGCCCAGCCCAGGTTGCCGAGCATGACCACGCCGATCAGCGTGCGCGGCGGGGTGGCGCGGCTGGCCATGAAGGCGGCCGCCGCGGCATAGGCCAGCAGGAACACGCCGGTGCCCAGCAGCAGCGCCGCCGGCAGGCCGGTGAGGCGGGCCAGGGTGTCGGTGAAAGCGACCTGCAGCGCGCCGGTGCCGGCGCAGGAAGCGGCGTCGGCCCACATCACGCGGGGCAGGAAACGCGGCGAGGCGAAGAGCGTGGAACGTGCGGTCATGAGGTTTCTCCTTCGGTTCGGGTGGTACGCCGCAGAACAGTCCTGCTGCGTTGGGGTCGATGATTCCGGGACCGGCGCACAGCGTCCATGACCTGCCAGGTCATGGCGATGCGCGGCCCGCGCGCCAGAATGCGGCCCCATGAACACCCCCCGCCCCCACCCCACGAAGCCCGGCCAGCCGGGTGCGCGCGATCCCTTCGGCGTGCACCTGCGGCACTGGCGCACGCACCGCCGCCTGAGCCAGCTCGACCTGGCGCAGGAGGCCGAGGTCTCGACCCGGCACCTGAGCTACGTGGAAACCGGCCGCGCCGCCCCCAGCCGAGAGATGGTGCTGCGGCTGGCCGAGCGGCTGGACGTGCCGCTGCGCGAACGCAACGCGCTGCTGGTGGCCGCGGGCTTCGCGCCCATGTACCGCCAGCGCTCGCTCGACGACCCGGCCATGGCCTCGGCGCGCCGCGCGGTCGACCTGGTGCTCAAGGGCCACGAGCCCTTTCCGGCGCTGGCGGTGGACCGCCACTGGAACCTGGTGGCCTACAACGCGCTGGTGCCGCTGTTGATGGAAGGCGCGTCGGCCGAGCTGGTGACGCCGCCCGTCAACGTGCTGCGCCTGAGCCTGCGGCCCGACGGGCTGGCCTCGCGCATCGCCAACCTCGCGCAATGGCGCGCCCACCTGCTCGAGCGGCTGCAGCAGCAGATCGCGGCCACCGGCGACCGCGTGCTGGTCGAGCTGCACGACGAACTCGCGGCCTACCCCGTGCCCCACGTGGGCCACGACACCCCGCCCGCGGGCGGCGAGCTGTCGGGCGTGGTGGTGCCGTTCCAGCTCGTGACGCCGAACGGCGTGCTGAGCTTCATCAGCACCACCACCATCTTCGGCACGCCGGTGGACATCACGTTGCAGGAACTCGCGGTGGAGTCGTTCTTTCCGGCCGATGCGCAGACGGCGGCGGCGCTGCCGGCCCTGGTTGCGCAGGCGAAGGCGCTGGCTGGCGCGGCGGGCTGAGCGCGCCCTCCCCCGCCTCGTCCTCGTCGCGCGCCTTCGGCCCCGGCACGTCGTCGACCTGGATCACCTTGTCGGCCGCGCGCAGATAGGCCAGCGCGAGCGCCGGATCGGCCGCCGTGCGGGCCGCGGCCTCGAGCGAGTTCGTGCGCCGCAGCACCTTGTTGAGGGCCGCGGTCTCGTCGCCCAGGCGGTCGCCGAGTTCCAGCGCGCTCATCAGGTCGCGCAGGCCGCCGGCCGCGGGTTCGCTGAGATCGGGCACCAGCCGGGCGACCACGTCGGGCCGGGTGCGCAGCGTCTCGGCCAGCGCCAGCAACTGCACGTCGCGCAGCGGCGCCAGGTGCGCGGTGCGCCGCAGCACCAGCGCGCCGATGAAGCGCCGGCCCGGCGTGGGCAGGTTGGCATAGAGGTCGTGCAGGATCGCCGCCGCCTGGTCGAGCTGCACGCGGATCGCGGCCTGCGCGAAGGGCAGCATCTCGGGCGCCGCCTCCACCCCGTAGCGCCAGACGCAGGCGCTCGCCAGGTACAGGTGGGCCAGCACGTCGCCGAGCCGTGCCGACAGCAGTTCCATGCGCTTGAGCTTGCCGCCGAGCATGCCCATGGCCAGGTCGGCGGTGAGCGCGTACTTGGCGCTCATGCGCGCGATCAGCCGGGCCTCGGGTGCCAGCGCCTCGGGCGGGCGGCCCAGCACTGGCGCGCCGAACAGGCTGTGCCAGAGGTTGCGCGCCACGTGCCCGCCATGCGCCATCAGCGCCTTGCCGAGCGCGGTCTCGTCGTTCGCCTGCACTGCGGCCATCTCGTCGAGCACGTGCGGATGGCAGCGCACCGCGCCCTGGCCGAACACGATCAGCGCGCGCGTGAGGATGTTGGCGCCCTCCACCGTGATCGCGATCGGCGCCTGCCTATAGGCCACGCTCAGCAGGTTCGAGGGGCCTGAAATGATGCCCTTGCCGCCGAGGATGTCCATGCCGTGGTTGACCGCGCGCCGGCCGGCCTCGGTCAGCTGCACCTTGAGGATCGCGCTCGCCACGCTGGGCCGCTCGCCGGCATCGAGCGCGCAGGCGGTGAAGCGGCGCGCGGCATCGCTCGCATAGAGCTCGGCCGACATCTGGGCCACCAGCCCCGCCACCGCGTGGAACTTGCCCACCGGCAGGCCGAACTGCTCGCGGATGCGGCCATAGCCGTTGCTCACGAACAGCGCGGTCTGCTGCATCGCCGAGCCGAGCGCGGGCAACGAGATGGCGCGGCCCGCGGCCAGGCACTCCATCAGCATGCGCCAGCCCTGGCCGACCTGCGGCTCGCCGCCGATCACCCAGTCCATCGGCACGAAGACCTGGCGGCCGTGGATGGGGCCGTTCATGAAGGCGCTGTCCATCGGGCGATGGCGCCGGCCGATCTCCATGCCCGCGTGCGGCACCGGGATCAGCGCGCAGGTGATGCCGAGATCGCGCTGGCCCTCGGGCCGGCTCTCGTCGACCGCGTGGAAGGCCAGGCCGACCACGGTGGCCACGGGCGCCAGCGTGATGTAGCGCTTGTCGAAGTCGACCAGGAAGCCGCGCGTGCGCCGGCCCTCGAACTCGCGCTCCACCAGCACGCCGCGGTCGGGGATCGAAGCGGCATCGGAGCCCGCGTAGGGCGAGGTCAGGCCGAAGCACGGCAGCTCGCGGCCATCGGCCAGGCGCGGCAGGTAGTGCTGCTTCTGGCCATCGGTGCCGTAGCGCAGCAGCAGCTCGGCCGGACCGAGCGAGTTGGGCACCATCACCGTGACCGCCGTCGCGACGTTGACGGTGGCGATGCGCGCCACCACCGTGGCATGGGCGTGGTGGCCGAAGCCCAGGCCGCCGAACTCCTCGGGAATGATCATCCCGAAGAAGCGCTGCTCGCGCAGGTAGCGCCACACCTCGGGCGGCAGGTCCTTCGCTTCGTCGATCGCATGGTCGTCGAGCATCGCGCACAGCGTGCGCACCTCGCGGTCGAGGAAGGCCTGTTCGCGCTCGGTCAGGCGGTTGGGCCCGAAGGCGGCGAGCGCGTCGAAATCGGGGCGGCCGGCGAACAGCTGGCCTTCGAAACCGACGGTGCCCGCTTCGAGCGCGGCGCGTTCGGTGTCGCCCAGTGGCGGCAGCGCCTTCGAGAAAGGCTTCATGGCCCAGCGGCCGATCAACGAGGCCAGCGGCATGCGTGTCTCCTTCGCCGCGAGGCAGGCGCGCGGCGCTCGACCATGGTGCGACCGGGTCGGCCCGGACTCGGCCGGCCGAGGGCGACCGCGCGTGTCGGAGACGGGCTCGCATTCCCGGCGCTCCGCAACGCTTGACCCTCCACCCGGTGGAGACGCTACAACCCGCCCATGAACGTCAAACGACTGCTTTCCATCGGCGAGATCGCCAAGCTCAGCGGCGTGTCGGTGCGGCGCATCCGGTTCTATTCGGACGCGGGCCTGCTGCCGCCCGCGGCGCGCAGCGAGGCCAACTACCGCGGCTACACCCACGACGACGTGGCGCGGCTGGACCTGATCCGTTCGCTGCGCGACGCGGGCATCGGGCTCGAGACCATCGGGCGGACGCTGTCGGAAGGCCTGTCGCTCACCGACGTTCTGACGATCCGCCTCCAGGCCCTGGAAGCGGAAATCGCTTCCCGCCGCCGCATCGCCGCCGTGCTGCGCGCGACGCTGGCCGACGAGAAGCAGCCCACCGAAACCTCGCTACGGAGACTCTGGACCGTGACCACCCTTTCGAACACCCGCCTTCGCCAGACCATCGAGAACTTCTACGACCAGGTGGCCGCCGGCGCCCGCATGGGCGACGACTGGAAGCGCCAGATGGTCGATGCCGCCACGCCCGAGCTGCCGGCCGAACCCACGCCCGCGCAGATCGACGCCTGGACCGAACTGGCCGTCATGCTCGGCGACCCGGCCTTCATCGCGAGCATGCGCGCCGAAGCGGTCGGCATGTGGAATGGCGAATTCGATCCCGCCGCCTATGCGCAAGCGGCCAACGCCACGCTGGCCCGCGTGCGTGACGCGATCGCCGCGCGCACCGAGCCCGCGTCGGAAACCGGCCGGGCCATCGCGCAGGACTGGCTCGCGGCCTCGGCGAAGGCCATGCGCCGCGCGCCCGATGAAGAATTTCTCGCCTGGCAGCTGGGGCAATACCGCAAGCACCACGCGCGCTCGGCGCGCTACCAGGAACTGATGGCCGTGCTGCGCGGCGAGGATGCCGGCGCGGCCGCCGCGCAGGGCACCGAGTGGCGCTGGATCCACGAGGCGATGACGCCGCTGCTCGGCGCCGCGGCCTGAACGACAAGCGCGCGGCTCAGCGCCGCTTCGGCACCTGCTGCCCGGCCGGTGCCGCCGGTGCGGGCGCCGCTTGTGGCGTGGCCGCCGCGGCCGCCGGATCGCGCCAGCCGTATTCGACATAGCGCCGGATCACCAAGCAGCCCGGCGGCGAATCGATCAGCGACACCGACGAGGTCGGCTCCTTGTCGTCGGTGTAGACGGTGTAGACCGGCAGCAGCTTGGTCGCGCGGTAGTTCGGCAGCTCCTGCTGGGCGATGCTCGCGCAAGTGAACGGCGCCACCGAGATGCGCTCGGCCGCCACCGTGCAGCTGCCGCCGTCGTCGGGGATCGCGGTGATCGAGCCCGCCACGCCGGCATTCGGGAACTCGATGCCGATCAGCGAGAACACCGGGCCGCTGTCGGGGCGCTTGCGGTCCCAGTCGAGCAGCACGTCGTGGCTGCGGCTGCCCTGCACGGTCAGCGACGACAGCCGCGTGATCGCCGGCAGGCAGCGCTTGACGCCCACGCTGGCGGCCGCGCGCGTGAGGGTGTCCTGCGGCGGCGCGGGCGGTGCCTGGGGCACGAGCACGCCCTGCGCGAAGGCGGTGGCCGTCAGGGTGCAGGCCGCGGCGCACAGCAGCAGGCGGCGGATCGGAAGCGAGGTCGGGGTCATGGCCATACGTTCTTCGGGAATTCGCGCTCAAGCGTAGAGCGCCTCGATCGCGGCGGTGTAGATGCGCACGTTCTCCTCGCCTTCGGGGTCCAGCCGCTCGAGCAGCGCCCGCGCGCGCTCACGGTAGTTGGGCAGGTCGGCGTCGTGCTCGGCGAAGGCGCGCCGCAGCGCCCGGCCGCCGTCCTCGCAGTCGAAGCCCTGGTAGCGGTAGCCGCAATCGCCGATCAGGTGCGAGTTGTGCACCAGCGGATAGCCGCCGTACAGCGCCTCGTAGTAGAGGTAGTTCTGGCCGTTCTCCCAATGGTGCGCGAACACGCAGTCGACATTGGGCGGCACCACCTGGTAGACCGGGAAGCGCCCCTCGAACGAGGCCAGCCCGTGCTGCACCAGGTCCAGGCTCTGGGCGAAGCCGACGAACAGCGGCTTCTCGCGCAGGTGGAAGCTGTTGTAGACCCACAGGCGCTCGATCAGGTCGGGCTGCGCGCGGTGCGCCGCCTCGCAGCCCAGCATCGGGATGAAGCTGGTCTTCACCATGCAGATGTTGGGCTCGAAGATCGCCACGCGCCAGTGCCGACGCCCGGGCTCGTAGGCGAAGGGCTTGCCGCCACCGCTGCGCGCCAAGGCGCGCTCGAGCACCATCGGGCTCCACAGGTGCGGCATCAGGCGCACCGGCGTGCGGAAGGCGGCCTCGAAATAGGGTTTGCAGGTGGCCTCGTACTCGGGCAGCGTCCAGACCTCGTTGTAGGGCGCGAGCGTCAGCAGCAGGCCATGCGGCTTGTCGAAGATCATGCGCTCGATGTCGATCACGTAGTCGTTGCCCACACGCATCGACACGATCTTGCCGCCACGCTCGCGGAAGGCCACGGCCCAGTCACGCCCGAGCTGGGCGCTCATCTCGATCATCACGTCGAGCTCCTGCGCGGCGGTCGCCATGTCGATGATCGGCACCGGCGAATCGGCCAGGAAGCCGGCCGCGTCGGCCGGCGCGCCGTCGCCGCCGCCGGCCACGAGCACCGTGCTGGCCACGCGCGGCGAGCGCAGCAGCAGCATCACGAGGAACAGGCAGTTCTGGTAGACGCCGTTCTCCCACAGGCTTTGCTCGCCCTTGCGGATGAAGATCGAGACGCCGACGCGCAGCTTGTCGGGCATGGCGTTCATCGCGCGGCACCTCCGGCGCGGAAGTTCGCATCGCCGCCCACCAGCTGCAGCAGCCGCTGCGCATAGCCCTCGACGTTGGCGCTCGCCAGCGGATCGAGCGCGTCGAACACGCGCTGCGAGCGGGCCCTGTAGTCGCCGAGTTGCGCGTCGTGATGGCGCGCCGCGTTCAGCAGTTGTTCGACGCCGGCGCCGACCTCGAAGCCCGGGTAGTAGTAGCCCGCGTCGCGCAGCCACGGCGAGTTGTGCACCAGCGGGTAGTTGCCGTAGAGCGCGTCGAGGTAGCTGTAGTTCTGGTCGTTCTGCCACTGGTGCGACACCACCGCGTCGGCGTACTGCACCATGAAGCCCGCGAAGTCGTGCCGGCCATGGAAGATCGCCTTGTGCTCGCGCACGATGTCGAGCGAGTTCGCCAGGTAGAGCATGGTCGGGTGGTCCTTCATGTGCAGCGTGTTGAGCGCATGCATCCAGTTCACCACCTTCGGGTCGGCGCGGTAGGCGCCGTCGCAGATCAGCATCGGCAAGGTGCCGGCCTTCACCACCGAGATGTTGGGCTCGAAGATCGCCACCCGGAAGCCCGGCTGCTCGGCCGTGCGCGGCACGTAGCCGAAGCGGAAGCCCGCCGCCTCGACCTCGGCCACGCGCTGCGCGAGGAACTCGGGGGACCAGAGGTAGGGCACCACGTGCACCGGGCAGCGGTTGTACACGCGCATCATCGGCGCGAAGGTCTGGTCCTTGGGCAGCAGCCAGACCTCGTCGCAGCGGTCGGGCCGGCTGAAGTGGCCCTTGTCGGAGAAGAGGATCGGCTCGGCCAGCGACACGAAGGGCTGGCCCACGCAATGGAACACCACGCGCCCGCCGCGGGCCCGGAAATACGACAGCCACGAGACCTCGAGCGCACCCGCCATCTCGAACACCACGTCGAGCGCATCGGTGAGCTCGCGCGCCCGGCCGATCGCGAGCCCGCGCGCCGCGAGGTCGACCTGCGGCGGCATCGCCGACTGGTCGCCCGCGTCGATCAGCGTGACCGACTCCACGAACGGGATCTGCTGCAGCAGCCGGGCCAGGAACAGCACGTTCTGCCCCATGCCGTTCTCCCAGATGTTCTGGCCGGCGTGGGTGAGGACTGAAATACCGATGCGCATGGGCAGCGAGTGTCCCTCAAAAAAGGAAGGCCCCCGCGCCTGGGACGCGGGAGCCTTCGAGGGGGCTTTTCTCTCCCCGTGACTTACTTCCACTTCCAGCCGATGCCGGCGTTGATGCCCCACTCCTTGCCCGTGGTCGAGAGGCCCGCGCCCCAGGACATCTTGCCGTCGTCCGACAGGGCCTTGAAGGTCAGCGCCACCGCGCTGTAGCCCTTGTAGCTGCCGAAGCCCACGCCCACGGTCTTCTCGCCGGGGTAGAGCGTCGGCAGGTAGGTGCCCGACATCGCGAACGCCATCGCCGTGCCCGAGTAGGCGACGCGCGCCACGTCGCCGATCTGGTTGCGCACGTCGGTCAGCTGCTGCACGTTGACCGCGTCGCCCGGCAGGATGCCCGGTGCCACGTTGCTGATGCGCGTGCCGCCCGCCGCCTGGCCGGCGCCCAGCGTGATCTGGTTGTAGTTGACCGACCCGTCGGGGTTGGTCTCGTACTGCACGCTGCTCGCCTTCGAAGCCGCCGAGGCTGCCTTCAGCTGCGCCACGTTGGTGGCGTCGCTGTCGGCCGAGCCCGCGGCCACGCCGGTGATCTGGCGGAACTGGCCGTTGGCCGCATCGCCGACCGACACCGCGCCCTGCGTGCTGGTGGTGGCCTTGATCGCCGCCTCCTGCGCCGCGGTGGCGCTGCCTGGCACGTAGCCGGCGACCCCCGCGCCCCTGGAAGCCACCGAGCCCGAGCCCAGGGCCACGCCGCCGGTCTGCTGGACCACCGCGTTGAAGCCGACGGCCGTGCCGTTCGAGACGTTCGACGCCGCGCTCCTCGAGGTGCCGCCCGCATCCGCGCCGTCGCCGATCGCGACGCCCTTGCCGCCCGCGCTGGCGCCCGCACCGATCGCCTGCGAGCCGGTGGCCAGTGCCCCGGTACCGATCGCGATCGCGTTGGTGCCCGTGGCCTGCGCCCCGAAGCCCACCGCCACCGCGCCGTCGGCCGTCGCCTTCGCGCCGTTGCCCGCGGCGAAGGAGTTCGCGCCGCTGGCCACCGATTGCGGTCCGATCGCCACCGACTCCTGGCCGATGGCCTGCGAGTCGCCTGCCGTCGAGTTGGCGTGGAAGTACTTCGTGCCGTTGTTGTAGATGTTGGTGACGGTGCTGTTGGTGGTGCTCAGCCCCGTCGACAGGCTGCCGATGCCGCTGACCGACCCGCTGATGCTCGTCGACAGGCTGCTGAGGTTGCTGTTCGTCGTACTCAGCCCGCTCGACAGGCTGCCGAGACCGCTGGTGACGGTGCTCAGGCCGGTCGAGGTCGAGGTCGACAGGCTGGAGACGTTGCTGTTCGTCGTACTCAGGCCCGACGACAGGCTGCCGATGTTACTGGTCGCCGTGCTCAGGCCGGTCGACAGGCTGCTGATGCTGCTCGTGGCCGTGCTCAGACCGGTCGAGGTGGAGGTCGACAGGCTGTTGATGCTGCTGGTCGCCGTGCTCAGTCCGCTCGAGGTGGACGTCGACAGGCTGTTGATGCTGCTCGTCGCCGTGCTCAGGCCGCTCGAGGTGGACGTCGACAGGCTGTTGATGCTGCTCGTTGCCGTGCTCAAGCCGCTCGAGGTGGACGTCGACAGGCTGCCGATGCTGCTCGTCGCCGTGCTCAGGCCGCTCGACGTGGACGTCGACAGGCTGCTCACGGTGCTGTTCGTCGTGCTCAGGCCGATCGACAGGCTGCCGATGCCGCTGCTCACGGTGCTCAGGCCCACCGACAGGCTGCCGATGGAGCTGGTCGCCGTGCTCAGGCCGGTCGAGGTCGAGGTCGAAAGGCTGTCGATGTTGCTCGTGGCGGTGCTGAGACCCGTGGAGGTCGAGGTCGACAGGCTGTCGATGCTGCTCGTGGCGGTGCTGAGGCCGGTCGACGTGGAGGTCGAGAGGCTGCCGATCGAGCTCGTTGCCGTGCTGAGGCCAGTCGACGTCGACGTCGAGAGGCTGCTGACGCCGCTGGTGGCGGTGCTCAGGCCGGTGGACAGGCTGTCGATGCTGCTCGTGGCGGTGCTCAGGCCGGTCGACGTGGACGTCGACAGGCTGCCGATGGAGCTCGTCGCGGTGCTCAGGCCGGTCGACAGGCTGCCGATGCTGCTGGTCGCCGTGCTCAGGCCCGTGGAGGTCGAGGTCGACAAGCTACCGATGGAGCTCGTTGCAGTGCTCAAACCGGTCGACGTGGACGTCGACAGGCTGCCGATGGAACTCGTCGCCGTGCTCAGACCCGTGGACGTCGAAGTCGACAGGCTACCGATCGCGCTGGTGGCAGTGCTCAGACCGGTCGAGGTCGAAGTGGACAGGCTGTCGATGGAGCTCGTCGCCGTGCTCAGGCCAGTCGACAGGCTGCCGATGCTGCTGGTCGCCGTGCTCAGGCCCGTGGAGGTCGAGGTCGACAAGCTGCCGATGGAACTCGTTGCCGTGCTCAAGCCAGTCGACGTGGAAGTCGAAAGGCTGCCGATGCTGCTCGTGGCGGTGCTCAGGCCCGTCGAAGTGGACGTGGACAGACTACCGATCGAGCTCGTCGCCGTGCTCAAACCGGTCGATGTCGAGGTCGACAAGCTACCGATGCTGCTGGTCGCCGTACTCAGACCGGTCGACGTAGACGTAGACAGGCTACCGATCGAGCTGGTGGCCGTGCTCAGACCCGTGGAGGTCGAAGTCGACAAGCTGCCGATGGAGCTCGTTGCCGTGCTCAAGCCAGTGGACGTCGAGGTCGAGAGGCTGCCAATGCTGCTCGTGGCGGTGCTCAGGCCCGTCGAAGTCGACGTGGACAAGCTACCGATAGAGCTCGTTGCCGTGCTGAGGCCAGTAGACGTCGAGGTCGAGAGGCTGCCGATGGAACTCGTCGCAGTGCTCAGACCCGTCGACGTCGACGTGGACAAGCTACCGATCGAACTCGTCGCCGTGCTCAAGCCGGTCGACGTGGAAGTCGAGAGGCTGCCGATGCTGCTGGTCGCGGTGCTCAGACCCGTGGAGGTCGAAGTCGACAAGCTGCCGATGGAGCTCGTGGCCGTGCTCAAGCCGGTGGACGTCGAGGTCGAAAGGCTGCCGATGCTGCTCGTGGCGGTGCTCAGACCCGTCGAGGTCGAGGTAGACAAGCTACCGATCGAGCTGGTCGCCGTGCTCAAGCCAGTCGACGTGGAGGTCGAAAGGCTGCCAATGCTGCTCGTGGCAGTGCTCAGACCCGTGGAGGTGGAGGTCGACAAGCTGCCGATGGAGCTCGTTGCCGTGCTCAAGCCAGTCGACGTGGAGGTCGAAAGGCTGCCGATGCTGCTCGTGGCGGTGCTCAGCCCCGTCGACGTCGACGTGGACAAGCTACCGATCGAACTCGTCGCAGTGCTGAGGCCGGTAGACGTCGAGGTCGAGAGGCTGCCGATCGAGCTCGTCGCCGTGCTCAAACCGGTCGACGTGGACGTCGACAGGCTGCCGATAGAGCTGGTGGCCGTGCTCAGGCCCGTCGAGGTCGACGTGGACAAGCTGTCGATGGAGCTCGTTGCCGTGCTCAGGCCAGTGGACGTCGAAGTCGAAAGGCTGCCAATACTGCTGGTCGCCGTGCTCAGCCCCGTCGAAGTCGATGTGGACAAGCTACCGATCGAACTCGTTGCGGTGCTCAAACCAGTCGACGTCGAAGTCGAGAGACTGTCGATGCCGCTCGTGGCCGTGCTCAGGCCCGTCGAAGTCGACGTGGACAAGCTGTCTATGGAGCTCGTTGCCGTGCTCAGGCCGGTGGACGTCGAAGTCGAAAGGCTGCCAATGCTGCTGGTCGCCGTGCTCAGACCGGTCGACGTGGACGTCGACAGGCTACCGATCGAACTCGTCGCGGTGCTGAGGCCCGTGGACGTCGAGGTCGAGAGGCTGCCAATGCTGCTGGTCGCCGTGCTCAGCCCCGTCGAAGTCGATGTAGACAAGCTACCGATCGAGCTCGTTGCGGTGCTCAAGCCAGTCGACGTGGAAGTCGAGAGACTGTCGATGCTGCTCGTGGCCGTGCTCAGACCGGTCGAGGTCGATGTGGACAGGCTACCGATCGAGCTCGTTGCCGTGCTCAGGCCAGTCGATGTCGAGGTCGACAAGCTACCAATGGAACTCGTCGCAGTGCTCAAGCCGGTGGAGGTCGAGGTCGACAGGCTGTCGATGCCGCTGGTGGCCGTGCTCAAGCCAGTCGAGGTCGAAGTAGACAGGCTGTCGATGCTGCTGGTCGCGGTGCTCAGGCCCGTCGAAGTCGAGGTGGACAGGCTGCCGATCGAGCTCGTTGCCGTGCTCAGGCCGGTCGAAGTCGATGTCGACAAGCTATCGATGCTGCTGGTCGCCGTGCTCAGACCCGTCGAGGTCGACGTGGACAGGCTGCCAATGGAGCTCGTTGCCGTGCTGAGGCCAGTCGACGTCGAAGTCGAGAGGCTGTCGATGCTGCTGGTTGCGGTGCTCAGGCCCGTCGAGGTGGATGTG
>NZ_JBWKPQ010000017.1:138949-139729 GCF_059418345.1 Variovorax sp. GW821-FHT09B01 | reverse complement strand
GACGTGGACAAGCTGCCGATGGAACTCGTTGCCGTGCTGAGGCCAGTCGACGTCGAAGTCGACAGGCTATCGATGCTGCTGGTTGCGGTGCTCAGGCCCGTCGAGGTGGATGTGGACAAGCTGCCGATGGAACTCGTTGCCGTGCTGAGGCCAGTCGACGTCGAAGTCGACAGGCTATCGATGCTGCTCGTCGCGGTGCTCAGCCCAGTCGAGGTCGACGTGGACAGGCTGCCAATGGAGCTCGTTGCAGTGCTGAGACCAGTCGACGTCGAAGTCGACAGGCTATCGATGCTGCTGGTTGCGGTGCTCAGGCCCGTAGAGGTCGACGTGGACAAGCTGCCGATGGAGCTCGTTGCCGTGCTCAAACCGGTCGACGTGGACGTCGACAGGCTATCGATGCTGCTCGTCGCGGTGCTCAGACCGGTCGAGGTCGACGTGGACAGGCTGCCGATGGAGCTCGTTGCCGTGCTCAGGCCAGTGGACGTCGAGGTCGAAAGGCTGCCAATGCTGCTGGTCGCGGTACTCAGACCGGTCGAGGTCGACGTAGACAGGCTACCGATCGAACTCGTCGCCGTGCTGAGGCCAGTCGACGTCGAAGTCGACAGGCTATCGATGCTGCTCGTCGCGGTGCTCAAGCCCGTCGAGGTCGACGTGGACAGGCTGCCGATCGAACTCGTTGCTGTGCTCAAACCGGTCGACGTGGACGTCGACAGGCTATCGATGCTGCTGGTTGCGGTGCTCAGGCCCGTCGAGGTCGACGTGGACAGGCTGCCGATCGAA
>NZ_JBWKPQ010000017.1:133672-138850 GCF_059418345.1 Variovorax sp. GW821-FHT09B01 | reverse complement strand
GCTCGTTGCCGTGCTCAAGCCGGTCGACGTCGAGGTCGACAGGCTATCGATGCTGCTCGTCGCGGTGCTCAGACCCGTCGAGGTCGACGTGGACAGGCTGCCGATCGAACTCGTTGCCGTGCTCAAGCCGGTCGACGTCGAGGTCGACAGGCTATCGATGCTGCTCGTCGCGGTGCTCAGACCCGTGGAGGTCGAGGTGGACAGGCTACCGATGGAACTCGTGGCCGTGCTCAAGCCCGTCGAGGTCGACGTCGACAAGCTGCCGATGGAGCTTGTCGCCGTGCTCAGACCAGTCGACGTGGAGGTCGAGAGGCTGCCGATCGAACTCGTCGCGGTGCTCAAGCCAGTGGAGGTCGATGTGGACAGGCTACCGATCGAGCTCGTTGCCGTGCTCAGGCCAGTCGAAGTGGATGTCGACAAGCTATCGATGCTGCTGGTCGCCGTGCTCAGGCCCGTCGAGGTCGACGTCGACAGGCTGCCGATCGAGCTTGTCGCCGTGCTCAACCCGGTCGAGGTGGAAGTCGACAGACTGTCAATAGAGCTCGTTGCTGTGCTCAAGCCGGTGGACGTCGAGGTCGAAAGGCTGCCGATGGAGCTCGTTGCCGTGCTCAAGCCGGTGGACGTCGAGGTCGAGAGGCTGCCGATGCTGCTGGTCGCCGTGCTCAGGCCCGTCGAAGTGGACGTGGACAGGCTACCGATTGAGCTCGTCGCCGTGCTCAAACCGGTCGATGTCGAGGTCGACAAGCTACCGATGCTGCTGGTCGCCGTACTCAGACCGGTCGACGTGGAAGTCGACAGGCTATCGATGCCGCTGGTCGCCGTGCTCAGACCCGTGGAGGTCGACGTGGACAAGCTGCCAATGGAGCTCGTCGCGGTGCTCAGGCCGGTCGAGGTCGAGGTTGACAGGCTACCGATCGAGCTCGTTGCGGTGCTGAGACCGGTCGAGGTCGATGTCGACAAGCTACCGATCGAACTCGTCGCCGTGCTCAGACCAGTCGATGTCGAAGTCGAGAGACTGCCGATGCTGCTGGTCGCCGTGCTCAAGCCGGTCGACGTCGACGTGGACAGGCTGCCAATCGAACTCGTCGCAGTGCTCAGCCCGGTCGACGTCGAGGTCGAAAGGCTATCGATGCTGCTGGTCGCGGTGCTCAGGCCCGTGGAGGTCGAGGTGGACAAGCTACCGATGGAACTCGTGGCCGTGCTCAAGCCAGTCGATGTCGAAGTCGACAGGCTATCGATGCTGCTCGTGGCGGTGCTCAGACCCGTGGAGGTCGAAGTCGACAAGCTGCCGATGGAGCTCGTGGCCGTGCTCAAACCGGTCGACGTCGAGGTCGAAAGGCTGTCGATGGAACTCGTTGCCGTGCTCAGACCAGTCGAGGTCGATGTAGACAGGCTACCGATCGAGCTGGTTGCCGTGCTGAGGCCAGTCGACGTCGAGGTCGACAAGCTATCGATGCTGCTCGTCGCAGTGCTCAGACCCGTGGAGGTCGACGTGGACAGGCTGCCGATGGAACTCGTTGCCGTGCTGAGGCCGGTCGACGTCGAGGTCGACAGACTGTCGATACTGCTGGTGACGGTGCTCAGGCCCGTGGAAGTGGAGGTCGACAGGCTACCGATGGAGCTTGTCGCAGTGCTCAGGCCGGTCGACGTCGACGTGGACAGGCTACTGATCGAGCTCGTTGCTGTGCTGAGGCCAGTCGAAGTCGATGTCGACAAGCTATCGATGCTGCTCGTCGCGGTACTCAGCCCCGTCGACGTAGAGGTCGACAAGCTTCCGATGGAACTCGTTGCCGTGCTGAGGCCAGTCGACGTCGAAGTCGAGAGGCTGTCAATGCTGCTCGTAGCAGTGCTCAGACCCGTCGAGGTCGACGTCGAGAGGCTGCCGATGGAGCTCGTTGCCGTGCTGAGGCCCGTCGACGTCGAGGTCGAAAGGCTGTCGATGCTGCTGGTCGCGGTGCTCAGGCCCGTGGAGGTCGAAGTGGACAAGCTACCGATCGAACTCGTGGCCGTGCTCAAGCCAGTAGACGTCGAGGTGGAGAGACTGCCGATGGAACTCGTCGCAGTGCTCAAGCCGGTCGACGTAGAAGTCGAGAGGCTGCCGATGCTGCTGGTCGCGGTGCTCAGACCCGTGGAGGTCGAAGTCGACAAGCTGCCGATGGAGCTCGTCGCCGTGCTCAAACCGGTCGACGTCGAGGTCGACAGGCTGTCGATGCTGCTCGTCGCGGTACTCAGCCCCGTGGAGGTCGAGGTGGACAGGCTACCGATGGAACTCGTCGCCGTGCTCAGACCGGTCGACGTCGAGGTCGAAAGGCTGTCGATGGAGCTTGTTGCCGTGCTGAGCCCACTCGACGTCGAAGTCGAGAGACTGCCGATGGAACTCGTCGCAGTGCTCAAGCCGGTCGATGTCGAGGTAGACAGGCTGCCGATCGAGCTCGTTGCCGTGCTCAGGCCAGTCGACGTCGAAGTCGACAGGCTGTCGATGCTGCTCGTCGCGGTGCTCAGACCCGTCGAGGTCGACGTGGACAGGCTGCCAATGGAGCTCGTTGCAGTGCTGAGGCCAGTGGATGTCGAGGTCGACAAGCTACCGATGGAGCTCGTTGCGGTGCTCAAACCGGTGGAGGTCGAGGTCGAGAGGCTATCGATGCTGCTCGTTGCGGTGCTCAGACCTGTCGAGGCCGACGTCGAGAGGCTGCCGATGCTGCTGGTCGCAGTGCTCAAGCCCGTGGACGTCGACGTCGAGAGGCTACCGATGGAGCTCGTTGCAGTGCTCAAGCCGGTGGAGCTGGAAGTCGACAAGCTCGACACGCTGCTGTTCGTCGTGCTCAGGCCCGACGACAGACTGCCGATGCTGCTGGTCGTGGTGCTCAGTCCGGTCGAGAGGCCATCGATGCGGCTGTTCGCCGTGCTCAGACCTGTGGAGGTCGAGGTCGAAAGGCTTCCGATCGAGCTGGTCGCAGTGCTCAGGCCGGTAGACGTCGAAGTCGAGAGGCTGCCGATGCTGCTGGTCGCCGTGCTCAGACCCGTGGAGGTCGAGGTGGACAGGCTACCGATGGAACTCGTGGCCGTGCTCAAGCCCGTCGAGGTCGACGTCGACAAGCTACCGATGGAGCTCGTTGCAGTGCTCAGACCGGTCGAGGTGGAGGTCGAGAGGCTGCCGATGGAACTCGTTGCGGTGCTGAGACCCGTGGACGTCGAGGTCGACAGACTGCCGATCGAGCTGGTCGCAGTGCTCAGGCCTGTCGAGGTCGACGTGGACAAGCTACCGATACTGCTCGTCGCGGTGCTCAGACCCGTGGAGGTCGAAGTCGACAGGCTGCTGATGGAACTCGTGGCCGTGCTCAAGCCGGTCGAGGTCGAGGTCGAGAGGCTGCCAATGCTGCTCGTTGCCGTGCTCAGGCCCGTCGAAGTCGATGTCGAAAGGCTATCGATCGAGCTGGTGGCGGTACTCAGACCCGTCGAGGTGGAGGTCGACAGGCTGCCGATGCTGCTGGTCGCAGTGCTCAAGCCTGTGGACGTCGACGTCGAGAGGCTACCGATGGAGCTCGTTGCAGTGCTCAAGCCGGTGGAGCTGGAAGTCGACAAGCTCGACACGCTGCTGTTAGTCGTGCTCAGGCCTGACGACAGACTGCCGATGCTGCTGGTTGTGGTGCTCAGTCCGGTCGACAGGCCATCGATACGGCTGTTCGCCGTGCTCAGACCTGTGGAGGTCGAGGTCGACAAGCTGCCGATCGAACTCGTTGCAGTGCTCAGGCCAGTGGACGTCGAAGTCGACAGACTGCCGATCGAACTGGTCGCAGTGCTCAAACCCGTGGAAGTCGACGTGGACAGGCTGCCGATGCTGCTCGTAGCCGTGCTCAGACCCGTGGAGGTCGACGTCGACAGGCTCGACACGCTGCTGTTCGTCGTGCTCAGACCCGAAGACAAGCTGCCAATCGAGCTGGTTGCGGTGCTCAGGCCCGTCGAAGTCGAGGTGGACAGGCTGCCGATAGAACTCGTTGCCGTGCTCAGACCCGTCGAGGTCGAGGTAGACAGGCTGCCGATCGAGCTCGTTGCCGTGCTCAGGCCAGTCGACGTCGAGGTTGAGAGGCTACCAATGCTGCTGGTGGCAGTGCTCAGGCCAGTAGACGTCGAGGTCGACAAGCTGCCGATAGAACTCGTTGCGGTGCTGAGACCCGTGGACGTCGAGGTCGACAGACTGCCGATCGAACTGGTCGCAGTGCTCAGGCCTGTCGAGGTCGATGTGGACAGGCTGCCGATGCTGCTCGTTGCCGTGCTCAAGCCCGTGGACGTGGAGGTCGACAAGCTGCCGATGGAGCTCGTCGCGGTACTCAGCCCCGTGGAAGTCGAAGTCGAAAGGCTGCCGATCGAACTGGTTGCGGTACTCAGCCCTGTCGAGGTCGACGTGGACAAGCTACCGATGCTGCTCGTCGCTGTGCTCAGACCAGTGGACGTGGAGGTCGAAAGACTCCCGATGGAACTCGTCGCGGTACTCAGACCCGTGGAGGTCGAGGTCGACAGGCTGCCGATCGAACTCGTAGCCGTGCTCAGCCCGGTGGAACTGGAAGTCGACAAGCTCGACACGCTGCTGTTGGTCGTGCTCAAGCCCGACGACAGGCTGCCGATGCTGCTGGTCGTGGTGCTCAGTCCGGTCGACAGGCCATCGATGCGGCTGTTTGCCGTGCTCAAGCCAGTGGAGGTCGACGTCGACAGACTACCGATGCTGCTCGTGGCGGTGCTCAAGCCAGTCGAAGTCGAAGTCGAGAGGCTACCGATGGAACTGGTCGCCGTGCTCAACCCCGTCGACGTCGACGTGGACAGGCTCGACACGCTGCTGTTCGTCGTGCTCAGCCCCGACGACAAGCTGCCGATGCTGCTGGTGGCCGTGCTCAGCCCCGTGGAAGTCGAAGTCGAGAGGCTACCGATCGAACTGGTGGCGGTACTCAGCCCCGTCGAGGTGGACGACGACAGGCTGCGGATGCTGCTCGTGGCCGTACTCAAGCCTGTCGAGGTGGAGGTCGACAGGCTGCCGATAGAGCTGGTCGCCGTGCTCAACCCGGTCGACGTCGAAGTCGACAGGCTCGACACGCTGCTGTTCGTCGTGCTCAAGCCCGACGACAGACTGCCGATGCTGCTCGTCGCAGTGCTCAAGCCAGTCGACGTCGAGGTCGAGAGGCTGCC
>NZ_JBWKPQ010000017.1:0-133573 GCF_059418345.1 Variovorax sp. GW821-FHT09B01 | reverse complement strand
TGATGGAACTGGTCGCCGTGCTCAGCCCCGTCGACGTCGAAGTCGACAAGCTCGACACGCTGCTGTTCGTCGTGCTCAGCCCCGACGACAGGCTACCGATGCTGCTCGTGGCCGTGCTCAAGCCAGTCGAGGTCGAGGTCGACAGGCTGCCGATGGAGCTAGTCGCCGTGCTCAGCCCCGTCGACGTCGAAGTCGACAAGCTCGACACGCTGCTGTTCGTCGTGCTCAACCCCGACGACAGGCTACCGATGCTGCTCGTGGCCGTGCTCAAGCCAGTCGACGTCGAGGTCGACAGGCTGCCGATGGAACTGGTCGCCGTGCTCAGCCCCGTCGACGTCGAAGTCGACAAGCTCGACACGCTGCTGTTCGTCGTGCTCAAGCCCGACGACAGGCTACCGATGCTGCTCGTAGCCGTGCTCAGGCCAGTCGACGTAGAAGTCGAAAGGCTGCTGATGGAACTGGTCGCCGTGCTCAACCCCGTCGAGGTCGACGCCGACAGGCTCGACACCCGGCTGTTCGTCGTGCTGAGGCCCGACGACAGGCTGCCGATGCTGCTGGTCGCGGTGCTCAGGCCGGTCGAGGTCGACGTCGAGAGGCTGCTGATGCTGCTGGCGGTCGTGCTCATGCCCGTGCTCAGCTGCGCCACCGTCACGGCGTCCTGCAGCGCCGCGCCATCGGCCACGTTGGTGATGCGCCGCAGGGCGGACGACGAGCCCACCGAGACTTCGGAGGCGGGTGCGTTGGTACCGGTGAGGAAGCCGTTGCCGGTCGGTCCCTTGGCGCCCGTCACGCTGCCCGCGCCCAGCGCGACGCTGTTGGCATAGGCGGCGTTGGCGCCGGTGCCCATCGAGACCGCGTTCGAGCCCAGCGACACGGCGTTGGCGCCGAAGGCGATCGCGGCATCGGTGACCGACAGATCGGCCGACTTGACGACGGCGCCATTGCCGATCGCGATGCTGCGGGTGGTCCGGTCGTCGGTCGTGGCATTGCCGCCGATCGCGATCGAGGCGTTCTGGGGTGCCACGCCGATCTGGTCGGCGGATGCGCCGGTGCCCAGCGCGATGCTGCCGCCCCAGCTGTTCGCGTTGGTCCCGATCGCGATGGTGTTGACATCGGTGTTCGAGCCGATGGTGGCGTTCTTGCCGATGGCGATGGCGCCATCCGCGATCGAGCGTGCGCCGGAGCCCAGCGCGACGCTGGCGTTGCCCGAGGCCAGGGTGCTTTGTCCGATGGCGACGGCGGCCGCGGCCGCGGCGTTCGCGCCGGTGCCGAAACCGATGGCGTTGGCGGCCGATGCGCTGGCCGCGTCGCCGAAGGCGAGCGTGCCGGCCGCGGTGGCGTTGGACTTGTTGCCCAGCGCGACCGAGCCCTGCCCGATCGCATTGTTGGAATTGCCGATGGCCACCGCGCCGCTCGCCGCGGTCGTGCCGTCCAGGCTGCCGGCGGCAGTGTTGTTGGCACCCATCGTCACGGCACCGGTGCCATTGGAGACGTTGGGATCGCCGATGGCGACCGCGCCGTCGCCCGTGGCCTTCTGGCCGCGGCCGATGGCCACCGCGCCACCCGCGGCGGTGCTGGAGTTCGCGGTCGTGCCCGACGAACCGATGGCGACGTTCTGCCCCGTGGCGCCACTGACGACGCCGTCGCCCTGGGCAATGCCGAAGGCGCCGTTGACGATGGCGCCGCGACCGAGCGCGATGCCGGAGGTTGCCGCGGCCACGACGCTGGACTGGCCGCCGATGGCGATCGAATCGGCCGCGGCGGCGGATGCGCCGCCCACGGAATTCGTTCCGAGTGCCAGGGCACCGGCGGCGGTCGCGCTCGCCGTGCGGCCCAGGGCCGAGGAGAAATCGCCCGTGGCCGTGGCCCCGGCACCGATGGCGGTGCTGCGATTGCCGAAGGCGTTCGCCAGCGTGCCGACCGCCAGGGCATTCTCCGCGCCGGCGTTCGAGGAATAGCCGAATGCCACCGAGGTCTTGCCCCAGGCCTGCGCGAACACGCCGAAGGCCGTGGAACTGCCGCCCCAGGCATTGGCGTTGTTGCCGAAGGCCGTGGAAGGCGCCAGGGAACTCGCGTCGCCGCGGGCCGTCGCATTCGTGCCGAAGGCCATGTCGTTGCCGAAGGCGGCATTGGCGCCGGCGCCGATGGCCGTCGCGCCGCCGCCGTTCGCCTTGGCGCCGGCACCGATCGCGAGGTTGTTCGTCTTGCTGGTCGCGCTCGCATTCGCGCCGATGGCGATGCTCGAATCCGCGCCGGCTCCGACGTTCGCACCGCTTCCCAGGGCGATGGTGCTGTTCGACTGTGCATTGGCGTTGAGGCCGATGGCGATACCCGAATCGGCCGCGCTGCCGACGACCGACTGGCCGCCGATCGCGACCGAGTTGGCGCCCAGGGCACGGGCCGCCGCGGTGCCGCTGGCACCGATGGCCGTTGCGCCGGTGCCACTCGCGGTCGCGCCGGCGCCCACCGCCGTCGCGTAGTTGGCGGTTGCGTTGGCGCCCACGCCGATCGCCGACGCATTGGTGCCGCTCGCGCCACCGTCGTTGCCACCGATGGCCAGGGCATTGGTGCCGCTCGCGTTGGCCTGGCCGCCGATCGCCACCGCGTCCTGTGCCGTGGCCTTGGCGCCGGTGCCGATGGCCAGCGAATCGCCGACCGTGGTGTTGGACGAGGCGACGGAGTTGGCACCGATCGCGATGGCCGTGCCCGCGCTGATCGCCGCCGCGTTCGCGCCCGCGCCGATGGCGATGTTGTTGTTGCTCGCAGCGAGGGCGTTCTGGCCCATCGCGATGCTGGCGATGCCGAAGGCATTGGCCTGGAGGCCGAAGGCCGAGGCGTACTGCCCGGCGGTCGATCCCATGCCGAACATGCTGGAGCCCTTGCCGCGCGCCGTCGTGAACGACCCGAACATCGTGACGCCCAGGAAGCCGCCGCCATTGGCCGAGCACCCGCCGACCACGGTCGAGTACACGCCGGAACCGTCGACCGGATCGACCGTCGCCGGGTAGGCCTTGCCGTCGGGACCGGTGTTCGCACCCGTGTTGCAGGCGCCGTTCGGCGGTCCGACGATGTAGGCGTTCGCGCTCTCCATCAAGCCGAAGGACGCCAGCGCGACGCTCAGCGCGGCACCCGCGATCACCGCAGCCGAACTGCTGCGCTTGCCTCGGGCGGAAGTGATTTCCGAAGCGGCCACCCATGCACCGAGCGACTCATTCCAGATACTTCTATATGACTTGTTCATTGACTGCCAACTGCGTGTGGAATCTCAGGACCCGCGCGGTAGGTCCCAGGAAAAATGTGAAGGGTCGTGCTTGGCGCTCGTCGTCGAGATCCCAATCACCGCGCTGTTCACAAGAGCGGTGGAATGTACATACTTGTTTACATTCAGAACGCAAAAGACCAAATCGCTCAAAAAGCTTCGATGATTTAGTTCACAAAAAAGGACACAAATTAGCATCCACATTGATTAACAATTGTCTCCTGAAGGTGAAAGCGCCGCGAAAACATAGAATCCCCTCACCGTTCGAAACGGGGCAGAAGATTCGATGCAAGCCATTGTTTCATAAGGACTTTTTCTTCGATCAAGTGGAATTAATTCACATTGAAGCTTGAGAAGGACAACTTTGGCAGGTGAGTAAAAAAGCACACTCGATGCGCGCCAATCTGGAACTTGTTCACGGATTCATTTATTCATCCGTGATTTATTTCTCGCCGTAGAGCGCAGATGACGCCAATTAACAATTGGGCAACAAAAGTGAATTCAAACGACTCCCTCCGCATCGGCATCACCATCGGACTTCACCACGAAGCCGAAACACTCTGGAACAACGGCATCAAGCAGAACGCCGTGTTCCTGGCCGAGGCGCTCAAGCACTGCCCCGGCGTGGCGTCGGTGGTGCTGGTCAACACCACGGCCACGCCGATCACGCCGGCCCTGCCCTGGGACCAGGCGCGCTGGCCCACGACGAACTTCGAGGGCGCCAAGGACGAGGTCGACGTACTGATCGAGCTGGGCGGCCAGATCGACCACCTGCAGACCGACTACCTCAAGCAGCGCGGCGCCCGGCTGGTGTCGTACTGCTGCGGCTTCGAGTACGTGCATGCGATGGAGTCGATGCTGTTCAACAAGCCGCTGTGGGGCCGGAACCTGTTCGTCAACCAGCGCTACGACGACATCTGGATGGTTCCGCAGGTGGCGCACATCAGCCAGCCCTACTTCGAGGTGCTGCGCCGGATCGAGGCGCGCGCCGTGCCCTTCGTCTGGAGCCCGGTGTTCCTCGAGGAGCGCACGCGCGGGCTGCCCGAGGGCGGCGTCTACCAGCCGCGCGTCGGCCCGCGGCGCCTCAGCGTGATGGAGCCGAACATCAACGTGGTGAAGTTCTGTCTCTATCCGATCCTGGTCGCCGAACTGGCCTACCGCGCGCGGCGCGAGGCGATCGCGCTGCTGCAGGTGGCCAATGCCGAGAAGATGGCGCGCGAGAACATGGAATTCATCACCCTGATGAACCAGCTCGACCTGGTGCGCGAGCACAAGGCCGTGTTCCTGGGCCGGCACGACACGCCGACCTTCCTGGCGCAGAACACCGACATCGTGATCTCGCACCAGTGGGAGAACCCGCTCAACTACTTCTACCTCGAGACCTGCTGGCAGGGCTATCCGCTGGTGCACAACGCCCACCTCTGCGCGGACCTCGGCTACTACTACGAAGCCAACGACGTGGCAGCGGGCAGCGCGCGCGTGCTCGAGGCGATCGACGCGCACGATGCGCAGCCGCTCGCCTACCGCGAGCGCCAGCGCGGCCTCATCGACCGCTACCTGCCCGGCAACGCGGCGGCCACCGAGGTGTACAACACGCTGCTGCTCGGCCTGATGCAGCGCCCCGCCCGATAACCGGAGCCGCCATGCTCGAACCTTCCGCTCTCCAACGCTTCTTCCCCGTGGTCGTCACGCCGAGCCACGACGGCAAGTTCTTCCAGAACTACGTGATGTCGATGATGAACTTCGCCATCGAGGCCGAACGCGCCGGCATGCGGATGCAGGTGCTGTTCCACCAGGGCGAAAGCCTCGTGACCCGGGCGCGCAACAACTGCGTGGCCCAGTTCCTCGCCAACCCCGAATGGACCCACCTGTTCTGGATCGACGCGGACATCGGCTTTTCGGCGCAGGCGGCGTTCCGGCTTCTGCTCTCGGACTACGAGATCGCGGCCGGCGTCTATCCGCTCAAGCGCGAGGACTGGCCCGAGGAAGGCGTCGCGGCCGGCACCACGCGCGCGCAGTTCGATGCCACCTTCACGCGCTACACCGTCAATGCAAGCGCCTCGGAAGCCAGCGGCAAGGTCGAGCTCGAGGTGCAGCCCGACGGCTTCATGAAGATGACCGAGGCGCCCACCGGTTTCATGGCGATCAAGCGCGGCGTGTTCGAGCGGCTGATGGCGAGCTACCCCGAGCTCAACTACGTGCCCGACAGCATCGGCGAGGCCGACCGCGGCCTGCACTACCGTTTCTTCGACGTGATGGTCGACCCCGTGACGCGCCGCTATCTCTCGGAGGACTACGGCTTCTGCCGCCTCTGGTCGGGCCTGGGCGAATCGATCCACATCGATGCCAACTCCAACCTCACGCACCAGGGCGCCAAGCTCTACCGCGGCGACTTCGCGACCTCGCTGCTGACCTCGCTGCCGCATGCGGTGGGCGGCCCCGCGGGGGTGTCCATGGAACTGACGGGCACGCAGTACCTGCATCCGAACCACCCGCCGACGTTCTGAACGCCGGCTCCAGCGCCATGAAAAAAGCCCCGCGGATGCGGGGCTTCGTCGACACGGGCCGGGCCGGCCCGGGGACCGTCCGGCCTGTCTTCAGGCTCAGGCCGTGACCGAGTCGGCCACGTTCTTGTAGTCCTCGATCTTGTCGAAGTTCAGGTACTGGTAGATCTGCGCGCTGGACGCATCGAGCACGCCGGTGCTGGCCATGTACTCTTCCCGGGTCGGGATGCGGCCGAGGCGCGAGCAGATGGCGGCCAGTTCGGCCGAGCCCAGGTACACGTTGGTGTTCTTGCCCAGGCGGTTCGGGAAGTTGCGCGTGCTGGTCGACATGACCGTGGCGCCTTCGCGCACCTGCGCCTGGTTGCCCATGCACAGCGAGCAGCCCGGCATCTCGGTGCGGGCACCGGCATTGCCGAACACGCCGTAGTGGCCTTCCTCGGTCAGCTGCTGCGCGTCCATCTTGGTCGGCGGCGCGATCCACAGCTTGACCGGGATGTCGCGCTTGCCTTCGAGCAGCTTCGACGCGGCACGGAAGTGGCCGATGTTGGTCATGCACGAGCCGATGAACACTTCGTCGATCACGGCACCCGCCACGTCGCTCAGCGTCTTCACGTCGTCGGGGTCGTTCGGGCAGGCCACGATGGGCTCGTGGATCTCGGCCAGGTCGATCTCGATCACGGCCGCGTAGTCGGCGTCGGCGTCGCCCTTGAGCAGTTGCGGGTCCTTGAGCCAGGCTTCCTGCGCGGCGATGCGGCGCTGCAGCGTGCGCGCGTCGGCATAGCCCTCGGCGATCATCCACTTCATCAGCGTGATGTTGCTGTTGATGTATTCGATGATCGGTTCCTTGTTCAGGTGCACCGTGCAGCCGGCGGCCGAGCGTTCGGCCGAGGCGTCGCTCAGTTCGAAGGCTTGTTCGACCTTGAGGTCGGGCAGGCCCTCGATCTCGAGGATGCGGCCCGAGAAGATGTTCTTCTTGCCCTTCTTCTCGACCGTCAGCAGGCCGCTCTTGATGGCGTACAGCGGGATCGCGTTGACCAGGTCGCGCAGCGTGACGCCGGGCTGCATCTTGCCCTTGAAGCGCACCAGCACCGACTCGGGCATGTCCAGCGGCATCACGCCGGTGGCGGCCGCGAAGGCCACGAGGCCCGAGCCCGCGGGGAAGCTGATGCCGATCGGGAAGCGCGTGTGGCTGTCGCCGCCGGTGCCCACGGTGTCGGGCGTCAGCAGGCGGTTGAGCCAGCTGTGGATCACGCCGTCGCCCGGGCGCAGCGAAACGCCGCCGCGGTTGGCCATGAACTCGGGGAGTTCATGGTGCATCTTGACGTCGACCTTCTTCGGGTACGCCGCCGTGTGGCAGAACGACTGCATCACGAGGTCGGCCGAGAAGCCCAGGCAGGCCAGGTCCTTGAGTTCGTCGCGCGTCATCGGGCCGGTGGTGTCCTGCGAGCCGACCGAGGTCATCTTGGGTTCGCAGTAGGTGCCCGGGCGCACGCCCTGGCCTTCGGGCAGGCCGCAGGCGCGGCCGACCATCTTCTGCGCCAGCGAGAAGCCCTTCTTGGTGTCGACCGGGCTTTGCGGCAGGCGGAACAGCGTGGAGACCGGCAGGCCCAGCGCTTCGCGCGCCTTGGCCGTGAGGCCGCGGCCGATGATCAGCGGAATGCGGCCGCCGGCGCGCACTTCGTCGAACAGCACGTCGCTCTTCACGGTGAATTCGGCGATGACCTGGCCGTCCTTCAGGGCCTTGCCTTCGTAGGGACGCAGCTCGACCACGTCGCCCATGTTCATCTGCGTCACGTCGAGCTCGATCGGCAGCGCGCCCGAGTCTTCCATCGTGTTGTAGAAGATCGGCGCGATCTTGCCGCCGAGGCAGACGCCGCCGAAGCGCTTGTTGGGCACGAACGGGATGTCTTCGCCGGTGAACCACAGCACCGAGTTGGTGGCGCTCTTGCGCGACGAACCCGTGCCGACCACGTCGCCGGCATAGGCCACGAGGTGGCCGCGCGCGCGCAGGTCCTCGATGAACTTCACCGGGCCGCGCTTGCCGTCTTCTTCCGGAACGATGCCGGGGCGCGCGTTCTTGTGCATTGCCAGGGCGTGCATCGGGATGTCGGGACGCGTGGTCGCGTCGGGTGCGGGCGACAGGTCGTCGGTGTTGATTTCGCCGGCCACCTTGAAGATGCTGACGGTGATGCTCTGCGGCACTTCGGGACGGCTGGTGAACCACTCGGCATCGGCCCAGCTCTGCAGTACGCCCTTGGCGTTGGCATTGCCCTTGTCGGCCTTTTCCTTGACGTCGTGGAACTGGTCGAACATCAGCAGCGTCTTCTTGAGGCCCTCGGCCGCCACGGCGCCGACTTCGGCGTCGTCCAGCAGATCGATCATGGGGCTGATGTTGTAGCCGCCGAGCATCGTGCCGAGCAGTTCGGTGGCACGGGCGCGCGTGATGAACGCGCTCTTCTCGGTGCCATGCGCCACGGCCGCGAGGTAGCTGGCCTTGACCTTGGCGGCGTCGTCCACGCCCGCGGGCACGCGGTGGGTCAGCAGGTCGAGCAGGAAGGCACCGTCCTTGTCGTTCGCGCTCTTGAGGAGCTCGATCGCTTCAGAGGTCTGCTTCGCGCTCAGGGGCAGCGGTGGGATACCGAGCGCGGCGCGTTCGGCGACATGGTCAACGTAGGCTTGCAACATCTTCTTTTCTCCGGAAACTTGGGGCTGGAGGGCATGCGGCGCGGTGTTCGACCCGCCGTCCGGCTTTCGCCGGTCGGCAAGCAAGAGCCGCGCCGCCCCTCGTGGGGTCGACTTACTTCTTGTCGCCGTCAGCGCCTTCGAAAAGGCTCTTCGGCGGGTTCTTCTTCATTTCTTCGGCAAAGGCCACCTGGGCCGGCGTCTGGCATTCGTCGGCGATGCGCAGGCCAGCCTTCTGGTTCATCAGCATCGACTTGTTGCCCAGCTGCAGCCACATGGCGCCGGCGCGGGGGTCTTCGAGGCGGATGGCGCCGGTGCGGCTTTCGACCGGGTGCATGCGATAGCGCAGGCCCTTGGTGGTCACGGTGAAGAAGCCGGGCTTCTTCTCGTCCTCGGTCACGGTCACGTCGGCGCCGAGTTCGCACTGGGCCTTGCCGGTCGACACGCGCTTGGCAACCTCGAGGTCGGAGTCGGTGAGCACGACGTTGGTGTCGTCGCTGATCGGCGTGACTTCCTCGACGGCCTTGGCGGCCTTGCGGGTGACCTGGCGCTTGGGCGGGGCCTTCTTGGCTTCGGTGGACTTGGCGGCGGGCTTGGCAGCGGCCGGCTTGGCGGGCGTGCTGCTCTGCGCCAGGGCACCGAACGGCAGAGCCAGGGCCACTGCGGCGATCAGGGCGATTTTCTTCATGTGAGGGTTTCCTTGAGGCTGGTTCGGAGGTTTCAGGAGACCGCGGGCGTCAGCCAGGCCTTGGCCTCTGGCGGCAACGCGCGCCCTGTTGCGTGGGCACGCGTCAGTACCTGCCAGAAATGGCGGTAGCTCGCGCGGTCGTGCAATGTGCCATCAATTTGTGTCGGCGCCCAATCCGCGGCCGCTGCCTTGAGCAGGATATTTGTGGCAATTTGAATCTGCGCCTCGTCGGGCGCGAAGGCCTCGAGGATCGGCCGGATCTGGTTCGGATGGATGCTCCACATGCGCGTGTAGCCGAATTCGCGGGCCGCCTTGCGGGCCGCGGTGCGCATGGCGTCCATGTCGTTGAACTCGGTCACCACGCAGTGCGAGGGCACCTTGCCGTGCGCATGCGCGGCCGAGGCGATCGCCAGCTTGGCGCGCACCACCAGCGGATGCGTGAACTGGCCCGCGGCGCCCATGCCCTCGGCGGGGATGGCGCCGGCATGGGCCGAAACGAAGTCCATCAGGCCGAAGCTCAGCGACTGCACGCGCGGATGGGCCGCGATGTCGAAGGCGTTGTGCACGGCAAAAGGCGATTCGATCAGCACGTGCAGCGGCAGCGTTTCGGCATCGGCGGCGTCGAGCGCGGCCACGGCCTGCTCGACGTCGGCCACCGACTCGACCTTCGGCACCATCAGGTGGCTCAGCCGCTGGCCGGCGCGGCCCGCGATGGTGATCACGTCGCCCGCGAAGGCCGGGTGGTCGACCGGGTGCACGCGCACGCCGACGCGCATGCCGGGCCTGGCGGCCAGCGCCAGCTCGGTGACCAGCGCCGCATGCTCGGCCTCGCCGCCCACCGGGGCGCCGTCCTCGCAGTCGAGGGTGACGTCGAACACGCAGGCGCCGAACTCCTCGGCCATCTCGGCCTGGAGCGCGAGGCTCTTCTTCATGCGCGCCTCGACGCCGCTGTAGTGATCGCACACCGGCAGGCTGACGGCGCCGGCCTGCGCGCCGAGCAGCACGGCAGCGGGATGGGCGGGGGCGCGTTCGCTCACGGTGCTCACGCCTTCTTCTGCGCCACGATGAACATGCGCGGGAAGGCCAGCAGCCGCTTGCCGTCGGTGCGTGCCGGGTAGGCCTCGTTCACGCGGCGCTCGTATTCGGCCAGGTAGCTGGCCTGCAGGTCGGGCGGCAGCCGGTCGACGAAGGGCTTCAGGCCCGTGCCGCGCACCCATTCGACGATGGAGGCGGCATCGGCCATGCGGTGCTGGTAGATCGTGTGCCAGACATCGACGTTGGCCGCGCGCGGCGCCAGCAGGTCGTAGTAGCCGCCCAGCGGCAGCAGCTTGGTGCGCAGCCGGTCGGCATCGCCGATGGGCTCGGCCCAGGGCGCTTCGGCCGCGAGCGCGCGCATCAGGCGGTGCGTGGGTTCCTGGCGGTTGTCGGGCATCTGGATGGCCAGCACGCCGCCGGGGGCGAGCGCGTCGAACAGGCGCGGGATCAGCGTTTCGTGATCGGGCACCCATTGCAGCGACGCGTTCGCATAGATGAGGTCGGGCGCGGCTTCCGTAGAAGGCGCCCAGGTCGCGATGTCGCTCAGCTCGAAGCGCGCGCCGGGCAGGCGCTCGCGCGCGCTGACCAGCATGGCTTCGGAGTTGTCGGTCCCGAGGGCCTGGGCCTTCGGGAACCGGTGGACCAGCAGCTCGGTGGAGTTGCCCGGACCGCAGCCGAGGTCGACCACGCGGGCCGCCTCCGCCAGAGGCACCCGCGCCAGGAGTTCCTGTGCGGGGCGGGTGCGCTCGTCCTCGTAGCGACGATAGAGCGCGGGGTTCCAGTCGAGCATGCCGGCAGGCCTTGCTTAGATCAGGTGAGCAACGCCGGCTTGTTCGCCTTGCAGCTCTTCCAGGGTCTTGTTGATGCGTTCCTGGCTGAATGCGTCGATCTCGAGGCCTTCGACCAGCTTGTACTCACCGTTTTCGCAGGTGACCGGGAAGCCGAACATCGTGTCCTTCGGAATGCCGTACTGGCCGTCCGACGGGATGCCCATCGTGACCCACTTGCCGTTGGTACCCAGGGCCCAATCGCGCATGTGGTCGATGGCGGCGTTGGCGGCCGAGGCAGCCGACGACAGGCCGCGTGCTTCGATGATGGCGGCGCCGCGCTTGCCGACGGTCGGCAAGAAGGTGTTGGCGTTCCATTCCTGGTCGTTGATCATCTTGGCGACGCTTTCGCCGTTGATGGTGGCGAAGCGGTAGTCGGCGTACATCGTGGGCGAGTGGTTGCCCCAGACGGTGAGCTTTTCGATATCGGCCACGGCCTTGCCGGTCTTGGCGGCGATCTGGCTGGCAGCGCGGTTGTGGTCCAGGCGCAGCATGGCGGTGAAGTTCTTGCGCGGCAGGTCCGGTGCGCTCTTCATGGCGATGTAGGCATTGGTGTTGGCGGGGTTACCGACCACCAGCACCTTGACGTTGCGGCTGGCAACGGCGTTCAGTGCCTTGCCTTGCGCCGTGAAGATGGCGCCGTTGACGGCCAGCAGCTCGGCACGCTCCATGCCCGGGCCGCGGGGACGCGAGCCGACCAGCAGTGCGTAGTCGGCGTCCTTGAAGGCGGTCATCGGATCGCCGTGGGCTTCCATGCCGGCCAGCAGCGGGAACGCGCAGTCGTCGAGTTCCATCATCACGCCCTTGAGCGCCTTCTGGGCCTTCTCGTCGGGGATTTCGAGCAATTGCAGGATGACCGGCTGGTCCTTGCCGAGCATTTCGCCGGACGCGATACGGAACAACAGGGCATAACCGATTTGACCGGCGGCACCGGTGACGGCAACGCGGACGGGCTTTTTGCTCATGGGAAGACTCCAGAAGTGATGTGACGGTGTCGGCGCACGCGCGAAACGCGGCGGCGGAAGTCTCGCGGGGCGGTCGGGAGGTCCGAAAAGGGCCGGACGGCCGCGGCGCGGGAACGGCCGGCATTTTAAGCCGATTCGACGAGGCCCGTCTTATGTCTTATATAAGATATCCTCCGGGTTCCGCCACGGCGCTTACCCACGCCCTGCCATGAACAGCCCCACCACCACCCTCGACGAGCCCACGACGCCCTCGTTCAGCCCGCTCTACCAGCAGATCAAGACCCTGATCCTGCAGAGCCTGCAGGCGGGCGAGTGGAAGCCGGGCGAGCCGATTCCCAGCGAGATGGACCTGGCCGTGCGCTTTCGCGTCAGCCAGGGCACGGTGCGCAAGGCGATCGACGAGCTCGCGGCCGAGAACCTCGTGGTGCGGCGCCAGGGCAAGGGCACCTTCGTCGCGACGCATGCCGAGCAGCATGTGCAATACCGTTTCCTGAAGCTGGTGCCCGATGGCGGCCTGCCGAGCGCCGAAGGCCCGGCCGAGCGCACCATCGTCGACTGCAAGCGCCTGCGTGCCTCGGCCGACGTGGCGCGCGCGCTGGGCCTGCGCACCGGCGACGCCGTGCTGCAGGTGCGGCGCGTGCTCGCCTATGGCGGCGTGCCGACCATCCTCGAGGACCTGTGGCTGCCGGGCACGCCGTTCAAGGGCCTCACGGCCGAGCGGCTGCGCGCCTGGCCGGGCCCGATGTATGCGCTGTTCGAAACCGAGTTCGGCGTGCGCATGGTGCGCGCCGAGGAGAAGATCCGCGCGGTGCTGCCCGACCCCGAGCAGGCCCAGCTGCTCGACGTCACGCCGCAGATGCCGCTGCTGAGCGTCGAACGCGTGGCCCACACCTACCACGACATGCCGATGGAACTGCGCCGCGGCCTCTATCGCACCGACACGCACCACTATCGCAACCAGCTCGGCTGAATGCGCCTCACGATGGACCACGTAACGAATACGCTTCAAGCCGCCGCGCGGCGCGCGCAAGACGCTATGAAGTCAAGAGCATCCGACTGCCGCGGTGCGTCGACGCGAGCGCGACCGATGCGCGATGGTGCATTGCAATAGAATTTTGCGTTGTTTGCATTTCCCGAAGAGAAAACAAAAGCGTTCGCTCTCAGAACAAGTCAATCAACAAGCCACGAAAGCCCCTCCATGACAGAGCTTGCATCCTCCTCCACACCACGGCGTCGCGAATTCCGCAACATCAACGCCTTCACCGATCTCACGACCTACCGCCTGCCTCCTGCCGGCATCGTGTCGATCCTGCACCGCGTCAGCGGCGCGCTGATGTTCCTGCTGCTGCCGTTCATCATCTGGATGTTCGACACCTCGCTCTCGTCCGACTATTCGTTCGCCAAGTTCAAGGCCGCCTTCAACAGCGGCCTTGGTTTCGTTCCGGGCTGGTTTTTCAAGCTCGTCGTGCTCGCGCTGATCTGGGCCTACCTGCACCACTTCATCGCCGGCGTGCGCCACCTCTGGATGGACGTGAGCCACAAGGCCGTGACCAAGGAGTTCGGCAAGAGCTCGGCCATCTTCACGCTGGCCGCGAGCGTCCTGCTGACCATCGTGCTCGGCGCCAAGCTGTTCGGCCTGTACTGAGAAGGAGCCTCAAATGTCTGTGAACTACGGCTCCAAGCGCATCGTCGTCGGCGCGCACTACGGCATGCGCGACTGGCTCAGCCAGCGCGTCACCGGCGCCCTGATGGCGCTCTTCACGATCATCCTGCTGGCGCAGCTGATCTTCACGCGCGGCCCGATCGGCTACGACCTGTGGGCCGGCATCTTCGCCGCGCAGTGGATGAAGGTCCTGACCTTCTGCGTCATCGTGTCCCTGCTCTATCACGTGTGGGTCGGCATGCGCGACATCTGGATGGACTATGTCCAGCCCGTCGCGATCCGCCTCGTGCTCCAGATCTTCACCATCGTCTGGCTGGTCGGTTGTGCGGGTTGGGCCATTCAAGTGCTTTGGAAAATCTGACGACCCCATCCCCACCATGACCTACACAAAAGAACAAATCACCAAGCGCAAGTTCGACGTCGTGATCGTCGGTGCCGGCGGTTCCGGCATGCGCGCCTCGCTGCAACTGGCGCGTGCGGGCCTCAACGTGGCCGTGCTCTCCAAGGTGTTCCCCACCCGCTCGCACACGGTCGCCGCGCAAGGCGGCGTGGGCGCATCGCTCGGCAACATGAGCGAGGACAACTGGCACTACCACTTCTACGACACGATCAAGGGTTCCGACTGGCTCGGCGACCAGGACGCGATCGAGTTCATGTGCCGCGAAGCACCGAAGGTCGTGTACGAGCTCGAGCACTTCGGCATGCCCTTCGACCGCAACCCCGACGGCACGATCTACCAGCGTCCGTTCGGCGGCCACACGGCCAACTACGGCGAGAAGCCCGTGCAGCGCGCCTGCGCCGCGGCCGACCGTACCGGCCACGCGATGCTGCACACGCTCTACCAGAAGAACGTGGAAGCGCGCACCCAGTTCTTCGTCGAATGGATGGCACTCGACCTGATCCGCGACGACGAAGGCGACGTGGTCGGCGTGACCGCGCTCGAGATGGAAACCGGCGACCTGCACATCCTGCAGGCCAAGACCGTGCTTCTGGCCACCGGCGGCGCGGGCCGCATCTTCCAGGCCTCGACCAACGCCTTCATCAACACCGGCGACGGCCTCGGCATGGCGGCGCGCTCGGGCATTCCGCTGCAGGACATGGAGTTCTGGCAGTTCCACCCGACCGGCGTGGCCGGCGCGGGCGTGCTGCTGACCGAAGGCTGCCGCGGCGAAGGCGCGATCCTGCTCAACAGCAACGGCGAACGCTTCATGGAGCGCTATGCGCCCACGCTGAAGGACCTGGCGCCGCGCGACTTCGTGTCGCGCTCGATGGACCAGGAAATCAAGGAAGGCCGCGGCTGCGGTCCCAACAAGGACTACGTGCTGCTGAAGCTCGACCACCTCGGTGCCGAGACCATCCACAAGCGCCTGCCTTCGGTGTACGAGATCGGCATCAACTTCGCCAACGTCGACATCACCAAGGAACCGATTCCCGTGGTGCCCACCATCCACTACCAGATGGGCGGCATCCCGACCAACATCAACGGCCAGGTCGTGATCCAGAAGGGCGAGGACAACAGCGCCGTCGTCAACGGCCTGTACGCCGTGGGCGAATGCTCGTGCGTGAGCGTGCACGGCGCCAACCGCCTGGGCACCAACTCGCTGCTCGACCTCTTGGTGTTCGGCCGCGCGGCCGGCAACCACATCGTCGAGTTCAACGACAAGCTGAAGGAACACAAGCCGCTGCCGGCCAATGCCGCCGACCGCACGCTCGAGCGCCTCAACGAACTGCAGAACTCCACCGGCGGCGAATACGCGCAGGACGTGGCCAACCAGATCCGCGTCACCATGCAGCAGCACGCCGCGGTGTTCCGCAAGCAGGCCTCGATGGACGAAGGCGTGGTCAAGATCGCCGAAGTGCGCGAGCGCGTGAAGGCCATCGGCCTGAAGGACAAGTCCAAGGTGTTCAACACCGCGCGCATCGAGGCGCTGGAAGTCGACAACCTGATCGAAGTGGCGCAGGCCACCATGGTCTCGGCCGCGGCCCGCAAGGAATGCCGCGGTGCCCACACCGTCGAGGACTACGAGCGCCCGGCCGACGATCCGGTCGCGCCGCTGGGCCGCGACGATGCCAACTGGATGAAGCACACGCTCTGGTACTCCGCCGACAACCGCCTCTCCTACAAGCCCGTCAAGCTGCAGCCGCTCACGGTCGCCTCGGTGCCGCCGAAGGTTCGCACCTTCTAAGCGCCAGCTAATGATCAGCCACGTAAAAGCATTCACAAGGTCACAACGATGAAGCGCACATTCCAGATCTACCGCTACGACCCGGACAAGGACGCGAAGCCCTACATGCAGACCGTCGAGATCGAACTCGACGGCCACGAGCGCATGCTGCTCGACGCCCTGATGAAGCTCAAGGCGCAGGATCCCACGCTGTCGTTCCGCCGCTCGTGCCGCGAAGGCGTCTGCGGTTCCGATGCGATGAACATCAACGGCAAGAACGGTCTGGCCTGCCTGACCAACATGAACACGCTCAAGGGCACCGTGGTGCTCAAGCCGCTGCCCGGCCTGCCGGTGATCCGCGACCTGATCGTCGACATGACCCAGTTCTTCAAGCAGTACAACTCGATCAAGCCGTACCTGCAGAACGACACCGTGCCGCCCGAGAAGGAACGCCTGCAGTCGCCCGAGGAGCGCGAGGAGCTCAACGGCCTGTACGAGTGCATCCTGTGCGCGAGCTGCTCGACGAGCTGCCCGAGCTTCTGGTGGAACCCCGACAAGTTCGTGGGCCCGGCCGGCCTGCTGCAGGCCTACCGCTTCATCGCCGACAGCCGCGACGAAGCCACCGCCGAGCGCCTCGACAACCTCGAGGACCCGTACCGCCTGTTCCGCTGCCACACGATCATGAACTGCGTCGACGTGTGCCCGAAGAGCCTGAACCCGACCATGGCCATCGGCAAGATCAAGGAACTGATGGTGCGTCGCGCCATCTGACCCGACATGGCTGCTTTGCCCGGCACCCCATCGCCCTCGGCGCCTCCTGCGGGAAGCGCGGCGGCCGAGCCGCTCGGAGAACGAGCGCTCAGCAAGCTCAAGTGGCGCTGCCGGCGCGGCCTGCTCGAAAACGATCTGTTCATCGCCCGCTTCTTCGAGCGGCACGAATCTCGCATCACCGTCGGCCAGGCCGGCGCGATGGAAGTTCTGATGGACCTCTCGGACAACGATTTGCTCGATCTTCTCCTTCGTAGAAAGGAGCCCGAGCCCGCATGGGCCGGGGCCGAGGTGGTCGAGCTTCTGCAGCTGATGCGCGCCGACGGTGCGCAGCGGCCTGCAACCTCCACGACCTCTCCCTCCTCGCCCTCTCGAACAATCCTCTGAAAGAAACCCGAAATGAAAGCCTCCGATACCAAGGCCACGCTATCGTTCAGCAACGGCGCCGACAAGGTCGAACTGCCGATCTACAAGGGCACCGTCGGTCCCGACGTGATCGACATCCGCAAGCTGTACGCGCAGACCGGCATGTTCACCTACGACCCGGGTTTCATGTCCACCGCGGCCTGCCAATCGGCCATCACCTACATCGACGGCGACAAGGGCGAGCTGCTGTATCGCGGCTATCCCATCGAGCAGCTCGCGACCAACTGCGACTTCCTCGAGACCTGCCACCTGCTGCTGTACGGTGAACTGCCGGATACGGCCAAGAAGGCCAACTTCACCAAACTCGTGACCAACCACACGATGGTCAACGAGCAGATGCAGTTCTTCCTGCGCGGCTTCCGCCGCGACGCGCATCCGATGGCCATCATGACCGGCCTGGTGGGCGCGCTGTCGGCCTTCTATCACGACAGCACGGACATCAACAATCCCGAGCACCGCGAGATCGCCGCGATCCGCCTGATCGCGAAGATGCCCACGCTCGTGGCCATGGCCTACAAGTACACGATCGGCCAGCCGTACATGTACCCGAAGAACGAACTCAGCTATGCGGGCAACTTCCTGCACATGATGTTCGCCACGCCCTGCGAGGAATACAAGGTGAACCCGGTGCTCGAGCGCGCGCTCGACCGCATCTTCATCCTGCACGCCGACCACGAGCAGAACGCCTCGACCTCGACCGTGCGCCTGTGCGGCTCGTCGGGCACCAACCCCTTCGCGGCCATCGCGGCCGGCGTGGCCTGCCTCTGGGGCCCGGCCCACGGCGGCGCCAACGAAGCGGCGCTCAACATGCTCTACGACATCCAGAAGGAAGGTGGCGTGGAGAAGATCGGCGAGTTCATCAAGAAGGTCAAGGACAAGAACTCGAACGTCAAGCTGATGGGCTTCGGCCACCGCGTGTACAAGAACTACGACCCGCGCGCCAAGCTGATGCAGGAGACCTGCAACGAAGTGCTGACCGAGCTGGGCCTGGAAAACGACCCGCTGTTCAAGCTCGCCAAGGAACTGGAAAAGATCGCGCTCGAAGACGAGTACTTCGTGTCGCGCAAGCTGTACCCGAACGTCGACTTCTACTCGGGCATCGTGCAGCGCGCCATCGGCATCCCGGTGCCGCTGTTCACCGCGATCTTCGCGCTGGCCCGCACCGTCGGCTGGATCGCCCAGCTCAACGAAATGATCGGCGACCCCGAGTACAAGATCGGCCGCCCGCGTCAGCTGTTCGAAGGCTCGCCCAAGCGCGACGTGAAGCCGATCTCGGCCCGCTGATCGGCTCTTTCGATCGCTCCCAGCCAAAGCTGCCTCCGGGCAGCTTTTTTATTGCCCGTTCGGCATGGCCCTCCTCGCGCCCGGGCAGCAAGGCCATCTCATATCACGATGGCAACGGCGTAAAAACAGGAAGAAAATAGCCGACTCATCGCCAGATGCGATGCCCAAGCCCCCATGAGCACGTCCGAACGCAACTTTGCCCGCCGCATCGACCTCACGTCGCTGCAGCTGTTCGTGGCCGTGTGCGAGCTGGGCAGCATCGGCCGCGCCGCGGAGCGCGAATTCATCGCCGCCTCGGCCATCAGCAAGCGGCTGTCGGACCTCGAGGCCACGCTCGGCACCACCCTGCTCTACCGCCATGCGCGCGGCGTCGACCTGACGCCGGCCGGCGAGAGCCTGCTGCACCACGCCCGCTCGGTGCTCTACAGCCTCGAGAAGATGCAGGGCGAGCTCAGCGAGTACGCCGACGGCGTGCGCGGCCACGTGCGGGTGCACGCCAACATCTCGGCCATCGTGCAGTTCCTGCCGGAAGACCTGGGCGTGTTCACGCGCGCCCACGAGGCGATCAAGATCGACCTCGAGGAACACCTGAGCACCGAGGTGATCCGCGCGGTGCAGGAAGGCGCGGCCGACCTCGGCGTGTGCCACGTGGCCGGCGGCGCGGGCGAGCTGCAGAGCCTGCCCTACCGGCACGACCGCCTCGCGCTGATCGTGCCCGCGGGCCACGCGCTGGCCGACCAGGGCGCGATCGAGTTCATCGCCGCGCTGGACTACGACCACGTGGGCCTGCACACCAACAGCTCGATCTACGTGGCGATGCACGAGGCCGCGCTGCTCGCGGGCCGCAGCGTCAAGCTGCGCATCCACGTCACCGGCCTCGATGCGATGTGCCGGATGATCCAGAACGGCCTGGGCATCGGCGTGATGCCGCAGCGCGCCTTCGAGCTGATGCAGGACGGCATCGGCCGCGGCCTGGTCAGCGTGGCCCTGTCCGACGCCTGGGCCGCGCGCGAGATCCGGCTGGTGGCGCGCGATTTCTCCACGCTGCCGGTGGCGGCCCGCACGCTGGTGAACCACCTGCACGCGGCCTCCTCCACCGAGGCCGAGGCCGAACCCGGCGCCGACCGGCTCGCGGCCTGAAACACAAGACAATCCATTTCCCCACGAAAGAGAAGAGACCGACATGGCACGCACGCTCTACGACAAGATCTGGGACGAACACGTCGTCCACACCGAGGAAGACGGCACCGCGATCCTCTACATCGACCGCCACCTGGTGCACGAAGTCACCAGCCCGCAGGCCTTCGAAGGGCTGCGCGAAGCCGGCCGCAAGCTGTGGCGCATCAGCTCGGTGGTGGCCACGGCCGACCACAACACGCCGACCACCGGCTGGGAGCGCGGCTACGAAGGCATCGCCGACCCGACCAGCAAGGAACAGGTCACCACGCTCGACCACAACATCGCCGAGTTCGGCGCGGCCGCGTTCTTCCCGTTCCTGAGCAAGCGCCAGGGCATCGTGCACGTGATCGGCCCCGAGACCGGCGCCACGCTGCCGGGCATGACGGTGGTCTGCGGCGACTCGCACACCTCCACGCACGGCGCCTTCGGCGCGCTCGCGCACGGCATCGGCACCAGCGAGGTCGAGCACGTGATGGCCACGCAGACGCTGCTGGGCAAGAAGGCCAAGAACATGCTCGTGAAGGTCGAGGGCAAGCTGCCCCTGGGCTGCACGGCCAAGGACATCGTGCTGGCCATCATCGGCAAGATCGGCACCGCCGGCGGCACCGGCTACACGATCGAGTTCGCCGGCTCGGCCATTCGCGACCTCAGCATGGAAGGCCGCATGACGGTGTGCAACATGGCGATCGAGGCCGGTGCGCGCGCGGGCCTGGTGGCGGTCGACGAGAAGACCGTCGCCTACATCAAGGGCCGTCCGCTGGCGCCCACCGGCGTCGAATGGGACCAGGCCGCGGCCTACTGGCGCACGCTGCAGTCCGACCCCGGCGCGAAGTTCGACACCGTGGTTGAGCTCGACGCGACCCAGGTCAAGCCGCAGGTCACCTGGGGCACCTCGCCCGAGATGGTGGTGGCGATCGACGGCCGCGTGCCCGATCCCGACAAGGAAAAGGACAGCAGCAAGCGCGGCGCCATAGAGCGCGCGCTGGTCTACATGGGCCTGGAGCCGAACAAGCAGATGAACGACATCTTCATCGACAAGGTGTTCATCGGCTCGTGCACCAACAGCCGCATCGAGGACATGCGCGAGGCCGCGGCCGTGGTGAAGAAGCTGGGCCAGAAGGTCGCGAAGAACGTGAAGCTGGCACTCGTGGTGCCCGGCTCGGGCGTGGTGAAGGAACAGGCCGAGCGCGAAGGGCTCGACCAGATCTTCAAGGCCGCGGGCTTCGAATGGCGCGAGCCCGGCTGCTCGATGTGCCTGGCGATGAACGCCGACCGCCTCGAGCCCGGCGAGCGCTGCGCCTCGACCAGCAACCGCAACTTCGAAGGCCGCCAGGGCGCGGGCGGCCGCACCCACCTCGTGAGCCCGGCCATGGCCGCCGCGGCCGCCGTGCACGGCCATTTCGTCGACGTGCGCACCTTCGCCTGACCAGGAGACACCCCATGCAGAAATTCACCGTGCACAAGGGCCTCGTGGCCCCGATGGACCGCGAGAACGTCGACACCGACGCGATCATTCCGAAGCAGTTCCTCAAGTCGATCAAGCGCACCGGCTTCGGCGTGAACCTGTTCGACGAATGGCGCTATCTCGATCCGGGCGAGCCCGGCCAGGACCCGGCCAGCCGCAAGCCGAACCCCGACTTCGTGCTGAACCAGCCGCGCTACGCGGGCGCCTCGGTGCTGCTGGCGCGCAAGAACTTCGGCTGCGGCTCGTCGCGCGAGCATGCGCCGTGGGCACTCGACCAGTACGGCTTCCGCGCCATCATCGCGCCGAGCTACGCCGACATCTTCTTCAACAACAGCTTCAAGAACGGTCTGCTGCCGATCGTGCTGTCCGAGACGCAGGTGGCCCAGCTGTTCGACGAGACCTTCGCCTTCCCGGGCTATTCGCTGACCATCGACCTCGAGCGCCAGGTGGTGGTGAAGCCCGACGGCCAGGAGTTCGCCTTCGACGTGCAGGCCTTCCGCAAGTACTGCCTGATCAACGGCCTGGACGACATCGGCCTCACGCTGCGCCACAAGGACAAGATCAAGGCCTTCGAGGCCGAGCGGCTGGCGCAGAAGCCCTGGCTCGCGCACACGATGCTCGCCAACGCCTGAGCGTTCCCGTTTCACTTCCTTCGACAACCACCCAATGAAAATCGCAGTTCTCCCTGGTGACGGCATCGGCACCGAAATCGTGGCGGAAGCCGTCAAGGTGCTCCAGGTGCTCGACCTGAAGTTCGAGCTGGAGACCGCCCTGGTCGGCGGCGCCGCCTACGAGGCCCATGGCCACCCGCTGCCCGATTCGACGCTCAAGCTCGCCAAGGAGGCCGACGCGGTGCTGTTCGGCGCGGTGGGCGACTGGAAGTACGACAAGCTCGACCGGCCGCTGCGCCCCGAGCAGGCCATCCTGGGCCTGCGCAAGAACCTCGGCCTGTTCGCCAACTTCCGCCCGGCCATCTGCTACGAGCAGCTGGTGGGCGCCTCGAGCCTCAAGCCCGAGCTGATCGCGGGCCTGGACATCCTCATCATCCGAGAGCTGACCGGCGACATCTACTTCGGCCAGCCGCGCGGCCGCCGCACCGCGGTCGACGGCCACTTCCCGGGCGCCGAGGAAGCCTTCGACACGATGCGCTACTCGCGCCCCGAGATCGAGCGCATCGCGCGCGTGGCCTTCGAGGCCGCCCGCAAGCGCAGCAAGCGCGTGACCAGCGTCGACAAGGCCAACGTGCTCGAGACCTTCCAGTTCTGGAAGGACGTCGTGACCGAGGTCGGCAAGGACTATCCGGACGTCGAGCTCGACCACATGTACGTCGACAACGCCGCCATGCAGCTCGTGAAGGCGCCCAAGAAGTTCGACGTGGTGGTCACCGGCAACATGTTCGGCGACATCCTCTCGGACGAGGCCGCGATGCTCACGGGCTCGATCGGCATGCTGCCCTCGGCCTCGCTCAATGCCAGCAACCAGGGCCTGTACGAGCCCAGCCACGGCAGCGCGCCCGACATTGCCGGCAAAGGGGTCGCCAATCCCCTGGCTACAATACTGTCCGCTGCCATGATGCTCCGTTTCTCCCTCAACCAAGCCGAAGCTGCCGACCGGATCGAGTCGGCGGTCAAGCATGTGCTGGCCTCCGGCCTGCGCACGGGGGACATCTGGTCGGAGGGCACCCGCAAGGTCGGCACCATCGAGATGGGCGACGCCGTGGTGGCGGCACTCTCGGCCTCGATCACCAAAAAGACGATTACCGGCTAACCGCAGCCCGCTTCGTCACGCCCACCCGGCTCCTGACGAGTCGGGCGCAAAGAGAAACCAGCGACTTTCTTTTTTCTTAAAGGGCACACTCAAATGGCGAACGCATCTCAACCTCTGGTCGGCCTCGTGGGCTGGCGCGGCATGGTCGGCTCGGTCCTGATGGACCGCATGCAGGCCGAAAACGACTTCGGCCTCATCGAGCCGGTCTTCTTCTCGACCTCCAACGCCGGCGGCAAGGCCCCGGCGATGGCCAAGAACGAGACCGCCCTCAAGGACGCGCACGACATCGAGGCCCTGAAGAAGTGCGACATCGTCATCACCTGCCAGGGTGGCGACTACACGACCGAGGTGTTCCCCAAGCTGCGTGCCGCCGGCTGGAACGGCCACTGGATCGACGCCGCCTCCACGCTGCGCATGAAGGACGACGCGATCATCGTGCTCGATCCGGTCAACCTGCCCGTGATCCAGAACGCGCTCACCAACGGCGGCAAGAACTGGATCGGCGGCAACTGCACCGTGAGCTGCATGCTGATGGGCGTGGGCGCGCTCTACAAGGCCGGCCTGGTCGAGTGGATGACCAGCATGACCTACCAGGCCGCCTCGGGCGGCGGCGCGCAGCACATGCGCGAACTGCTGACGCAGTTCGGCACGCTCAACGCCGAGGTCCGTTCGCTGCTCGACGACCCCAAGTCCGCCATCCTCGAGATCGATCGCAAGGTGCTGCACAAGCAGCAGAACCTGAGCGCGGCCGAAACCGCCAACTTCGGCGCCCCGCTCGGCGGCTCGCTGATCCCCTGGATCGACAAGGACCTGGGCGACGGCATGTCGAAGGAAGAGTGGAAGGGCGGCGCCGAGACCAACAAGATCCTCGGCCAGGGCGCGGGCTTCGGCACCGCGGCCACGCCGGTCGACGGCTTCTGCGTGCGCATCGGCGCCATGCGCTGCCACAGCCAGGCGCTGACCTTCAAGCTCAAGAAGGACGTGCCGGTGGCCGACATCGAAGCCATGATCGCCGCCGACAACGCCTGGGTGAAGGTGGTGCCGAACACCCGCGAAGCCACCCTGCAGGACCTGACGCCCGTGGCGGTGACCGGCACCATGGGCATCCCGGTGGGCCGCATCCGCAAGCTGGCGATGGGCCCGGAGTACGTCGGCGCCTTCACCATCGGCGACCAGCTCCTCTGGGGCGCCGCCGAACCGCTGCGCCGCATGCTGCGCATCCTGCTGGAAGCCTGATGGGGACAGTTCGCGCCCGTTGCCTACCCCCTTGTTGTCGAAAGGCGACAGAAGATGTGTTCGTAAGTATGCGCGCACTGGGTAGAACGGGCGCACTGCCTTGTCAGTAGGGGGTGATGATGCTAACGTCCTCTTACAATTTCTGGGCCTGAGCCGCCCCCCTATCAGCATGACAAGACATCTGTTGCCCGCGGCCTGCCCATCGGCCGCTCGCTCCTCCCTTCCCCTGAACGGCGTTCGTCTGTCCGTCCTGAGTGCGGCGGTGGCCGTGGCGATGGGTCTGGCCAGCACCGATGCGAGCGCGTTGGCACTGGGTCCGCTGAAGGTGCAGTCGGCGCTGGGCGAACCGCTGCGGGCCGAGATCGACGTGACCGAGATCACGACCGCCGAAGCCGACAGCCTCAAGATCAACGTGGCCACCGCCGACGCCTTCAAGGCGGCCGGCGTGCCCTACAACCCGGCCCTCGGCGACGTGCGCGCGACGCTGCAGCGCCGCGCCGGCGGCCAGTACGTGGTGCGCCTCAACGGCAGTCGTCCGCTCAACGACCCCTTCATCGACCTGCTGCTCGAAGCCAACGGCAGCACCGGCCGCATCGTGCGCGACTACACCGTGCTGCTCGATCCGCCGGCCGCGCGCCCCGCGGCCGATGCCGGCACGCCGATCGCCCCCGTCTCGCCGCGGGTCGCGTCACCCGTCGAGCGCCCGGGCCCGGTCGTCGCGCGCACGCGCCGCGCACCGGCCGAGGCGCCCGCGCCGGTCACCGTGGCACCGGCACCGTCCGCGACCTCCTCCGCCGCGCCCGTCGCCCCTTCGCCCCGTCCGGCGGGCAGCGGCGAACAGCTCACGGTGCAGCGCGGCGACACCGCCGGCAAGATCGCGGCGGCCAACAAGCCGGCCGACATCTCGCTCGATCAGATGCTGGTCGCGCTGCTGATGGCCAACCCCGATGCCTTCATCGGCGGCAACGTCAACCGCATCAAGGCCGGCGCCGTGCTCGACCTGCCGAGCGCCGCCGAAGCCGGCGCGGTGCCGGCCGCGGAAGCCCGCCGCACGGTCACGGCCCAGAGCCGCGACTTCGGCGCCTACCGCCAGCGGCTGGCCGAGAACGCCCCGACCTCGAACGTGGCCGGCGCCAGCCGCCGCGCCGGCGGCCGGGTGCAGGCCAATGTCGAGGACCGCAACGCAGCCGCCGCCGCGCCCGACAAGCTCACCATCTCGCAAGGCAGCGCCACTGCGCGTGCCGCCGAGGAAAAGGTCGCGCAGACCCGCCAGGCGCAGGATCGCAGCGCCCGCGCCGCCGAACTGTCGAAGAACATCGAGGAGCTCAACAAGCTCAAGGCCGCGGGTGGCTCGACCGCCGCGGCGCCTTCGGCAGCACCCACGCCCGCCGCTGCGGCCGCCCCAGTCGCCGCGCCCGCCACGACGCCGGGCATCCCGGTGCCGGTCGCCGGCCCCGCCGCCACCGCACCGAGCCCCGCTGCCGCGCCTGCACCGGCACCGGCACCCGCTGCAGCCACGCCGGCCCCGGCCGCAGCGACGCCCGCCGTCGAAGCTGCGCCAGCGGCAGCAGCCGCCGCAGCCGCCGCGGCCGCCACCCCCACCGAAGGCGCTGCAGCCACCGGCGCCCCCGCTCCGAGCCCCGCGGCCAGTGCCGCGGCACCCGCACCCAAGCCCGCGCCCAAGAAGGTCGTGGCACCGCCACCTCCGCCGCCCGAACGCAGCTTCCTCGACGAACTGCTCGACAACCCGCTGATGCTGGGCGGCATCGCGCTGATCGCGCTGCTGATCGGCTTCCTGCTCTACCGCGTGCTGGGCCGTCGGCGCGAGGAAATGAGCGAAAGCGTGTTCCTCGAGAGCCGCATCCCCAAGGACTCCTTCTTCGGCGCCAGCGGCGGCGAATCGGTCGACACCAAGAACCGCGGCGACTCCACCGTCTCCTCGCTGTCGTACTCGCCGAGCCAGCTCGACGCCGGCGACGTCGACCCGGTGGCCGAGGCCGACGTGTACCTGGCCTACGGCCGCGACCTGCAGGCCGAGGAAATCCTGCGCGAAGCGCTGCGCGTGAATCCCGACCGCACGGCGATCCACCTGAAGCTGCTCGAGATCCACGCCAAGCGCCGCGACCTGCGCGCCTACGAAGGCCTGGCCACCGAAGTGCACAAGCTCACCGGCGGCAACGGCGCCGACTGGACCCGTGTGGTCGACATGGGCAAGGAACTCGATCCGGGCAACCCGCTGTACGAATCGGGCACGCCGCGCAGCGCCACGCCCGCCGAGAGCGCCGCCCTCGCGACCGCGCTGGCCGCCGCCTCGGCCCGCCCGCCAGTCGCCGCCAAGCCCGCGCCCGCGCCGGCCCCGGTGGCAGCCGCTCCGGCCTTCGTGCCCTCGGTGGCACCGCTCGACTTCGACCTGGACCTGAGCCAGCCGCCCGCACCGCCGCCGCTGGCACCGGTCGGCGCCAGCCTGCCGAAGTCGGCCTATGCGCCCGCCCCGGCCGCGCGCCCGACGACGCCCCCGTCCGCCAGCCTGGCGGCGCAGCCGACGGTCGACCTCGAGAACGATTTCGATACCGCCCCCGGCGCGCTGCCGCTCGACACCCTGCCCGGCTCGCTCAACGACGCCGACAACACCCGCCCGGCCGTGCTGCGCGGCGGTGCCGGCCTGCCGGCCGACTCGGGCTTCATCGAGTTCGACATGAGCGCCCTGGCCGGCCTGCCCGCCCGCTCGGGCAACGGCGCCGACCATCCCGCGCCATCGGCCTCGGCCCACGAGGACGACGAGAGCCCGCATGCCGTCAAGCTGTCGCTGGCGCGCGAGCTGCAGGCCATTGGCGACGTCGAGGGCGCGCGCTCGCTGGTCGAGGAAGTCGAAGCCGAAAGCGCCGGCGAACTCAAGTCGCAGGCGCGGCAGCTGCTCGCCGAGTTGCGCTGAGCGCGCGGCGCCGGCCTCTTTGTTCCTGGTTTCGTGAGGCTGGCGCTCGGCATCCGCTACAACGGCCAGGCCTACGACGGCTGGCAGAGCCAGTCCTCGGGCCGCACGGTGCAGGACAAGCTCGAGAAGGCCCTGTCCCAGTTCGCCGCGCAACGCATCTCCACGCTGTGCGCCGGCCGCACCGACGCCGGCGTGCACGGGCTGATGCAGGTGGTGCACTTCGACACCGAGGTGCAGCGCGAACCCTTCTCCTGGATGCGCGGCACCAACCGCTATCTGCCCGACGACATCGCGGTGCAGTGGGCGCACCCGGTGCCGGCCGAATTCCATTGCCGCGCCAGCGCCCTCGCGCGGCGCTACGTCTACGTGCTCTCGCAGTCGCCGGTGCGCCCCAGCCTCGACGCGGGGCGGGTCGGCTGGTCGATGAACCTGCTCGACGGCGATGCGATGCGCGCCGCGGCCGCGCTGCTGATCGGCGAACACGATTTCAGCTCGTTCCGCGCCTCGGCCTGCCAGGCCCGCTCGCCGGTCAAGAACCTGCGGCGCATCGAGATCACGCGCCACGGTGAGGGCGAGCGCTGCCGCTGGCAGTTCGAGTTCGAGGCCGACGCCTTCCTGCACCACATGATCCGCAACCTGATGGGCTGCCTGGTGCGCGTGGGCCGGGGCGCCGAGTCGCCCGAGTGGATCAGCGAGGTGCTCGCCGCGCGCAGCCGCGACGCGGCGGCGCCGACCTTCTCGCCCGATGGGCTGTACTTCCTCGGCCCGTTGTACGACGCCAAGTGGGGTCTGCCGGCCGAGGCCACCTTCCAGGCCGCCCGCGCGGCCTATGATGGCCCGCCATGAGCCTTCTCCCGCCGCGCACCCGCATCAAGATCTGCGGCCTCACGCGCGAGGCCGACCTCGATGCCGCCGTGGAAGCCGGCGCCGATGCGGTCGGCTTCGTGCTCTACCCGAAGAGCCCGCGCGCCATCGCGCCCGAACGCGCGGCCGTGCTGGCCGCGCGCCTGCCGCCCTTCGTCACGCCGGTGCTGCTGTTCGTCGATGCGCAACCCGCCGAGGCCATTGCCGCCCTGGCCCGGGTGCCGGGTGCCATCGCCCAGTTCCATGGCGATGAAACGCCCGCCGACTGCCTCGCGGCGAGCGGAAACGGCCGCTTCCGCTTCATGCGCGCGGCCCGCATTCCCCTCGGCGAGGCCGGCGCCCACTTCGACCTCGTAAAATACGCATCCGATTTCTCAAACGCCCAGGCCATCCTGCTCGACGCCCATGTCGACGGTTATGGCGGTGGCGGCAAGGCATTCGATTGGTCACTTCTTCCACCCGCCGTCGACGCTCACCTCGTCTTGAGTGGTGGACTCACACCTGCAAACGTGGGCGATGGCATTCGCACGCTGCGGACACGCTGCAAGACGCTGTCCGTTGATGTGAGCTCGGGCGTCGAGATCGACGGTCCCGGGAACAAGGGCCTGAAGGACGCCGGCAAGATCCGGCAATTCGTCGCCGCGGTGAGAGCGGCCGACGCCTCGTCCTTCTCCAGTTAGCCGCCGCACCCGGTTGTCGACCGGGCTGCGGCCCAACGATCGAGAACCATGCAAAGCACCTACCAGCAACCCGACGCCACCGGCCATTTCGGCAACTACGGCGGCACCTTCGCGAGCGAGACGCTCACCCACGCGATCAACGAGCTGCGCGACGCGTACGCGAAGTACAAGGAAGACCCGGCCTTCCTGGCCGAATTCCACTACGAGCTCAAGCACTTCGTCGGCCGGCCCTCGCCGATCTACCACGCCGCGCGCACCAGCCGCGAGATGGGCGGCGCGCAGATCTACCTCAAGCGCGAGGACCTCAACCACACCGGCGCCCACAAGATCAACAACGTGATCGGCCAGGCGATGCTCGCGCGCCGCATGGGCAAGCCGCGCGTGATCGCCGAGACCGGCGCCGGCCAGCACGGCGTGGCCACGGCCACCATCTGCGCGCGCTACGGCCTCGAATGCGTGGTCTACATGGGCAGCCAGGACGTGAAGCGCCAGAGCCCCAACGTCTACCGCATGAACCTGCTCGGCGCCACGGTGGTGCCGGTCGAGTCGGGCAGCAAGACGCTGAAGGACGCGCTCAACGAGGCGATGCGCGACTGGGTCACGAACGTGGAGAACACCTTCTACATCATCGGTACCGTCGCCGGCCCGCACCCCTACCCGATGATGGTGCGCGACTTCCAGAGCGTGATCGGCACCGAGTGCATCGAGCAGATGCCCGCGATGCTGGCGGCCGACGGCATCACCGGCGAAGCCGAGGGCAAGCAGCCCGATGCGGTGGTCGCCTGCGTGGGCGGCGGCAGCAATGCGATCGGCATCTTCCATCCCTACATCCCGTTCGCCGGCACGCGGCTGATCGGCGTCGAGGCCGCGGGCGAAGGCCTGGACAGCGGCAAGCACGCCGCCTCGATCCTGCGCGGCAGCCCGGGCGTGCTGCACGGCAACCGCACCTACCTGCTGCAGAACGAGGACGGCCAGATCACCGAGACGCACAGCGTCAGCGCCGGCCTCGACTACCCCGGCGTGGGCCCCGAGCACGCGTACCTGGCCGACATCGGCCGCGCCGAATACGTGGGAGTCACCGACATCGAGGCCCTCGAGGCCTTCCACTACCTGTGCCGCACGGAGGGCATCATTCCCGCGCTCGAATCCAGCCACGCCGTGGCCCACGCGCTGAAGCTCGCGAAGACCATGCGCCCCGACCAGTCGATCCTGGTCAACCTCTCGGGCCGCGGCGACAAGGACATCGGCACCGTCGCCGACCTCGCGGGCGTCGACTTCTACGACCGGCCCTCGATGCGCGGCCTGAGCGTGAAGGGAGGCAAGTGATGAGCCGCATTGCAGCCACCTTCGAGGCGCTGAAGAAGGACGGGCGCCGAGCGCTCATCCCCTACGTCACCGCCGGCTTCCCCTTTGCCGACATCACGCCCGAGCTCATGCACGGCATGGTCGCGGCCGGTGCCGACGTGATCGAGCTCGGCGTGCCCTTCTCCGACCCGATGGCCGACGGCCCGGTGATCCAGCAGGCCGGTGAAGCCGCACTCGCGCTGGGCATCGGCATGAAGCAGGTGCTGGCGATGGTCGCGGCCTTCCGCGCGAAGGACATGGGCACGCCCGTGGTGCTGATGGGCTATGCCAACCCGGTCGAGCGCTACGACCTCGTGCACGGCAAGCACGCCTTCATCCGCGACGCAGCCGCGGCCGGCGTCGACGGCCTGCTGGTGGTCGACTACCCGCCCGAGGAGTGCGAGCAGTTCGCCGCCGATCTGCGCGAAGCCGGCATCGACCTGATCTTCCTGCTGGCCCCCACCAGCACCGACGAGCGCATGGCGCAGGTCGCGCGCATCGCGAGCGGCTACGTCTACTACGTGTCGCTCAAGGGCGTGACCGGCGCCGGCCACCTCGACACCGAGGCGGTCGGCCGCATGCTCCCGCGCATCCGCCAGCACGTGGGCATCCCGGTCGGCGTGGGCTTCGGCATCCGCGACGCCAGCACCGCGCAGGCGGTGGGCTCGGCGGCCGACGCGGTCGTGATCGGCACCAAGATCATCCAGTTGATCGACGGCCAGCCGCGCGAGAAGGTGGTGCCCGCGGTGCATGAATTCCTCGCGGGCATCCGCGAGGCGCTCGATGCCTTGCCGGCGGCTACCGCGAAGAATGCGGCTAGCCGATAATCGCCGCTGCCCTCGTCAGGCCCCTTTCGTCATGCGAAAAGCACGGAAGGAACACTGACGGCCCCGAAGGCTCTCCCGCCTTCGCGCGAACCTAGGAATGCCCATGAGCTGGCTTGAAAAACTGCTACCCGCCAAGATCGCCCAGACCGACCCCGCCGAGCGCCGCCAGGTGCCCGAGGGCCTGTGGATCAAGTGCCCGGCCTGCGAGACGGTGCTCTACAAGACCGACCTCGAGCACAACCAGAACGTCTGCCCGAGCTGCAGCCACCACCATCGCATCGGCGCGCGTCCGCGCCTCGACGCTTTTCTCGATGCCGAGGGCCGCTACGAGATCGGCCAGGAAGTGCTGCCGGTCGACGCGCTCAAGTTCAAGGACAGCCGCAAGTACCCCGAGCGCCTCAAGGAAGCGCTGGAGAACACCGGCGAGACCGACGCGCTGGTCGTGATGGGCGGCTCGGTCCACAGCATCAGCGTGGTGGTCGCCTGCTTCGAGTTCGAATTCATGGGCGGCAGCATGGGCAGCGTGGTCGGCGAGCGCTTCGTGCGCGGCGTCGAGACCGCGATCGAGCAGAAGGTGCCGTTCATCTGCTTCACCGCCACCGGTGGCGCGCGCATGCAGGAAGGCCTGCTGTCGCTGATGCAGATGGCCAAGACCAACGCCGCGCTCACGCGCCTCGCGAAGAAGGGCCTGCCCTACATCAGCGTGCTGACCGACCCGACCATGGGCGGCGTGTCGGCCGGCTTCGCCTTCATGGGCGACGTGGTGATCGCCGAGCCCAAGGCGCTGATCGGCTTCGCCGGCCCGCGCGTGATCGAATCGACCGTGCGCGTGACCTTGCCCGAAGGCTTCCAGCGCGCCGAGTTCCTGCAGACCAAGGGCGCGATCGACTTCATCAGCGACCGCCGCGAACTGCGCAAGACCATCGCCAGCACGCTCGCGATGCTGCTGCGCCAGCCGGCGGATGCGGTGAGCTGAAGTCCCGGCTTCTCGAAAGACGAAGCGCCCGGAACCTCGCGGTTCCGGGCGCTTTTTTCATGGGGCCTGCAAACGGTCAGAGCCGGTAGGCCAGCACCAGCAGGTTGTTCAGCACGATCGCGATCACCTGCAGCACGACGATCGCGGCCAGCGGCGACAGGTCGACGCCGCCGAGCAGCGGAATGACGCGGCGGAACGGCCGCACCAGCGGCTCGGCCAGGCGCGAGATTAGGTCGAGCAGCATCGGCGAGGCGCCCGGCACCCACGAGAGCACCGCGTACACCACCAGCAGCGCGGTCAGGCCCGACACGGCGAGCTGCAGCAGGCCGATGAACGACACCAGCGGCAGCGCGCCGATGCGCCCGAGGTTGCCGATCAGCAGCCACAGCACGAGGAACTTGGCGATCACCAGCAGCCAGGCGGCCACGGCGCTCGCGAGGTCCCACTTCTTGACGGCCGGCAGCAGCCGCCGCAGCGGCAGCACGATCCAGTCGGTGATGGCGAAAATGAAGCGGCCCAGCGGATTGCCGAAGGGCACGCGGTGGTACTGCATGTAGAGCCGCAGCAGGCAGGCGCCGCCGAGCAGGCCGACGATCACGTCGAGGAGGAACGATGGGATCTGATAGAGCATGGCGCGCGAGGTGAAGCGGAGTGCGATGATAGCCACGCAAGGCTCTTCGATGACGACACAACCCCTTCTGAACTCCCTGCCTTTGTTCCCGCTCGGCACGGTCCTCTTCCCCGGCGGCCTGCTGCCGCTGCGCATCTTCGAGGTGCGCTACCTCGACATGATCGGCAAGTGCCGCAAGGGCGGCGTGCCCTTCGGCGTGGTGAACCTCACGAGCGGCACCGAGGTGCGCAAGGCCGGCGCGCAGGCCGAGCGCTTCGCCGAGGTCGGCACGCTGGCCGTGATCCGCGAATTCGAATCGCCGCAAAGCGGCCTGCTGCAGATCGAGTGCGTGGGCACGCAGCGCTTTCGCGTGCGCCACAGCGAACTGCAGAAGCACGGCCTGTGGATCGCCGATGTCGCGATCCTTGCCGACGACGTCGCGCTCGAGATCCCCGAGGACCTGCAGCACACCGCCACCGCGCTGCGCCGCCTGGTCGACACGCTCGAGGAACGCAAGCGCGCGCAGGACGCCACCGGCTCGCCGCCGGTGCGCCTGCCGATCGGCGCGCCCTACCGCTACGACGACTGCGGCTGGGTCGCCAACCGCTGGTGCGAGCTGGTGCCGATGCAGCTCGAGCTGCGGCAGCGGCTGATGGAGCTCGAGAGCCCGCTGATGCGGCTCGAGCTGGTCGGCGATCTGCTGGCGCGCACCGGCATCGCCTGAGCGCTCGGGCGACAGGGCCGAAGGGCCCGCCCCGCTTCGTTTCGCGCTTCGAATTTGATAGCTGATGGCGCAAGGCCGGCGACGGGTTCGCCGGAATTCGCGCGCCATCGCCTGGGCTAAAATCCCGCCTTTCGCGCCGAATTTCCCAGCGCGCGCCTCCCCCACCGCCTCCCCATGTCCGAACAACAGCCGCCCACCCCTGCTCCGGCCGCGACCACGCCCGCCGTCGACGACAACCAGCTCATCGCCGAACGCCGCGAGAAGCTCAAGCTGCTGCGCACCGCGCAGACCGAAGGCAAGGGCGTCGCGTTCCCCAACGACTTCAAGCCGGGCCACCGCGCCGCCGCGCTCGTCGAAGCGCATGGCGCCGTCGAAGCCGAAGCGCTCGAGGCGCAGAACGTCGCCGTGAGCGTGGGCGGCCGCATGATGCTCAAGCGCGTGATGGGCAAGGCCAGCTTCGCGACCCTGCAGGACGCCACCGGCCGCATCCAGCTCTACGTCACGCGCGATGCGGTCGGCGAAGAGGTCTATGCCGAATTCAAGCGCTGGGACCTCGGCGACATCCTCGGCGCCGAAGGCACGCTGATGAAGACCAAGACCGGCGAACTGTCGATCAAGGTCACCACGCTGCGCCTGCTCACCAAGAGCCTGCGCCCGCTGCCCGACAAGTTCCACGGCATGGCCGACCAGGAGCAGAAGTACCGCCAGCGCTACGTCGACCTGATCACCGACGAGTCGGCGCGCGTGCGCTTCACCGCGCGCAGCAAGGCCGTGAGCGCGCTGCGCGAATTCATGGTGGCCAACGACTTCCTCGAGGTCGAGACGCCGATGCTGCATCCGATCCCGGGCGGCGCCAACGCCAAGCCCTTCAAGACGCACCACAACGCGCTCGACCAGGAGATGTTCCTGCGCATCGCGCCCGAGCTCTACCTCAAGCGCCTGATCGTCGGCGGCTTCGAGCGCGTGTTCGAGATCAACCGGAGCTACCGCAACGAGGGCATCTCGGTGCGGCACAACCCCGAGTTCACGATGATGGAGTTCTACGCGGCCTACTGGAACTACCGCGACCTGATGGACTTCACCGAGACGCTGATCCGCACCATCGCCGACAAGGCCGTGGGCACGCAGCAGCTCACCTACCAGGGCAAGCCGGTCGACCTGACGCAGCCCTTCGAGCGCCTGACGATCCGCGAGGCGATCCTCAAGCACACCGATGCGGGCGATGGCGTCGACGACAGCGCCTGGCTCGTCAATGCCCTGCGCAAGCTGGGCCTGAGCGAGGAGAAGGACAAGCTCTCGCAGCGCAGCCTGGCCAGCCTGCAGGTGATGTACTTCGAGGAGACGGTCGAAGAGAAGCTCTGGCAGCCGACCTTCATCATGGAGCACCCGACCGAGATCTCGCCGCTGGCGCGTGCCAACGACGAGCGCCCCGAGGTCACCGAGCGCTTCGAGCTCTACATCACGGGCCGCGAGTTCGGCAACGGCTTCAGCGAGCTCAACGACGCCGAGGACCAGGCCGCGCGCTTCAACGCGCAGGTGGCGGCCAAGGACGGCGGCGACGACGAGGCCATGTACTACGACCACGATTTCGTGCGCGCGCTCGAGTACGGCATGCCGCCCACCGGTGGCTGCGGCATCGGCATCGACCGACTGATGATGCTGCTGACCGACTCGCCGAGCATCCGCGACGTGATCCTGTTCCCCGCGCTGCGCAGGGAATCTTGAGCACCGCGACCGCGAACGCCACCGCGATCGGCATCGACTTCGGAACCTCGAATTCGGCCGTCGCCTGCCGCATCGCGGGCGCCACCCGGCTGCTGCCGATCGAAGGCGCGGCCACCACCCTGCCCACCGCGATCTTCTACAACGCCGAGGACCGCAGCACGCACTTCGGCCGCGACGCGATCGCGCTCTACCTGGCCGGTGTCGAAGGCCGGCTGATGCGCTCGCTCAAGAGCCTGCTGGGCAGCCCGCTGATGCAGGAGAAGACCGCGATCTTCGACGGCCTCGTGAGCTTCGAGGACATCATCGCGCGCTTCCTGCGCGAGATGGCCGAGCGGGCCGCGCGCGAGATGGGCCGCCTGCCCGAGCGCGTGGTGATCGGCCGGCCGGTGCACTTCGTCGACGACGACAGCAAGCGCGACGAGCGCGCCGAGCAGAGCCTGCGCGCCGCCGCGCGCGCCGCGGGATTCCGCGACATCGCCTTCCAGCTCGAGCCGATCGCGGCCGCCTTCGACTACGAGCAGCGCGTGCGCAAGGAATCGCTGGTGCTGATCGTCGACATCGGCGGCGGCACCTCCGACTTCACCGTGGTGCGACTGGGCCCCGAGCGCGCCGCGCGCGAGGAGCGTGGCGACGACGTGCTGGCCACCACCGGCGTGCACATCGGCGGCACCGACTACGACCAGCGGCTCAATCTCGACCGCGTGATGCCGCTGCTGGGCTTCGGCCATCACGGGCCGCAAGGCCGCGAGGTGCCGAGCAAGGTGTTCTTCGACCTCTCGTCGTGGCACCTGATCAACTGGCTGTACCTCGCCAAAGCCACCCGGCAGGCGCGCGAGCTGCGCACCAGCTATGCCGACACCCGGCTGCACGACCGGCTCATGGCGGTGCTCGACGAACGCCACGGCCACCGCGTGCTCGGCGCGGTGGAGCAGGCCAAGATCGACGCCTCGGTCAGCGACGCACCCGCCGTCATCGACCTCGACTGCGCCGAGCCCGGCCTCACGAGCACCCTGTCGCCGGCCGACATGGCGCAGCAGCTCGCGGCGCAGTTCGAGGCGGTGATCGCCTGCGCCCATGCCTGCGTCAAGCGCGCCGGCCTGCGCAGCAACGAGCTCGATGCGATCTACCTCACCGGCGGTTCGTCGGCGCTGCGGCCCTTCCAGCAGGCCCTGCGCAAGAGCTTCGCGGGCGTGCCGCTGGTCGAGGGCGACCTGTTCGGCGGCGTGGCCTCGGGGCTGGCCTTCGCGGCACGCTGAGCGGCGGGCTCCGCGTCATCGGTCGCGCCATCGCGCATGAAGTACCTCTCGGCCTATCCGACGACGCTGCAGGCGCAGGTGCGCAAGCTGCTCGACGAAGAGCGCCTGGGTACCTGGCTGCGCGAGCGCTACCCCGAGGGCGCGCACGCCGTGCAGACCGACCAGGCGCTCTACCTCTACACGACCGGGCTCAAGAACGAGTTCATGCGCAAGGCCGGACCGCTGTCGAAGGTGATCTTCGACAGCAAGCTGCACGTGATCCGCCATGCGCTGGGCACCCACACCACCGTGTCGCGCGTGCAGGGCAGCAAGCTCAAGACCAAGCAGGAGATCCGCGTCGCGAACCTGTTCAAGGCCGTGCCGGCACCCTGGCTGCGCATGATCGTCGTGCACGAGCTCGCGCACATGAAGGAGCGCGACCACGACAAGGCCTTCTATGCGCTGTGCACGCACATGGAGCCGGACTACCACCAGCTGGAATTCGATCTGCGGCTGTACCTGACGCACATCGAGGCGGGCGGGATGCGCCTGTGGGAATCGGCGGCCACGCCGCCCGCCGGATCCTGAGCAGGCGCGGCGGCTTGCCTGGAGCCGCGACCGTACACACAATCCCCCTCGCATGGCGCGCGACTCGGGAGGCGCGCCCCCAAGAGAAAGAGGGAGTCCATGAAACATCCACTGCACCTGACATCGGCGGGCGATCCGCAGTTCATCGGAGAGGTCGTCGAGGGCTTCAGGCTCGGGCTCCTCGAACTCGGCTACGACGTCAACTGGCAGCAGGCGCAGATCGACGCGAGCCGCGTCAACATCGTCATGTTCGCGGCCGGGCTGACCTGGAACCAGCTGGCGCACCTCGGGCCCGACTGCATCGTCGTCAACATCGAGCAGCTGGTCGAAGGCGGCAATGCCTTCACGCCGGCCTACCTGGAGATCCTGCGCAACAGCTACGTGTGGGAATACAGCGCGCTGAACTTCCGGCGCTACGCGGAGCTCGGCATCGCCCGCGCGGACCTGGTGCCCTACGGCTACCAGGCCGGCGCCATCCTGCCGCCGCCGGCGTCCGACCCGCCCGTGGCCGAAGACATCGACGTCCTTTTCTTCGGCAGCCTCAACGATCGGCGCATGCGTCTGCTGGAGGCGCTGCGCGCGCGCGGAATGACCGTCGTGGCGCACCATTCGATCCCGGTGGCGGAGCGCGCCGCCCTGCTGGCACGCAGCCGCCTGCTGCTCAACGTGAGCTTCCTCGACGCCACGCGCACGGTGGAGATTCCGCGGCTGGCAGTCGGTTTCGTCGCGAAGAAGCCGATCCTGACGGAGATCTACGACGACAGCGAGCTGCGGACCGAGCTGCGCGAGGGGGTCTTCGGCGAGCCCTATGAGCGGCTCGCAGACACGGCCGAGCGGCTGCTGTCGGCACCGGAAGAACGCCGGGCACGCGCCGAGCTGGGCCACCGGCTCTTCACGGCCACCTCGCAGGCGATGTTCATCCAGCCCGCGATCGAGCGCTTCTTCGCGTGGCGCTCGCAACAAGCCGGCGGCTGAGTCGACCGCGAGTGCGCAGGCCGGCGCCCCGGTTCAGCGAAAGAAGGCCGACAGCTCGACGGCCAGCGCCTCGACCTCTTCCTGCGACATGTCGGCGATCGCCTCCGGCGCACGCGCATTCTCGGTATCGCGGATGCGCTCGATGTGCTCGCCGCGCGAGACCGAGTCATGGTGCAGGTGGAACATCGGCACGTTCATCGAGTGCCAGCGCACGCCGAGCCGCGAAGCGCGGCGCAGCAGTTCGTCGTCCTCGCCGCCCCAACCCTCGAGCCGCGCGTTGTAGCCGCCCACGCGGATGTACTCGCTGCGCTTGAACAGCACGATGCCGCCGTTGGCATTGGGGTACAGCACGATCGCGTCCTCGGGCAATTGCTGCGGATCGATGGCGGCCAGGCGGCCATAGTCCGGGTCGGCCATGAAGCCCTGCTTGAGCGCGCCGGCGACGTTGATCACCGACCAGTAGGGGCACAGCGCATCGCTGTCCTGCCCTTCCATCAGGGCGTCGATGCAGGCCCGCAGCGACTGCGGCTGGGCGATCGAGTCGGCATCGTGGAAGCAGATCACCGGGCTGCGCGCGAGCCGCACGCCGGTGTTGTAGAGCATCGACTTGGGGAACGGGCCCTCGTGCGGCACGAAGACATGCCGGATGTGCGGATCGTCGAGCCGGCGCCAGTCGAAGCTCGGCGTGGCCGCGGCCTCGAGCAGCCACAGCCGGTAGTCGGTATAGGTGCGCCCCAGGTGCGCGAGCACGGTGTAGAGGTTCTCGCGCCGCTCCTCGTTGGCCTCGCGGTACGACACGATGATGTCGATGTCGCGCAGGGAGGTCTTGTTCGCTTCGGCCATGGCGCTGCGGCCCTCAGAAAGGCCGGTAGAGGATGAAGTTGTCGTCGCCCGCGGGCTGCTTGAAGCGGTTGTCCCGGATCTCGAGCTGCACCGGCTGGGTCTTCTCGTCCTGGTAGCGGTTGAAGATGCCCGCGCCGTTCACCTTCTCGACCACTTCCGCCAGGCCGGGGCCGGCCCAGTTGTCGTGGCCGCGCAGCAGGTAGAAATGCATCACGCCGCACTGCTGGTGCGCCCAGTAGTCGTGCCACGAGAAGGAATCGGGCCGCCAGAGCGAGTTGTGGCCCTCGAAGAAGACGGGGCGGCTCATCGGCATGCACTCGGGCGTGGAGATGAGGATGTAGCGCGAGCGGTAGTTGAGGAACTCCAGCAGGTCCCGGCCCTGCGAATGCAGCATGTGCTCGATCACGTCGCCGAGGATGACGACGTCGTAGAGGTCGCTGCTCTGCTTGTACAGCCCGTCGGCGGTGATCGGCAGGATGTGGTGGTAGCCCGTTTCGCGCAGACCCGGGAAGGCCGCTTCGTCGCATTCGAGCGCGGTGAGCTCGCAGCGCGGAACGATGTCCTTGAGCAGCGCGCCGTACTTGCCGCCCCCGGCGCCGATGTCGAGGATGCGCTGCGGGTCGATCGCCCGGACGATCTCCTGCGTCAGGACGTCGAAGGTGGGCCAGGAATAGCCTATGTGTGCCATGGGAATCCCTCTGCTCTCGCTGCTGTTCTGGGGCGTACGACTGTACAGGAGCGCCCTGGCGCGGCGGGCGCCGCGGTGTCAGGTTCTGCACGGTTGCGCGGGCTTTGATCGCCCACGGCCGGCGGCTAGCGGCTCTTCTGCGAGGCCGCGTCCATGGCGGCCATGTACACCGACCGGTAGGGCTCGGACAGGCTCACGAAATGGACCAGCAGCGTGTCCTCGTCGGCCAGCAGCGGCGGCGTGTTGAGGCTGAGGTTGTCCAGCACGCTGTGCTCGCCGAGCAGGCCCTCCTCCTTCAGCACCTCGTTGGTGTAGTGCTGGTCGCCCAGGCTGCTGTAGACCTGGGACTTGTCGGCCACCTCGCCGATGCGCGCCCAAATGCGTTCCAGCAGCGCGAGGTTGGCTGGCGTGTTGCGAAAGCCCATGACGCCCGAATTGAAGCGCCAGGCACCGACGTCCTTGGCCAGCAGCAGGTCGCGGCCCTGCAGCAGCGGCTCGAAGGGGCGCGCCTGGTTGCGGAAGACCACGTCGGCGTCGACCCAGATCACCCAGTCGTGCTGCGCCAGGTGCTGCTGCAGCAGCCAGGTGCGCACCCACGAGCCGTTGATGCCGGGCCCGATCGCCTCGGGCAGCGCCCGGTACACGTGGTACGCGTGGCCATGGCGCTCGCAGTAGCGGCGCACGTTGTGTTCCGACACGCGCGCGTAGGTCGCGATGTGGTGCGTGTAGAGCGTGAGGAAGGCGATGCGCGCCTGCGGATTGATGCTGGTGCACGCCTCGTCGGACAGCGCCGGATAGTCGGGCGGCTGCAGCACCGGGCGGCCCTGCATCAGGGCGCCGTTGACCTCGCGCACCAGCAGCGCCTGCAGGTTCAGGTCGTGCAGGATCTCGTCGCGCCAGCCGCCGCCAGGCAGCGGCACCGGCAGCGCGGCGAGGTTCACCACGAAGACCCGCGCGTCGTGCCACTGCGAGACGCGCCACGAGACATTGACGTAGGCCTCGGCCAGCACGCTGTTGCAGGGCAGGAGCCCCGCCGGGGCCAGGCGCGCGGTCTCGTCGAGGCGCGGCGATTCGAGCGCGACCACGTGGCCGGCGTCGATGATCAGTTGATGCAGCAGCGCGCGGTTGCCGGGCGTGTTGCGCAGCACCAGCATGTTGGTCATGGCGGGACCGGCGCGGTCGCCGGTCGATGGCCCCTCGAGCGCGACCAGGTCGCGCCCGTGCATCAGCGCCTCGACCGCGACCGGGTGGAACACCACCGAATCGCCGTCGAGGAACAGCAGCCAGTCACCCTCGGCCAGCGTGCGCAGGTGGCGCAGGATCTGGCTGTACTTGGCGCTCGCGCGCAGCGCCGGATGGGCGATGCGCTCGGTATCGGCCCATTGGTGCGGATAGCCGAACAGGCGGCAGTAGTGCGCATGGTTGCGCAGCACCGCCTCGTCCGCGCGCTGAAGAAGGCTGAGGCACAGGGGCATGGGTCACTCCAGGCAGCGGACCGCCGCGGGCGACGATGGCGTCGCGCTAGATGTCGAGCAAGCGGCGCGCATCGAGGTACCCGCGCGAACGCGTGAGCGCCTGCCAGTCGACGGGCTCGCCTTGCGGCAGCAGGCCGCGGCGCCGTGCCTCACTGGCGCGCGCCTCGGCACCGGCCTGCCAGCGACCGGCGCGGTCGGCGGCTTCGAAGCCGTCGAGGAACTCGTCGAGCGGCCGGCCCTCGCCGATGCTCTGGTTGCACAGCAGTGCCAGGTCGCAGCCGGCGCCGAGCGCAGCCAGCGCCGCGTCGGCGAAGCTCAGCAGTTCGCCGTCGATGTAGCGGCCGGCCTCCATGCTGAGGTCGTCGCTGAAGATGGCGCCGTCGAAGCCGAAGCGGCCGCGCAGGATCTCGCGCAGCCAGCGCGGCGAGAAGCCCGCGGGCCGGCTGTCGACCTTCGGATAGATCACGTGCGCCGGCATGACCGCCGCCAGCGCGCCGCCGAGCCAATCGTAGGGCCGCGCGTCGTCGGCCAGGATGGCCTTGAGGCTGCGCTTGTCGACCGGAATCTCGACATGCGAATCGGCATTGACCCAGCCGTGTCCCGGAAAGTGCTTGCCGCAGTTGCGCATGCCCGCGAGCAGCATGCCGTGCATCAGGCTCTTGGCCAGCAGCGCGACCACGCGCGGATCGCGGTGGAAGCTGCGCGTGCCGATCACGGTGCTGCGGCCATGGTCGAGGTCGAGCACCGGCGCGAAGCTGAAGTCGACGCCGCAGGCGCGCAATTCGCCGGCCAGCACCTGGCCCGCCGCGGTGGCGACCTGGCTGGCCTGCATCGCGTCGCGCATCCAGAGCTCGCCCAGCGACTGCATCGTCGGCAGGTGGGTGAAGCCGTCGCTGCGAAAGCGCTGCACCCGCCCGCCCTCGTGATCGACGCAGATCAGCAGGTCGGGCCGGATCGCCTTGATCTCGGCATTGAGCGCCGTCATCTGCGCGCGGCTTTCCCAGTTGCGCGCGAAATGGATCACGCCGCCCACGCGCGGATGCGCCAGCCGGCGGCGGTCGGCATCGGTCAGCGCCGTGCCGGCCACGTCGACGACCAGCGGCGACAGAAGCAGTTCCTCGGTCTTCGCACTCATGGCGCGGGCCCATCCTTGCGTTCGACCACCACGAAGCTCGCGGCGTATTCGGTTTCGTCGGTGACGGTGACGTGGGCCGTGAGGTTCTGCGCCTCGAACCAGGTCTTGAGCTCGCCGTGCAGCACGATCACCGGCTTGCCGCTGCGCAGGTTGGCGATCTCGCACAGCCGCCAGCTCATCGGCATGCGCATGCCCATGCCGATGGCCTTGCTGAAGGCCTCCTTGGCCGAGAAACGGGTGGCGAGGTAGCTGAGGCCGCGCTTGGGCCAGCGCTCGCTGCGGGCCTTCCAGACCGCGAATTCGGCGTCGCTGAGCACCCGGCGCGCGAAGCGCTCGCCCTGGCGCTCGAAGGTCGCGGCGATGCGGCGAACGTCGCAGATGTCGGTGCCGATGCCGTAGATCATGCGGCGGCGTGGGCCTCGGCGATGCAGCGCAGGTAGTCGCGCGTGGTCGCCGCATAGCCCAGCTCGAGCGCGTCGGCCACGAAGGCATGGCCGATCGAGACCTCCTGCACGCCGGGCACCGCCTTCAGGAAGGGCGTGAGGTTGTCGCGGCTCAGGTCGTGGCCGGCGTTCAGGCCCAGGCCGGCGGCGAGCGCGGCGCGCGCCGTGGCCGCGTAGCGCTCGAGCACGGCCTGCTCGTCGGGCGTGCCGCGCGAGGCCGCGAAGGATTCGGTGTAGAGCTCGACGCGGTCGGCGCCGACGGCCTTGGCCGCGGCCATCATCTCGGGAATCGGGTCCATGAAGAGGCTGACGCGCACGCCCAGCGCCTTGGCTTCCGCGATCAGCGGGCGCAGGCGCTCGGCGTCGTCGGGGAAGGTCCAGCCATGGTCGCTGGTGGACTGGGTCTCGCTGTCGGGCACGAAGGTGGCCTGATGGGGACGCAGCTCGCGCACGAAGTCCATCAGGTTCTGGAACGGATTGCCCTCGATGTTGAACTCGATGCCGGGCCAGTCTTTCGCCAGCAGCGCCGACAGGTCGTGCACGTCGTGCGTGCGGATGTGGCGCGCATCGGGCCGCGGATGCACGGTGATGCCCTGGGCGCCGGCCTGCAGGCACAGGGTGGCGGCCTTCACCACGCTCGGAATGCCCAGGTGGCGCGTGTTGCGCACCAGCGCGACCTTGTTGAGATTGACCGACAGCGCGGTGGTGCCGGCCGAGGCAGAGGAAGTGCTCATAGTGCTTGGATATCTCTCATCAACTGCCGCGTACGCAGCGTGGACACGCCGCAATGGTAGTTGAGCAACGCGCGCAGCTGGTTGCGCAGCGCGCTGTTGCTGCCGTTGCTCAGGGTCGCGACCAGCCGCAGCGTGGCCGTGAACGGCGCGCGGTCGTCGAGCGCCGCCTGCAGCCGCTGCCAGTCGGCACCGGCCAGCGCGGCCTCGTCGTCGGCCGCGGCGCGCAGGCCGGCCTCGGCGACCAGGGCGTAGCGGGTGCCGGCTTCGAGCGACTCCAGCGTCAGGGTCTGCACGTCGAGCTGCGGCAGCAGGCCGACCCCGCGCAGCAGCAGCAACTCGAAGGCCCGCAGCGCGGCCGCCTGGGTGGCGGCCTGGGCGCCGCCGTGGTCGCCGGCCAGCACCTGCACCACGCCGCCGTAGGCATCGAACAGGGCCTCGTGCGCGTCGTCGCGCGCCAGCAGGCGCAGCAGCAGCTCGTTGAGGTAGTAGCCCGACAGCAGCGCATCGCCGGTGGGCATGACGTGGCCGCCCATCCATTCCGCGCCTTTGAGGGTGCGGATCTCGGCATCGCCGCCATAGTTGATCTCCAGCGGCTGCAGCGGCAGCAGCACCGGACGGAAGTTGGAGCTCGGCCGCTTCGCCCCCTTGGCCACGAGCGCGATGCGCCCATGGTGGCGGGTGAAGACCTCGAGGATCAGGCTCGACTCGCTCCAGTCGTAGCGATGGAGCACATAGGCCGGTTCGTGCGAAACGCGGTGGGCGGCGGCCACTTCATTCGTAGCCGAACGAGCGCACGCGGGCCTCGTCGTCGGCCCAGCCCGAACGCACCTTGACCCAGAGTTCGAGGAACACCTTGGCGTCGGCCAGCTTCTCGAGCTCGACGCGGGTTTCCATGCCGATGCGCTTGATGCGCTCGCCCTTGTCGCCGATCACCATCGCCTTGTGGCTGTCGCGCTCCACCACGATGGTGGCGGCGATGCGCAGCAGGCGCTTGTGGCCCTTCTTCTGCGGCGCTTCCTCGTCGAACTTGTCGATGACGACGGTCGAGGTGTAGGGCAGCTCGTCGCCGGTGAGGCGGAACAGCTTCTCGCGCACCAGCTCGCTGGCGAGGAACTTCTCGCTGCGGTCGGTGAGCTCGTCCTCGTCGTAGAACCAGGGCTGCTCGGGCAGGTACTTCTCGCAGATGCCGAACAGGCGTTCGACGTCCTTCGCGTTCTTGGCCGACATCGGCACGAACTCGGCGAACTCGTGCTTGGTCTGCATCTGCTGCAGCCAGGGCGCGATGTCGCCGCGGCGCCCGACGTTGTCGAGCTTGTTGGCCAGCAGGATCGTCGGGATGCCCTTGCCGAGCAGCTTGAGCACGCGCTCGTCGGCCGGCGTGAAGCTGCCGGCCTCGACCACGAACAGGATCAGGTCGACGTCGCCGACCGCGCCCTGCACGGTCTTGTTGAGCGACTTGTTCAGTGCGTTGGCATGCAGGGTCTGGAAACCCGGCGTGTCGACGAACACGAACTGCGTGGCGCCGAGCGTGCGCATGCCGGTGATGCGGTGGCGCGTGGTCTGCGCCTTGCGCGAGGTGATGCTGATCTTCTGGCCGACCAGCGCGTTGAGCAGCGTCGACTTGCCCACGTTGGGCTTGCCGACGATGGCGACCAGGCCGCAGTGCTGCGGGCCCGTGGCTTCCGATGGTTTGGATTCGCCCGCCGGGTCCTGGGGCTGTGCTGCTGATTTGATAGCGTCGTTCATTTCGTTTTCACGCGCCGCCGCGTGCCTTGAGGCGGATCAACATGGCGGCGGCTGCCGCCTGCTCGCCGGCGCGGCGCGAACCGCCGATGCCGCGTTCGCGAAGGCCCAGTTCGGGCACTTCGCACTCGACGTCGAAGGTCTGCTTGTGCGCTGCCCCCAGTGTCCCCGCGACGCGGTAGACGGGCAGCTTCATTTTGTGACCCTGCAGCCATTCCTGCAATTCGGTCTTCGGGTCCTTGCCCACCGCCTCCATGCGCGGATTGATCTCGACCGCTTCGTAGAGCCGGTGCACCAGCGCCTGCGCGGCCGAGAAGCCGGCATCGAGGTAGACCGCGCCGATCAGCGCCTCGAGCGCGTCGGCCAGGATCGAGGGCCGGTTCGGACCGCCCGAGCGGGCTTCGCCCTCGCCCAGCCGCAGCAGCGGCGAGAGCGCGAGGCCCACGGCCAGCCGGTGCAGGGTATCCTGCTTCACGAGGTTGGCGCGCACGCGCGACAGATCGCCTTCGGGCAGGGCCGCGAGGCGGGTGTAGAGCAGGTGCGAGACCGCCAGGTTCAGCACCGAGTCGCCGAGAAACTCGAGGCGCTCGTTGTGGTCGGCGGAGAAACTGCGGTGCGTGAGCGCGAGCTGCAGCAGCCGCGGATCGGCGAACGTGTACTTCAGGCGCGACTGGAGCGCCGTGAGGCCGCCATCCACCTTGCTTCCCTGGGCGTTCAGTTGGTCTCGCCCTTGTACTTGAGCACGAGGTAGGCGGGGCCGAACAGCGGGATCTCGCGCTCGTAGGCGAAGGAGATCACGACCTTGTCGTTGACCTTCTTGATGTCGAGGTCCCTGCCCATGACCGACTGGAAGTCGTCGATGGCCTGGGCGCGGTCGAAGATGGCGCGGATCTCGGGCACGGTGCTGCCTTCCTTGGCCTTGTTGGCGGCCTTGTAGATCGCCTGGTACTCGATCAGCGTCGGGATGACCTGGGCGACGACGACGCCCACGCAGGCCAGCACGACGGCCACGAACACGAGCCCGATGAACGAGATGCCGCGCTGGCGCGCCGCACTGTTCCGGCTGGACCGAACAGTTCTCATACCCTCATACCCCTCGAACGAATTGCTTGATGCTTATTGAAACGGACCGATGCGTCCCAGGTCGCCGAAGTTCATCCAGACGAAGAAGGCCCTGCCCACGATGTTCTTGTCCGGCACGAAGCCCCAGAAACGGGAGTCGGCCGAATTATCGCGGTTGTCGCCCATCATGAAGTAGTTGCCGGCCGGCACCTTGCAGGTGACGCCTTCGACCGAGTAGCGGCAGTTCTCGCGGAAGGGGAAGTCGCTGGCGCCGGGCACGAAGGCGGGGCCGGCATCGTCGTTGAGGATCTTGTGCTGCTTGCCCGCGAGGTTCTCGTCGAACTGCTTGAGCAGGCGCATCGACTCGCCGTCGAGGTAGTCGGGCGCGGCCTCCTTCGAGACCGGCTGGCCGTTGATGGTCAGCTTCTTGTTCAGGTAGGCCACCTCGTCGCCGGGAATGCCGACCACGCGCTTGATGTAATCCTGGCTCGGCTTGGGCGGGTAGCGGAACACCACCACGTCGCCGCGCGCCAGCGGCGTGCCGTCGGTGATCTTGGTGTTGATCACCGGCAGCCGCAGGCCGTAGGTGAACTTGTTGACCAGGATCAGGTCGCCGGTGAGCAGCGTGGGCATCATCGAGCCCGAGGGAATCTTGAACGGCTCGTAGAGGAACGAGCGCAGCAGGAACACGACCAGGATCACGGGGAACAGCCCGGCGGTCCAGTCGAGCCACCAGGGCTGCATCAGCAGCCGTTCGCTGGCCTTGGCGTCGGCGGTGTCGACTTGCTTGATGCCTTGCCCGGCGAGCCGCGCATTGCGCTCGGCCAGCGAGCTCTCGAGCGCGGCGGCCGCGCGCTCGCGCCGCGGCAGGAAGTAGAAGCGCTCGGCCAGCCAGTAAAGGCCGGTGACCACCGTGGCCAGGAACAACAGCAAGGCGAAGTTGCCCTCGATCGCTCCGAAGTACCAGGCGCCGATGTAGCCGGCGAATGCCGCGAGGATGAGGGAGGTGATGAATGCCATGTTGATCAGTCTTCGACTTGCAGGATCGCGAGGAAGGCCTCTTGCGGGACCTCGACCGAGCCGATCTGCTTCATTCTTTTCTTGCCCGCCTTCTGCTTCTCGAGCAGCTTCTTCTTGCGGGTGATGTCGCCGCCGTAGCACTTGGCCAGCACGTTCTTGCGCAACGCCTTGATTGTCTCACGCGCAATGATGTTGACCCCGATGGCGGCCTGGATGGCCACGTCGAACATCTGGCGCGAGATGATCTCGCGCATCTTCGACACCACCGCGCGGCCGCGGTACTGCGACTGGGTGCGGTGCACGATGATCGAGAGCGCGTCGACCTTCTCGCCGTTGAGCAGGATGTCGACCTTGACCACGTCGGAGGCGCGGTACTCCTTGAACTCGTAGTCCATGGAGGCATAGCCGCGGCTGACCGACTTCAGCTTGTCGAAGAAGTCGAGCACGATCTCGCCGAGCGGCATCTCGTAGGTCAGCATGACCTGGCGGCCGTGGTAGGCCATGTTCATCTGCACGCCGCGCTTCTGGTTGGCGAGCGTCATGACGGCGCCGACGTATTCCTGCGGCATGTACAGATGCACGGTCACGATCGGCTCGCGGATCTCGCTCATCTTGCCGACCTCGGGCATCTTGGACGGGTTCTCGACCATGATGACCTCGCCGTCGCTGCGCACCACCTGGTAGACCACGCTCGGCGCGGTCGTGATCAGGTCCTGGTCGAACTCGCGCTCCAGGCGCTCCTGCACGATCTCCATGTGCAGCAGGCCGAGGAAGCCGCAGCGGAAGCCGAAGCCCAGCGCCTGGCTCACCTCGGGCTCGTAGCGCAGCGACGAGTCGTTGAGCTTGAGTTTCTCGAGCGCGTCGCGCAGCGAGTCGTACTCGCTGGCTTCGGTCGGATAGAGCCCGGCGAACACCTGCGGCTGGATTTCCTTGAAGCCCGGCAGCGCCTCGGTCGCGGTGGCGGCCGCGCCGCCCGTGCCCGGCTTGATCAGCGTGACGGTGTCGCCGACCTTCGCGGCCTGCAGCTCCTTGATGCCCGCGATGATGTAGCCCACCTCGCCCGCCTCGAGCGAAGCGCGCGGCTCGTTGGCCGGCGTGAAGACACCGACGTTGTCGGCGTTGTAGCTGGCGCCCGAGGCCATCATCTTGATGCGGTCGCCCTTCGCGAGCCGGCCGTCGACCACGCGCACCAGCATCACGACGCCGACGTACGGATCGAACCAGCTGTCGACGATCATTGCGCGCAACGCGGCATCGGGATTGCCGCGCGGTGCCGGCATCTTGTGCACGATCGCTTCGAGGATGTCGTCGATGCCCAGGCCGGTCTTCGCCGAACAGGGAATCGCATCGGTCGCATCGATGCCGATCACGTCTTCGATCTCGGTGCGTGCGTTGTCGGGATCAGCGTTCGGCAGATCCATCTTGTTGAGCACGGGCACCACTTCGACACCGAGGTCGAGCGCGGTGTAGCAGTTGGCCACCGTCTGCGCTTCCACGCCTTGCGATGCATCGACGACGAGCAGCGCGCCTTCGCATGCCGACAGCGAGCGACTCACTTCATAAGAGAAGTCGACGTGGCCCGGCGTGTCGATCAGATTGAGGTTGTAGACCTGTCCATCGCGTGCCTTGTAGTGCAGTGCCGCGGTCTGTGCCTTGATGGTTATCCCACGCTCTTTCTCGATGTCCATCGAGTCGAGCACCTGCGCTTCCATCTCGCGTTCCGCGAGGCCGCCGCAGCGCTGGATCAAACGGTCTGCGAGCGTCGACTTGCCATGATCGATGTGCGCAATGATCGAAAAATTTCTGATGTGATTCATCAACGGGAACGCTTAAGTACTTGAATTGGCTCGTGCACAGAGGGCAACAGGCAAGAAAAAAGGGCGCGTCTCCTGGAGACGCGCCCTGAACCAACAAGCAATGGCAACTGCAGTAGTTGGAACTTCATTGTAGGCAAAAAGGGAAGCACGTACATCCGGGAACAGGGTCCAAACAGGTCGTTGCGGGTCAACAACAAGCAACTTATAAACAACTTATCAACAGGCTTGGTGGAGCACTCTCTGAACAACTTGTGGGCGATCTGTGGAGCGTCGGTGGACTGTCACCTAACATCTCGCATCGTGAAGGAGACCGCTCGGCTTATGCGCCGACTCGCCGCCGAGAGGCCGCTATTCTACCGAAAACGGTCCTTAGCCCTTCCTTAAGTCAGCAAACACTAACAAATCGCCGGCTTGGGGCCGATGCAGATTTTTTTAGAGCGGCGCGCCGAAGCGTCGCAAACAGCTCAAAAAAATGGCCCCAAACCCGACTGACGGGTGGGGCCACTTGACGGCACAGCCGGGATCAGCGTGCGGGCCGGATGAGCGCGTACTGCGCCCACTCGCCACGGCGGAACAGCACGCTGAGCGGCTTGCTCTTGTCGGCCTTGCCCACGGCCGACTCGAATTCGCGGGCGTTCAAGACCTCGATGTTGCCCACGGCCAGGATGATGTCGCCCTCGCGCAGGCCGGCACGTGCCGCGGCCTCGTTCGAGGCATCGACCTTCACGCCGCCCTTGAGCTTGAGCTCCTTCTTCTGCGCATCGCTCAGGTCGCTGACCGCGAGGCCCAGCGACTTGGCGGCGGCCGAAGCCTGCGGCTTGGGCGCCGGCTCCTCGCGGTCGGCAGCGCGCTTGGCCGGCTTGTCGGGCTCGATCTCGGCGATGGTCACGCTCAGGTCGCGCGAGCTGCCGCGGCGGAACACCGTCAGCGTGCTCTTGGTACCGGGCTTGGTGTTGCCCACCAGGCGCGGCAGATCGCTCGGCTTCTCGATCGCCTTGCCGTCGAACTTGGTGATGATGTCGCCCGGCTCCACGCCGGCCTTCTCGCCCGGCGAACCGGCCTCGACGCTGCGCACCAGCGCGCCCTGCGCCTTGCCCAGGCCGATCGATTCGGCGACGTCCTTGGTGACCTGATCGATCTGCACGCCGATGCGTCCGCGCGAGACGCGGCCCGAGGTGCGCAGCTGCTCGCTCACGCGGATCGCTTCGTCGATCGGGATCGAGAACGAGATGCCCATGAAGCCGCCCGAGCGCGAATAGATCTGGCTGTTGATGCCGACGACCTCGCCACGCATGTTGATCAGCGGACCGCCCGAGTTGCCGGGGTTGATCGCCACGTCGGTCTGGATGAACGGCAGGTACTCGCCGGTGTCGCGCTGCTTGGCGCTCACGATGCCCGCGGTGACGGTGTTCTCGAGGCCGAAAGGCGAACCGATGGCCATCACCCATTCGCCCACGCGAAGCTTGGAGATGTCGCCGACCTTCACGGCCGGCAGGCCGGTGGCCTCGATCTTCACCACCGCCACGTCGGTGCGCTTGTCGGCGCCGACGATGCGGGCCTTGAACTCGCGCTTGTCGGGCAGCGTGACCATCACCTCCGAGGCGTCCTCGACCACGTGCGCATTGGTCATCACGTAGCCGTCGGCCGTCAGGATGAAACCCGAGCCCACGCCGCGCGGGCGTTCTTCTTCCTGCGGCTGCGGCCGGTTGGGGCGCGGCCCCTGGCGCGGAGCGCCGGGAATCGGCTGACCGAAGAAGCGGCGGAAGAACTCCTGCATCTCCTCGTCCATCTCGCCGCCATTGCCGCTGCGCTGCGCCACCTTCTCGACGGTGCGGATGTTGACCACCGACGGGCCGACCTGGTCGACCAGGTCGGTGAAGTCGGGCAGCGTGCGGGTGGCGGTCTGCGCCTGCACCGGCTCGGCCGGCATGAACGCCAACCCGGCCGTGAGCGCCAGCATGGACGCGAACACGCCGGAACGGAGCTTGTGTCCCTCGATCTTGAACATCATCGGTTGTCTTTCAAAGAGAACGGCTGCGACTCGAAACAGGTACTGAGAGTTTCCGCTTCTCGCCGGATCGGGCGAGAAAGGTGTCGGACATGTTCTTTTCAACGCGTGCGTGCGAGGCTCTGCGCGAAGGCGTCCAGGGTTTGTTGCGGCACTTCGCCCACCGCCGTGAGCCACCAGTCGTTGGCCGGCTCGGGCAGGCGCCTGCGGATCGCATTGGTCGCGCCGATGGTCAGCACGCCGTCGCGCGGTGCGCGCTTGGCGTCGTAGCGCTCGATGAAGAGCGACACCGAGGCGAGGCCATCGGAGAAGATCCATTGCACGGTGCGGTCCTGCGTCGCGGCGTTCTTGTCGCCGCCCGCGGCCGGCCGCCGGAAGAAGCTGCGCGGCTTGAAGCCGGCCACCGGCGTGCTCAGGGTCCAGCCCTCGTCCTGCGCGCTGGTGCGCTCGAGCTCGAGCTTCTCGATGCGATAGCCGGCCGTGTTGGCCATCATCTGCGCCAAGGCCTGGGCCTTCACGGGCACGTCGAGCTGCAGTTCGGAAAAGGCCGACTGCTCGACCACGCGCGACTGGTCGTCGAGCGTCTGCAGCTTGACGACCAGCCCGGTGCGGCGCTCGCTCCAGATGCGATAACCGAAGCGCAGGCCGTCGTGCGGCGTCAGTTGCACCACGTCGGCGTCGAAGCCGGCCACGCGGTCCTTGCCGATGGGCCGCACGTCGTAGAACTCGCCGATCGACGAATCCTGCTTGTCGGGCAGATTGGGGAAGAGATCGAGGTTCTCGCGCTTTTCGACCTTCACCACCTTGGCTTCGGGCAGGAAGGTCATGACGCTCTGGTTGCGGCGGAAGGTCGAACGCTGCGGGCCGCTCAGCGCCTCGATGCGCTCGATCTGCTGCTCGCCGTCGCGCACATGCCAGATGCGCGCACTCGACAGATCGCCGCCGGGCGCGGACACCACGAAGGTGCCGACGTAGTTGCGCTGGCGCGCGCCCGCGTGCATGCGCTGCAGCCACTCGGTGACGCTCATGGCGGGCGGCTCGCCCGCCGCCTGGGCCGATGCCGCGCCCCGGGTGTTCGCCGCACTGGAACGGGTCTGCGCGGAGGCGATCTGCGCGATGCAAAAAGCGGCAAGCACGAGCACGAACGCGCGTGCGGAGATCGGCATCTGAACAGTCATTGGCAGGGAAGGAGGCAGAGGCGCGCGCTCAGCGCGTGGGTCCTTCGAAGGTCGCGTTGCGCAGGAAACCGGAAGGCATTTGCGAGGCGCCGCCCGCCTGCTGGTGTGCCTCGAGCAACTGGTCCAGGCGCGGATCGCGCAGCATCACCTGCGGCTTGCCGTTGCCCACGATCACGCGCGTGGGCGTGAGCGTCGAACCCTGCGCGCCATTGGTGGCGGCCGATGCGAGCACCGGGCCCGACACGGGTTGTTGCTGCGCCAGTTGGGCGCCGGCCGGGCCGTTGACGACACCGCTGCCGACCCAGCTCCAGCTGATGGCGGCCACGGCCACCAGCGAAGCGGCACCGGCCACCAGCTTCCAGCGGAAGACCGGCTCGTTGGCCGCATCGGCGCGACGCTGAAGCGGCACCACCTGGGCCTCGGGAACGGCCGCCACGGGCCGGATCGACACCGGCTCGGCCGCCAGCCGCTGCTGGAAGCGGGCCAGGAAAGCGCTGCTGTCGCTGCACGCCACGTTGGCGCTCGAACGCAGCACGTCGCCCACCACATGGTAGGCCTGCCACGCCGCGCGGTATTCCTCGTCGCCGCAGACCTTGTCGATGGCCTGCGCGAACTCGTCGCCCTGCAAATGACCATCCGCGAGCGCCGACACCTGTTCTCGAACCGTCATCGTCTGATTCATTTCGTTCACCTGATTTTGCTTACCAACGCTTGCCCGACTGGTTGTCGAGCAGCGGTTTGACCCTGGCCGAAATGGCCTCGCGCGCACGGAAGATCCGCGAACGCACGGTGCCGATAGGGCAATCCATGACTTCGGCAATCTCTTCGTAACTCATGCCCTCGATCTCGCGCAGCGTGACTGCCTGGCGCAACTCCGCGGGGAGCGCTTCCATGGCGGACTCGACCGCGGCCGCGATTTCATTGGCCGCCATGACCGATTCGGGGGTTTCGTCGGTGGTTGGTTCGTTTCCCGGACGGTAAGTTTCATCGTCGTCCTCGGAAGAAGGCCGCAGGGCGCTTTCCGAGATGGTCGGGTCGCGCTTCATGTCGACCAGCGCCTTCTTCGCGGTGTTCACCGCGATCCGGTAGAGCCAGGTGTAGAACTGCGCCTCACCGCGGAATTGGTGCAGTGCACGATAGGCGCGGATGAAGGTTTCCTGCGCGATGTCCTCGACCAGGTCGACATCGCGCACCATGCGCCCGATCAGGCGCTCGATGCGGCGCTGGTACTTGATGACCAGCAGCTCGAAGGCTTTCTGGTCGCCCGCCACCGCGCGCTGCACGAGCTGGAAGTCGATCTCGCCCGGACGCGGCGCCGCAGCGGCGTCGGTCAAGCCGGAATCCGGCGGCACGGGCGGCGGGGACGTGGTCATCGAGAGGGGGATTTCAGGGTGCGTCGGCGGGTGCGGTCGCGCGCCAGACATCGCCGCCGGTGTCGGCAGCGGGGGGGCGCGAATATACCGCACGGCGCAGATCGCGCCAGCGCTCGGGCATCGTCTGCCGCTCGACCCAGAGCCAGCGGTGCGGCCGGCCCGGCTCGCTCAGGCGCAGCAGCAGCAGCGATTGCAGGTCGAGCGCGACGACGGCGCGTGCAGCCAGGACCGAGCGCGCCGGATCCGCGGCATCGGAAGCCGCGGGCGCCAGCGACCAGAACTGGCCGTCGAAATGAAGCAGGCCCGCGCCGTCGCGGCGCAGGCCGATGCCGGCGGCCGCCCCTGCGAACAGCACGCTGAGCAGTAGCAGCGCATGGCGCCAGCCAACGCTATCGAAAAAGTAGCAGGACGCACCCGCGCAGAGCGCGCCGAGTGCCCAGACCACGGTCAGGAGGCGGGCTGCGCCACGCGAGCGCCCCACCGGGTAGGTCACCGACGGTGCGCCGTGCATGGGAGATGAAGACTCAAGCGCGCTTGAACACCAGCGTGCCGTTGGTGCCGCCGAAGCCGAAGTTGTTCTTGACCGCGACATCGATCTTCAGATCGCGCGCCTCGTTGGCGCAGTAGTCGAGATCGCACTCCGGATCCTGGTTGAAGATGTTGATCGTCGGCGGGCTCTTCTGGTGATGCAGGGCCAGCACCGTGAACACCGATTCGATGCCGCCCGCGCCGCCCAGCAGGTGGCCGGTCATGGACTTGGTCGAATTCACGACCAGCTTCTTCGCATGGTCGCCGAAGGCGTTCTTGATCGCATTCGTCTCGTTGAGGTCGCCGAGCTGCGTCGAGGTGCCGTGCGCATTGAGGTACTGCACTTGGTCGGGGTTGACGCCCGCATTGGCGAGCGCCATGACCATCGAGCGGCGCGGGCCGTCGACGTCGGGCGCCGTCATGTGGTACGCATCGCCCGTCAGGCCGAAGCCCGCGACTTCGGCGTAGATCTTGGCGCCGCGTGCCTTGGCATGTTCGTACTCCTCGAGCACGATCACGCCCGCACCCTCGCCGAGCACGAAGCCGTCGCGATCCTTGTCCCACGGACGCGAGGCCGTGGCGGGATCGTCGTTGCGCGTGCTGAGCGCGCGCGGCGCGGTGAAGCCACCGATGCCGAGCGGAGAGATGGTCGACTCGGCGCCGCCCGCGATCATCACGTCGGCGTCGCCGTACTCGATCATGCGCGCCGAGGTGCCGATGGCATGCAGGCCGGTGGTGCAGGCAGTGACCACAGCGATGTTCGGGCCCTTGAAGCCGTACTTGATCGACACGTGGCCCGAGATCATGTTGATGATCGACGCCGGTACGAAGAACGGCGACACGCGGCGCGGGCCGCGGTTCACCAGCTCGCCGTGCGTGGCTTCGATCATCGGCAGGCCGCCGATGCCCGAACCGATGTTGCAGCCGATGCGGACCGCTTCCTCGTACGGGAGTTCTTCGCCGGTCTTGAGCCCGCTGTCCTGCACCGCCTGGATCGCGGCGGCCATCCCGAGATGGATGAAGCGGTCCATGTGGCGCGCCTCCTTCTCCGAGATGTATTGGGCAATGTCGAAACCCTTCACCTCGCCCGCGAATTTGCAGGCGAAGGCGCTCGCATCGAACGCGGTGATGTTCGCGATGCCCGAATTTCCCGCCAACAGGTTGGCCCAGGAATCGGCCACCGTGTTTCCGACGGGAGCGATGCAACCGAGTCCGGTCACGACGACGCGGCGTTTGGTCATGCCGGCAAACCTTTCTGGAAGCGCTGGACGACGGCCGCTCGGCGCATGCGGTTCCGAAAGAAAGCCGCCGGCCGCCGCAGTGTCGTCAGTTGGGGCCGATCAGGCCTTTTGATTCTTGGTGGCGTAGTCGACGGCGTTTTGCACCGTGGTGATCTTCTCGGCGTCTTCGTCGGGGATCTCGATGCCGAATTCGTCTTCGAGTGCCATCACGAGTTCGACCGTGTCGAGCGAGTCAGCGCCGAGGTCGGCCACGAAAGCCTTTTCGTTCGTCACTTGGGACTCTTCCACGCCGAGCTGCTCGGCGATGATTTTCTTGACACGTGCTTCGATATCGCTCATTTGATTCCCTCTGAGGGTTGTAGGTAACCGGTGGATTTTAGCCGGGCGGATTGCGAGCTTCCTCGCAGGCCCGGCACGACGAAAAGCTTGCGCCTTGCGGCTACATGTGCATGCCGCCGTTGACGTGCAGTTCCTGCCCCGTCACGTAGGCGGCCTGGGGAGATGCGAGGTACGCCACCGCATGCGCGATGTCGGCGGGCTTGCCCAGATGGCCCAGCGGGATTTGTTGCAGCAGCGCCTGCTGCTGCGCTTCGGGCAGGCTGGCCGTCATGTCGGTCTCGATGAAACCGGGGGCGACGCAGTTGACCGTGATGTTGCGGCTGCCGAGTTCGCGCGCCAGTGCGCGCGTCATCCCGGCCACGCCGGCCTTGGCGGCCGCGTAGTTGGCCTGGCCGGCATTGCCGGAGGCGCCGACCACGCTGGTGATGCTGATGATGCGGCCGTAGCGCTGCTTCATCATCGGGCGGATCACGGCGCGCGACAGGCCGAAGACGGCCTTCAGGTTGGTGTCGAGCACCGCATCCCAGTCGTCGTCCTTCATGCGCATCGCGAGCGTGTCGCGCGTGATGCCGGCGTTGTTGACCAGCACGTGGATCGCGCCGTAGGCCTTCACGATCTCGTCGATCAGCGCCTCGACGGCCGCGCCGTCGTTCACGTTCAGCGCGCGGCCGCGGCCGTCGTAGGCGCTGAGCATGGCGGTGATCTTGGACGCGCCCTCTTCCGTGGTGCCGGTGCCGACCACCTTGAGGCCGCGCTGCGCGAGCTCCAGGGCGATGGCCGCGCCGATGCCGCGCGATGCGCCGGTGACCAGGGCGACTTGCCCTTCGAATTTGGGAATGCTCATAAGAAGAAAGAGGTCTCTGGGCCTGGCACCGGTCAGCCGGCGAGCGATTGTCGAACGTCGGCGAGCGTGGCCGGGTCGTACACCGACGCGGCTTCGAGCTCGGGGGCGATGCGCTTGGCCATGCCGGCCAGCACCTTGCCCGGACCGCACTCGATGATGGCGGCTACACCGCGCAGTTTCAAGGCCTGGACGCTTTCGACCCAGCGAACCGGGCCGGCAGCCTGGCGCACGAGTGCGTCGCGGATACGGTCGGCGTCGGTCTCGACCGCCACGTCGATGTTGTTGAGCACCGGGACCTGCGGCGCGGCCAGCGTCACCGAGGCCAGCTTCTCGCGCAGCGCCTCGGCCGCGGGCTTCATCAGGCTCGAATGGAACGGGGCCGACACCGGCAGCGGCAGCGCGCGCTTGGCGCCGTTGGCCTTCAGCGTCTCGCAGGCCTTCTCGACCGCCGCCTTGCTGCCCGCGATCACGGTCTGCATCGGGTCGTTGAAATTCACGGCCTCCACCACTTCGGCACTGCCGGCGCCGAACGAGGCGGTGACTTCCTGGCAGTTGGCGATGACCTTGGCGGCCTCCATCCCGAGGATGGCAGCCATGGCGCCGGTGCCGACCGGCACGGCCTGTTGCATCGCCTGGGCACGGAAGCGCACCAGCGGCGCCGCCTGCGCGAGCGTCAGCACGCCCGATGCCACCAGCGCCGAATATTCGCCGAGCGAATGGCCGGCCACCACCGACGGCGTGGCGCCGCCTTCGGCCAGCCAGGCGCGCCAGGCCGCGACACCGGCCACCAGCATCACGGGCTGGGTGTTGGTGGTGAGCGCCAGCGCTTCCTTCGGGCCGCTCTTGATCAGCGCGCCGAGGTCTTCGCCGAGCGCTTCGGAAGCTTCGCGCAGTGTTTCGGCCACGGCCGGGTGATCGCCCCAGGCATCGAGCATGCCGACCGCCTGCGAACCCTGACCCGGAAAGACAAAAGCAAAGGATTTCATTGTTGTATGCGTCACGTCGCGCGGCCCGCCTAGGCAGGACCGGCTGTCTCGCCCACTAATTACTACAGATTCAGCAGCACCGCGCCCCAGGTGAAACCGCCACCCACGCCTTCGAGCATGAGGGTTTCACCCTTCTTCACCTTGCCGGAACGCACCGCTTCGTCGAGCGCCAGCGGAATCGAGGCCGCGGACGTGTTGCCGTGCTCGTTGACGGTGACGACCAGCCGCTCCCGCGGCAGCTTCAGCTTCTTGGCCGTGCCTTCCATGATGCGGATGTTGGCCTGGTGCGGAATCAGCCAGTCGATGTCGGCCTCGGTCTTGCCGGCCTTGGCCAGCGTGGCGCGCGCGGCTTCCTCGAGCACGCGCACCGCGAGCTTGAAGACCGCCTGGCCGTCCATGTGCAGCAGCGGCGTGCCGAGCACGTTGCCGCCCGACACGTGGCCGGGCACGCAAAGAATGCCGACATGCTTGCCGTCCGCATGCAAGTCGGTCGCCAGGATGCCGGGCTCGTCGCTGGCTTCCAGCACCACCGCGCCGGCGCCGTCGCCGAACAGCACGCAGGTGGTGCGGTCGTTGAAATCGAGGATGCGCGAGAACACCTCGGCGCCGATCACCAGCGCGCAGCGTGCGCTGCCGGTGCGGATCATGGCGTCGGCCACGGTCAGCGCATAGACGAAGCCGCTGCACACGGCCTGCACGTCGAAAGCCGGGCAGCCGGCGATGCCGAGCTTGTTCTGGAGGATGGCCGCCGACGAGGGGAACACCATGTCGGGGGTCGAGGTGGCCACGATGATCAGGTCGACATCACTGGCCTTGCGTCCCGCCGCCTCGAGGGCGTGGCGGGCGGCATGCAGGCCCAGGTCGCTGCTGCCCACGTCGGGCGCCGCGAAATGGCGCGCATGGATGCCGGTGCGCTCGACGATCCACTGGTCGGAGGTCTCGATGCCGCGCGCCGCCAGTTCCTTGGCGAGATCGTCGTTGGTCACCCGGCGCGGCGGCAGATAGCTGCCGGTGCCGGTGATGCGTGAATATGGGCTCATCAAAACGTGAAGCTAGACCGCGTCGGCCGTCGCCGCCGATTCCTGCCGCGCAAGCAAAGGCGCGGCGTGGGCGATACGGGCCCGAACGCGGTCGAGCAGGTTGTTGCGAGCGGCATCATAAGCGCGATCCAGCGCATGGCCGAAAGCCGTCTCGTCGGCCGAACCGTGGCTCTTGAAAACCAGTCCGCGCAGGCCCAGCAGCGCCGCGCCGTTGTAGCGGCGATGATCCAACCTGTTTTTGAACGCTTTTAGGACCGGATAAGCCACGATGGCAGCGATCTTCGTAAAGATGCTTCGCGAGAACTCGACGCGAATGAACTCGCCGATCATCGAAGCCACGCCCTCGCTGGCCTTCAACGCCACGTTGCCGACGAAACCGTCGCAGACCACGATGTCGGTCGTGCCCTTGAAAATATCGTTGCCTTCCACGTTGCCGTAGAAGTTCAGATCCTTGGAGTTGGCAGCCGTACGCAGCAGTTGGCTGGCCTTTTTGATCGTTTCGCTGCCCTTGATCGCTTCCTCGCCCACGTTGAGCAAGCCGACCGAAGGCGACTCGTTGCCGGTCAGCGCCGACACCAGCGCCGAGCCGAGCACGGCAAACTGAAGCAGGTCCTCGGCATCGCAATCCACGTTGGCGCCAAGGTCAAGCACCGTCGTGGCGCCACCCTTCGCGTTCGGCAGCTGGGGCGCAATGGCGGGCCGGTCGATGCCGTCGAGCGTCTTGAGCAGGTAGCGCGCAATGGCCATCAGCGCGCCGGTGTTGCCGGCGGAAATCGCGGCCTGCGCCGCACCATCCTTCACCTGCTGGATCGCGACCCGCATCGACGAGTCTTTCTTCTTGCGTAGCGCGATCTCGATCGGATCGTCCATGCCGACCACTTCGCTGGCCGGAACGATCCGGGCGCGAGGATGCGCGACAAAGCCAGCCAACGCATCGGGCGCGCCGACCAGCAACAACGAGGCCTCGGGATGGCGCTCGAGAAAAGCACGGCAGGCCGCGAGCGTGACGCGCGGGCCATGGTCGCCCCCCATGCAATCGACGGCGAGCGTGATTGCCGAAGGCGCAGCAGTGGAAGCCGGGGAAGAAGAAGGCGTAGCCATCAAAACAAAGGCCCGATGCTACAAAAAAAGTAGCTTCGGGCCTTGGCCTTGGAGTGCGAAATCAGGCTTCGGACTTGTTCTTGAGCACCTGACGGCCGCGGTAGAAACCGTTGGGGCTGATGTGGTGACGCAGGTGCGTTTCGCCGGTGGTCGGCTCGACGGCGATGCCGGGCACGCCCAGGGCATTGTGGGAACGGTGCATGCCGCGCTTGGAAGGCGACTTCTTGTTTTGCTGGACGGCCATGATGGCTCCTGGACGGTAAGGTGGGTGAGAGGATGCGGGCTCAGGCTGTAGCAGTGAGGCGGCATGAAGGACATGCCCAGATTCCGAAAGTCTTTTCCAGAATCTGCACTGCTGCGTACGGCGGCGCGCGCGAAGCCCATGATTATAGCCCAGACTGCCCGGATGGGGCTAGTCGCCCTGTCCGGGCTTGCGCGAACGCAACGCACCCAGCACGGCGAAGGGGTTCTCGCGCTCCTTGTCGGGCGACTCGAAATCCGGATCGACGGCCGAGAGCTGGACCGGCGCCGGGCACACGTCGTGCACCGGCATGACCGGGATTTCCATCAGCAGCTCGTCCTCGATCAGCGCGTGCAGGTCGAAATCGCGGCTCGCGACCAGCAGGTCCTCCTCGGACTCCTCGTCCTGAACCGCCGCGGTTTCTTCATCGGCCACGAAGCGGAACCAGCGGTCGACCTGCACCGGCGTGTCGACCGGCGACAGGCAGCGCTGGCAGACCAACGGCACGGTGGCCTCGGCCGTCAGGTGCAGCCAGGGTTCTTCGCGGCCGTCCGCGCCGACGCGCTGCTCGCCATCGGCCTCCCAATGCACCACGGCATCGGAAGGAGCCTCGGCCGCCATCTCGTCGACCAGCCGGGTGTAGTTGCGCACCGGATCGTCGGCGGACAGGGTGGCCGCCGCGGCGGCAAAGCCGGCGACATCGAGTCGGCCGGGGGCAAATTCTCTCTTCATCCGCCCCAGTCTAGCGCGCCGACGCCGGCTTTCCCGTCGGGCCGACCCCGAAGGGGTTGTTGGGCCTCCTTCACAATCGCCGCATGCAACGCACCGTGATCCTCGCCTCCACCTCGCGCTACCGCCGCGAGCTGCTTACCCGCCTGCGCCTGCCCTTCGAGGTGCATGCGCCCGAAGTCGACGAAACGCCGCTGGCCGGCGAAACCCCGCAGGCCCTGGCCCACCGGCTCGCGCTCGAGAAAGCCAACGCCGTGGCCGCCCGCTTCCCCGACGCCGTGGTGATCGGCTCCGACCAGGTGGCCGACCTGGCCGGCGAAGCGCTCGGCAAGCCCGGCGACCATGCGCGCGCCACCGCCCAGCTGCGGCGCATGCGCGGCCAGACGCTGGTCTTCCAGACCGCGGTGGCGGTCGTCTGCCAGGCGACCGGCTTCGTCCAGCGCGACCTGGCCCCTGTGCGCGTGGTGTTCCGCGAGCTCAGCGACGCCGCGATCGAGCAGTACCTGCTGGCCGAGCAGCCCTACGACTGCGCGGGCAGCGCCAAGAGCGAAGGCCTGGGCATCGCGTTGCTCGAGGCCATCGACAGCGACGATCCCAGCGCCCTGGTGGGCCTGCCGCTGATCCGCACCGCCCGCATGCTGCGCGCCGCCGGGATCGACCTGCTGTGAGCCGCGGCAAGCTCTACCTCGTGCCGGCGCCGCTCGATTTCGGCTGCGACACCCAGGCCCCGCTGCAGGACGCGCTGCCGCTCGGCACGCTGCAGACCGCCGCCGGCATCACGCACTGGATCTGCGAGAACGCCAAGTCCGCGCGCGCCTACCTCAAGCGCATCGACGCCGTGGCACCGCTGGCGGCGCCGCTGCAGGCGCAGGCGATCCAGGAACTGCCGCGCGAGGTGCACAAGAAAGGCGACCACGCCGGCCAGTTCGACGCCCGCCCGCTGCTGGCCGCGGCGCTCGAAGGTCACGACATCGGCCTGCTCAGCGAAGCCGGCATGCCGGCCGTGGCCGATCCGGGCTCGTCGGTGGCCCGCGCGGCGCACGACCTGGGCATCACGGTGGTGCCGCTGATCGGCCCGGTCTCGCTGCTGCTGGCGCTGGCCGCCAGCGGCCTCAACGGCCAGAACTTCGCCTTCGTTGGCTACCTGCCGCAGGACGCCGACGAGCGCCAGCGCCGCATCCGCGAACTCGAGGCGCTGGCCCTCAAGACCGGACAGACCCAGTTGTTCATCGAAACGCCCTACCGCAACGCCGCCCTGCTGCAGGCGCTGGTGCAGACGCTGCAGCACAACACGCGGCTGGCCGTCGCGCGCGGCCTCACGCTGGCCGAGGCGAACCTGCGCAGCGAGACGATCAAGGGCTGGCGCGCCAACAAGCCGCCGGCCGGCGTCGACGAACGCCTGCCCGCCGTGTTCGCGATCGGGCGCTGACGATGGCCGTGACTGCGGCCACGCGCTGGGCCTCGCGCGCGCAATTCTTCGCCTCGGGCTTCATCTTCGCGACCTGGGGCGTGCACGTGCCCACGGTCAAGGGGCACTACGGCATCGACGAGGCCCAGCTCGGCCTCGCCATGCTCGCGGCCGGCGCCGGCGCGATGTACGGCCTGACCAGCGCCGGCCGCTGGATCGGCCGCCACGGACCGCGGCGCATGGCCGCGCTGTGCGGCTGCGTCTACGCGCTGCTGCTCTGCGGCCTGATCGCCATGCCCGGCTATGCCGCCCTGCTGGGCCTGCTGGCGGTGTTCGGCCTCGTCACCAGCGTGTTCGACGTGGCGATCAACACCGAGGCCGCGCAGCTCGAGCTGCATGGCGGCAAGCCGCTGATGAGCGGCATGCACGGCATGTTCAGTCTCGGCGGCATGGCCGGCGCGGCCAGCGGCAGCGCGGCGCTCGCGGCCGGGCTTGCCCCGCAGGCGCACCTGCTGCTGGTGTCGGCGGCGATGGTGGCGCTGGTCGCGCTGTCGGCCACGCGCATGCTGCCGAAGCCGCCCGCGGCCGCCGGCGCCACCGAGGCCGATCACGGCTTCCGCCTGCCGCGCGGCGCGCTGGCGGTGCTGGGCGTGCTCGCGGCGCTGGGGCTGATCGCCGAAGGCGCCATCTACGACTGGAGCGTGCTCTATCTGCAGCAGGAACTGGGCAGCCCGCAGCAACAGGCCGCCCTCGCCTACGCGAGCTTCTCGGCCGCCATGGCCGCCGCGCGTTTCGGCGGCGATGCCTTGCGCGCGCGCTTCGCGCCCGCGGTGCTGCTGCGCGGCAGCGGCCTGCTGGCGGCGGCGGCGATGGCGCTGGTGCTGCTCACCGACTGGCCCTGGCTCGCGCTGGTGGGTTTCGCGGGCGTGGGCATCGGCTTCGCGAACGTGGTGCCGATCCTGTTCGCGGCCTCGGCCAAGGTGCCGGGCGTGGAGCCGGCGCGCGGCATCGCGGCCGTCTCGGCGATCGCCTACCTGGGGTTCATGGCGGGCCCGGCGGTCATCGGGCTGATCGCGCGCGCCACCTCGCTGACGGCGGCGCTCTACGTGGTGGTGGTGTTCGCGGTCGCGCTGGCGGCCTCGGCGCGTTACGCCGCGGCCGGCATGCGCGGCGACTGACTGCGCCTCAGCGCAGCGCGGGCACCGACTTCAGCGAACGGATCGTGGCGTCGCCCATGGCGGCGCCGAACTTCTTGGCCAGCTTCTCGGCCACGTTGTCGCGGCGGGTGTAGTCGATGACTTCCTCGGCCTTGATCACCTCGCGCGCCACGTAGTCGACGTTGCCGAGCTGGTCGGCCAGGCCGTAGCTCACGGCCTGCTCGCCGCTCCAGAACAGGCCGCTGAACAGGCCCGGGGTGTCGAGCTTGAGGCGGTCGCCGCGGCCGGTCTTCACCACGTTGATGAACTGCTCGTGGATCTGGTCGAGCATCTTCTGCGCATGTTCGCGCTGCGCGTCGTTCATCGGGCTGAAGGGATCGAGGAAGCCCTTGTTCTCGCCCGAGGTCAGCAGGCGGCGCTCGACGCCGACCTTCTCCATCGCGCCGGTGAAGCCGAAGCCGTCCATCAGCACGCCGATGCTGCCCACGATGCTGGCCTTGTCGACGTAGATCTTGTCGGCGCCGGCCGCGATGTAGTAGGCCGCCGAGGCGCAGGTTTCCTCGACCACGGCATAGACCGGCTTCTTGTGCTTGGCCTTCAGGCGCTTGATCTCGTCGTTGATGATGCCGGCCTGCACCGGGCTGCCGCCCGGCGAGTTGATCAGCAGCACCACGCCCTTGGCGCCGTCGTCCTCGAAGGCGGACTTCATCGCCGCCACGACGAACTCGGCGCTGGCATCGCCGCCATTGGCGATCTCGCCCTTGATCTCGACCACCGCGGTGTGAGCCGTGGTCTTGGCGGTGCTAGGCGCGCCGCGCGACAGCGCGAACCAGGCCAGGAAGATGAAGAAGGCCAGCCAGGCCAGCCGCGTGAAGGTCTTCCAGCGCCGCGTGGACTTCTGCTCGTTGAGGGCCGCGAAAGCCAGCTTCTCGAGCGTGGCGCGCTCCCAGCCGGGACGCTGAGTGGGATCGTTGGACATGGTGCGTTGGGGATCGGGCGAAGACGAAAGAGAAGGCGGGGCCGGCTCGAAAGGCTCGAAACCGTGGGGATCGGTGCGGTTCTGGTCGTTCATGGAAGCGGCAGGCGAACAGGCAGTCGCGAAGCGCGGCGCTTGCTAGAAGTTGAGGGGTTGAAGGTTCCAGGCAGTATGCCAGTGCACCACGCCGTCGCGCTCGCTCAGCGCGATCTTCACGAGGCCGCCGCGGCACGGCCCGCCCGCGCATTCGCCGGTGTCGGGCCGGTACACGGCGCCGTGGGTGGCGCACAGCAGCCACTGGCCGGTGTCGTCGAAGAAGCGGTCGGGCTGGAAGTCCATTTCCATCGCCACGTGGCTGCAGCGGTTGAGGTAGGCGTGCGGCTGGCCCTCGAAGCGCACCGCGAAGGCGCGGCAGGTCTCGCCACCGTAGACCACGTCGAAAGGCACGGCCTGGCTGCCCTCCACCAGGTCGGCGCCATTGCACAGGGGAATGCTGTCTTCGCTCATGGCAGGCGATTGTCGTGTCAGGCGTTGCCCAGCAGCCAGGCCTCGAGGTCGGCGATCGAATGCGCGATGTGCAGCGGCTTGAACTCGGCGAAGCTGTCGGGCTCGTGCGCGCCGTAGCTCACGCCGACGCTGGCGCAGCCCGCGTTCACCGCCAGCTGCAGGTCGTGCGTGGTGTCGCCGATCATCAGCGTGCGCTCGGGGGCCACCTCGAGCTCCTCCATCAGTTCGAGCAGCATGCGCGGATGCGGCTTGCCGAAGGTCTCGTCGGCGGTGCGCGAGGCGTCGAAGCGGTCGCGCAGCGCCACCGTCTTGAGCGCCTCGTTGAGCCCGCGGCGCGACTTGCCCGTGGCCACGGCCAGCTTGTGGCCGCGCGCGCGCAGCGCGTCGAGCATCGGCAGCACGCCGCCGAACAGCACGATGTCGTCCTGGTGCTGCAGGTAGTGATAGCGGTAGCGGGCGCCGAGCTCGGGGTACTTCTCCTTCGGCACGTCGGGCGCGGCGCGCGCCAGCGCCTCGGCCAGCCCCAGGCCGATGACCCAGGCGGCATCGTCCTCGCTGGGCTTGGCGCCGCCGACGTCGACCACCGCCGCCTGGATGCAGCGCACGATCAGTCGCGTGGAGTCGTAGAGGGTGCCGTCCCAGTCGAAGGCGATCAGGTCAAAGCGCGGGGGACGGGCGTTGTCTGCAGAGTCAGTCATGGATGGTGGGCGTGGGGTGTCGTGTCATCGTGTCGAGCGCGGCGGGCGGCATCAGCGAGCGCAATTCGGGCGGCAGCTCGGCCTGCAGCGCGACGCGTTCGCCGGTGGCGGGATGGTTGAACTGCAGTCGCCAGGCGTGGAGGAACATGCGCTTGAGGCCCAGCTTCTGCAGCGCGCGCCGGCGCTCGGATTCGCCGTACTTGTCGTCGCCGGCGATCGGATGGCCGGCCGACGCCAGGTGAACGCGGATCTGGTGCGTGCGGCCGGTCTTGATGGTGACGGCGAGCAATGACATCGGCGTGGCATCGCCGGGCAGCGACAGCGTGGCCAGCGCTCGCACCAGCGTCACGGCGCGCATCGCGTCGGGATGGTCCTTGGCCACCACGCGCACGCGGCGTTCGCCGGCACCGGCGCCGCCGTCGGGCAGCAGGTACTTGGCGAGCGGCGCGTCGAGCACCTTCTTGTTGGCGGGCCAGGCGCCCTCGACCAGCGCCAGGTAGGTCTTGCCGGTCTCGCGCTCTCGGAACTGCTCCTGCAGCGCCACCAGCGCGCTGCGCTTCTTGGCGACCAGCAGGATGCCCGAGGTCTCGCGGTCGAGCCGGTGCACCAGCTCGAGGAATTTCGCGCCCGGGCGCGCGGTACGCAGTTGCTCGATCACGCCGAAGCTCACGCCGCTGCCGCCATGCACCGCCACGCCGGCGGGCTTGTCGACGGCCAGCACGGCCTCGTCCTCGAGCAGCAGCGGGAATTCGCGCGCCGGCGCGGCGCTCGCGGCCTCCTCGGCGCGTTCGGCCACGCGGATCGGCGGCAACCGCACCACGTCGCCGGTCTCGACTCGGGTCTCGGCCTGCGCCCGCCCCTTGTTGATGCGCACCTCGCCCGACCGGATGATCCGGTAGACGTGGGTCTTCGGCACGCCTTTCAGATGGCGGAAGAGGAAGTTGTCGAGGCGCTGCCCGGCCGACTCGGCGTCGATCGTGAGGAAGCGGATGGCCGCCGGCTCTCCGGCAAACTCCTTAGCCGCGGGGGCTTGCTTCGCACCTATAATGTTTTTCACCAGCGCGGTCGTGTAAGTGCTTGATTAGACAGAAGTTTAGAGCACTGCTGTCAAACACCCCGGCGGCGCTGCGAGGTCGATGCCGCTTTGGCGACGAGCCTGCAAACCCCGCGCAACTGCGCAAAGTGGCAGGCCAGACGCCCAAGTCAAGCCGACACCCACGAAACACCGATACGGAATACCAGCCTGCAGCCTCCAGCTGCCGGCGGATCGAAGCGAGTCCCTTTGTGCTGATGCTGCTGATTCAAATATGCCTGCGCTGGCTGACCTGGTCCCGACCAGCGGCCTCGGGCATCGAATCGCCAGAACCGCGCGCCACCCTTGCGCAACGGGCTGTCAAAAAGACAGCCTCTCAGCACCACGAAGGGCTCGCCCCCATCCACGCGCCCCCACTCCGGCTGTCGTCACCGAGCTGACGCTCGAGACGGCCGCTCGCGCTCGCGCGCCGCGGCACCCAGCATCCGGAGCCAAGCGGCAATTCCCCAAGTTTCGCGGGCGTCGTCCGTGCATCGTTGGCCCTCCAGGGCCGGTAGAACGATACATATAAGGACAACGCATCATGAAGCGGATGCTGATCAATGCCACGCAGGCCGAAGAACGCCGCCTGGCCATCGTCGACGGGCAGAAGCTCCTCGACTACGAAATCGAGATCGAGGGACGCGAACAGCGCAAGGGCAACATCTACAAGGCCGTCGTGACCCGCGTCGAGCCCAGCCTCGAAGCCTGTTTCGTCGACTACGGCGAGGACCGCCACGGCTTCCTGCCGTTCAAGGAAATCTCCAAGCAATACTTCGCCGAAGGCGTCTCGGCCAGCCAGGCCCGGATCCAGGACGTGATCAAGGAAGGCCAGGAACTGGTCGTCCAGGTCGAGAAGGAAGAGCGCGGCAACAAGGGCGCGGCCCTCACCACCTTCATCTCGCTGGCCGGCCGCTACGTCGTGCTGATGCCGAACAACCCGCGTGGCGGTGGCGTCTCGCGCCGCATCGAGGGCGACGACCGCGCCGAGCTCAAGGAGGCGATGGACCAGCTCGAGTACCCGAAGGGCATGAGCATCATCGCGCGCACCGCCGGCATCGGCCGCTCGGCGCCCGAACTCCAGTGGGACCTGAACTACCTGCTCAAGCTCTGGACCGCCATCGACGGCGCGGCCAAGGGCGGCAAGGGCGCCTTCCTGATCTACCAGGAATCCTCTCTCGTGATCCGCGCGATCCGTGATTACTTCAATCACGACATCGGCGACATCCTGATCGACACCGACGACATCTACGACCAGGCGCAGCAGTTCATGGCGCACGTCATGCCCGAGCATGCCGCCCGCGTGAAGCGCTACCGCGACGACGCCGCCCTGTTCAGCCGCTTCCAGATCGAGCACCAGATCGAGTCGGCCTACGCCCGGACCGTGCAGCTGCCCTCGGGCGGCGCCATCGTGATCGACCACACCGAGGCGCTGGTCTCGGTCGACGTGAACTCGGCCCGCGCCATCAAGGGCGGCGACATCGAGGAAACCGCGACCCGCACCAACCTCGAAGCCGCCGACGAAGTGGCGCGCCAGATGCGCCTGCGCGACCTCGGCGGCCTGATCGTCATCGACTTCATCGACATGGACGAGTCGAAGAACCGCCGCGAGGTCGAGAGCCGCCTGCGCGACGCGCTGCGCCAGGACCGCGCGCGCGTGCAGTTCGGCTCGATCAGCAAGTTCGGCCTGATGGAAATGAGCCGCCAGCGCCTGAAGCCGGCGCTGAGCGAAGGCTCGTCGATCCCCTGCCCGCGTTGCGGCGGCTCGGGCCACATCCGCGACACCGAATCGAGCGCGCTGCAGATCCTGCGCATCATTCAGGAAGAGTCGATGAAGGACAACACCGCCGCCGTGCACGTGCAGGTGCCGGTGGAAGTCGCTTCGTTCCTGCTCAACGAGAAGCGCACCGAGATCGCCAAGATCGAGCTCAAGCAGCGCGTGAGCGTGCTGATGGTGCCGAACAAGACGCTCGAGACGCCCAACTACAAGCTCGAACGCCTGAAGCACGACGACCCGCGCCTCGACCACATCGAGGCCAGCTACAAGATGGCCGACGAGATCGAGGACCCGACCTCGGTCACGCGCCGCTCGCAGGAGCCCACCAACAAGCAGACGCCGGTCATCAAGGGCGTGCTGCCCGACGCGCCGGCACCCGTGGTGCCGGTCAAGCCCGAGCCGGTGCGCGCGCCCGTCGCCGCCCCCGCGCCGGTCGCACCGCCCGTGGCGGTGGCGCCCGCGCCGGCCGAGCTGGGCTTCTTCGCCCGCATCAAGAGCTGGTTCGGCGGCGGCACGCCGGCGGCCGCGCCGGCACCCGCACCCTCGGCCATTCCGGTCGAGCCACCGAAGCCGACGCGCCGCGAAGGCCGTGACGGCCGCCCTGGCCGCGATGGCGAATCGCGCGGCGCACGCGACGGCGAACAACGCCGTGGCGGCCGCGGCGGCGAAGGCCGCAATGCCGAAGGCCGTGGCGAGAACGGCGCCCGTTCGGGCAACCGCGACGGCGAACGCCGTGGCGGCGGCCGCAATGGCGAACGCCGCGAAGGCGGTCGCGAGGGCCGTGAAGGTCGCGAAGGCCGCGACAACCGCAGCGCCGAGCTGCGCGCCGATGGCCAGCCGCGCGAGAACAACCGCGAAGGCCGTCCGCCGCGCGAAGGCGATCAGCGCCGCGGCCGTGGCGAACGCCGCGAGGGCGAGGGCCGCAACGTGCCGGCCGAAGCGCTCGAAGGCGTCAGCCTCGAAGCCCAGCAGCTCGCACCGAACGCGGTGCCGGGCGAGGAAGGCACGGCTGGCGGCGAACGCGCACCGCGCGCCCGCCGCGAACGGGGTGAACGCGGCGAGCGCGGTGAACGTGGCGAACGCAACAGCGAACGCGGCGAGCGCAATCTGAACGGCGACGCGCCGCGCAGCGAAGCCGCCGCCGGCGAGGACGGCAACGCCGCGCAGGGCGAACGCACCGAGCGTGCACCGCGCAACGGCCGCGAAGAGCGTGGCCCGCGTGGCGACCGCAACGACGGCCGCCGCGAGCGCCGCAACGATGGCCAGCCGCGCTTCAGCGAGGAAGGCGAAGCCGCCACCACCGCATCGGCCGACGCCGAAGCCGGCCGCGAAGCCGCCCCGCAGGACGGCGCCGAGCAGGCACCGCGCCGCGACGGCGAAGAGCGCCGCGGCCGTTCGCGCGACCGCTATGGCCGTGACCGCCGCGAACGCGCACCGCGCGAAGAAGGCGAAGCGCAACCCGTGGCCGCCTTCGACGGCGCGCCCGCCGAGGCGCAGAACCTGCAGGACGCACCCGTCGCGCGCCAGCCGCAGCCGTTCGCGGAGCAAGCGGTGGCCCAGGTCGCCGAGACTGCCGACAGCGTCGCGGTCGTCGCCGAAGCCCCGGCCGCCGCACCGCAGGTGCGCGAGCCCGCGCCGCAAGCGCGCTTCGAGCAGCCGCAGCAACCCGCAGCGCCCGCGGCACCCATCGTGGTCGAACGCGCGAGCGCTCCGCAGCCGGCCGCCAATGGCCGCGCGCTGCCGAAGGTCCAGTCCTTCGAGCTGCCGCTCGACGAGCTCGCGCAGATCGCGCAAAGCTCGGGCCTGCAGTGGGTCAACTCCGACGCCGAACGCATCGCGCAGGCGCGCGCCGCGATCGCCGCCGAGCCGAAGCCGGTCCACGTGCCGCGCGAGCGCCCGCCGGTGATCGTGCTCGACGAAGGCCCGCTGGTGCTGGTCGAAACCCGCCGCGAACTGGCCGCGATGACGCTGCCGTTCGAGCAACCGGCTGGCGAGGCGCAGCCGGAGCAGCGCACGCTCTGAGCATCCGCTCGAGTGCAATGAAGACGGCGCCCTCGGGCGCCGTTTTTCATGGGGCCGGCGCCACCAGCCCCGGCATCTCGAGGATCAGCTGCCCGAAGCGGCAGGCGCAGGGCGTGTGGCCGTTCTCGCTCCAGATCAGCGAGAAGTCCACGCTCGGCAAGGGCCGCAGCCCATAGCGGCCGTCGACGATCTTCATGCCCGGCTCCACGTCCTCGCGCGTGATCACCGTCGCTGCGAGCCCCGCGAGCACCGCCGCGCGAATGCCCTGCGGGCTGGCCGAGGTGAACACCACGTGCCAGTCGATCGGCGCGAGGTCGAGCGCCGCGCCGGCCACCTGCCGGTAGACGCAGGGCTTCGGAAAGAAGGCCAGCGGCAGCGAGCCTCCCTTGGGCGGCTCGAAGGTCTCGGCCGCGGCCCAGACCAGCTGCGTGCGCCGCAGCCGCGTGCCCTCCTCCACCTCGGGCGGCGACATCACGACCGCGAGGTCGAGCTCGCCAGCCTTGATCGCCGCGCGCAGGTCGACGTGCATGCTCACGCAGACCTCCATGCGCACCAAAGGAAAGGCGCGCGCGAACTGCGACAGCAGCGGCGCCAGGCGCTCGCCCAGGAAGTTGTCGGGCGCGCCGAAGCGCACCACGCCCGAGATCGGCGAGGGCTGGAAACGCTGCGTCATGGCATCGAGCGTCGTCAGGATCTGCTCGGCATAGCGCAGGAAATCCTCGCCGTCCTCCGTCACCGTGAGGCGGCGCGTCGTGCGATGCAGCAGCGCGCGGCCCACCTGTTCCTCGAGCCGGCGGATCTGGTGGCTGATGGCCGACTGCGTCAGGTGCAGGCGCTGCGCGGCGCGCGTGAAGCTGCCGGTCTGCTTCACGGCCACGAAGGCGCGCAGCAGGGTGGGATCGAAGTCCATGGCGAAGTGGGCAGGTCGTTTGAGTAGTGACGGAGATTAATGAATCTCACGAAATTAAATCATTTCCCTCATGAAGACCCTTTGCCCAGAATCGCGCTCCTCACGGCCGGCCTCCTCGCCGCGCCGCGCCAACCGGACGCCCCATGACCCTCTCACCCACCGCACGCAATCGCCTCGCGCTGGTCGCCCTCTGCCTCGTCGCCGCGATGTTCGGCCTCGAGATCTCCAGCATTCCCGTGATCCTGCCCACGCTCGAGAAGACGCTGCACGCCGACTTCGAGGCCATGCAATGGATCATGAATGCCTACACCATCGCCTGCACCACGGTGCTGATGGCGGCCGGCACGCTGGCCGACCGCTACGGCCGCAAGCGCGTGCTGGCGATCAGCCTGCTGCTGTTCGGCCTCACCTCGCTGGCCTGCGGCCTGGCGCCAAGCGCGCCGCTGCTGATCGGCGCGCGCTTCCTGCAGGGCCTGAGCGGCGGCACCATGCTGATCTGCCAGATCGCCATCCTCTCGCATCAATTCCAGGAAGGCCGCGAACGCAGCCGGGCCTTCGCCATCTGGGGCGTGGTGTTCGGCGTCGGCCTGGGCTTCGGGCCGATCGTCGGCGGCGCGATCGCCGCGCTGTGGCGCTGGGAATGGGTGTTCCTGGTCCATGCGCCGCTGGCCGCCATCGCCTGGCTGCTGGCGGCCGTCAGCATCGGCGAGTCGCGCGACCCCGAGGCGAAGCGGCTCGACCTCGCGGGCATCGTCACGCTGTCGCTCGCGGTGCTCGGCCTCACGGGCTACATCACGCAGGGGCCCGGGCTCGGCTTCGCGAGCGCGGCGGGCCTGGCCCTGCTCGGCGCGTCGGCCGCGAGCTTCGCCGCCTTCGTTGCGATCGAGCGAAGCCGCGCCCATCCGATGTTCGACTTCTCGGTGTTCCGCATCCGCGCGTTCTCGGGCGCGATCCTCGGCTCGGTCGGCATGAACTTCAGCTTCTGGCCCTTCATGATCTACCTGCCGATCTACTTCCAGGCCGGCCTGGGCTACGACGCGGTGCAGGCCGGCACCGCGCTGCTGGCCTACACGCTGCCGACCCTGCTCGCGCCGCCGCTGGGCGAACGGCTCGCCGCGCGCTTTCGCGCCGGCGCCGTGATCCCGGCGGGCCTGTTCGCCATCGGCGCGGGCTTCCTGCTGATGCGCTGGGGCAGCAGCGTCGCCGAGGCGAGCTGGCTCACGCTGCTGCCGGGCTGCCTGCTGGCGGGCCTCGGGCTAGGCGTGATCAACACGCCGGTGACCAACACCACCACCGGCTCGGTGTCCGCGAGCCGTGCCGGCATGGCCTCGGGCATCGACATGAGCGCGCGGCTCATCACGCTGGCGATCAACATCGCGCTGATGGGTTTCCTGCTGCTCGCGGGCATCGTGGCCGCGCTGCGCCGCGCGCTGCCGGAACTGGCGTCGTCGCTGCCCGCGCTCGCCGAACGGATCGCGGCCGGCCATCTCGCGACGCTGCACCCGGAGTTTCCGGCGCTCGCAGCACTCGATCCCTCGGGTGCGATCGCCCACGGCGCGTTGCTGCAGGGTTTCGGCGGGGTGATGCTCTACGGCGCGCTCGGCGTGTGGGTGCTCGCGGCGCTGAGCGCGCTGGCCTTCCACGGCGGCAGCAGGCGGCCCGCGGTCGCCTGCGCCTCGCGCCCCTGAGGACGCGGTCTAGCGCAACGAAACCGGGTGGTTCTCGATCTGCGCCGCGTTGCGCCAGGCCAGCGCGGCCTGCTCGGCATCGCCGCGGTCCTCGGCCAGTTGCGCGAGCGCGAGCCAGGCGCGGCGGTAGAGCTCGGGGTCCTGCAGCCCCATGCCGGCCTGCGACAGCAGCTGCTGCGCCTTGCCCCAGAGCTGGCGCTTCATGCAGGCCATGCCCGCGAGGTATTGCAGGTTCGCATCGCGCGGGTTGTTGCGCTGCGCGCTCTCGATGCGCGCGAGCCAGTCGGCATCGACCGAATCGAGCCCCGCCTCGAGCGCCAGCGCGAGCTTGACGCGCAGCGCGTCGCCGAGGCCGCGCGGCACCGACACCATGCGCTCCCAGGCCGGCAGCAGCCAGCCGCGCGCCACCGGCAGGTCGCCCTTGAGCAGCACCATGCGCTGCGCGGCGTGGATCGCGACCTCGGGCATCTCGCGCTCGGCCGTCTCGAGTTCGGACCAGGCGCGCAGCAGCTGCGCCGGATCGTGCGCGCCCGACAGCAGCTCGGTCGCGAGCCCGCGCACGATGCTCTGCGCGGCGGCCTCCGAGAAGGCGCGGTGCTTGGCCAGCAGCCGCGCGGTCTCGAGCGCCTCGAGCGTGCGGCGGTCCTGGCGCGCGGCCTTCAGCCGCAGCCGCAGCGCCAGCGTGCGGCGCTGCGCGCCCTGCGGCAGTTCCTCCAGCCGCGCGAGCGCGGCGGCCGGATCGCGGTCCTCGAGCGCCCAGCGCGCGGCGCGCAGCTGCACGCCCTCGCGGGTCTCGGGACTGGCCAGCAGGTTGCGGTCGGCGCTCTCGTTGAGCGCCTGCTGCAGATGGGCGTCGCGCGCCGGACGGTCCTGCAGCGCCTGCGCGCTCTCGGCCGCGAGCAGGTGCGACAGCACGCGCACCTGCTGCGCCTGCGGCAGGCTGGCGCCGAGCGCGGCCAGGGTCTTCTCCTGCGTGAGCGCGGCCTGCGCGGCCTTGCGCGCGCGCGAGAAACGGCCCGAGATCAGCTGCACCATCGCATCGAGCAGCGCCGAATGCAGCATGCGCTCCTTCTGCTGCATGCGCCACTGGCGCGCCTGGGTCGGCAGCGAGAACAGCGCGGCCAGCGCGCGCAGCGCCGCGTGCAGCAGCACGAACAGCGTCAGCAGGATCACCAGCACGAGGTTGAGCGAGAGGTCGACCCGCCAGGGCGGCCAGAACACGGTGATCGTGCCCTGGTTGTTGCCGGCGAACAGCGCGACCGCCGCGGCGACGGCGAACAGCGCGAGGAGCCAGAGTGCGGCGCGCATGAAAAGCCCTGCCTTCTCAGCGGCCGGCCGCGGCGGTGGCCAGGGCGGCGAGCGTGTCGTCGATGCGCGGCGGCTCGGTGGTCTTCACCAGTGCCTGCAGCTGCTGCAACTGCGTTGCGGCCGTCTGCGTGCGGCGCGACGCGGGATCGAAATAGCGGTTGAGCGAGGCCGCCACGTTGGCGAGCTCGGTGCGCGTGACGTCGACCTGGCGCGACAGCAGCGACAGGCGCGCGTTGAGCAGCTTGAGCTTCAGGTTCTCGCGCAGGAAGTAGGTCTGGTCGGGCGCCAGCAGGATCGCCTCGGGCCGTTCGATGCGGCCCACGCGCACCAGCGAGCGCGCCTCGTTGCGCACCGTGAGCAGCGCGCGCTCCCACCAGGGCGCGTCGGCCGGCACCGGGTCGGACTGCCAGGCGTTGAGGCCGGTGCCGCGCATCGCGACCGCGTTGAGCGGCGGCAGGTCGTCCACGCCGCGCATCAGTTCGTCGAGCTTCTGCAGCGCCTCGCCGCCGTCGGCGCTGGCGGTGCTGCGCAGCCGGTCGGCGTCGCGCTGCATGGCGCGCTGCAGCGGCGCCAGCCGCGGCTGGGCGGCGCGCGCGATGCGCAGGTCGCCGGCCTTCAGCGCGGCCAGGAGCGGCTCGACGCTGCCCGTGACCTGCGCCTGCTGCAGCGCGAGCCGCAGCGTGGATTCGATGTCGACCACCAGGTTCTCGTCGCGCGAACGCGAGAGGCTCTGCATCAGTTCCTCGAGCTGCGAACGCTGCAGCGCGACCTCGGCGACGCGGGTCTCGGTGAGCGCCACGCGCGCGGCGGTGTCGCGCACCGTGTCCTTGGCCTCGCGTGCCAGCGTGCGCGCCTCGAGCGACTGCATCAGCGCCTCGCTGCTCTGGCGCGCGAGCTGCTCCTTCATGTTGCCGACCTTCTGCCACAGCGCGATCGACGTCAGCAGCGCGCCCAGCGAGACCAGGGCCAGCAGGCCGAGGCCGATGCGCGTCAGGGTGGTGGCGGCCGCGGCGAGGGCGGCGGGAGATTGGGAAGAAGTCGTCAGCGGAGCCGGCACGGGTGCCTGGGGTGCGGCGGAGGCGGAGGAAGACTCGTCGGACGGAGGCACGGCGCTCATGCGAGGGATTCTATCGACGCGACCAGCGCTTCCAGCAGCGGCGCGCTCTCGCGCACCGTGCCGAAACCCGCGCCACGCGCGGCTTGCGCGATGCGCGGGTGGGTGGCGATGGCGCGCGCGGCCCGCCAATCGATGGCCGGCAGCGCGGCGCGCAGGTTGGCGATCGCCTCCGAACTGCTGAAGAGCCAGAGCGCGCGGCCCGCGGCGCCCTGCTCGGCCAGCAGGCGCTGCTCGCCGTCGAGCACGGGCGCGAGCCGGCGGTAGGCGACCACTGTGTCGCGCCGCGCGCCCGCTTCGTCGAGCGCCTGCGCGAGCCAGTCGCGGCCCGCGGGCCGGCCGTCCGCATCGCCGCCGCGCACGATCAGCACGCGCAGGCCGGGCACGACCCGCGGCCCCACGATCGCCCACAGGGCTTCGGAATCGAAGCGGCCTTCGTCGGCCGCGGGGGTGTCGATGGCCTCGGACGGAACACCGTTGCGTTGCAGCGCGCGCGCGGTGCCGGGGCCGGTGGCCCAGAAGCGGCAACCGGCCTGCGGCGTCGCGCCAACGTTGGCTTCGAAGAAGCGGTCGACCGCCGCGGCGCTCACGAACATCCGCGCCGCATGGTGTTCGTTCCAGGCCGCGCTAAGCGGCGCGGCATCGGCCACCGGCGCGATCTCGATCAAGGGCAGCGCGCGTGCGTCGAAGCCCGCGTCGCGCAGTGCATCGATCCAAGGCGGCGCCTCGCGCGCCGGCCGCGTCACGAGGACGGTCGGCGCTGCGGTCGTCGCCACGGTCCCCACGCGTTTCAGTGGGCGCCCGCGTCGCGCAGCAGCGAGGCCGCGTGCAACCCGAGCGCATCGGCCTGCGCGTGATCGCCGGCCTCGGCGCGCGCGCTCACCTGCAGCATCGGCTCGGCGCCTTCGGGGTCGCCCCAGGCGGCGTCGATGCGCAGGCTGCCGTCGGGCTGCCAGCGCGCATGCGCGGCCAGCGGCATCGAGCAGCTGCCGCCCATCGCGCGGCTCACGGCGCGCTCGGCAGCGGTGGCGAGCCAGTCGCCGCGGTGCGACAGCGGCGCCAGCAGTGCGATCAGGTCGGCGCGGTCGGCGCGCACCTCGATGCCCAGCGCACCCTGGCCCGCGGCCGGCAGCATGGTCTCGGGTTCGAAGGCGATGCGGATGCGGTCCTCGAGACCCAGGCGCTTGAGGCCCGCGGCGGCGAGCACGATGGCGTCGTACTGGCCCTCGTCGAGCTTGCGCAGCCGGGTGTCGAGGTTGCCGCGCAGCGGTTCGATGCGCAGGTCGGGCCGGCGCGCGCGCAACAGCATCACGCGGCGCAGGCTCGAGGTGCCGACCACGGCGCCCTGCGGCAGTTCGTCGAGCGAGGCATAGCGCGGCGACACCAGCGCGTCGCGCGGGTCCTCGCGCTCGAGCACGCAGGCCAGCACGAAGCCCTCGGGCAGCTCCATCGGCACGTCCTTGAGCGAATGGACCGCGATGTCGGCGCGCCCTTCCTCGAGCGCGAGCTCGAGTTCTTTCACGAACAGGCCCTTGCCGCCGACCTTGCTCAGGGTGCGGTCGAGGATCTGGTCGCCGCGCGTGGTCATGCCCAGCAGGCGGACCGAATGGCCTTTTTCTTGCAACAGCGTTTGCACGTGCTCGGCTTGCCACAAGGCCAGCCGGCTTTCGCGCGTGGCAATCACGATATTGCTCAAAACCGCCCCCGAAAAGTACATGAACAGAAACCGGCGGGATGCTAGCATGTTGCGCCGCAGCAACGGCGGCGACGCTCCATTCCAACAGCACTCCAAGTCTCCAGGAACACCATCGAATGAAAGCCAGCAAGACCCCTGCCGCCCCACCGAAGCGCAGGCAAGCCGAAGACCAGCCGCTGATCGACGACATCCGCCTGCTGGGCCGCATCCTCGGCGACGTGATCCGGGAGCAGGAGGGCAAGGAGAGCTATGAACTGGTGGAGAAGATCCGCACGCTGTCGGTGGCCTTCCGCCGCGATGCCGACCAGACCGCCGACCGCGCGCTCAAGAACCTGCTCAAGAGTCTGACCGCGGCCGAGACGGTGCGCGTGATCCGCGCCTTCAGCTACTTCAGCCACCTGGCCAACCTGGCCGAAGACCGCCACCTGATCCGCCGCCGCACCGAGGCCGAGCGCGCCGGCGAGAGCGCCGACGGCGACCTGCAGACCGCGCTGGCGCGCATCCGCAAGGCCGGCGTGAAGCCCGACGAGATCGTGGCCACGCTGGCCCACAGCTACCTGTCGCCGGTGCTCACCGCGCACCCGACCGAGGTGCAGCGCAAGAGCATCCTCGACGCCGAGCGCGCCATCGCGCAGCTGCTGACCACGCGCGACGAGATCCGCCTGCGCCAGCAGGCCTATGCCGGCGGCACCGACGCGCTGTCGCCGCTCGAATTCGCCGACAACGAGGCGCAGATCCGCATCCGTGTCACGCAGCTGTGGCAGACGCGCCTGCTGCGCTTCTCCAAGCTCACGGTGGCCGACGAGATCGAGAATGCGCTGAGCTACTACGAGGCCACCTTCCTGCGCGAGATCCCGCGCGTCTATGCCGACCTCGAGAAGGCGCTGGCGCAGGGCGGCCAGACGCCCTCGGTCGCGACCTTCCTGCGCATGGGCCAGTGGATCGGCGGCGACCGCGACGGCAACCCCAACGTGACGGCCGAGACCCTCGAGTACGCGCTGCGCCGGCAGGCCGAACTGGCGCTGCGCCACTACCTCACCGAGGTGCACTACCTGGGCGGCGAGCTCTCGCTGTCGGCCACCCTGATCGACGTGTCGGTCGAGATGCAGGCGCTGGCCGAGCGTTCGCCCGACACCAGCGAGCACCGCAAGGACGAGCCCTACCGCCGCGCGCTGACCGGCGTGTACTCGCGCCTCGCGGCCACGCTGCGCGAGCTCACGGGCGGCGAGGCTGCGCGCCACGCGGTGGCGCCGCAGAACCCCTACGCCTCGGCCGAGGAGTTCCTGGCCGACCTGCGCACCATCGACGACTCGCTCGGCGAGAAGCACAGCAGCCTGCTGGCCGCGCCGCGCCTCAAGCCGCTGATCCGTGCGGTCGAGGTGTTCGGCTTCCATCTCGCCACGGTCGACCTGCGCCAGAGCTCCGACAAGCACGAGGCCGTGATCGCCGAGCTGCTGGCCACCGCGCGCATCGAACCCGCCTATGCCTCGCTGGCCGAGGAAGCCAAGCAGACGCTGCTGCTCAAGCTGCTCGACGACGCACGCCCGCTGCGCGTGCCCGATGCCGACTACTCGCCGCTCGCCCGCAGCGAGCTCGCGATCTTCGCGGCCGCGCGCGTGGCCCGCGCGCGCTACGGCAACGCGGCGATCCGCCACTACATCATCAGCCACACCGAGACCGTGAGCGACCTGCTCGAGGCGCTGCTGCTGCAGAAGGAAGTGGGCCTGCTGCGCGGCGCGATGGACAAGGACGCGACCTGCGACCTGATCGTGGTGCCGCTGTTCGAGACCATCGAGGACCTGCGCAATGCCGCGCCGATCGTGCGCGCCTTCTATGCGCTGCCGAACATCCAGGCGCTGATCGAGCGCTCGGGCGCCGAGCAGGACGTGATGCTCGGCTACAGCGACAGCAACAAGGACGGCGGCATCTTCACCAGCAACTGGGAGCTCTACCGCGCCGGCATCGCGCTGGTGGCGCTGTTCGACGAGCTCAACAAGAAGAAGCCCAACCCCATCCGCCTGCGCATGTTCCATGGCCGCGGCGGCACGGTGGGACGCGGCGGCGGCCCGAGCTACCAGGCGATCCTCGCGCAGCCGCCCGGCACGGTGCGCGGCCAGATCCGCCTGACCGAGCAGGGCGAGGTCATCGGCTCGAAGTACGCCAACCGCGAGATCGGCCGGCGCAACCTCGAGACCCTGGTGGCCGCCACGCTCGAGGCCACGCTGCTGCCGCAGGGCAAGTCGGCGCCCGCCACCTTCCTGTCGGCGGCCGGCGAGCTCTCGAGCGCGAGCATGGCCGCCTACCGCAAGCTGGTCTACGAGACCCCCGGCTTCGGCGAGTACTTCTTCAGCGCCACGCCGATCCGCGAGATCGCCGAGCTCAACATCGGCTCGCGCCCCGCCTCGCGCAACCCCAGCCACAAGATCGACGACCTGCGCGCCGTGCCCTGGAGCTTCAGCTGGGGCCAGTGCCGCCTCACCATCCCGGGCTGGTTCGGCTTCGGCGCGGGCGTGGAGCAGTTCCTCGCGGCCGCCGGCAATGCCGCGGGCCGCAAGGAACGCCAGGCGCTGCTGCAGCGCATGTACGCGCAGTGGCCCTTCTTCCGCACGCTGCTGTCGAACATGGACATGGTGCTCGCCAAGAGCGACCTCGCGCTGGCCTCGCGCTATGCCGAACTGGTGAGCGACCGCAAGCTGCGCCAGAAGGTGTTCTCGATGATCGATGCCGAATGGCACCGCACCTCCGATGCGCTCACGCTGATCACCGGCGCCAAGCAGCGGCTCGAGGGCAATGCCGAGATGCAGCGCTCGGTGCGCCACCGCTTCCCCTACATCGACCCGCTGCACCACCTGCAGGTCGAGCTGATGCGGCGCTACCGCGCGGGCGACGGCGGCGAGCGGCTGCAGCGCGGCATCCACATCTCGATCAACGGCGTGGCCGCGGGCCTGCGCAACACCGGCTGAGGCGGCGCGCATGCAAGGCTCCTGTCTCTGCGGCGCCGTGGCCTACGAGGCCGCGAAGCTCGCGGGCCCGATCGGCCACTGCCACTGCCGGACCTGCCGCAAGGCGCATGCGGCCGCCTTCGCGAGCACGGCGCGCGTGGACCGCGCCGACTTCCGCTGGCTGCGCGGCCAGGACGACGCGCTCGCGGCCTTCGAGTCGACGCCCGGCAAGCTGCGCCATTTCTGCCGCCGCTGCGGCAGCCATCTCGTGGCCGAGTGGGTGGCCCAGCCGCAGGTGATCCTGCGCGTGGGCTCGCTCGACGACGATCCCGGCGTGCGGCCCAGCCAGCACATCTGGCGCTCGCACGACGTGCCGTGGATGGCCTGCGGCGAGGACATTCCCTCGTTCGCCGAGGCCGCGCCGCCCAAGCCCTGAGCGCGCCCTTGCCGTCGATGGACGGCAAGGTGCCGCTCGCGGGCGCCTGCGTGCGGCCGAAAGCACGCAAACCCCTCGATTGTTCGCCCTGGGGAAACTGACAACTGCCGCGCGCCCCCTTTGTCGCGGGCGCCCCGGCGACCACACTGCGAAGCCCTTTGCAACAAGCATCGACCGCCGTGCCGGCCGATGCCCACCGGACTTCCTTCCCATGATGAACGCTCCCAGCGGCGCCCCCTGCATCGACGCGCTGCCGCCCGATTCCGCGAAGACCTCGCGCTCGACCTGGCTCGCGGTCGGCTCGCTCTCGGTCGGTTCCTTCGCCATGGTCTCGACCGAGTTCATGCCGATCGGCCTGCTCACCGACATCGCCAGCACCCTCAACGTCTCGAACGGCACCGCGGGCCTGATGATCACCATGCCCGGCATCCTCGCGGCCTTCGCGGGGCCGGGCCTGATCGTGGCCTCGGGCCGGCTCGACCGCCGCACCCTGCTGATCGGGCTCACCGTGGCGCTGATCGCCTCGAACCTGCTCGCGGCCTTCGCGCCCAACTTCGCCACCATGCTGATCGCGCGGCTGATCCTCGGCCTGTGCGTGGGCGGCTTCTGGACCTTCGCGCCGCCGGCCGCCACGCAACTGGTGCCGCCGGCCCAGCAGGCGCGCGCGATGTCGCTGGTGCTGGCCGGCGTGTCGGCTGCCACCGTGCTCGGCGTGCCGGCCGGTGCCTTCCTCGGCACCACCTTCGGCTGGCGCGCCTCCTTCGCCGCCACCGGCGCGCTGGCCGGGGCCGTGCTGCTGGTGCAGCTGTGGCTGCTGCCGCCGCTGCCCTCGGCACGCGCCATCGGCGCGCGCGACCTGCTGATCCCGCTGACGCGCCGCATGGCGCAGGTCGGGCTGCTCGCGGTGCTGTTCTTCATCGCCGGCCACTTCGCCGCCTACACCTACCTCAAGCCGCTGCTGCAGCAGGTCTTCGGCCTCGACCCCAACGGCGTGACCACGCTGCTGCTGGTCTACGGCGCCGTGGGCTTCTTCGGTACCTTCCTCGGCGGCAGCATGGTGGCGCGCAGCGTGCGCGGCACCACCCTGCTGGCCGCGCTGCTGCTGGCCACGGCGCTGATCCTGTCGACGCTGCTCGGCACCGGCCTCGTGGCCGGCGCGGTGGTGGTCGTGATCTGGGGCGTGGCCTTCGGCCTGATCCCGGTGGCGCTCACGGGCTGGATGCTCGAGGCCGTGCCCGATGCGCCCGAGGCCGGCCAGGCGCTGCTGGTCAGCGGCTTCCAGGTGGCGATCGCCTCGGGCGCGCTGCTCGGCGGCCGCGTGGTCGACGGCTGGGGCATCTCGAGCACCATGGTGATGAGCGGCGGGCTGGTGCTGGTCGCGGCGCTGATCGTGGTCACGCTGGGCCGCGCGCGCAGCGCCGCCGTGGCGGCCTGAGCGGCAGCTTCTCCCTCAATGGCCGGGACGCCCGCGTGGCGTGCCCGGCCTTTTGCTTTCGGCCCCGGCCCGCGCGATCGCATCGAGCACCACGCGCAACCCCTTGCCCACCGGCTTGTCGCGCCGCAGCACGATCGCGAGGGTGCGCGACATGGGCGGCACCAGCCGGCTGATCTTCAACTCGGGATGGGCACCGCGCCCGCGCATCGCCATCCCGGGCACGATGGCGTAGCCCAGCCCCGCGGCCACCATCTCCTTCATCGCCTCGACGCTGCCGAGCTCCATCACCGGCTGCGGCTGCAGCCCGTCGACCGCGAACCAGCGGTCGACCAGCCGGCGCGTGTTGGCCGCGGGCTCGAACAGCACCAGCGGCAGCGATGCCAGGTCGGCCGGCCCCACGCGCGCCTTCAGCGGCGCGAGGTCGGCGCGGCCGATTGCCACGAACTCGTCGTCGAGCACCGGCGTCACCTCGAGCGAACGCCCGGTGGCCGGCAAGGTGACGAGCGCGAGGTCGATGCTGTTCTCCTCCACCTTGCGCACGCAGTCGTCGGTGTTGCCGGTGCTCACCACCACGCTGAGCGCCGGGTACTGCTCGCGCAGCGCGCGCAGCAGCGGCGGCAGCAGGTGCAGGCAGGCGGTGGCGCCGGTGCCCAGCCGCACGCGGCCCGCGACCGCGCTCGCATGGTCGGCCAGCGCCTCGATCGCGTTCTCGACCGCCGCATCGATGTGCTGCGCATGCCGCAGCAGCTCGCTGCCGGCCGCGGTGGCACGCGCGCGCCGGCCCACGCGCTCCACCAGCCGCACCGCGAGGCGACGCTCGAGCTGGCGCACCTGCAGGCTCACCGCGGGCTGGGTCAGGCCCAGGCGCTCGGCCGCGGCCGAGAAGCTGCCGGTCTCGACCACCAGGCCGAAGGCGCGCAGCTGGTCGAGGTTGAGCGAGCGCTGCAGCGGCTTGTCCAAAGTTTTTCTCATGGCTTGCATAGGTGATCGAAGCTTCATTTATCGAAAGCCGCGCGTCAAGATCGCGCCATGCCTTCTTCCGACCCTTCTCCCTCTTCCGCCCCGCTCGAGATCGCCGACGCCGAGCCCCAGCACCTGGACCAGATCCAGGCCATCTACAGCCACTACGTGCTGCACGACCTCTGTTCCTTCGAGGAGCAGGTGCCGACCGTGGCGCAGATGCTCTCGCGCCGCCTCGAGGTGCTGCGCCTGGGCCTGCCCTACCTGGTCGCGCTGCGCGGGGGCCGCGTGGTCGGCTATGCCTATGCCGGCGCCTACCGCGCGCGCTCCGCCTACCGCCACACGGTCGAGGACTCGATCTACGTCGCGCAGGGCGAGCACGGCCGCGGCATCGGCAAGGCGCTGCTCGCGGCGCTGATCGAACGCTGCGCCGCACGGGGCCTGCGCCAGATGGTCGCTGTGGTCGGCCACAGCGGCAACGCGGGCTCGACGCGGCTGCACGAGAGCCTGGGTTTCGAACAGGTCGGCGTGCTGCGCGACGTGGGCTTCAAGTTCGGCCGCTGGGTCGACACCGTGCTGATGCAGCGCGCGCTGGCCTGATGGCGGCACAGCCATCCCTGCCCGCGCCGGGCTGGCTCGCGATGCTCTGCGCGAGCCGGCTGCTGCAGGCCATGATCGTCACGGCCTATGCCGGCGTGCTTCCCTTCACCATGGTCGACTGGCAGATGAGCGCCGCGCAGGCCGGCTCGATCCAGAGCGCCTGGCACGTGGGCTACATGAGCTCGCTGTTCGCCGTGGGCCTGCTCGCGGACCGCTTCGGCGCGCACCGCGTGTTCCTGCTCGGCAGCACGGTCAGCGCGATCGCGGCGCTGGGCTTCGCGCTGTTCGCGAGCGGCCATCGCTCGGCGCTGCTGCTGTACGGGCTCGCGGGACTGTGCGCCGGTGCCTCGTACACGCCGGGGCTGCAACTGCTCGCGCGCAATGCCGAACCCGCCGTGCGCGGCCGCGCGATGGGGCTGTTCCTCGGCGCCTCGTCGCTCGGCTATGCGCTCTCGCTCGCGGTGGTGGCCGCGCTCGCGAGCCTCGCGCACTGGCGCCACGGCCTGATCGCGGCGGCGCTGTGCACCGCGGTGGGCGCGCTGCTCACCGTGCCGGCACTGCGCCGCATGCAACTGCCCACGGCACCGCCACAGGCCGCGCGCGAAAGCACGCTGCGCGCGCTGGCCGAGACGGTGCGCGACAAGCCCGCGATGGCCGGCAACTGGGCCTATGCCTTCCATTGCTGGGAGCTGATGGCACTGTGGGCCTGGCTGCCCGCCTACCTGGTGGCCGCGTCGGGCGATGTGCCGGCGGCCTGGAAGGGCGCGGGCATCGCGCTCGCGGCGCTGGCGCACCTGGTCAGCGTGTTCGGCAGCATCGCGGGCGGCGCCGCTTCCGACCGCTGGGGCCGCGCACGCGTGATGATGGTCGCCACCCTCGCGAGCCTGTGCATGTCCTTCGCCTTCGGCTGGATGTGGAGCTGGCCGCTGTGGCTGCTGGCGGCGGCCGCCGCGCTCTACAACCTGTTCGCCATCGCCGATTCCTCGGTCTACTCGACCGCGCTGGCCGACGTGGTGGCACCGCATCGCCTGGGCGTGGCCTATTCGGTGCGTTCGGTGATGGGCTTCGGCGCGGGCGCGATCAGCCCCTGGGTGTTCGGCCTCGCGCTCGACTGGGGCCAGGCACGCTTCGGCGTGGGCAGCACCCACAGCTGGGTCGCCGCATGGACCACGGTCGGGCTCGGCGCACTGCTCGGGCCGCTGATGATCGCGCGCTTCGCGCGGCTGGCCAGGCCACCGCGCTGAGCGCCCTCAGTCGCCCTCGCCCTGCGCCCACTCCGGGCTGTAGCCGCCCAGTGTCGGGTGGTACATCTCGTCGCCCGCATGCTGGGTGAACTCGACGTTGAGCCGGTCCTCGCGCAGCCCCAGGATCTCCGCGCAGTCGCGGCACAGCGCCTTCGCGACCGCGAGCCGCAGCTCGGCCGAACGGCCGCGCCGGATGTCGCACATCAGCACCGACACTTCCACCGGCTCGCCATCGACCATGCGCCACACGCCGCCCTCGCCCGCCTCGCGCACCGCGACGCTGATGCGCCGGATGTCCACGCTCATCATCGCGGCATAGGTCTCGCAGAGGCGCTGCGCGAGCCGCCGCTTGTCCGTGGCCGCATGGCGGCCGTTCACGTCGAGTTGCAGATAGGGCATGTCAGGCGACTCCCTCGAGGGTGGCGGCGAGGCGGAACAGCGCGGCCTCCCTGCCGGCCGCGGCCACCAGTTGCAGCGCGATCGGCAGGCCGTCGACGCGGCCCACGGGCACGCTGATCGCGGGCAGCCCGACCAGGTTCCACGGGCTCGTGAGCGACAGCAGCGCGGCGCGCACCTCGACGGCCGCGCCATCGATGCGGGGCGTTCTCTCGCCGATGGTGGGCGCCAGCATCGGCACGGTCGGCAGCGCCAGCACCTCGTGCCGCCGCAGCAGGTCGGCCACGGTGCGCGCCATGGCCTCGCGCTGCGCGAGCGCGCGCACATAGCGCCAGGCCGGGATCGCCTCGCCGCGGCGCAGGCGCTGCAGCACCTCGGCATCGATGGCCTCGGCGTCGCGCGCCACGTCCTCCGCATGCACCGCGAAGGCCTCGCTGGCCTGCAGCGTGGAGAAGATCTCGAACAGTTCGTGCGCCTGCGGCAACTGCGCGGGCAGGTCCACCTCGTCGACCGGCAGGCCGGCGGCACCGAGGCGTTCGCGCACGGCGCGCGCGATGCGTGGATCGGTGCGCGCGAGCAGCGAAGGAACGATCCAGCCGATGCGCGCCGCGGGCGCCACGGCCGCATCGAGCGGCGCCAGGCAGCCATAGGCCAACGCCACGTCCTCGGCGTTGCGCGCGAACAGCCCCACGTGGTCGAGCGACGCGGCCAGCGGCCGCACGCCCTCGCACGAGACTGCGCCCCAGGCCGGCTTGAAGCCCGCCACGCCGCACAGCGCCGCCGGCACGCGCACCGACCCCGCGGTGTCGGTGCCGAGCGCCAGCGGCACCATGCCCGCGGCCACCGCGACCGCGCTGCCGCCGCTGCTGCCGCCCGACATGCGCGCGGGCGCATGCGGATTGCGCGCCGCGCCATGCACCGAGCGGTCGCCGGTGGCGCCGTAGGCGAACTCGTGCAGCGTGGTCTTGCCGACCGGCACCGCGCCGGCCGCGCGCAACTGCCGCACGCAGGCCGCGTCGTCGCGTGCCACGTGCTCGAGGTACAGCGCCGAGCCCTGCGTGGTGGGCTGGCCCGCGATGTCGATCAGGTCCTTGATCGCCACCGGCATGCCGTGCAGCGGACCGCGGTCGATGCCTTGCCGCAACTCGTCGTCGGCACGCAGCGCGGCGGCGCGCGCGCCCTGCGCATCCACGCGCAAGAAGGCATTGAGCCGCGGGTTCCGAGACTCGATCGCGGCCAGCGAGGCCTCGATCAACTGCGCCGAGGTGCGGCGGCCCGCGCGCAGGTCGTTCGCGAGCGCGGCGATCGTCTGCCGTGCGAAGAAGCCGAAGGTCTCGCTCATCGCGGCAGCGCCCGTGCACCGACGTAGCCGAGCAGCGGATCGTAGAGGTCGGTGCGACGGTCGCGGTGCAGGTCGTTGAGCGGCGTCCAGATCGGTGCCGAGCGCGCCGCGCCGATGTCGACGTCGGCATGGAGGATGGTGTCCTCGTCGGGCCCCGCGATGCGGCCGATCGGCCAGCCGTTGGTGCCCGCGATCAGCGAGTTGCCCATGAAGCCCGCGCCGCGCTCGGTGCCGATGCGGTCGGCCGTCGCGATGAAGATCCCGTTGGCATGGGCCGCCGTCATCGTGAGGTAGGCCGCCATGCAGGTGCCGCTGGCGTCGTACAGCGGCGGCGGCGTCCAGACCCAGTTGGTGGGCGCGCAGACGATGTCGGCGCCCAGCTGCGCGAGGATGCGCGGCACCTCGGGGAACCAGATGTCCCAGCACACCAGCAGGCCGATGCGGCCGATCTTCGTCTCGAACACCGGATAGCCCTCGTCGCCGGGCGTGAACCACAGCTTCTCGTTGTTCCACAGGTGGGTCTTGCGGTAGCGACCGATGTAGCCCTCGGGCCCGACCAGCACCGCGGTGTCGAACAGCTGCAGCCCGTCCTGCTCGACCAGGCAGCCGACGATGTAGATGCCGTGCTTGGCCGCATACGACACCCAGCCCTGCACCGCGGCCCCGCCGGGCACGGGCTCGGCATGGGCATAGGCCTCGGCGCGGCCGCTGAAGCAGTAGCCGGTGGTCGCGAGCTCGGGCAGCACCACGAGCTGCGCGCCGTTGGCGACCGCGGCATCGAGCCGCTGGTAGATCGCCGCGCTGTTGCGCGCGAGGTTCTCCACGCCCACCTGCGGATCGAACTGGACCACGGCCACGCGCACGGGGCTGGCGCGCAGGCCGGGAACGGCATCGGCGCCGCGGACGATCTCGGCGGCGGGGAACGGGTGCGTATCGGATGAAGCGGTCATGGAGGGCTTTCTGCGCGATGGCAAAGGGAGGGATCGAATCGGCTATCTGGTTTTTATTTGAAACCTTATTGATCGTAGGCAGATCGGTTTTTATTTGCAACCTGATGGACCAAACAGCCCCGCCGCGCCGCAAGGTCTTGCGGCAGCGCCCATACGAGCAGCGCCGAAATGGTTTAATCCTGCAACCACATCCACCCGCAACGCATCGCCATGGCCCGCCGCAAAAGCCTCAAGGAAGACGCCTGTCCCATGGCGCGCACGCTCGACATCCTCGGCGACCGCTGGTCGCTGCTGATCGTGCGCGACGCCTTCGACGGCATGAAGCGCTTCGGCGAGTTCCAGCAGAGCCTGGGCGTGGCGAAGAACATCCTCGCGGACCGCCTGAAGAACCTGGTGAACGAGGGCGTGCTGAGCCAGGCGCCGGCCTCCGACGGCTCGCTCTACCAGGAGTACCTGCTGACGCCCAGGGGCGAGGGGCTTTTCCCGGTCGTGGTGGGGCTGCGCCACTGGGGCGAGCAGCACCTCTATGCCAAGGGCGAGCTGCACTCGGTGCTGGTCGAGCGCGAGAGCGGCAAGCCGGTGAAGCGCATCGATCTGCGCACGCACGACGGCAAGCCGCTGGCGCCGGCGGCGACCTTCGTGAAGAAGCTGCCCGAGAAGCCGGCGCCGGGCGGCCGGCCGGCCTTCAAGTCGGCGGGCTGAGCCGCCCTACTCGCCCAGCAATTCGCCGATCGGCTGCAGGTCCTCGACCCGGTCGCAGATGGCCTTGATCACCATGGTGATGGGGATGCCGAGCAGCAGCCCCCAGACGCCCCAGAGCCAGCCCCAGAAGATCACGCCGACGAACACCGCGACCGGGTTCATGCGGCTGGTGCGGCTGGTGAGCCAGGGCATCAGCAGGTTGCCGACCAGGGTGTGGATCAGCAGCGAGGTGCCGGCCACCAGGATGCCCATCTCGAGGGTATTGAACTGCAGGAAGGCCACCAGGCCCGCGGCCGAGAGCACGATCACCGAGCCGATGTAGGGAATGAGGTTGGTGACCCCGGCCACGATGCCCCAGACGGCCGCGTTCTGCAGCCCGAGGGCCCAGAAGGCCAGGCCGGTGGCCACGCCCACGAGCACGCTGGTGAAGATCTGCACCAGCAGGTAGCGCTCGATGTTGCGCGTGATGTCGTCGAGCACGTGCACGGTGATCTTCTTCTTCTCGAGGCTGGAGCCCGAGATCTTGATCAGCTTGCGCCGGAAGGTGGAGCCCGAACACAGCGCGAAATAGGTGAGGAAGGCCACCAGCGTGAGCTGCCCGGCCGCGCCGAGCAGGCCGACGGTGCCGGTCCACAGGTAGTCGCGCACGTTGAACGGCGGCCGCTCGATCACCACGCGCGCGACGCCGCGGCGTGCCAGTGCGCGCGAGTTCTCCTCGGCCGCGCGTTCGAGCTGCGAGGCGGCCTGCTGCACGCTGTCGAGCGTGCCGCCGGTGCTCTTGTCGGTGCGCGTGGCCTGGCGCAGCTTCTGCGCCGCGGCCGGCAGCGAATCGAGCAGGGACGAGGCGCTGCCCGAGAGCGAATAGCCGGTCCAGCCGATGGCGCCGCACAGGCCGAGCAGGATGACGGCGGCACCGATCCAGCGCGGCAGCCACCAGCGCTCGAGCCGGTCGACCAGCGGCGACAGCGCATAGCTCAGCAGCAGGCTCAGCATCAGCGGGATGAACACCGACTGGGCCCACTGCAGCGCAAACACGCTGGCCAGCACCGCGAGCACCACCAGCGAGAAGCTGCGCACGTCGACCGGCACGCGCAGCACCGGCAGGTCGCGCTCGGCGTCGGCCTCGGACTTCGGCGCGGGCGGCGGCTCCGGGCGCAGCGCGGGCGCGGGCACGGCGGCGGCCGTCACCGGTTCCTCGGGCACCGGGGCCAGCTCGGGCGCGGGCACCTCCTCCTGCGCGGGCGGCGGCCGCGGTGCGTCGTCCTCGCGCGCCTTGTCGTTCATCGTGCGTCCTTGATGACCTCGCGCACCGCCGCCAGCTGCCGGCGCGACACCGCGACCAGCTCGGGCACGGTCGACAGGCGCAGCGCCCAGCCCTCGGCGTCCTCGCCGTCGTCGTAGCGCTCGAGCGCGCGGATCGCGCTGCGCGCCACCAGCGCATTGCGGTGCACGCGCAGGAAGCGCTGGGGATAGCGCTCCTCGAAATCGTTGAGCGAGCCGTCGAGGATGTGGCTGCGCGCGGCCGTGCGCACCGTGAGGTACTTGTACTCGGACTTCAGGTAGACGATCTCCGCCAGCGGCACGCGCTCGGCGCGGCCGCGGTCCTGGATCAGCACGCTCTCCTGCGCCACCTTGTCGCTGGCGCGCTCCTTGAGGTAGCGCTCGGCCTTCTGCAGCGCCTGCTGCAGCCGCTCGGCGCGCACGGGCTTGGTGAGGTAGTCGACCGCGTCGAGCTCGAAGGCGGTGACCGCATGCGCCGCATGGGCGGTCACGAACACCACGGCCGGCGCGTCGGCACGCTCGCGCAGCGCGCGCGCCACCTCGATGCCGTCGATGCCGGGCATGTGCACGTCGAGCAGCACCACGTCGAGCTTCATCGAGGCCAGCTGCGCCTGCGCCTCGGCGCCCTGCGCGGCCTCGGCCACCACTTCGGCCGCGGGCGCGCTGCAGTCGCGCAGCAGGGTGCGCAGCCGCGAGCGGGCCAGCGCTTCATCGTCGACGATCAATGTCCTCAGGCTCATTCATGTCCCCCCACGCAATGGCATGCGTTCATGATTCGGCGGGTATCGCGATGCGCACCCGGTAGCTCTTCTGATCCATGCCGGCGCTGAACTGCATGCGCATGTCGTGCAGCAGCCGCAGCCGGTCCCTCACGTTCGCCAGCGCGATGCCGTGGCCGCGCGGCAGCGGTTCGTCGGCCCAGCGCAGCGGCGGCAGGCTGTTGACGACCTCGATCACCACCATCGAGCCGCGCCGCTCGGTGCGGATGCGCAGCTTGGCACCGTCCGGGCTCGGCTCCACGCCGTGCTTGATCGCATTCTCGACCAAGGGCTGCAGCAAGAGCGGCGGCAGCCGCGCATCGCTGGCCGCGGCATCGAGGTCCCAGCGGATGCGCAGCCGCTCGCCGAAGCGCACCTGCTCGATCGCGAGGTAGCGCTCGGCCAGCGCGATCTCGTCGGCCAGGGTGCCCGATTCGCCGGGATCGGCCAGCGCCTGGCGGAACAGCTCGCTCAGGTCCTCCAGCATGGTCTCGGCCTTGGCGGGCTCCTCGCGCACCAGCGCGATGGCGCTGTTGAGCGTGTTGAACAGGAAGTGCGGCCGGATCCGCGACTGCAGCTCCTCGAGCCGCGCGGTGGTGGCGGCCGGCGTCTGGCCGCGTGCGCGCAGCACCATCGCCGCCATCACCATGCCGGCGAAGAAGGCACCGGCCAGGGCACTCGCGAACCAGGGCGCGCTGACCAGCACGCCCGTGAGCCGCAGCAGCCCGCAGCCATAGAGCGCCGAGATGGCGCCCAGCAGCGCGCCCACCGCGTACTGCCACGGCACCGGCAGCCGCTGCAGCGGCTTCTTGAGCCCGCAGGCCGCGACCAGCCACAGCAGGGTGGCCGGCAAGGCGCCGCCCGTGACGGTGGCGGCCTGCACCAGCCACTCGCCGGGCGAGCCCGAGACGAACATCGCGGCCACGCCCACCACCGCCTCGACGAAGACCACGGTGCGCAGCACCACGCCGATCTGGCAGGCGTCGAACAGCACGGCCTGCGCGCGCGCGGGCGGGCGGGCGCGGTCGGAGGACGCGGCGGGTAGGGTGGCCGATAAAATCGCCGGCTTGCGCATTCGCAGATACATTGGGTAACCAGCCCATTATTGCCTCCCGAACGGCTCCCATGACCCAAAACCAACTCGACAAGAAATCCGAAGCCTGGTCCGCCCTGTTCTCGGAACCCATGAGCGACCTCGTGAAGCGCTACACCGCCAGCGTCTTCTTCGACAAGCGCCTGTGGCAGGCCGACATCGAAGGCTCGCTCGCCCATGCCGGCATGCTGGCCGCGCAGGGGATCATCAGCATGCAGGACCACGCCGAGATCGAGCGTGGGATGGCGCAGATCCGCGCCGAGATCGAATCCGGCGCCTTCGAGTGGAAGCTCGACCTCGAAGACGTGCACCTGAACATCGAGGCCCGCCTGACCCAGCTCGTGGGCGACGCCGGCAAGCGGCTGCACACCGGCCGCAGCCGCAACGACCAGGTCGCGACCGACGTGCGCCTGTGGCTGCGCGGCGAGATCGACCTGATCGCCGAGCTGCTGGTCACCTTGCAGAAGTCGCTGGTCGACATCGCCGAGAAGAACGTCGAGGTGATCCTGCCGGGCTTCACCCACCTGCAGGTGGCGCAGCCCGTGAGCTTCGGCCACCACATGCTGGCCTACGTCGAGATGTTCAGCCGCGACGCCGAGCGCCTGGCCGACGTGCGCCGCCGCGTCAACCGCCTGCCGCTGGGCGCCGCCGCGCTGGCCGGCACCAGCTACCCGCTCGACCGCGAGCTGGTCGCCAAGACGCTGAACATGGAAGGCGTGTGCCAGAACAGCCTGGACGCCGTGAGCGACCGCGACTTCGCGATCGAGTTCAGCGCCGCCGCCAGCCTGTGCATGGTGCACATCAGCCGCATGAGCGAGGAGCTGATCCTCTGGATGAGCCAGAACTTCGCCTTCATCCAGATCGCCGACCGCTTCACCACGGGCTCGTCGATCATGCCGCAGAAGAAGAACCCCGACGTGCCCGAGCTGGCGCGCGGCAAGACCGGCCGCGTGGTCGGCCACCTGATGGCGCTGATCACGCTGATGAAGGGCCAGCCGCTGGCCTACAACAAGGACAACCAGGAAGACAAGGAGCCGCTGTTCGACACCGTCGACACGCTCAAGGACACGCTGCGCATCTTCGCCGAGATGATCGGCGGCATCACGGTCAAGCCCGAGGCGATGGAACTGGCCGCGCTGCGCGGCTACGCCACCGCCACCGACCTGGCCGACTACCTGGTGAAGAAGGGCCTGCCGTTCCGCGACGCGCACGAGATCGTGGCCCACGCGGTCAAGGCCGCGACCTCGCACAAGGTCGATCTGGCCGAACTGCCGCTGGCGGTGCTGCAGCAGTTCAACCCGAAGATCGAGAAGGACGTGTACGACGTGCTGAGCCTGCGCGGCTCGCTCAACGCACGCAACATCCTCGGCGGCACGGCGCCCGCGCAGGTCAAGGCGCAGATCGCGCGCCACCGCGCCCGCCTCGGCTGATCGCGCCGGCCCTCGGCAGCGCAGCGACCCGCAGGGCCCGCCATGTTCTACGCCATCCCGCTCGAGAACCGCCCGAGCTGGCGCAACCCGCCGTGGATGACGGTGCTGCTGATCCTCGTGAACATGCTGGTGTTCTGGGGCCCGCAGCGCAGCGAGGAGAACGCGCAGGAACGCGCCGCGCGCTACTACGCGAAGAGCGCGCTGCCGGCGCTCGAGCTGCCGGCCTTCGTCGACTGGCTGGAGCGCACGCAGTCGCCGCGCGCCGAGGCCGCGCGGCAGTTGCTCAAGCTCAAGCGCACCGACGAGCTGCTCGAGGGCCTGCAGCACGAGCGCGTGTTCCTGCGCCAGCTGCGCGCCGACGAGGTGATCACGCCCGCGCATCCGCGCTTCGACGAATGGAAGCGCGAGCGCCAGCAGTTCGATGCCCAGTGGCCCGCGCCCTTCACCGAGCGCTGGGCGCAGGACTACGCGAAGGACGCCGAGTTCAAGCCCTGGACCTGGATCACGGCCGCCTTCCTGCACGGCAGCACCGGCCACCTGCTGGGCAACATGCTGTTCCTGTTCCTGTTCGGCTTCTCGGTCGAACTGGCACTCGGGCGCACCACCTTCCTGAGCTTCTACCTCCTGGGCGCCGTCGGCGCCTCGGCGCTGGCCGACTGGGCCTATGCGGGCAAGGGCAGCTACGGCCTCGGCGCCTCGGGCGCGGTGTCGGCGCTGATGGGCATGTATGCCGTGATGTACCGGCTGCGGCGCATCCGCTTCTTCTACCAGCTGTTCTTCTACTTCAACTACGTCACGGCACCGGCCCTGCTGCTGCTGCCGGCCTGGATCGCCAACGAGCTGCTGCAGCACCTGGTGGGCGGCCAGGGCATCGCCTACATGGCGCACCTGGGCGGGCTGTTGAGCGGTGCGGTGCTGATGACGCTCGCGCTGGCACTCGGGCGCGTGAAGACGCCCGAGACGCTGGCGGCCGAGCGCGCGAGCGCGCGCGACCACGATGGCGGCGATGGCGAATTCCAGCGCCGCGTCGCCAACGCGCGGCGGCTGGGCGCGGCGATGAAGTTCGAGTCGGCCAGCAGCGAGTGGCGCGCCGCCGCGGCGCTGCGCCCGAACGACGCCGACACCCTGCGCGCCTGGTTCAACACCGCGCGGCTGCAACCGGCCGGCGACGACTTCCATGCCGCGGCGCGGCGCATCTTCCGCCTGAGCGCCACCGACCCCGACACGCTGGCGCTGCAGCACGCGAGCTTCACCACCTACCTCGACCAGGCGAAGCCCGGCGTGCGCCTCAAGCCCGACGACATGGCACGGCTGGCGCGCCGCTTCGTGCGCATCCGCCAGTTCGAGGACGCGCGCCGGCTCTGCACCATCCTCTTGAAGACCGCGCCCGACCATCCCGAGCTGGCCGACACGCTGTCGGTGTGCGCCAACGGGCTGCTGCACGCGGGCGAGCGCGACAAGGCGGTGGGCCTGCTGCCGCACCTGCTGCGGCTCGCGCCCGACGATATGGTCACGCGCGCGCTGCAGCGCGCCTGAGCCGTTCCGCGGTTTCCGGCCGCCGGTCGGAGACCCACACAGTTCGCAAGGACTTGCTCGGCAAACGCTAGCGATACTTAACTTTGCATTCCAGCCAAGCGGCTGTCACACGACTTTGTCATGGTTGGCATCGCACTTGCAGGGCTTTCTCTCTGTAAAGCTCGCTCCGGGTCTCCTCCTGCATTGAACTCGGGAGCGCCCGTTCGCTCCATTTGGGGCCCTCGTCACTTCCCCCTGCCCATGCCCGCTCACACACGCCGTCCCTTCCCGCTGCTCATGACCGCCCTCGCGCTGGCCGCCGCCATCACGCTCGCCGGCTGCTCGCGCAACGAGGCCGCCACGCCCAAGGCAGGGGCCGCCGCGCCGGAACGGGAAGTCGGCACCGTCACGCTCAAGCACGAGACGCTGGCGCTGAGCACCGAACTGCCGGGCCGCACCGCGGCCCCGGTCATCGCCGAGATCCGGCCGCAGGTCGGCGGCATCCTCAAGGAACGGCTGTTCACCGAAGGCTCGCAGGTCAAGGCCGGCCAGGTGCTCTACCAGCTCGACCCGGCCTCGCTGCAGGCGGCCCATGCCAGCGCGCAGGCCAGCGTGCGCAAGGCCGAGTCGGCGCTCGCCACCTCGCGCACCGTGGCGCGCCGCAATGCCGAGCTGGTGAAGATCGATGCCATCAGCCGCCAGGTCTTTGACGAGACGCAGGCCGCCGAGCAGCAGGCCGAGGCCGACCTCGGCGTGGCGCGCGCGGCCGAGCAGACCGCGCGCATCCAGCTCGGCTACACCCGCATCACCTCGCCGATCAGCGGCTGGGCCGAGCTCTCGAGCGTCACGCCGGGCGCGCTGGTCACGGCCAACCAGGCCACCGCGATGACCACGGTGCAGCAGCTCGACCCGATCCACGTGCACGTCACGCAGTCGAGCAGCGAGCTGCTGCGGCTCAAGCGCGAGCTCGCCAGCGGCCGGCTGCAGCGCGCCAGCGATGCCGAGGCGCGCATCCAGCTGGTGCTCGAGGACGGCAGCAAGTACCCGCACCCCGGGCGCCTCACCTTCAGCGGCGTCACCGTCGATGCCGGCACCGGCAGCGTGACCCTGCGCGCGGTGGTGCCCAACCCCGACCGGCTGCTGATGCCGGGCATGTACGTGCGCGCCGTGCTGCAGGAGGGCGTGAACGCCGCCGCGCTGCTGGTGCCGCAGCAGGCCGTGACGCGCGCGCCCGACGGCAGCGCCTCGGCGCTGGTGATCGATGCCGAGAACAAGGTCGCGAAGCGCCCGATCCAGGTCGGCCGCGCGATCGGCACGCGCTGGCAGGTGCTCGACGGCCTCGCCCCGGGCGACCGCGTGATGACCGAGGGCTCGCAGCGCGTGAAGGTCGGCGACAAGGTCAAGGTGGTCGACCTCGGCGCGCGCGCCGCGGCCGGCCCGGTGGCCGCCGTCGCGCCCGACGCGGCCGATGCCGCCACCGATCCCGTGGCGCGCTGAGGTCGGGCCATGGCGCAGTTCTTCATCGACCGACCCATCTTCGCGTGGGTGCTCTCCATCGTCGTCATGCTCGCGGGCCTGATGGCGATCCGCACGCTGCCGCTCGAGCAGTACCCCGACATCGCGCCGCCGCGCGTGTCGATCAACGCCACCTACACCGGCGCCTCGGCCAAGACGGTCGAGGACTCGGTCACGCAGGTGATCGAGCAGCAGCTCAAGGGGCTGGACAACCTGCTCTACATGCAGTCGACCAGCAACTCCTCGGGCGTGGCCCGGCTGTCGCTGACCTTCAACCCCGGCACCAGCATCGACGTGGCGCAGATGCAGGTGCAGAACAAGCTGCAGCAGGCCATGTCGCGGCTGCCGCAGCAGGTGCAGAGCCGCGGCGTCACCGTCACCAAGGGCGGCAACGACTTCCTGATGATCGTCTCGATGTTCTCGGCCGACGGCAGCGCCTCGGCCGTGGACGTGGGCGACTACATCAGCAGCAACCTGGTCGACGTGATCAGCCGCATCGACGGCGTGGGCGAGGTCCAGACCCTGGGCACCGGCTACGCCATGCGGCTGTGGCTCGATCCCGACAAGCTGCGCAAGTACGCGCTGATGCCCTCGGACGTGAACGCCGCCATCACGGCGCAGAACGCGCAGGTGTCGGCCGGCCAGCTCGGCGCGCTGCCGGCGGCCGCGCAGCAGCAGCTCAACGCCACCATCACCGCGCGCAGCAAGCTGCAGACCGCGGAGCAGTTCGAGAACGTGGTGCTGCGCGTGACACCCGACGGCGCGGTGGTGCGGCTGAAGGACGTGGCGCGCGTCGAGCTCGGCGCCGAGAACCTCACGGTGCGCTCGCAGCTCGACGGCCGGCCCGGTGCCGGCCTGGGCGTGGTGCTGGCCGACGGCGCCAACGCGGTGCAGGTGGCCGAGGCGGTGAATGCCAAGGTCGAGGAGCTCAAGCCGCTGTTCCCGAACCAGCTGCAGACCTTCGTGAGCTACGACACCACGCCCTTCGTCAGCGCCTCGATCGACGAGGTGGTGAAGGCGCTGCTCGAGGCCATGCTGCTGGTGGTGCTGGTGATGTATGTGTTCCTGCAGAACTTCCGCGCCACGCTGATCCCCGCGATCGCGGTGCCGGTGGTGCTGCTGGGCACCTTCGGCGTGCTGTCGATGGCCGGCTACTCGATCAACACGCTCACCATGTTCGGCATGGTGCTGGCGATCGGCCTCTTGGTGGACGACGCCATCGTGGTGGTCGAGAACGTCGAGCGCGTGATGCACGAGGAAGGCCTCTCGCCCAAGGAGGCCACGCGCAAGTCGATGGCCGAGATCACGCCCGCGTTGGTGGGCATCGCGCTGGTGCTGTCGGCGGTGTTCGTGCCGATGGCCTTCTTCGGCGGCTCCACCGGCGTGATCTACCGCCAGTTCTCGATCACCATCGTCTCGGCGATGGCGCTGTCGGTGTTCGTGGCGCTCACGCTGACGCCCGCGCTGTGCGCCACGCTGCTCAAGCCGGTCGCCAAGGGCGGCCATGCGGCGCCGCGCGCCGGCCTGCTGGGCCGGGTCGACCGCTTCTTCGCGGCCTTCAACCGCGGCTTCGACCGCAATGCCGCGCGCTACGAGGGCGTGGTCGGCGGCATCGTGCGGCGCGGCAAGCGCAGCATCGTGGTCTACCTGCTGATCGCGGGCGTGATGGCGCTGCTCTTCATGCGGCTGCCGACCTCCTTCCTGCCCGACGAGGACCAGGCCTTCCTGCAGGTGCAGGTGACCCTGCCACCGGGCGCCTCGAACGCGCGGCTGCAGCCCGTGACCGAGCAGGTGCAGCAGTACTTCGCCAAGCAGCCCGAGGTGCTGAGCGTGAACATCCTCACCGGCCAGAACGGCGACCAGAGCTCGGCGCGCGCCTTCGTCAAGCTCAAGGACTGGGCCGAGCGCACCGGCAAGGGCCAGTCGGCCGCCGAGCTCGCGCGGCGCGCCAACAAGGACCTGTCGACGGTGCGCGACGCGCGCGTCTTCGTGCTGCTGCCGCCGGCCGTGCGCGGCCTGGGCGCCAACGCCGGCTTCAACTTCCACCTGAAGGACATCAACGGCCTGGGCCACGACGCGTTGGTGAAGGCCCGCGACCAGGCCATCGACCTGCTGAGCCGCCGGCCCGAGGTGATGAACGTGCGCAGCAACAACCTCGACGACACGCCCGAGTTCGCGGTCGACATCGACGACGCACGCGCCGGCGCGCTGAGCCTGGCCACCGCCGACATCGACAGCACGCTGTCGAGCGCCATGGGCGGCACCTACATCAACGACTTCCTCGACAAGGGCCGCGTGAAGCGCGTCTACATGCAGGGCGACACCGACTTCCGCATGCTGCCCTCGGACATCGACCGCTGGAGCGTGCGCAACGGCCTGGGCCAGATGGTCTCGTTCCCGGCCTTCTCGAGCTCGCGCTGGAGCTACGGCTCGCCGCAGCTGCAGCGCTACAACGGCAGCCCGAGCTACGAGTTCGTGGGCGATGCCGCGCCGGGCGTGAGCTCGGGCGATGCGATGGCCGCGGTCGAGGAGGTGATGAAGCAGATGCCGCCGGGCATCGGCTACGAATGGACCGGCGCCTCGTTCCAGGAACGGCTGTCGGGCGCGCAGGCGCCGCTGCTCTACGCGATCTCGATCCTGTTCGTGTTCCTGTGCCTCGCCGCGCTCTACGAGAGCTGGTCGGTGCCGTTCTCGGTGATCCTGGTGGTGCCGCTGGGCATCGTGGGCGCGCTGCTGTTCACCAGCCTGCGCGGCCTGAGCAACGACGTGTACTTCCAGGTCGGCCTGCTGACCACCGTGGGGCTGTCGTCGAAGAACGCGATCCTGATCGTGGAGTTCGCGAAGCAGCTGCAGGAACAGGGCAAGAGCGTGCTCGACGCCACGCTGCAGGCGGTGCGCCTGCGGCTGCGCCCGATCCTGATGACCTCGCTGGCCTTCGGCTTCGGCGTGCTGCCGCTGGCCATCGGCACCGGCGCCGGCGCGGGTGGCCGCCAGTCGATCGGCACCGCGGTACTCGGCGGCATGGTGGTCGGCACCGCGCTCGGCATCTTCTTCGTGCCGCTGTTCTTCGCGCTGATCCGCGGCTGGCTCGCGGGGCGGCGCAAGGCCGCGCCGAAGGACGAGCCCCTCGCACCCGCGCAGACCGCCGAGCAAGGAGGCCACTGATGCAACGCGCCCTCCCCTTGCGTTCGCTGACGCTCGTCGCCGCCGCCGTGCTCGCGGGCTGCGTCAACCTCGCGCCCGACTACCAGGCGCCCGCGCTGCCGGTGCCGCAGACCCTGCCCTCGGCCAATGTCGAAGCCGCCACGCCGCTCGACGCGGGCTGGCGCGACTTCTTCGTCGAGCCGAAGCTGCGCGCCGTCATCGAGCTCGCGCTCGCCAACAACCGCGACCTGCGCGTGGCCGCGCTCAACATCGAGCGCGCGCGTGCCCAATACGGCATCGCGCGCGCCGGGCTCTTTCCCACCATCGACGCCGGCGCCGGCGGCAGCCGCTCGCGCACGCCGGGCAGCCTCTCGACCGGCGGCGAGCCGCGCTACGCCACGCAGTACAGCGCCGACCTCGGCCTCACGAGCTACGAGATCGACCTGTTCGGCCGCGTGCGCAACCTCAGCGAGGCGGCGCTGCAGAGCTTCTTCCAGACCGAGGCCACGCAGCGCGGCACCCAGATCAGCCTGGTGGCCTCGGTCGCCACCGCCTGGCTGCAGCTCGCGGCCGACGAGCAGCGGCTGCAGCTCGCGCGCCACACGCTCGAGAGCCAGCGCCGTTCCTTCGACCTGATCCAGCGCGGCCATGGCCTGGGCGCGCAGTCGGGCCTCGCGCTCGCGCAGGCCCAGAGCACGGTCGATGCGGCGCGCGCCGACGCGGCCGCCTTCGACAGCCAGGTCGAGCAGGACCGCAACGCGCTCGCGCTGCTGGTCGGCGCCACGCCGCCGGCCGAGCTGCTGCCCACGCCGGCCGCGACCGATCCGGGCACCGCCACTGCCACGGCGAGCGCCGCCACCGCCGAACCCGCGCCCGCCGCGCGACTGCTGGTGCCGCCGGCCGGCCTGCCCTCGAGCGTGCTGCAGCAGCGGCCCGACGTGCTCGCGGCCGAGCATGCGCTGCGCGCGAGCAACGCCGACATCGGCGCCGCGCGCGCCGCCTTCTTCCCGCGCATCGCGCTCACCGCCTCGGCGGGCACGGCCAGCAGCACGCTGTCGGGCCTGTTCGCCAGCGGCAGCAGCGCCTGGAGCTTCGCGCCCTCGATCAGCGTGCCGATCTTCGACGGCGGCGCCAACCGCGCCAACCTGCGCGTGGCCGAGGCGCAGCAGAAGATCCAGCTCGCGAGCTACGAGAAGACGGTGCAGACCGCGTTCCGCGAAGTGGCCGATGCGCTGGCCGAGCGCCGCACGCTGGCCGAGCGGCTGGACGCGCAGCGCTCGCTGCTCGACGCCACCTCGCGCAGCTTCTCGCTGTCGCAGTCGCTGTTCCGCAGCGGCGCCAGCAGCTACCTCGACGTGCTCGATGCGCAGCGCGCCTACTACGCCGCGCAGCAGACGCTGATCGGCCTGCAGCTCACCGAGCAGACCAACCGGCTCACGATCTACAAGGTGCTCGGCGGGGGCTGGAAGGAGAGCTGAGGCGGCTCAGGCCGAAGCCGCCACGCCCGGCGCCGGCCGCAGCAGCCAGCGCACTTCCTTCGTCTGCTCGCTGTCCGGGTAGCGGTTCTCGAGCGTGGTCAGGATCGGCTGCGCCATGTCCGAGCGGCCCAGCCCCTGCACCAGCACGCGCGCGGCCAGCTCGTAGGCCTGCGGGATCGCGGCATGGCCGCGGAAGCGCCGGTCGAAGCCCGACAGCAGCGCCAGGGTGCCGTGGGCATCGCCGCCGCGCCACTCGGCGCGCGCCATCGCGATCACCATCGCGGCGTCCTCGAGCGCGAAGGCCTTGTCCTTCTCGCGGCAGGTCTTGAACACCTTGAGCGCCTCGGACGCGAGGTCGCGCCGCATCAGCAGCGGGATGAAGCGGCGCGCCTGGTCGAGCATCGTGTCCTTCTTGTCGGGCACGAGCGCCAGCACGCGGTGGTAGCGCCGCTGCGCCGCGAGGTCGTCCGAAGGCGCGGTGCGCTGCGCCTCGTAGGCGAGGCCGAGCGCGGCCGCGAGGTCGCCGTCGGTGATGCACTGCGCGACCTCGGCGTCGAGGCGCTGCGCCGCGATCTGCTCGGGCGTGCGGCGGTCCACCGGTGCACCGTCGTCCACGCCGCCGCCGGGCAGCAGGTCGATGCCCAGCGCCGCATGATGCTGGTACATCACGTAGCCCAGCAGGCTGGCCATCACCCAGCCGAAATAGATGAAGGCGAAGTTGATGATCGGCAGCGCGATGCGTCCGTTCATCACCGGCAGCAGCATGGCGATCGCGATCTGCGCGCCGGTGCTCAGCAGGAACAGGAAGAAGCACAGCAGCGCATAGGGCCAGCCGATGATGCGCATCGTCTCCCATACGTAGCCGGGGTTCATCGCCTGGAAGAAGCTGCACGACTGCACCAGCACGATCACCGCGGCCGGGAAGGTGAAGGACATGACGAACACGCCGACCGTCGCGAGCATCGGGTCGAGCTTGGCCAGCGCGCCGATCGCGATGCCCTGCACCAGCGAGATCGCGAACAGCTTCCACGGCAGGTTGACCCACTCGTCGTCGAGCGTGCGCGGGAAGTCGGCCGAGCGCCAGATGCCGCGCGAGCCCAGCGCCACCACCTTGAAGCCGTAGCGGCTCGCGGCCAGCACGATGCCCAGCTCGATCAGCAGGATCGCCAGCACGTCGGGCAGGAAGAACACCGCCTCGAACAGCAGGCTGCACAGCGCGAGCGCCAGCCCGTACATCAGCGGGCGCATCTGGAACGGAAAGGCGAAGAAGCTGTTGAGGCGGTGCCAGAACGGCGGCGGCGCGGGCCGGTCGTCGTCCTCGCGGATGCGGTCACGGGTGCTCATGGCACGGCCCTCACTTCTTGAAGAAATCGCTCTGCCGCATCGCGCCGGCGCCCTGCAGGCGCACCAGCGTGCTCTGGTCGGAACGCACCAGCCGCACCTGGCCGAGCTCGCGCTCGATGCGCTGCTCGAAGCTGGAGGCGAACTGCATCGCCTGCTCGCCCATCTTGAGCCGGCTGGTGCCCTTGACGATGGCGCTCTTGCGGTCGGAGGCGAGCTCGACCGAATCGAGGTGGTAGTCGTACTCGATGGTCAGGATGCCGCCCATGGCCTCGCCGATCACCTCGAAGGTCTTGAAGCTCTCGCGCGCGGCATCGCAGGCCTGGGCGCGGTTCAGGGTGCTGTCCTGCGACTGGCCGAGCACGGTGGTGCGGTCCTGCACCACGGCCCGGCTGCTGAGCTGCTTGCACAGCCGCTCGGGATCGCGCGAGAGGATGGCGTGCGCCTCCTGCTCGTAGTACTGGCGGACCAGCGGTTCATCGAGCTTGCGACCGCCGATGAAGTAATACCACGCGCCCACGCAGAGCGCGATCACGATCGCGATGTTCCTCATGCTCCGCCCCGCGCGCCGCAGCGCCCCGCTCCTGTTATGTGCGGGGCAGTATACGTTCACAAATGTTTCAAACGACCCACCCAAAAGGGGGGCCGCGCGGGGGCATGAGGCAACGGAAAACCGGGGTCGCGGCCCCGGTCTTCAAGGTGCGCGAGGGCTCAGCCCGCGCGGTAGAAGATGTAGTCGGCCTGGTACTTCACGACCTGCTTCTGGCCCATGTTCGAGGCACCGCAGGCCGCGCCCGGCGCCACGCCGCCCTGGGTCGCCACGCGCTGGATGTAGCTCACGTTCTGCATGGCACCGGCGCCCGTGGCGGGGTTGGCCTTCACGAGCTGGTGCGGGATGTTGCCGGTGCCGTTCGGAGCGACCGCGACCTGCGTGGCCGTGACCTTCGAGCCGTCGGCGCTTTCCCAGGTGGCGGGCGGGCCGTAGTACTTGCCGACCTGCTTGCCGGCGCGGTCCCAGAGCTTCGCATCGGGGCCGACGAAGAACCACTCGTACTGGCCGGCGGCGTTGGCCTTGACGCGGCATTCGTAGGTGATGTCGCCGGTGCCCACGGTTTCCATGGCCACCGTGTGGCCGGCCGGCACCTTCACCGCGTCGGGCAGGGAGGCCTGCGAGAACATCGCGGCGGGCTTGGCGCCCATGCCGGAGCAGGCGGCGAGCCCAACCACGGCCAGCGCGGCGGCCAGGGCGTTCAGGGTGCGGATGTGCATGATCGTTTCCTTTTTCAGATCGGCTTCGGGAGAGGTGAAAGAAGAAGCGGTCCGTTGTTGTCGTGAGTTTCGACGGCCTCTTGCGCCTGTACGCGCGCGATGCGCCGATGGATTCAGCCGGCGTCAAAAACCGGTTGAATCCGGCGCCGCGGCGCGGGCGTATTCCAGGGATGGAAAGCGATGCCCCACAATCCGCGCATGACCGCACCCAGCCCCGACGCCGAGCTGATGGCGCTGATCGACCGGATCGGCCATCGCGACGAAGCCGCCCTGCGCATCCTGTACGACCGGACCGCCCCGAAGCTCATGGGCCTCGCGATGCGCGTGGTACGCCAGCGCGAATGGGCCGAGGACGTGCTGCAGGAGAGCTTTCTCACCGTCTGGCGCGTGGCCGGCGACTACCGCGCCAGCCTGAGCCCGCCGCTGGCCTGGCTCGGGCTGATCGTGCGCAGCCGCGCGCTCGACCTGCTGCGCCGCCGCACCGCCGACCGGGCCCAGCTCACGCAGGAATTCGACGAGCTGCTGGCCGACACCCTCGAATCCGATGCACCGAACCCGGCCGACACGGCCGATGCCAGCGAGCAGGCCTGGGCGCTGCACCAGTGCCTGAGCCAGCTCGAGGGCCGGCAGCGCGAGGTGGTCAGCCTGGCCTACCTGCGCGAGCTCAGCCATGGCGAACTGGCCGACCAGCTCAAGCTGCCGCTGGGCACGGTCAAGACCTGGATCCGGCGCGGCCTGGAGAAACTGCGCGTCTGCATGGGACGCTTCGCGTAGGCGCAGAGAAAGTAGCCCCGCCATGAAACTCACCGCCCATCCCGAACTGCTGGAGCTGCTGGCCGCGAGCCACGCGCTCGGCACCCTGCGCGGCGGCGCGCGCCGCCGCTTCGAGACCCTCGCGCGCGAACAGGCGCCGGTGCGCGCCGCCGCGCTGGTCTGGCAGGGCCGCCTGGCCAGCATGACCGAGCTGCAGAGCCCGGTCGTGCCCGATCCGGCCGTGTGGACCCGCATCCGCAACATGATCGACGCCGAGCAGGCCCAGCTCGCGCTGGCCCGCCAGCGCGAAGCTGCCACTGCCGCCCAGCAGCGCAAGCCAGCGGGCGGCTGGCTCGGCAGCCTCGCGCTGTGGCGCGGCGCGACCGCGGCCGGCGCGCTGGCCACGGTGCTCGCGGTCACGGTCGGCCTGAACCTGCGCGACCAGCTGCTGAATGCACCCGCGGTGCAGTACGTGGCGGTGCTGTCCGACGACAAGGACGCGGCCTCGATGCTCGTGACCTTCGATCCGAAGAAGCGCCAGCTGGTGCTGCAGCGCGTGGGCGGCTTCAGCGAAGGCGCCGACAAGTCGCTGCAGCTGTGGGCCCTGCCGCCGGGCGGCGCGCCGCGCTCGCTGGGCGTGCTCGACCGCGCGCCGGGCCTGCGGCTGCCGGCCAGCGAAGCCGACGTGCGCGCCGTGCCCACGCTCGCGATCAGCCTCGAGCCCAAGGGCGGCGTGCCGAGCGAAGGCGGGCCGACCGGCCCGGTGCTCTTCAAGGGCGCGCTGATCGAGAAGACAATCTGAGGCCTGGCGGGCGCCGCGCGCGGCGCCCGTTCCCTGCCCAGCTTCGGCTTTTCCGATGGTCCGCCTGCCCGCTTTTCCTTCCCGCTCCATGTTTTCGATGAAGACCGCGCTCGCCGCGCTGGCCCTGCTGGCGGCCTCGTTCGCCGCCCAGGCCCAGGTACCCGTCACCGCCCCGGCACCCGCCGCCAGCTTCGACCCGGTCGTCTCCTCGGCCGACTACCTCGCCGCGCGCGTGCGCTGGCACCGCGAGCTCGAGGCCTTCGCGCGCGCCGACCAGGACGGCCTGCCGCCGCCCGGCGGCGTGGTGTTCGTGGGCAGCTCCACGGTGCGCATGTGGACCCGCCTCTCGCAGGACTTCGCCGGCGTGCCCGGCATCGTCAACCGCGGCTTCGGCGGCTCCACCCTGGCCGACTGCAGCCTGTTCGCGCACGACCTGGTGGTGCGCTACCGGCCGCGCCAGGTGATCGTCTACGCGGGCGACAACGACCTCGCCGAGGGCCGCACGCCGCTGCAGGTGCTCGATGCCTTCGTGCGCTTCGCCAACGTGGTGCGCAACGAGCTGCCCGATGCGCGCATCAGCTTCGTCTCGGTCAAGCCCAGCCCCTCGCGCGAGCACCTGATGCCGCTGATCCGCGAGACCAACCACATGGTCTCGGCCTACCTCAACCGGCTGCCCAACAGCGAGTACATCGACATCTTCACGCCGATGCTCGGGGCCGACGGCAAGCCGCGGCCCGAGCTGTTCCGCGGCGACCGGCTGCACATGACCGACGAAGGCTACCGGCTGTGGCAGTCGGTGATCGCCTCGCACCTCGTGCCGGCGCACTGAAGCCGCCGAAGCCCGGCCGGGCCATTTCGAATTCTTTCGACTCCATTTCTCGCCTTTCCCTGCCTCGGCACGGCCTTGTCCTACAGCGCGACTGAGGGAAACGGTCTTCGAAGTTTCATGACGGCTCGGTAGAAAGGGGGCCTGTTCCACGCCTGCCGCGCCGGTGCGCGGCCGTGGCGGCGGCGACGACTTCAGGGAGATCGAATCCATGCCGAGCGCATCGCGAGCCACGCGCGTCCTGCGAGTCACCTCGAGCGCCATGCCGCAATGGGGCAACGCGCCGGCGCTCGAGCCGGTGGCCATCGAGGGCAGCGAGGGACTGAGCCAGCTCTACGCCTACACGGTCACGCTGACCACACCCGAGCAGCCGGGCTTCAACGAGCGCCAGGCCGCCAACGTCGCGATCAAGCAGCTCGTGGGCGAGCCGCTCGCGGTGCACATCCTGCTCGACGGCCGGCCCGGCGCGGGCGGTGGCGAGCGCCACATCGCGGGCCTGGTCACGCGCGTGCGCTTCCTGCGGCTGGAGAACCGCCGCGCGCTCTACGAGGCGGTGATCGAGCCCTGGCTCACGCTCGCCACGCGCAGCAGCGACTACCGCATCTTCCAGCACAAGACCGTGCTCGACATCGTGCGCGAGGTGCTCTCGCCCTACGGCCTGCCGCTCGACATCCGCAGCTCGCAGAGCTATCCGCCGCGCGACTTCCAGGTGCAGTACGGCGAGACCGACTTCGACTTCGTCGCGCGGCTGCTGCACGAGTGGGGCCTGTACTTCTGGTTCGAGCATGCGCAGGACAAGCACACGCTGGTGATCGTCGACGAGATGGGCGCGCACCAGCCGTTCGCGAACGCGGCCTACGAGAAGATCCCGTTCCACGCCGCCGAGGACACGGTGCGCGAGGAGCACTGCGACAGCTTCTGCGCCTTCGAGGCGCTGCAGAGCGGGCGCTGGGTGACCGACGACTTCGACTTCGAGCGGCCCAAGGCGCGGCTGCAGCAGGTCAGCGCGATGCCGCGCAAGACCGCGCAGAACGAGCGCGAGCGCTACGCCTGGCCCGGCGACTACACGGCCGAGTCCGAGGGCGAGCAGCTGGTGCGCCGGCGCATGGAAGAAACCGGCAGCCGCGGCGAACGCGCGAGCGGCTCGGGCAATCTGCGCGCCGTGGTGCCGGGCTGCACCTTCACGCTCGAGCGCCATCCGCAGAACGAGGCCAACCGCGCCTACCTGGTCACCGCCGCGCGGCTGCGCCTGCAGGAGCCGGGCGAGGCCTCGGGGCAGGAGCAGTTCGAGTGCCGCGTCGACTTCGAGGTGATCCCCACCAGCAAGGTCTACCGCGCCGACGCGCCCACCGTGCCGCGCCCGCGCACCACGGGCCCGCAGACCGCCATCGTCACCGGCCCGGCCGGGCGCGAGCTCTGGACCGACCAGTACGGCCGCGTGAAGCTGAGCTTCCACTGGAACCGCTACTGCCCGAAGGACGAGAACAGCTCGTGCTGGGTCCGCGTCTCCTCGCCCTGGGCCGGCACCAACTTCGGCGGCATCCAGATCCCGCGCATCGGCCAGGAGGTGATCGTCGACTTCGAGAACGGCGACCCCGACCGGCCGATCGTCACCGGCCGCGTCTACAACGCCGACAACATGCCGCCGTGGGACCTGCCGGCCAACGCCACGCAGAGCGGCCTGCTGTCGCGCAGCTCCGAGGGCGCGACCGACGCCAATGCCAACGCCTTCCGCTTCGAGGACAAGAAGGGCGCCGAGCAGGTGTGGCTGCATGCCGAGCGCAACCAGGACATCGAGGTCGAGAACGACGAGACGCACTGGGTCGGCCACGACCGCGCCAAGACCATCGACCACGACGAGACGGTGCAGGTGGGCCACGACCGCACCGAGAACGTCGGCCACGACGAGACCATCACCATCGGCAACAACCGCGTCGAGACGATCAAGGCCAACGAGCTGCTGACGGTGCTGCAGAACATGAACCGCTTCGTCGCACTGACCTCCTCCGAGGAGGTCGGCATCGCCAAGACCTCGCTGGTCGGCCTGACGCAGACGGTGGCGGTCGGCAAGAGCAAGACCGAGACCATCGGCGAGGACTTCTCGCTCGACGTGGGCGAGACGCTGGTGATCACCGTCGGCAAGAGCCGCCTCGAGATGACCAAGGACGGCCAGGTGACCCTGACCGGCACGCGCTTCGACTTCCGCGCCGCGGGGCCGGTGCGCATCAACGGCCACGTCATCGACCTCTGCTGAGCATGGCGCTCGACCCCAAGGCCGGTGCCTCGCTTGCCAAGCCCGCCGGCCTCGATGGCCTCGGCACGGCGCTGCCCTCGGGCGCGACGGGACGCATCGCCCGCGTCGCGGTGATCGTGGGCAAGCCCCGGCCGCAGACGCCGGCCAGCGATCCACCGCCCGAGGCGGGCCGCGACGTCGGCCAGGCGCTGGTGGTGTGCACCTCGCCCGACGTCTGCAAGACGCCGATCGGCTCGTCCACCCCGCCCATCCCCTACCAGATCACCGGCCGGCTCGGCGACGATGCCAACGCTTCGCGCAACGTCTTCCTGACCTCGCTCAAGGCCTTCAAGTTCGACAGTCAGGTCACGCACGTCACGGGCGACGAGCCGGGCGCGGCCAAGGGCATCAGTTCGGGCACGGTGGGCGACATCGCCGAGCCCAAGACCGCCTCGACGGTGGTGCGGGTCAACGGCCAGTGGCTGGTGCGCGACGGCGACAGCTTCTGGATGAACAAGCGCAACACCGGCGGCGAGCTGATCTACAAGAAGGACCGCGGCAAGCGCTGGCCGCCCGAGGACCGGCCGGCGATCGACGACAGCCAGGCCGAGGCCCTGCTGGCCAAGGCGCAGGCCGATGGCGCCGAGATCGCCTACTACGGCAGCGACGACGAGAAGACCGGCAAGGCGAAGGTCGCCAGCGCCGCCAACCTGTCGGGCTACAGCTCGCTGCTGCGCGCCTCGCTGGGCGAGCAGCCGGTGCAGCTGGCCTTCCTCGACACCGGCAAGACGCCGACCGTCACCGACATGCCCAAGTGGCGCCCGCCGGCGACCATGCCGCGCACCCAGCTGCCCAAGCCCGCGGGCGGCGGCAAGGGCAACCTGATCGCGGTCATCGTGCTGGTGGTGATGCCGATCGGCGACCACTACGCGGCCATTTACGAGGCGAAAAAGGCGCTGACCGGCATCACGCCGCAGACCCCGCGCGAACAGTCGCTCTACGACCAGGCGGTGGACCAGCTCGCCGCCTACAAGCAGGACTACGCCAGCAGCAACTTCCTCGAGTCGCTGCTGCCCTGGGAATCGAAGGGCTTCCATGCCTACGACGCCAAGGTGCGCGATTCGCTCGAGCAGCAGATCGCCGAGGAGCGCGCCCGCGCCAAGGAGACCACCACCGCCCCCGCGCCGGCCACCGACACCAGCGGCGGCGGCGGCAAGGACGGCACCCGCATCACCGGCGACAAGGACGACTGCGAGCCCGAGCCCTACGACGAGAACAAGTGCGGCGACGGCGAGGCCGCGCACCACGTCGTGCCCGACTTCATCCTGCGCGTGGGCACCCGCCTCGACCCGGGCGTGCGCATGCCCGGCGCGCCCTCGCTCGACAAGGGGCCGTCGATCTGCCTGAACAAGGACGACCATGCCGAAGTCCATCGGAAGATCTCCGAAGGCATGCGCGCGAAAATAGGCAGCAACGGCACGGTCACGCTGAAGGATGTCCTGGACATCTCGATCGACGCGCTGGACGAGGTCAAGCCCGATTGCAAGCGGCAGTTCGAGCAGCCGATCCGGGACGCCTTCAAGACCATCCCCGACGAAATGCTCGGACGGGGCCTGACGAAGACCTCCGCCGAACTGCGCGAACTGCTGCAGAACGCGTGGCGCGTGGAATGACGACGAGAAAGCACCGAGCACGACGATGACGCCCCTGACCCAACCCGACCGGATACGGCTGCAGATCGAGGCCGCGGCGCCGCACGGACGCGACGATCTCTTCCTGGCCTGCTCCAACGCCGACGCGCGCTTCGAGGGCTTCGCGCGCCTGTGCCAGTACCGCGCGGGCCACGATCCGCTCTGGCGCTTCACCGACCTGCCGGCCACGGTCGCCGACGGCCTCTTCTTCTCGCCTCCGCCCGGCGACCCCGGCGCGGCCGCGGCCTTCGTCTTCCTCACCGAGGAAGGCGACGTGATGCACCTGCCGCCCGGCGGCGAGGCCATGACCGAGCGCATCGAAGGCGCCGGCCTGTGGAGCGACGACTCCGAAGGCTGGGGCAGCATGATCGCGCTGGCCCAGATCGGCGGGCGGCTCCATGCCTGCGGCGGCGGCGGCCAGATCTATCGCCGGACGAAGCCGGGGGCCTGGGAACACATGGACACCGGGCTGCTGCGCGAGAAGGGCGAGAAGAAGAGCATCAGCTTCAAGACGATCGCCGGCGCGAACGAGCAGGAGGTCTACGCGGGCGGCTGGTTCCAGAACGTGAACGACGGCGTGCTGTACTGCGGCGACGGCCGGCGCCCGTGGAAAGCCGTCGCCAGCGGCATGCCGGCCATCTCGCGCATCCATGTCGAGCGCGAGGACTCGGTCTGGGCCTGCGGCCGCGGCGGCACGCTGCTGCACGGCAACCACGTCGACGGCTTCCAGGACGTCTCGGCGCTCGACGACACGCGCGCCTATGTCGACGTGACGAGCTACGACGGCCAGATCTTCCTGGCCACCGAGACCGGCCTCTACCTGCATGCCAACGGCGCGACGCACCGCATCCGCACCCGGCTCGACCCCGAGTACGAGGACGGCCACCTGCTGCGCGTGGTCGACGGCGTGCTCTGGTCGATCGGCTACGCCGACATCGCGCGCTTCGACGGCACGGCCTGGGAGCGCATCCCCTTCCCCGGCAATCCGCCGATCCGCTGAGGCGCCATGGCCATGGCCTTGTGGAAGCGCGAGATCGACTGGATGAGCGAGGCCGCGCAGCGCATCGGCTGCTGCGGCATCGCCGAGTGGCTGGCCGACTTCGCGGCCTGGGCGCAGCTCGCGCCCACCGGATGCCCGCCGGCCGAGCTCGCGGCCCGGGCCGACTACGCGAACGCGTCGAACGGCCTGCGGGTGGCGCTGGTCCATCCCTTCGCCGATCGCGTCGCCCAGGCCGACCCGCAGGCCTGGGTGCTCTACGACCTGCAGCTCGATGCCGCCGCGCTGCCGCTGCCCTTCGGCCTCGACGCGCGCGGCGAAACGCCGCAGGGCGCGCGCCGCAAGCTCTCGGCCGACACCGCCTTCGGCCGCCCGATCGACCTGCGCGACGGCAACCATCGCATCGTCCACTACCTGCCCGACGGCCGCGTGGTGGGCGTGATCTTCAAGCCGGCGATGGTCGGCATCGAGGGGCTGCACCTGCAGCGCCTCGGGGCCATGCCGGACTTCCGCACGCTGGCGGCGCAGGGCGCCACGCCATGAGCGATCCGCACGCCGCCTTCCTGCCGGCCCGGCCCGCGCCCACCGCGGACGGCATCGACGACAGCCACGGCCCGGCCCTGCGCATCGACACCCGCGGCACGCATTGCCCCCAGCCCATGCTGCGGCTGCGCAAGGCGATCGCGCGCAGCGCGCCGGGCCAGTTGCTGGTGCTCGCGGTCGACGATCCCGTGGCCTTCGAGAGCCTGGCCGACGCGCTGCCCGCGCTGCCGGTCCAGTTGCTGGGCAGCCAGCGCGACGGCGCCTGCCGCATCTACACGCTGCTGCGACGCTGAGCATGGCGCCCGACCTCGACAACCACACGCCCTTTTCCGCGCTCGCCTTCTCCCAGTTCCACCGCGACGGCACCGACATGGCCGTGCTCGCGGTACGCGGCAGCTTCCACCTGGTGCCGGGCCAGCCGCTCGCGCTGGCGCCGCGACAGGCCGCGCTGGAACTGGCCGACCGCTACGACGGCGACCCGGCCGACGGCCTGCTGGTGCGCTGCTGCGACCTCGTGCCGCACAAGCCGGCGGCCGATCTCACGATCCTCGGCTCGGGCTGGGCACCGCGCGGCGAGGCGGCCGCGTCGTGGCTCGTGGGCGCACGGCTGGGACGGCTCGAGAAGCTGGTGCGCGTGCATGGGCCGAGGCGCTGGTGTCCCGTTCGGCGCGATCCGCCCGAGGACGGCGAGAAGCGCGAAGCCGACTGGACGCTGTCGGCACCGCAGCCCGCGCGCGCCGTGCCGCTGGCCTGGCACGAGGCCTTCGGCGGCCCGATCCCGGGCAGCACGCCCCCGGACGTGCACCGCGCCAATCCGCTGGGCCGCGGCATCGTCGATGCCGCGCATTGCGACGCCGCGGCCGAGTGGCCCGCGCCCGCGATCGAGGATCCCGCCGACCCGATCGCCGACTGGCGCCGCCACGACCACGTGCCGCAGGGCTTCGCGCCGCTGCCGCCGGCGTGGCGGCCGCGCCAGCGGCATGCGGGCAGCTACGACGACGACTGGCTCGCGCGCAAGCATCCGCTGCTGCCCGACGACTTCGACTACCGCTTCTACCAGTACGCCGCGCCGGGCCTGGTGCACGAGGCGCCGCTCGCGGGCGACGAGGAGCTGCAACTGCTGCACATGCATCCCGACCATGCGCACGTGCAGGTCTGGCTGCCCGGCGTGCGGCTGAGCACGACCGTGCAGCGCGAGGACCGGACCGCCGAGCGCGTGCCGCTGATGCTCGACGGCGTGCATGTCGACCTGCGCGGCGGCCTCGCGCAGGTGTTCCTGACCTGGCGCTGCTGGGTGCCCAAGCGCGAGGGCATCGCCCACATGGCGCTGCACGCGGTGGACCCCGACGCCCTGCTCGCCGCGGCGAGCCGGTCGGCCAGGCATGAACCGTTGACGGGGTACTAGGCTCGGGCAGGTTCCGTCGGCACCTCGTCCGCCGGCGGCGGCACGTCGGCGCCGCGCGAGACGCGCGCCACCAGGTACATGCCCGTGAACACCGCCGCCAGCAGCAGCGCGTCGCCCCACCAGGGCCGCGCGGTCTGGCTGTCGCCATAGAAGGCCAGCACCAGCAGCACGGCCACCAGGTGGGCGCAGAACACCGGCAGCGAGGCCGAGCCCATGGCCTCGAGCCAGCCCAGGCGCGGCAGCTTGCGCATCAGCCAGGGACCGAAGCGCACCGCGAGGATGCCCAGCGCCACCAGGTTCACGAGCCGCAGCGGCCCGAGCAGCCACTTGTCGAACAGCAGGTTGCGCTCCACGTCGCCACCGAACGGCGCCTGGCCATTGATGCCGGTGTGGCGCCAGTAGAAGCAGTAGAGCGCCACGCCCGCGGCCAGCACCAGCAGCCAGGCCGGAAAGCGCAGCGGCCGCATGCCCGGCGCATTGCGGCTGGCGCCGATGGCCAGCCCCGAGAACCAGAGGAACTGCCAGGCGTAGGTATTGAAGGCGCCCATCTCGTGGTACGGCACCGGCAGGCCCAGGTGGCGCACCGCCAGCCCGTAGACCCATTCGCTGAAGCCGAACTGCGCCGCCGCCCACAGCGCCGCGCTCACCACCATCACCGGCAGCCAGCCGTGGCGCATCGCGAAGGCCAGCACCCAGGGGCTCATGAGCATGAAAAAGATGTACATCGGCAGGATGTCGAGCAGCGCCGGCTCGTACACCAGCAGCAGCCCGTAGAGGAAGCCGTCGCGCGGCGCCGCCAGGTAGTAGGAGACCAGGTTCTTCACCGCCGGCTGGTCGATGTGCAGCCCCACGCCGGTGATCACGGTGAACAGGAACAGCAGGGTGGCCGCATGGCAGAGGTAGACCTTGAGCACGCGGCGCCAGAACGCGCTGCGCATCGACTCGACGCCGCGCACGTGGCCGATGCGGCTGTAGACCAGTCCCGCGACGAAGGCCGACAGCAGCACGAAGCCCTCGGCCGCCGAGACGAAGCCGAAGGGCTGGCCCAGCGGGTCCGTCAGCCGTGTCGGCAGGTGGGTGACGGTCATCAGCACGAGCATCAGCCCGCGCAAGGCGTCGATTTCCCAGTAGCGTTTCATCGGTTGGCGGCGGTTTCCTGACTTCGTCCGCGCGACGCTCGCCCGGGGTGAGCGATTGTAAGAAGAAGGGGCGACTTCGCAGGGCCAGCACCACCGGCCTATGACGGACGGCACTGCCGTGGCGCCATGCAAATCGGCTACCCTCGTGCGCTGTCCTCAGGAGGAGTTAGTTGTGAACAGTTCGATGAGTGCGCGATCCCTCTGGCTGGCCATCGGCGCGGCGGCACTGGCTGCTCCCGCGTTCGCGCTGCAGATCACCAGCCTCACGCCCCAGGGCGAGGTCTCGCGCGTGCGGCAGGTGGTCGCCAAGTTCGACCAGGCCGCGGTCAACTTCGGCGATCCCAAGGCACCGGCCCCGCTGTCCGTGAGCTGCACCGACGCGCAGGCCGGCAAGGGCCAGGGCCGCTGGACCGACGCCAAGCAGTGGGTCTACGACTTCGAGAACGACCTGCCGCCCGGCGTGCGCTGCACGATCAGCCGCATCGCCTCGTTCAAGCCCGCCAGCGGCGAGCTGACCGGCCCCGAGCGCTACCAGTTCTCCACCGGCGGTCCCTTCATCCGCGACTTCGAGCCTGGCAGCTACGCCAAGATCGACGAGCAGCAGATGTTCATGCTCGAGCTCAACGGCCCGGCCACGCTCGACAGCGTGCGCGAGAACGTCTGGTGCGCGGCCGACGGCGTCGGCGAGCGCGTGCCCGTGAAGCTGATCGAAGGCGCCCAGCGCACCGAGCTGCTCAAGGCCCATGGCCGCGACAAGGCCGCCGCCAAGACGCCGCTGCGCTTCGTCACCCTGCAGTGCAACCGCACGCTGACGCCCGGCAGCAAGCTGCAGATCGTCTACGGCAAGGGCGTGGCCACGCCCTCGGGCATCGCCAACAGCGTCGAGCGCCGGCTGAGCTTCACGGTGCGCGAACCCTTCGCCGTCTCCTTCACCTGCGAGCGCGAGAACGCGCAGGCCGCCTGCCTGCCGCTGCGCCCGATGACGCTGCAGTTCAACGCGCCGGTCACGCGCAAGGTGGCAGCGGCGATCCAGCTCAAGGGCGGCGGCAAGACGCTTTCGCCCAAGTTCGACGACGAGGGCTCGGTCCAGAACGCCGACGACGTGGTGAGCTCGATCGAGTTCGCGCCGCCGCTGGCCGAGAGCACCTCCTTCAGCATCGAGCTGCCCTCGAAGTTCGAGGACGCCTCGGGCCGGCCGCTGGCCTCGCCCGACAGCTTTCCGCTGAAAGTAGCGACCGGCGCGATGCCGCCGCTGGCCAAGTTCGCGGCCTCGCCCTTCGGCGTGATCGAGCGCCTGGCCGAGCCCGACACCCCGGCCATGATGCCGGTGACGGTGCGCCGCGTGGAGCCGCAGCTGATGGTGCAGGCGCTCACGCCCGGCAAGGTCAGCGACATCAACCCGAAGACCGACGCCGAGATCATCGAGTGGCTGCGCAAGGTGCGCCGCTACGACAGCTACACCATCGCGCGCACCGAGGCGCGCAAGGACCTGCGCACGCCGCTGCCGCCGGTGCTCGACAGCAGCGACAAGAGCTACGTGCAGACCCGCACGCTGTCGCTGCTCTCGGGCCAGCCGGGCGTGAAGTCGCTCGACATGCCCAAGGCCGAGAGCGGCGACCCGCGCCCCTTCGAGGTCATCGGCATCCCGCTGACGCCGGGCTTCCACGTGCTGGAGATCGCCTCGCAGAAGCTCGGCGACGCGCTGCTCGACGAGCGCCTGGGCGCCAACCGCACGATGTACGTGCGCACCAGCGCGCTGGCCACCAACCTCGCGGTGCACTTCAAGCTGGGCCGCGAGAACTCGATGGCCTGGGTCACCACGCTCGACAAGGGCAAGGTGGTGGCGGGCGCGCAGGTGCGCGTGTCCGACTGCCGCGGCAAGGCCGTGGCCTCGGGCACCACCGGCGCCGACGGCACCGTGATGCTCGAGGGCGTGCCCTCGAAGGCGCCCAACTGCAACGGCGAGGACGAGTACGGCGAGGGCTTCTGGTTCGTCAGCGCGCGCGCCAAGGACGAGAAGGGCGTGGAAGACCTCGCCTTCACGCAGAGCGACTGGCAGCGCGGCATCGAGCCCTGGCGCTTCAACGTGCCCACCAGCCTGCAGCCCGAGCCCGACCGCATCGCCCACACCATCTTCGACCGCACGCTGCTGCGCGCCGGCGAGACGGTGTCGATGAAGAGCCTGATCCGCACCCAGACCCGCAAGGGCTTCGGCCTGCCCGACGGCACGCCCGACACGCTGGTCATCACGCACCAGGGCAGCGGCCAGCAGTTCACCCAGCCGCTGGCCTGGCGCAAGACCGCCACCGGCGGCCTGAGCGCCGAGAACAGCTTCGCCATTCCGGCCGCGGCCAAGCTCGGCGTGTACGAGGTGCAGCTGCGCAGCGGCGGCGCGAAGAAGAACAACGACGAGAGCGACGACGAGGAGGACGGCGGCGGCCGCAGCTTCGCGACCGGCATCTTCCGCGTCGAGGAATTCCGCCTGCCGGTGCTCGAGGGCCGCATCGCGCCCAGCGACAAGAAGCCGCTGGTGGCGGCCACGGCCGTGCCCACCGACGTGCAGATCAACTACGTGGCCGGCGGCGGCGCGGCCAACCTGCCGGTGCGCGTGTCGGCCATGGTGCGCGGCAAGAGCCTGAGCTTCTCCGACTACGACGCCTTCAGCTTCAGCCCGCCGCGGCCGGTGGAGGCCGCGGGCCTGCAGGCGGCGACCGCGGCCGGCCCCGAGGCCACGGGCGGCGAGGAGGACCTCAACAGCGTCAGCGACACCCGCGTGATCGCCGACAAGCTGCCGCTCACGCTCAACAAGGACGGCGCCGGCAAGCTCACGATCGACAAGGTGCCCAAGGTCAAGGCCGCGCGCGAGCTGCTGCTGGAAGCCACCTACGCCGACCCGAACGGCGAGGTGCAGACCATCCGCAGCACGCAGACGCTGTGGCCCGCGGGCGTGATCGCCGGCATCAAGACCGAGGGCTGGGTCTCGACCGCGCAGAAGGTCAAGTTCCAGGCGCTCGCGCTCGACCTCGCGGGCAAGCCCCAGGCCGGCGTGACGCTCAACGTGCGCGCCGTGGCGCGCATCACCACCACCAGCCGCAAGCGCATGGTGGGCGGCTTCTACACCTACGACAACAAGACCGAGACCAAGGACATCGGCACCGTCTGCAGCGGCAAGAGCGATGCGCGCGGCCTGCTGCTGTGCGAGACCGAGCTCAAGGACGCCGGCGAGGTGGAACTGGTCGCCAGCGCCACCGACAGCGAGGGCCGGGATGCCCGCGCGGCCAGCTCGGTCTACGTGACCAGGCAGGGCGAGCTGTGGTTCGGCGGCGAGGACAACGACCGCATCGACGTGCTGCCCGAGAAGAAGAGCTACCAGCCCGGCGAGATCGCCAAGTTCCAGGTGCGCAGCCCGTTCCGCTTCGCGACCGCGCTGGTGTCGGTCGAGCGCGAGGGCGTGATCGAGACCCACGTGGTGCAGCTCAACGGCCAGGACCCGACGGTCACGCTGCAGGTCAAGCCCGAGTGGGGCCCGAACGCCTACGTGAGCGTGCTCGCGCTGCGCGGGCGGCTGCGCGAGGTGCCGTGGTACAGCTTCTTCAGCTGGGGCTGGAAGGCGCCGCGCGAATGGTGGACCGCCTTCTGGTACGAGGGCAAGGAGTACGTGGCGCCGACCGCCATGGTCGACCTCAGCAAGCCCGCCTACCGCCTCGGCATGGCCGAGATCCGCGTCGGCACGCGTGCCCACCAGCTCGACGTGACGGTGGCCAGCGACAAGCCCAGCTACCCGGTGCGCGGCAAGGCGCAGGTCACGATCACCGCCAAGCTGCCCGACGGCAAGCCGGCCGCCGGCGCCGAGGTGGCGCTGGCCGCGGTCGACCAGGCGCTGCTCGAGCTGATGCCCAACGACAGCTGGGACCTGCTCAACGCAATGCTGCAGCGGCGCAGCTGGGGTGTCAGCACCTCGACCGCGCAGATGGAGATCGTCGGCCGGCGCCACTACGGGCGCAAGGCCGTGCCCGCGGGCGGCGGCGGCGGCAAGGGCCAGACGCGCGAGCTGCTCGAGACCCTGCTGATCTGGAACCCGCGCGTGGTGCTCGACGCCAACGGCCAGGCCGTGGTGACGGTGCCGCTCAACGACGCGCTGACCACCTTCAAGATCGTGGCGGTGGCCGACTCGGGCACCGACCTGTTCGGCACCGGCCAGGCCAGCATCCAGGCCACGCAGGACCTGCAGATCATCAGCGGCCTGCCGCCGCTGGTGCGCGAGGACGACCAGTTCCGCGCCCAGATCACGCTGCGCAACACCACGCAGAAGGCGATGAAGGTGGAAGCCACGCCGCGCGCCACGCTGCTCACGCTGCAGCCGCAGACGGTGGACATCCCCGCCGGCGAGGCGCGCGAGGTGGCCTGGAACGTGACCGCGCCGGCGCAGCTCGCGCAGACGCGCGCCGAGGCGATCCTGTGGGAGATCGAGGCCAAGGACACGCTGGGCGGCGCACGCGACGCGCTCAAGGTGCGCCAGCGCATCGTGCCCTCGGTGCCGCTCACGGTGCAGCAGGCCACGCTGGTGCAGGTCGACGGCCCGTTCACCATCGACGTGGCGCCGCCGGCCGACGCCCTGCCCGGCCGCGGCGGCCTGAAGCTGTCGCTGCAGCCCAGGCTGGCCGAAGGCCTGCCGGGCGTGCGCGACTGGTTCGCCAACTACCCCTTCGTCTGCCTCGAGCAGAAGACCAGCAAGTCGGTCGGCCTGCGCGACGCGAAGATGTGGCAGGGCGTGCTCGCGCAGCTGCCCACCTACCTCGACAGCGACGGCCTGGCGAGCTACTTCCCGCCGCGCGACGGCGAGGCCAACGGCGGCAGCGACATCCTGACCTCGTACCTGCTGGCGGCCACCAACGAAGCGGCCTCGCTCGACCCCGCCTTCGCGCTCGCCGACGACGTGCGCGCACCGATGGAGGCCGGCCTGATCGCCTTCGTCGAGGGCCGCCTCACGCGCGACTTCTGGAGCCCGCGCAAGGACCTGGACGTGCGCAAGCTGGCCGCGCTCGAGGCGCTGTCGCGATACGGCAAGGCCTCGGGCGCCATGCTCGGCAGCATCACCATCGCGCCGAACCAGTGGCCCACCAGCGCGGTGATCGACTGGCTCAACATCCTGAAGCGCGTGCAGGACGTGCCGCAGCGCCAGCAGCGCATGGACGAGGCCAACAACGTGCTCAAGGCGCGGCTGTCCTACCAGGGCACCAAGCTGATCTTCAGCACCGAGCGCGACGACTACTGGTGGTGGCTGATGACCAACGGCGACGTGAACACCGCGCGCCTGCTGCTGACGGTGATGGACGACCCGAGCTGGAAGGACGACATCGGCAAGCTCGCCAACGGCTTCATCGGCCGGCAGCAGAACGGCGCCTGGCACACCACCACCGCCAACCTCTGGGGCGGGCTGGCGCTCGAGAAGTTCAGCAAGGTGTTCGAGAGCACGCCGGTGGCCGGCATCACCGCCGCCACCCTGGGCGCGGCCAAGGCGCAGGTCGACTGGAGCAAGGTCGAGCGCGTGAAGGCCAGCGATCCGGGCGGCGCGCCGAACCAGACCACCTTCTTCGGCGCCCCAGCCTCGCCGGGCAACCTGCGCAACAACAGCATGTTCCTGCCGTGGGCCGCGTCGCCGGGCGGCGCGCCGGTGCGCGACACCCTGCTCGTGACCCAGCAGGGCACGGGCAAGCCCTGGCTCACGATGCAGTCGATCGCGGCGGTGCAGCTCAAGGCGCCGTTCGCGGCCGGCTATGCGATCAAGAAGACCGTGACGCCGGTGGAGCAGGCGGTGGCCGGCAAGTACACGCGCGGCGACGTGCTGCGCGTGAGCCTGGAGGTCAACGCCAGCGCCGACATGACCTGGGTCGTCATCAGCGACCCGGTGCCCGGCGGCGCCACCATCCTCGGCAGCGGCCTGGGCCGCGACTCGCAGATCGCCACCCAGGGCGAGAAGAAGTCGGGCGCCGGCTGGCCGGCCTTCGAGGAACGCAGCTTCGAGGCCTTCCGCAGTTACTACCAGTACCTGCCCAAGGGCGTGGTGAAGATGGAGTACACGGTGCGCCTGAACAACGTCGGCGACTTCGCGCTGCCGCCGAGCCGCGTCGAGGCGATGTACGCGCCCGAGATGTTCGGCGAGGTGCCGAACGAGCGCATCAAGGTCGAAGCGGCGCGCTGAAGCCGCCCGCGCGGATGACGGTTCGGCGCAACGCGCGGCCGGCCGTCATCCCGCCTTCATCTGGGTTCGTCACCATCGCCGCCACGAACCACGAGGAGTGATCCATGGGCCTGGCCATCTGCGTCGGCATGCTTGCCGAGCTGCTCGAAGACGATCCCGAGGGCGCCGAGGCGTTCGAGGAAGATCTGGCGGAAGTCAACCGCGTGCTGGCGGCCGCCGGCCTGCCGCCGCACACCGAGCCGCGCGAGGCGATCGAGTTCGACTCGCGCGCCTCGATCGAGAGCTTCCCCTACTCCTTCATCCACTACCTGCGCCGCGCCTACGCGCACCGCGTGCTCGCGCCCGACTGGGTGGCCACGCCGCTAGCCGACGACGTCGATCCCACGGCCGACCCGAAGATCCAGACCCTGCTCGACAGCGAGGACAGCCACCTGCTGTGCCACTCGGATGCCGAGGGCTTCTACGTGCCGGTGGACTTCAAGGAAGTGCTGTTCGACGAGCGCGACGAGGACGATGAAGCCGAGGAAGAGGACGAGGAAGAGGACGACGAGGACGTCGACCTCTCGCGCGGCCCCGAGGAAGACGACATCGAGGACGAGGAAGAGGACGAGGAGGACGACGAAGCCCTGGGCCTGCCCGGCGGCATGCTCGGCTCCTCGTACCGCCTGCTCGAGGAACTGGTCTACGTGGCGCCCGCGCTGGGCATCCACCTGAACAACGGCAAGCTCGGCGACGAGGAGGCCGAGCGCATCGACGCGCTGATCGAGGACGACAACGGCCTCTACCGCGAGTACGCGGCCTGGCTGCTGCTGTACGAGGCGGCGCGGCTGAGCATCGCGCACCGCACGGCGATCGTGTTCTGCTGAAGCACGCCGCGCTGGCTCGCCGGCGCGGCACGCGGTACAACGGTGGCCGGTATCCAGGAAGGACCTCTTCATGACCCGGCGACTGCTCGAAATCCGCACCTACCGCCTCAAGCCCGGCACCCTCGAGGCCTTCCACGAGGCCATGCACGCGCGCGCCGTGCCCATGCTGCGCGCGAGGGGCATGGACGTGGTGAGCTACGGCCGCGGCGACCACGAGGAAGAGAGCTATCACCTCGTGCGCGCCTATGCGAGCCGCGAGGCGCTCGAGGCCGAGCAGTCGGCCTTCTACGGCTCGACCGAATGGCGCGAGGGCCCGCGCGCCGCGCTGGTGGACCGCATCGAGACCTACCTCAACACGCTGCTCTGGGCCTCGGAGGAGGCGGTGGACAGCATGCGCGCGCTCAACGCGCCGGACTGAGTCCGGCCCGGCGCGCTTGTCATTCCCGGTCTTTCCCGATGGGCGCCGCGCGGCCGGCGGCCTACACTGACTCCAGCCGTTCCCATTCCCCCCAACCCCGTTGCTGCGATCCGCAGAAAGGCCGCTACCCATGACCACGATGGACACGATGGAAATCGCCAACACGCTCGTCGAGCTGTGCCGCCAGGGCGCCTACGAGGAGGCGCTGACGCTCTATGCGAGCGACGCGGTGAGCGTCGAGGCCGGCGGCCCGCCCGACATGGCGCGCGAGGTGCGCGGCATCGAGGCGATCCGCGGCAAGGGCGAATGGTGGACCTCGAACCACGAGGTGCACGGCATGATCGTCGCGGGCCCGTGGCCGCACGACGACCGCTTCATCGTCGGCTTCAAGATCGACGCCACCTTCAAGACCAGCGGCGAGCGCTTCACCATGGAGGAGATGGCGCTCTACACGGTGGAAGACGGCAAGATCGTGCGCGAGGAATTCTTCTACGCCGCCTGAGCCCATGGCCCTCGAGTGGCGCCACGCGATCGACGCGGTCGACTGGGACGAGCTGTCGCGGCTCTACGAGATCGCGCCGCTGGGCCACAAGCCGCCCGAGAGCCTCCAGCAGGTGTATGCCGCCAGCCTCTTCAAGTGCCTGGTCTATGAGGACGGCCGGCTGGTCGGCGCGGGCCGCGCGCTGGCCGACGGCCTCGACTGCTCCTACATCTGCGACGTGGCGGTGCACCCCGAGCGCCAGGGCACCGGCCTGGGCCGCGAGATCGTCGCCCAACTGGTCGAGCGCTCGCGCGGCCACAAGAAGATCATCCTGTACGCGGTGGCCGGCAAGGAGCCGTTCTATCGCAAGCTCGGTTTCCGGCGCATGAAGACCGCGATGGCGATCTTCCGCGACGAGCCGCTCGCCATCGCGCGCGGCCTGGTCGAAGAGGACTGAGGCCGCTCAGCGCGCGGGCGCCGCGCACGAGGCGCCGATGGTGAGCGCCAGCGGCACGTGCACGCTGCGCCGCGCCTCGGGCGCGCGCCCTTCCACCCGCTCGAGCATCAGTTCGGCCGCGGCATGCGCGGCGCCCTCGATGTCGAAGCGCAAGGTGGTCAGCGGCGGGTCCATCAGCGCGAAGGCGTCGTCGGTGCCGATGCCCACCACCGACAGCTGCGCCGGGATGCGCAGGCCGCGCTCACGCGCGCTGCGCAGCGCGCCCGACAGCAGCCGCGTGCCGAGCGCGATCAGCGCGGTGGGCGGCGCCGCGAGCGCGAGCATCGCGTCCATCTGGGCGGCCGACGACTCGATGGCCGAGCTCAGCATGCACACCAGCGCCTCGTCGTAGCCGAGGCCCGCGCGCCGCAGGCCGTCGCGGTAGCCGAGCAGCTTCTCGCGCCCGGGCCGGATCGCGGGATTGGGGCCGAACAGCGCGATGCGCCGGTGGCCCAGCGACACCAGGTAGTCGACCGCCGTGGCCACGCCCTGGCGGTGGTCCTGGCAGACCGCGTCGGCCTCGAAGCCGGTCTCGCGGTCGAGCACCACCAGCGGCAGCTTGCAGCGCGCGAAGGCGTCCTGCGCCGCGGGCAGGTCCTCGCGGCTCGGCGAGACGAACACGCCCTCGAGCCGGCGGTTCTCGAACAGGTGCAGCAGCTGCGCCTCGCGCTGCGGCTGGTCGAAGGTGCTGCCGACCAGCACCGAAAAACCCTCGGACTGCAGCCGCGCCTCGACCGCCGCGAAGAAGGCCGAGAGAAAGGGATTGGCCATGTTCGAGACCATGAAGCCGATCGCCTTGCTGCGCCCGGTCTTCAGGTGCCGCGCGCTGAAGTTGGGCACGTAGCCGATGCCCTGCGCGGCCTTCTCGACGCGCTTGCGCACCTCGGCGCTGACGTAGCCGCTGTGGTTGAGCACGCGCGAGACGGTGGCTACCGAGGTCTCGGCGGCGCGCGCCACGTCGCGCAGCGAGACCGCCTGGCTGGGCGTTCGGCTCATAGTTTTCCCTTATGCAAACGTTCCATGGATTGCGGCCTCCCGGGCGCTCACTTTAACCTTGGAATCGATATGGAAACGTTCTCAGAAACAAGGCGCGATTTCGCCGGCCGCACGGTGCTGGTGGTGGGTGGCGGCCAGGCCGCCGGCGGCGATCCCCAACTCGTGGGCAACGGCCGCGCGATCTGCCTGCGGCTCGCGCAGCGCGGCGCGCGCGTGGCCTGCGCCGACCGCGACCTCGAGGCCGCGCAACACACGGTGGCCGCGCTCGAGGCGCAGGCACCGGGTGCGCGGCACCTGGCCCTGGCCGCCGACATCGGCGACCCGGCCCAGGTGCGCGCGCTGTTCGCCACGCTGGCCGAGGGCGGCATCGTGCTCGATGCGCTGGTGCTCAACGCCGGCATCAGCGACCGCCGGCCGCTGGCCGAGGTCACGCCCGAGAGCTGGGACGCGATCCTCGGCGTGAACCTGCGCGGCCACCTGCTGTGCGCGCAGGCGGCGCTGCCCGCCATGCAGCACGGCGGCGCGATCGTGTTCGTCTCCTCGCTGGCCGCGCTGATGCCCGCGGGCCGCAACCCGGCCTACGAGAGCTCGAAGGCCGCGCTGTCGGCGCTGTGCCGCGCCGTCGCGCTCGAGGGCCATGCACGCGACATCCGCGCCAACATCGTGCGCGCGGGCCTGATCGACACGCCCATGGGCCGCGCCGCCAGCGCCGCGCGCCCGGGCCGCGCGAGCGGGCCGCTGCCCTTCGGCCGCCAGGGCAGCGCCTGGGACATCGCCAACGCCGTCTGCTTCCTGCTCTCGGACGAAGCCGCCTACATCAATGCCGCCGAGCTGCCGGTGGACGGCGGCCTGCGCCACGGCATCGCGCGCGCACCCGGCGCTGCGGCCTGAGCCTTCTCTTTCTTTTTCCCCGCTTCCGGAGACAAGCCTTGAAACGACGTTCCCTCCTGGGCGCCGGCGCCCTCGCGCTGGCCGCCCTCGCCACCGGTGCCATGGCGCAGACACCGGCCTGGCCCGCCAAGCCGCTGCGCCTGGTCGTGCCCTTCCCGCCCGGCGGCGCGGCCGACCTGTTCGCGCGCCTCGTGGGCACCGAGCTCGCGCAAGCGCTGGGCCAGCCGGTGATCGTGGACAACCGTCCCGGCGCCGGCGGCAACATCGGCGCGCGCGAGGTCGCCAACGCGCCGGCCGACGGCTACACGCTGATGCTCGGCACCGTCGGCACGCACGCCATCAATCCCACGCTCTACGGCAACCTGCCCTACGACACGCGCAAGGCCTTCGTGCCGGTGGCGATGGTGGGCTCGGTGCCCAACGTGCTGGTGGTGAACCCGGCGCTGCCCGCCAAGACCGTGGCCGAGCTCACGGCGCTCGCGAAGCGCTCGCCGGGCAAGCTCACGATGGGCTCCTCGGGCAACGGCAGCAGCATCCACCTGTCGGGCGAGCTCTACAAGCACCTCGCGCACGTGAGCATCCTGCACGTGCCCTACCGCGGCGGCGCGGCCGCGCTGACCGACCTGATCGGCGGCCAGATCGACCTGATGTTCGACAACCTGCCGACCTCGCTGCCGCACATCGCCAAGGGCTCGCTGCGCGCGCTGGCCGTGACCGGCGCGCAGCGCTCGCCGCTCTTGCCCGAGGTGCCGACCATGGCCGAGGCCGGCCTCGCGGGCTACGAGTCCACCGCCTGGTCGGGCCTGTTCGTTCCGGCCGGCGTGCCCGCGCCGGTGGTGGCGCGGCTGCACGACGAGGTCGACAAGGCGCTGCGCAGCGAGCGCGTGAAGGCGCGCTACCGCGACCTCGGCGCCGACATCCTGCCGATGCCGCAGCCGGCCTTCGACCAGTTCGTGCGCAAGGAGTACGACAAGTGGGCCGAGATCGTGCGCGTCTCGGGCGCGAAGGCGGAGTGAGCGGATGCGGCCGATCGATTTCCTGCTGCGCGCCGCGCGCCGCCATCCCGACAAGATCGCGCTCTCGGGCCCCGAGGGCACGCTGAGTTACGCCGAGTTGCTGGCCCACACCGAGGCGCTGGCCGCCGCGTTCCAGGCGCTGGTGCCCGATCCGCGCGGGCGCATCGCGATCTGCGCGGGCAACCACCTCGCGCACGTGGTGTCGCTGTTCGCGACCCTGCTCGCGGGCCGCATCTGGGTGCCGCTCAATCCGCGCGCCGGCGCCGACGAGCTGTGCCGCATCGTCGACTTCACCGAGGCCGCGCTGGTGATCGCCGAGCACGAGCAGGCGCCCAAGCTCGAGGCCACCGGCGCGCCGCGCGTGGTCTACCGGCCGGGCGCGCTCGGCACGGCGCCCACCGGTTGCGAACTCTCGGCGCTGCTGGCCGCGCACGCGGGCAGCCGGCCCGCGCCGGTGCGCCACGACCTCGCCGAGATCCAGGCGATCAAGTTCACCGGCGGCACCACCGGCGCGCCCAAGGGCGTGATGCAGAGCTACCGCGCGTGGAACACCACCATCGTCTCGATCATGCAGGCGATGCGGCTCGACGCCGACGAGCGCTACCTCGCGGTGGCCTCGATCACGCACGGCACCTCGACCTTCCTGCTGCCGGTGCTCGGCAGCGGCGGCACGGTGCTGCTGCCGCGCTCGACCAGGCCGCGCGAGGTGCTCGACCAGCTCGAGCACGACCGCGTGACCGCGGTCTTCATGCCGCCCACGCTGATCTACAGCCTGCTCGAGGACCCGACCGCGCGCGGGCGCGACTGGCGCGCGCTGCGCCACTTCGTCTATGCCGCGGCGCCGATGCGCAGCGCGAAGATCGTGGAGGCGCAGCAGGTGTTCGGCCATGTCGAGACCGGCTACGGCCAGACCGAGGCGCCGGCCATCATCTCCTACATGCCGGTGGAGGACGCGCTCGATCCGCGCAACCTCGAGTCGGTGGGCCGCGCCGCGCTGATGACCGAGGTCGCGATCATGGACCCGGCCGGCGCGCTGCTGCCGCCGGGCCAGGGCGGCGAGGTGGTGGTACGCGGCGACCTCGTGATGTCGGGCTACTGGAAGCAGCCCGAGAAGACCGCCGAGGCCTTCCACGACGGCTGGCTGCGCACCGGCGACGGCGGCTACCTCGACGAGCGCGGCTTCCTGTTCCTCAAGGACCGCATCCGCGACCTGATCATCACCGGCGGCTTCAACGTCTACCCGACCGACGTGGAGAACGTGCTGGGCCGCCATCCGGCCGTCTACGACTGCGTGGTGATCGGCATCGACGACGACAAGTGGGGCAAGGCCGTGCATGCCGCGGTGCAGCTGCGCGAGGGCGCGGCCTGCGAGGCCGCCGAGCTCGTCGCCTGGGTGCGCGAGCGGCTCGATCCCGTCAAGACGCCGAAGGCGGTGCACTTCTTCGACGCGCTGCCGCGCACCGCGAACGGCAAGGCCTCGAAGAAGGACGCACGCATCGAAGTGCTGCGGCGCATGGGCGCCGGCAGCGAGACCTCCCCACCGCATCACGCCACGCCATGAACCCGACCCCGCCAAGCACCGACCGCCACGTCCTCGTCACCGGGGGCTCCTCGGGCATCGGCCTCGCGATCTGCCGCCGCCTCATCGAGAGCGGCTGGCAGGTCACCAGCCTCGACCTCCAGCCGCCGCCCGACGCGCGCAGCGGCGCGCACCTGCGCGTGGACATGGGCGACCGCGAGGCGCTCGCCGCCGCGCTCGCCGAAGCCTGCGGCCGCCACCGCTTCACCGGCCTGGTGAACAACGTGGCCGCGATCCGCCCGGCACCGCTGGAGACCACCTCGCTCGACGACTTCGACCTGCAGATCGGCGTGACCGCGCGCGCCGCGCTGCAGTGCGTGCAGGCCGTGCTGCCCGCGATGCGCGCGGCCGGCGGCGGGCGCATCGTCAACATCACGAGCCGCGCCGCGCTCGGCAAGGAGCTGCGCAGCGGCTACTCGGCCGCCAAGGGCGCGCTCAACGCGCTCACGCGCACCTGGGCGCTCGAGCTCGCGGCGCAGGGCATCACGGTCAACGCGGTGGCGCCGGGCCCGATCGCCACCGAGGCCTTCAAGGCCGCGAATCCCGCCGACAGCCCGCGCACGCGGCGCATCGCCGAGGGCATTCCGGTGCAGCGCTTCGGCGAGCCCGCCGAGGTGGCGCACGCGGTCGATGCCTTCATGCACCCGATGGCCTCGTTCATGACGGGCCAGGTGCTCTACGTCTGCGGCGGAATCACCGTGGGCCTGGCGGGCTGAGGAGCAGGCGATGACGATCACCACCGAGATCGGCTACACGACCCCCGACGCGATCCACGTGCGCGGCCTGAACCTCGCCACCGAGATCATCGGCAAGCTCGACTTCGTCGAGATGCTGTGGCTGCTCGCGATGGCGCGGCTGCCCGAGCCGCGCGAGAAGGCCATGGTCAACATGCTGCTGGTGACCGCGGCCGACCACGGCCTCACGCCGAGCGCGATCGCCGCGCGCATGACCTGGCTCGGCGCGCCCGAGTCGCTGCAGGGCGCGGTGGCCGCGGGCCTGCTGGGCGCGGGCTCGAACTTCCTCGGCACGGTGCAGAACGTCAGCGAGATGCTGCTCGCGGCCGCCGCGGGTCTCACCGACGACGCGAGCGATGCCGAGGTGCGCGAACGCGCGGCCACGCTGGTGCGCGAGCGCCGGCAGGCCAGGCGCAGCATCCCGGGCATCGGGCATCCGATCCACGTCGACGGCGATCCGCGCGTGCCCACGCTCATGGCCGTGTCGAAGGCCAACGGCTACTTCGGGCGCCACTGGCGGCTCGCGCTCGCGCTGGTCGAGGTGCTGCGCGAGGACCATGGCCGCGACCTGCCGCTCAACGCGGCCGGCGCCAACGGCGCGGTGCTCGCCGACATGGGCCTCGACCCGCTGCTGGGCCGCGGCCTCGCGCTGGTCGGGCGCGCCGCCGGGCTGGTCGCGCATGTCTGCGAGGAATCGCGCGCGCCGACCGGTCAGCAGCTCTGGGACCTGGTGCTGCGGCAGGACCCGCGCAACGTGCTGCCCGCCGACAAGCGCTGAGCCACGGACCGTCGTTACGCGCGTTACGGCGGTGACGCGGCGGGCGCCGCCGCGCGTTGCCGCGGCGCCCGCGCGCTTCGAAGATGCGCGCCATGCGACATCTTCCCGCCACCCTCCTCGCGCTGTCGGCGCTGCTGCTGCCGCTGGTCGGCCATGCCGAACCCACCGGCTTCGACAGTCCGCCCGCATCGCTCGCCGCCCGGGTCCTCGGCGACCGTCCCGGCACCATCGTCGCGGGCACCTGGCGCGACGGCACGGCGCGCTACGCGATCCAGCGCAATAGGCCTGGGCACGTCGGCAAGGCGAAGGCGATGGCGCCCGGCGAGGCGCAACCGGTGTTCGAGATCGGCTCGATCAGCAAGGTCTTCACCGGCCTGCTGCTCGCGCAGGCCGTGGAGCGCGGCGACTTCTCGCTCGACGACACGCTGGGCCGGCTGCTCGCCGACAAGGCCACGCTGCCGCCGCCCGTGGCCACGATCACGCTGCGCCAGCTCATCACCCACACGGCCTGCCTGCCGAACCTGCCCGCGCTGCCGGCGCGTCCGCCCGGGCCCGACTCCAATCCCTTCGCCAGGCCCACGCGTGCGCACCTGATGGTGGCGCTCTCCTCGCTCGAGCTCGCGCAGTCGCCGCCCTGCGCGCCGCGCTACGGCAGCCTGGGCATCGCGCTGGTCGGGCAGCTGCTGTCGGACCGCTATGGCCAGCCCTGGGACCAGCTGGTGCGCGAGCGCATCGCCGTGCCGCTGGGCATGAAGGACACGGTGCAGCACCTCGACGCGGCACGCGCGAAACGGCTGCCCCAGGGCTACGCCGGCCACGCGGCGCGCTCGCCCTGGGAATTCGGCGCGCTGGCCGCGGCCGGCGCATTGCGCAGCACCGCGCCTGACCTGCTCCTGTTCGCACGCGCCTTGATGGCCGGCCGCGCGGGACCGCTGGGCGCCGCGGCCGAGCGGCTGCGCGAGCCGCTGTCGGCGCAGGGCGAGTACGACGTCGGCTATGCGCTGCGCATGCGCGATCCGGCCGCGGGCGGCGCGCAGCGGCGCATCTATTTCCACACCGGCCAGACCGGTGGCTACCGCGCGCTGCTCGCGTTCTCGCCAGCCACCAGCGAGGCGCTGGTGCTGCTCGCGAGCAACGACGCGGCCGCGGTGGTGCCGGTGCTGGACGCGCTCACCCTCCCCCTCGCCGCGAAGTAGCCATGCGGGCCGTCCCGGGGTGGCCGCCGCGCGATTGCCGGCACAATCCCCGCGGACACACCTGCATGAACACACGATTCGTCGAAGCCTTTCTCTGGGCCGCGCGGCTGGGCAGCTTCCGGGCCGCGAGCGACCGGCTGCACATCACGCAGGCGGCCGTGTCGAACCGCGTCGCCTCGCTCGAGGAAGACATCGGCGCGCGCCTGTTCGAACGCGACGCGCGCGAGCTGCGGCTCACGCCGGTCGGCGTGCGCCTCATGGACTACGGCGAGCGGCTGCTCGAGCTGCGCCGCGAGATCGTCTCGCTGGGCCGCCCGCGCGAGGACCTGCTGGGCCTGGTGCGCATCGGCGCGATCGAGACCGTGGTCCACACCTGGCTGCTGGGCTTCCTCACCAACCTGCGCTCCACCTATCCGGGCATCGAGGTGCAGCTCACCTCCGAGACCACGCTGGCGCTGCACCGCGGCCTGCGCGAGGGCGCGCTCGACATCGCGCTGCAGACCGACCACATCGCGGGCGCGGGCATCGTGAGCACGCCCTGCCTGCCGATGCCCATGGGCTGGGTCGGACAGATGAGCGCCGAGGGCACGCAGACGGTGGAGCAGCTGCTGCGCCAGCCGGTGCTGACCATGAGCCCGGGCTCGCAGCCGCACGAGGCGCTCAAGAACCTCTACCGCGCGGTGGGCATCCCGCTGGGCAAGGTGCATTGCGTGAGCTCGATCTCGGCGCTCGCGCGGCTGGTGAAGGCCGGCTTCGGCAATGCGCTGGTGCCGTTGCCGCCGGTCTACGAGTACGTGGCGGCCGGCGACGTGCGCATCATCGACTGCGATGCGCTGATCTCGCCGCAGCGGCTGGTGGTGAGCCATCTCGAGGCCGCCGACTCCGATGCCATCCGGCTCGTGGCCGAGCTGGCCTGCCGGGCCTCCGACCAGTTCACGGCCGCGGCGATCGCACCAATCTGGAGCGGAACCATAGAGGGTTAACCCTCGAAACAGCGCATTTGCGCCCCATCGAGGGGCCAGTAATTCTTGTGGCTGTCGCCCAGAAAAACTCGTTTGTGACAGCCTGACCCCGCGACGGAAGATCGCGCCTTCTTTTTTCGAAGGCCCGCTCCCGCTTCCGCCGCCATGACCTCCACCGCTTCCGTCACCGAACCTTCCGCCGCCGAGAACGGCCTGCTCTTCGTCGCCTGCGACGTCGATCCCGCGGCCGACGAGGCCGACTTCAACCGCTGGTACGACCGCGAGCACGTCGAGGAACGCGTGCGCATCCCGGGCTTCCTTTCCGGCGCGCGCTATGTCTCACTCGAAGGCGGCCGCCGCTACCTCGGCCTGTACCGCACCGCCTCGCTCGAGGTGTTCCGCTCGGCCGGCTACCGCGCCGCCTTCGAGCGCCAGACGCCCTGGTCGATCGCCAACCTCGACCGCATGCGCGATCCGATCCGCCGCGTCTGCGCGGTGCGCGCCGTGACCGGCTTCGGCAGCGGCAGCCACATCGCGGTGCTGCCGCTGGCCGTGGCCAGCGATGCCGCCGCGCTCCCCGAACGCGCCGCCGAGGCCGGCCGCCGCCTCGCCGAACAGCCGGGCTTCGTCCAGTCCTTCCTGCTGCAGCCCGATGCCGCGCTGAGCACGCCGCTGCCGCGCGAGCGCAGCGAAGGCCGCGTGCTGCAGCCGATGCTGGTGGTCGAGGCCAGCGGCGCCGACGCGGCCCGCGCCGCGCGCGCCACGGCCGCCGCCGCGCTCGATGCCGATCCCGCGAGCGGCTGGCTGCTCGCGCTCGGCTGGAAGCTGCACGCCGGCGAGCTGGCCTGACCCACCGCCCCCCTTCACCTTCTTCCTCATTCCAGGATCCTCATGACCGAACACGCTCTCCCGGCCACGTCCGCCGCGCACGGCGCCAAGCCCGCCAAGATGGGCCGCCTCGCGATGGCCAGCTCCATCGGCACCACGCTCGAGTGGTACGACTTCACCGTCTACAACATCATGGCGGCGCTGGTCTTCAACGCGATCTTCTTCCCCTCCTTCGATCCGCTGACCGGCACCATCCTCGCCTTCTCGACCTACGCGGTCGGCTACATCTCGCGCCCGCTCGGCGGCGTCGTCTTCGGCCACCTCGGCGACCGGCTCGGCCGGCGCTTCGTGCTGGTCGCCACGCTGGTGATCATGGGCGTGTCGACCGGCCTCATGGGCCTGCTGCCCACCTACGCGACATGGGGCATCTGGGCACCGGTGGCGCTGGTCGCGCTGCGCTTCGTGCAGGGCGTGGCGCTCGGCGGCGAATGGGCCGGCGCGGTGCTGCTGTCGATGGAGCACGGCAAGCCGAACGAGCGCGGCCGCAACGCCTCGTTCACGCAGGTCGGTCCCTCGGCCGGCACGCTGATCGGCACCGGCTTCATCGCCGCCGTGTCGGCCTGGCTCAGCCCCGAGGACTTCCAGTCCTGGGGCTGGCGCATCCCCTTCGTCTCGAGCGTGGCGCTGGTGCTGTTCGGCCTGTGGCTGCGCCGCGGCGTCGAGGAAACGCCGGTGTTCCGCGAGATGGAGCAGAAGCAGGAGACCGCCAAGACCCCGATCAAGGAAGTGCTGGGCCAGCACTGGCGCCGCCTGCTGGTGGCCGGCGGCTCGCGCATCGGCTCCGACGTGCTCTATGCGCTGGTGGTGGTGTTCACCCTTACCTACGTGACCACCGTGCTGCACCTGTCGCGGCCGCTGGCGCTGACCGCGACCATGATCGGCGCGGCCTGCAACGCGATCTCGGTGCCGTGGTTCGGCAGCCTGTCGGACCGCATCGGCCGCCGTCCCGTCTACATCATCGGCGCGCTCTGCGGCATCGTCTGGGCCTTCGTGTTCTTCGTGCTGATGGACAGCGCCAAGCCGCTCGCGATCTGCGCCGCCGTGGTGGTCGGCCTCGTGATCCACGCCATGATGTACGGCCCGCAGGCCGCCTTCGTGACCGAGCAGTTCCCGAACCGCGTGCGCTATGCGGGCTCGTCGCTGGCCTACACGCTGGCCGGCATCCTCGGCGGCGGCTTCGCGCCGCTGATCATCGCCAGCCTGTTCAAGTCCTACGGCAGCACGCTCGCGGTCTCGCTCTACGTGGCCGGCGCGCTGTGCCTCACGCTGGTCGCGCTGCTGGTGGCGCGCGAGACCGCGCACGAACCGCTGGAGGCCTGAAGCGATGACGCGCAACACCCTGCACATCGCCTGCGAGAGCATCGCCGAGGATGGCACCCGCAGCAGCGCGCTGCATGCCGTCGCGCCCAGTGCGCTGGTGGTGGCCGGCTGGACCGGCCGCGACAGCGCCGCCATCGAGCACCACATCGAGGAGCTGGCCGCGCTCGGCGTGCCGCGCCCCTCGAGCGTGCCGCTGTACTACCGCATGGCCTCGCTGCTGCTCACGCAGTCTTCCGAGATCGAGGCGCTGGGCGACCAGAGTTCGGGCGAGGCCGAACCGCTGCTGTTCTTCTCGCAGGGCGAGTGGTGGCTCGGCGTGGCCTCGGACCACACCGACCGCCAGGTCGAGAGCTATTCGGTCGCCGTCTCCAAGCAGATGTGCGCCAAGCCGCTGGCCGCCTCGGCCTGGCGCTGGCGCGACGTGGCGGGACACCAGGACGCCATCGAGCTGAGCTCGCGCATCCTCGAGGACGGCCGCTGGGTCGACTACCAGCGCGGCACCCTGGCCGCGATCCGGCCGCTGGCTTCGCTGCGCGACGGCATGCCGGGTCTTGGCAAGGAGCCCGAGGGACTTTTCATGACCTGCGGCACACTGGCGGCGCTGCCCAACGCGCGCGGCGAGGCCATTCGCCCCGCCGCGCAGATGGAAATCGAGTTGCATGACGCGCGCCTGCAGCGGCGCATCGTCCACCGCTATGCGGTGCGCGTCCTGCCCGTGATCGCCTGAACGCCTTGTCCTCCTTCATGACAACACAGAACGACTCCACCATCGGCGCGCTGCGCGCTCGCATCGCCCGCGGCGAACTCACGCACGAAGCGCTGATCGAGCAGGTGCTAGCCGCCGCCGCGCAGCCCGCGGCCGCGAACGTCTTCACCCGTCTCTACGCCGACGCCGCCCTGGCCGCCGCGCGCCATGCCGATGCCGCGCACAAGGCCGGCGTGCAGACCGCGCCGCTCGCCGGCCTGCCGGTTTCGATCAAGGACCTCTACGACGTGGCCGGCGAGACCACCCTGGCCGGCTCCATCGCCTGCCGCGGCGAGCCTCCGGCCGCGCGCGACGCGGCCGTGGTGACGCGGCTGCGCACGCAGGGCGCGGCCATCGTGGGCCGCACCAACATGACCGAGTTCGCGTTCTCGGGCGTCGGCATCAACCCGCACTACGGCACGCCGCGCAACCCGGCCGACGCCGAGGTCGCGCGCATTCCGGGCGGCTCCTCGTCGGGTGCCGCGGTGTCGGTGGCGCTGGGCCTCGCGGTCGCGGGCCTGGGCTCGGACACCGGCGGCTCGATCCGCATCCCGGCCGCGCTGTGCGGCATCGTCGGCTTCAAGAGCACGCAGTCGCGCGTGCCGCGCACCGGCGCCTTCGAACTCGCGCGTTCGCTCGACACGGTGTGCGCGATGGCGCGCAGCGTCGAGGACTGCCTGGTCGCCGACGCCGCGATCGCCGACGCGCCGCTCGTGGTGCGGCGCCGGCCGGCGCAAGGGTTGCGGCTTGCGGTGCCGAAGACGCTGATGTTCGATGCGATCGAACCCGGTGTTGCGCGGGCTTTCGAGCGGGCGGTGCAGGCGCTGTCCAAAGCGGGGGCGCAGATCGTGGAGATTGCGTTGAGCGAGCTGGCGGAGATCGGGACGGTCAATGCGCCGGGCGGGTTGTCGCCTATCGAGGCTTCGGCTGTGCATCGGGAACGGTTTGCTTCTAAGCGCGAGGCTTTCGATTCTCGGGTTGCGGCGCGGATTGCCTTGGGGACTGAGGTGCGGGCTGCCGATTACATCGCGTTGCTGGATCGGCGGCGGGAGTGGATCTCGCGGGTCGAGGGGCGGCTTGAGGGGTTCGATGCGTTGCTTTGTCCTACGGTGCCTATCGTGGCGCCTGCCATTGATTCGCTGGCTGAGGATTCGGCGTTCTTCCAGGCGAACGGACTGCTGTTGCGGAATACGTTTGCGATCAATTTGATGGATGGGTGTTCGTTCAGCTTGCCTTGTCATTCGGCTGGGGAGTTGCCTGTTGGGTTGATGTTGTCTTCGGTGAATGGGGATGACTCGCGGTTGGCTGGGGTTGCTTTGGCTGTGGAGGACGTGCTTCGGGTGGGGTGAGGTTTTTCTTGGCTTTGCTCTCCTTGCTTAGGCCGTAGGCCGGGTCCCGCCCCGGCGGGCGGCTCACTTTCTTTGTCTCGCCAAAGAAAGTAAGCAAAGAAAGGCGACCCCACTGTCTGTGTCCCTCCGCTTCGCTACGGGC
>NZ_JBWKPQ010000016.1:0-191446 GCF_059418345.1 Variovorax sp. GW821-FHT09B01 | reverse complement strand
CCTGAAACTGGCACGAAAGGAGGGGATTCAGCTGCTATTTGACCCCAGATCTAGGGTCAAAATGTCTTGCGCGAACGAGCAGGCTTGATGCGCGCGGTGAAGTCCGAGACGGCCGCCTCGCCACCCTGGGCGGTCAGGCGCTTGCGCGTCCACCAGCCGGCGATCAGGGGTAGCACGATGTAAAGCACCACCGACAGCACCAAGGTTTCCCAGGGGATGGCGATTTCGGTGACGCCCAGCAGCAGGGCGACGATGGGTGCGAACGCCACCACCATCACCAGGTCGTTCACCGAGACCTGCACCAGCGTGTAATTCGGATCGCCCCGAGTCATTTGTGACCACACGAAGACCATGGCGGTGCAAGGCGCGGCGCCCAGCAGGATCAGACCGGCGATGTATTGCTGAGCATCACCCGGGTTGATTAGATCAGCCAACAGATACTCAAAGAACAGCACCGCCAGCGCCGCCATGGTGAAGGGCTTGATCAGCCAGTTGATCGTCAACGTGATCACCAGCCCCTTTGGTCGCCGGCCCACGGCCTTGAGCGAACCCAGATCAATGGCGATCATCATCGGGTACACCATGGCCCAGATCAGCACCGCGACGATGAGGTTGACCGAGGCGTATTCGATGGCCGCCAGCGCGCTGAACAGCTCTGGCATCAGGTTGCCCAGAGCCAGCCCGGCCAGGATGCACAGCGCGACCCAGAGCGTCAGGTAGCGCTCGAACAGGCCCATGGGCGAGGCAGCGCGGATCATGAAACCCTCCAATTCGCCAAGGCCCGCAGGCGTTCCACACCCACCGGTTCCTCCGCCAGCAGCGGCACGATGGCGTAACGCTGCGCATGCTTCGTGGCCACAGCGTCGATCTCGCGCAGCTCGTTGCGCGCGCGCTGGCGCAACAGCGGGGAATGCGGGTGCGCGGCCGCCACGCTGTTGTTGACGACCCACGCCCACGGCTCGATACCTGCACGACGCAGGTCGTCTTGCAGGTTGGCCGCTTCCAGCACCGGTGTGGTCTCGGCGAGCGAGACGATGAGCACCTTCGTCTGCTTGGGGTCTTGCAACTGCATCATCGGCGTCGTGAAGTGAACGCCCGTCTCCCCCATCTGCCGGGCAATGTCGCGGTGGTAGGCGCCGGTGGCATCGAGCAGCAACAAGGTGTGGCCGGTGGGCGCGGTGTCCATCACCACGAACTTCCGTTTCCCTTCGCGGATGGCGCGGGAGAACGCCTGGAACACCGCGATTTCCTCGGTACAGGGCGAACGCAAGTCTTCTTCCAGCAGGGCGCGGCCTTCGGCATCGAGCTGCGCGCCCTTGGTTTCCATCACATGCTGGCGGTAGCGCGCCGTAGCTTCCTGAGGGTCGATACGGCTGAGCGCCAAGTTGGGAAGCGAGCCTTCCAACGTATCGGCCAGGTGCGCGGCCGGGTCGGAGGTGGTGAGGTGCACGGGCAAGCCCCGGCTCGCCAGCTCCACGGCGATGGCAGCGGCCAGCGTGGTCTTGCCCACGCCGCCCTTGCCCATCACCATGACCAGTCCATGTCCATCGGCGGCAATCTCGTTGACCAGGGCGGACAAGTCTGGCGCATTGATCTGGTCGGGCAGCTGGATGGCATCGGCGCCATGCGTGGCGTCGGTATCGACCAGCAGGTGACGCAGGGCATCGAGGCCGACGAGGTTGAACGGCTTGAGCGCGATTTGATCCCGAGGCAAGGCCTGCAGTGCCTGCGGAATGGTGGCCAGTGTGGCTTGCTCTCTTTGGTAGATGGCGGCGGCGAGTGGGTCGTTTTCGGCCTCGCCGGCGGGGAAGACACCGTTGATGACCAAGTGTTGCTGCGACAGGCCGATGGCGGCCAGTTCTTCATGGGTGCGTGCCGCCTCGCGCAGTGTGGGGCGCTGCGCACGGGCCACCAACACCATGCGGCTGCGCAAGGGGTCGGCCAGTGCCTCCACCGCAGCCTTGTACTGACTGCGCTGTTTTTCCAGGCCCGCCAGCGGCCCCAGGCACGACGCATCGCCCTTGCCCGCTTCCAGAAAACCGCTCCACGCGCCCGGAAGTTGCAGCAGGCGGATGGTGTGGCCGGTAGGGGCCGTGTCGAAGATGATGTGCGCGTAATCCTGCGTCAGCGCCGAGTCGGTCAGCAAGGCCGTGAACTCGTCGAAGGCGGCGATTTCCGTGGTGCAGGCACCCGACAGGGATTCTTCGATGCCGCGCACCACGTCGTCGGGCAGCACGCCTCGCACCGGGCCGACAATGCGGTCACGGTAGGCTTGCGCTGCCGCCTGTGGGTCGATCTCCAGCGCCCATAGGTTCGGTACGGCGGGAATCGCCGTGATGTGGTTGCCGATGCGTTCGCCGAAAACCTGCCCCACGTTGGAAGCCGGGTCGGTGCTGACGAGCAGCACGCGCTGGCCCTGGGCCGCAAGTTGTACGGCCGTTGCGCAGGCGATGGAGGTCTTGCCGACGCCTCCTTTGCCGGTGAAGAAAAGAAAACGGGGCGGTTGGGTCAGAAAGTGCATGGAATTTCCTTGTTCAGCAGCAGCGGTCGCCAGAGCAGCAGGTGTTTTGGGCTGGAGAGGCTTCGGGCGCCTCGATGCCAGCCCAGCGGGTCAATTCGCTTCGGCTGGGGTAGCGGCCGGCCAAGGCCACCTCACAATCGACCAGAACCAGGGGCAGCGCCTCTTGGCCCGAGCGTTGCAAAAAGCCTTTTACAGTCGGGTTTTCGGCGAAAGCGAGGGGTTGCTGTGCCAGGTTGAAGCGTTCGACCTGAGCACCGTTTTGCTTGGCCCAATCCACATCGGCGGCGAAGTTCACCAAGTTTTGATCCACTTCAACGCCACATACGCCGGTGCTGCAACACAGCGCCGGGTCGAAAATCTGGATGTTTGGCATGGGGTGTCCTTTCAAGTCTGGTTGTTGATGAAGTGACGCTCTTCACTCTTGGCCGATGTTTCGCAACTCGCGGTTCAGGCCATCGACGTGCAGGTGGACGTGGAAGCGCTTCATGGAGAGTTCCTTTCAGCAGGAGGCACAAGTGAAGGGAGATTCAGTGACTTCGCATACGCCGCCCTGGCAGCAGTGCTCGGTCATGTAGCCAAGCAGACTATTCATCTGCGTGAAGTCGGCGCGGTAGATCAGGTTGCGGCCTTGCTGTTCGATGGTGACGAGGCCGGCATGGGCTAGTTCCTTCAAGTGGAAGGACAAAGAGTTGCGGGCCACGCCGAGCTGGTCGGCGAGGACGCTGGGCGTCAGCCCCTCGGAGCCTGCGACGACCAAGGCGCGGAATACGCGCAGGCGTTGGGTGTGAGCCAGGGCGCCGAGGGCGGAAACAGCTTGATCTTCGTTCATGGTTCGATAATACAACATTTATCGAACTAAAAAATAAATGCACTCCAAAAAACGCAGCCTCGCCAACGAAGATCGCGGACGGGGCTGCAAGGTGGGAAGAACAGAAAGCCGGCGGCGCTAGGCCGGCGATGGCGTGGAAATCAGGCGGTGACCAATTGCCGGGCCAGTGCGACCTCGACGGAATCACCGTCCTGGTTGAGCACATCCAGCCCCGATTCGGGCACATCGCCCGAGGTGGACTGCGAGACCATGATCTTCTTGGCCATCAGTTCCAGGCAGGTCATCTGCGAGGAACCGGCGTAGCCGAGGTAGATCACGCGCACGGGCTGTTTCTGCCCGATGCGCCAGGAGCGGCGTGCTGCCTGTTGGAGCGAATACACGTTGTAGCCACTTTGCATGAACACAATCGTCGGAAACTCCAACAAATCCAGTCCCGTCTTGACCAGCTCGGGATTGGTGACGAGCACGTCGATGCCACGATCCAGTTGCTCGGCGATCCAGTCTTCTCGGCGGCTGGCATCCACGCTTGCGCGCAGTACCGCCACCTTGAAGCCCTCCTGCTCCAGCAGCCCCTTCAGGCGCGACGTGGTGTCGCGCGTGCCGGTATAGACCGTGTAGGCCAGAACCTTGCGGCCCTGTGCCTTCTCCTGCCTACAGATGTCGATCAGCTCACGCTCCTTGGGGCTGATCTCGAACTCATTGAACTGAGCCGGAACAAACGCCAAGGTGTTGCGCGTGCGCGGATGCACCACGGTCTCCGACCGGAAGCAGCAATCCGGCCAGGCCAATAGCACGTTGAGCACCACCCCCAGCAAGGCCGTATCGCGTCGCGCCAGAGCCTGTTTCAGCTCCGCGGTCAGCCGACCCGCCAGGTCGCGGTAGGCCGCGGCTTGCGCCACGTCCATCTGGACTTCACGAAACTCCTCGTCATACGGCGGCAGGACGTTGCCGCCGATGTCCTTGAGCTTGAGGAAAATCGTGAACGGCAGGATGCAGCGCAAGACGCCTTTCGGCCCGAAGCCGGGAGCCTTGACTGTGCGCACCGATACCTTGGTGCCCTTGGCCGTCTTGTGCGCCGTGCCGGTGCTCTCGGAGTAGATGTCCTTCAAGACCCCGTGATCGCGCATGAACGCCATCGCGGCCGAGGTCATGCTGCCGCTCGTGGTCGGGCGGTAGCCGTCTTCGATCATTCGCCCAGGCAGGGCTCGGAACAGCAGGTAGAACAGATCATCGCCATAGCCGCCCATCAGCGTGCCGGTCAGCAGCAAGGTCTTGCGAGCCTTCGCCGCCAGCACGCCCATGGCCTGGCCCTGGGCGCTGCCACCGTTCTTGTACTCGTGCGCCTCGTCGGCGATGAGCAGGTCGAACGTGCCTTGCGGCAGGTAGCGCTTGATGAACTCGGACGGTTGGTAGCCGCCTTCGCCAAAGCCAAACTCCATGTTGGCCATCGCACGTTCCATGCGCGTGGCCTGACGGTCGGAAAACACCAGCTCGCCGTTGCCATCCATGAGGTTGATGAACTCATGGATGTTGTCGCCCAGCATCGAGGCCAGGAAGCCGTCACCGAACTTCTGCATCAGCTTCTGCGCGGTCACTTCCCCGATGGTCGGGATACGCTTCAAGGCTTTGAGAACGACCGAGGACTGGTCGCTGCCGGACAGGCTGCGTGGACGGATCAGTGTCCACAGGGGCGCGGCGCAGTGGCTGCACTTCCTGCGGGACTCCTCGGCTTCGAGCGCGACCGGGTTGGCCGGCTCGCCGTCGAGGTCGGTGATGACCGTGCCGCAGTCCGGGCAGGCTGCCACGTCGCCGTGGCGGGTGCGCCGCTGGGTGAAGACAGGTTTCCAGTGGAACCCCATCCGCATCCTGACGCGCCCCAGGATGAAAAACTCCTGGCCCGTGGGCTGCACACCCAACTGCTCGCGCAGCTTGATGAGCTTGACCAGCGTGTCCGGGCCATTGAGCACCCAGACCTTGGCGCCGGCCACCGTCTCCTGGATCTCGCGCCGCCACTTGTAGACCAAGTGGGGAGGCGAAAGCACCAGGGTGCGCCGGTAGCCTTCGGCGTTGAGCACGGCAGCCGTGGCGATGCCGACGGTCGTCTTGCCGCAACCCATTTCGCCATTGACGATCGCAGCGCGTTCGCCTTGATCGACCAGCAGCTCGGCGGCGGCATGGACAACTTCGGCCTGGGCCTGGAACAACTTGCGCTTGAGGCTGGCGACGACGAGTTGCCGCTGTACTTGCGCTTGGCCGGTATAGACCGGCGGGTTGGCGCGGTTGAGAGAATCGAGTAGTTCGTCGCCGAACTCGCCGACGAAATCCTGAAGGCTCAGGGTGAGAGGGTTGGATTCCGCTTCAAGCAGATCGCCTTGTGCGGGTGCAGTCTCGATGGCAGTGGTTTCAAGATTGGTAGACATGGTGGTGCTCCAAAAAAAGAATGAGGCATGCACCATCCCAGCGGGGCGATGGCATGCCCCGTGGTGGGAAGAGAGACGGCGAACCGTCGGTGGTTGGACAGTGCAGGCGCTCGTGGCCTGCGGTGATAACTCGCGGTCAGTACTCGGACGGCAGCACGATGCGGGTCGCTCTGCGATCTGCTTCGGTGAAGATGCGGATGCTCAGGTCACGGGTGACGACGTAAAACGAATCGAGGCGTTCGCCAAACTCCAACGCAGCGTTGTTCTGTTGCCATTGGTAGTCGGCGACGTCGCCCCAGTCGCCATGCATGTGGCGTTCGAAAAGCGGCATGGGATCGAGCCGGCCTTCGTTCATCAGGCGTTCGACGCCTTCGCTGAACTCCAGCGCACCGATCTCGAACAGCCGTTTGCGCCGGTGCTTGTCATGTTGATTGGAGGTCATGTGGCTTCCTTCGAAGTGAAGGGGCCATGACACCCTTGCGGGGTGTCGGTGGCCCCGCGTTGGAGAAGATCAGTACTCGCTGGGCAGCAGCAACGTGGTGACGCTGCGATCCCATTCGGTGATGATCCAGAGCTTCAGGTCAGGTGCGACTTGGTAGGAAGAGAACAGGCGATCCTCACCGGACTTCAGCGCGGCATCGTTCTGCCGCCTGTCGCTGTCGTCGAGATCGCCCCAATCGCCACCGAGGTGGCGGCGCAGGTAGGGAATCGGGTTGAGCCGGCCCTGTTGGACCAGGTCATCGATGCCGATGGTCATGACCACCTGGCCTGGCGAGAAGCGCAGGCTCGGTGTCTGGCTGATGGAAAGTGCGTGGGCTGCCATGGAAGGCTCCTGGATATGGAGGGTCACGGCACCCCATCGGGGCGACTGGACCCCGGTGGGTGGAAAAAATCGACGGCGAACCGCCGGCGGTGGAGAAACGATCAGCGAATGGTCAACACCTCGCCCCGCGTGGCGGAGCCAGGCGTCATGTCCCATGCACGGATGACAGGAACGAACTTGTCGGTGAGGATGCGGGTTTCGGCGATGGAGCCGTCGTCGCGTTCGGTGAATTCCCGCTGGAGCGTCTTGTCCTTGTGGGTGTCACCTTTGACGACGAGCACGCGCCCCGCCTTGGATTGCACGACTCCCGAGATCGCGCCTGCGGCCAAAGCCAGGGCGAGATGCCAGTGGGACAAGGCCCGCGCCGGTGGACGCAGCGTCTGCTGCGCGGCCCCCAACTGCGTATCCCGCGACGGCCAGAGGCCTTGCAGCCTGCCAACCTCATCGGCGAACTGCTCCGGCTCCATCGTCACGCGGAAGAAATGCCCCGGCTCTGCCGGGCTGGTGGGGACGATGTACGGCAGGAACGGCCATTCGCTCGGCAGCTCCTCGGCTTCGACTTCGCCAAGCCCAACCTGCAGCAGCAGATTGCGCACGGCCTTGACGCCATCGGGCGTCTGCTCGCGCTGGCGCACCCGGCGACCGAAGATCACCACCTGCTTGAACTGCGTTTCCACCGCTCGGTAGATCCGCAGATCGGTGTAGTGGCGTGTCAGCCAGCCGACCAGCTCGGCGTCGAGCACGTAGCCGGGAACGATGAAGACCAGCACGCCGCCGTACTGCAACAGGGGCAGCGTGCGCTGGTAGAACAGTTTTTCGAGGCGGGCACGGCCCTGACCCTGATAGCCAATGTTGCCGTTGACGTCCTTGGACAGGTCGCCATACGGCGGATTGAGCCAGAGCAGCCCAAAGGACTGTTTGGAGATCATCGTGTCCATCAGGTCCGCGTGCAGGCAGTGATCGACCAGGCCGCGGGCATGGCGCGCCCGCTCTGCGTCGAACTCGACGGCGAACGCCTTGGCATGCTCGCGCCCGAGGGCATGAGCCGCTTCGGCAATCGCCACGCCTTCGCCGGCGCAGGGATCGAGGATGCACATCGGCCCATTGGATTCAGGCGCACTGGGCATCAGTGCATTGAGGGCTCTTTCGAGCGTTGGTTCGTCGGTCGGGAAGTACCCGTTCTTCACGAAATTGCGGGCGAGCCGCGGGAACATGAGAGCCATGGAAGTCTCCTGGTTGGCGGATAGGAATGGCACAGGCGCGCCTTGGCGTGCCTGTGCAGGTGGGTCAAGCCGCTACCGTTTCCGGCGTCCAAATCTTGGCCGGATAGGGATAGGCGGTGAGCACGTCACTGCGGATCAGCGAGCCGAGCGCCTGGGTCAGCGCCGGCACGTCGATGGCGAGCTGATGGCCCACCAAAGGCCCGAGGGCGAATGGCAGACGGGTCAGCATCTCGCGGCTTTGCAGCAGTTCCAGCACGGTTTCGCGCCAGTGGTCGAGCAATGGCAGTAGGCAGGTGTCCTGCACCAACGGCCACAGGCGGTCAAGCCGGTGGTCGCTATCGCGGGGCAGCAATGCCAGTGCGCTGGCGTTGGCCTTGTCAGGCTTGACGCAGCGCCGATCGAACAGCCACACGTTGGACAGCGAACCGAACAGCGTTCGCCGGTAGGCGCGGGTCATGCGCTTTTCCAGGCGATCGACGTTGCCGACGAACACCGGGACGCTGCCGCCCTGGTCGGTGATGACGTGGAACTGCTCCAGCCCCTGTTCGTCGCGCCCGAGGGTCAGGCGAGCCAGGAACTGCTGGACGGCGGTGTCTCGCGCCCAGATCGACAGAAAGATCAGGTTGCCCTGGTCATCGCCGACGCAGGCGTCGGCCATCACGTCCGGGCATTCGTCGATGCGATACAGCGTGGTGGAGGAAGTGTTTGCGGGCATGGTGGTGTCCTCGGATGAACGGGAACAGCACCGCCCGCAGGAGGCAAGTACTGCCCCTTGGGGTGGAAGGAAAAACGCCCTGGCTCAGGCCATCAGCGCCGTAGCTGGAGCTGTGGTCGCCTTGGATGTGCGCCGCCGTGCGTGGTAAGCGCGAACGCCTGCACGCCATTCGGCGGACTGCTCCGGTGCGAGGTTCAGATAGGACAGCGGGCACGAGTAGTAGTACGGGTGCATGGATTCGTCCAGCGGCTTGTAGCCCCACTGGCCGCCGCTGCGTTCCAGCAGATCGCAGCGGATGGTGCACAGGGATTGACCCGGTGCGAGATCACGGTGTACGCCTTCGGCCTTGGCCGTCACTTGCGCAACGGACCAGAGGACGTTGCCACGCAGCGCGTGGGCGATGACCTTGACGCTGGCGCGCTCGGTCTCTTGCGGTGCGATCAACTCCGCGATCAGTTCAGACCGCGATTGGGGTGAGAAATACCAGCCCATGAGAGGCCTCCTGGAAAAATTGAGCCAGAAGCCTCCCCGGTGGGGAAGACCCCCGGCGGGTGGATGAAGCACACCGCAGATGCGGCGCCCAGTACTACGCAGGTTGCAGTTCGGCTTGGCGGCTCCACTCCTGCGTCTTGAAGTCCAGCGCGTAGCCCAGTTCGCCCAGGCGGGCGATCTGCGCGCGCAGGGTGCGGCGGTCAATGGTCGAATCCAGTTTCACGGACTCGCCCAACGGCCAGAGCAGGCTGAACAGCGCGGCGTCGCCATCTTCGGTACTGCCGGGAGCAGTTGCCGCAGTGGGCGTCGGCGCATCCACGCCGAAGGGCGTGGTATCGACCAGCGGGTCCGTGGATGCCTGCACGGGGGCGGGCTTGGCGGGCCTGGACGTTTTGCTGGGCTTGGCCGGTGTTGCCGGCGTTGTTGCAGGCTGTGCGCCCAACTCTTCATCAAGTGGATCGAGATCCTGGGTGGCGAAGCTGCGTGCCTCGTCACGGCTCAGTTTGTCGATGTCGTAGAGCGTCATCCCGTCCAGGCTGGCGCGGATCTCGAAGCGCATGCCGCCACCGACCGGGTAGGACTTCGGGAAGATGTACCTGATGATGAACTCCCCGTCGTACTTGCCTTCGGGGTATTGCTCCAGCTCCGGGTCCTTGACCTCGAACGTACCGAGATGCGTGGCGAGGCGACCGACTGTGAAGGGGCCGTTCTTGCCGCGGATGGTGCGCAGCGTGAGCTGGCCGGGGACGACGATGGGCGAAACCGATTTCTCGGATGCCGATGTGGCTGCCATGATGGTTCTCCTTAGCGATTGGGAAAACGACAAGGCCCGCGAGGGCCTTGCCGATCAGAACGAAGCAGCCAATGCCGGCTCCTGTTCCTCGACTTCACCTTCGGGCTCGCGCTCGGCGGGCTCGGCAGGCTGATCTGCAGCGGGGTCGGCGTCCTCGGCTTCAGGCGCGGGAGCGTCCTGGGCCGGCGACGAATCGGCTTGCGCGGGGCTCGTCGGATAGACCTTGGTGCCGTCGATCTTGATCAGGCCGATGTGGATCAGTGTCGAATCCAGGCTCGCGGCCGGTTCCCCAGCGCGCTCACCCTTGGTGCGGATGTACGGATCGATCTTCATGTCGTTGAGACGGAAGGCGATCAGCACCTTGCAGTCCCCCTCGATGGCCTGCACGCACCGGCGAACCAGATGCTCGGCTTCAGGGGTGGTAACGATGGTGTCGAAGTACCGATACTCCGGTTCATCGACAGGCCCGGCTAGCGCGGCGACGGTGCAAGAGAGGAACGGGTCGCCATCTTTGGGCGTGACGTCCTTCGGACGGCTGAGGTAGCCGATGCCGCGGGTGATCAGCTCGTGTTGCCTGATCGAAGCCAGTTCGGCCCGGTCAAATGGCTCGGCCTTGAGCAGTCGCGCCTTGAGGGACGCGGCGGCTTGGCTTTTCTGCTCACCCTTGTCGCGGATGTACGCATCGCCCCACAGGTCGCCGAGGCGAAAGCGCACCAGCGGGCGCTGCTTGGGATCGTCAACGCCGATGTAGCGCTCGACCAGCTTCTTGGCCTCGGCACCCGAGACCTTGACGTCGAAATAGCGATAGCTGGGGTCCTTCGCGGAACCGACCAGCGCGGCGATGGTACACGCCAGGAAAGGCTGCGCACGGCGGCCGCCCCGAACAGGCACTTCACGGGCACGCTGGATGTAGCCGATGCCCGAGGTGTGGAGGTCGAAATACGATTTCTCGTTGGACGTGGTGCTCATGGTGAATCTCCATAGGGATGAAGCGGAGACACACCGGCCCCACGCTGCGGGGAAAGGTGCGTAACCCCGCGATGGGTTGATAAGGCGAAAGCATCCACCACCAGAGACTGGTGGCCGCTCGCGGATGGATGCGGTGCGAGCTGGCTCGGTCACGCAGTGGGAACTGCGCCGCAACCTCGAAGACCGATGGTTGCCTGGCATGTCGCTGACAACGTCAGCAGGCATGGGCTCAGCATGGCCAGGCCTCGCGCGCGAGGCAGCCATCAATCGGTATCCGATCGATTCCCTTTGATGAAATCTCCCAGGCAGAAAAAAAGGCCCTCCTTCCGAATGGAGGGAGAGCCTGTGGGGGCATGTTGCCTGGTTCTTTTCGTGGTGTTACGCCGGTACAGCGCGGCGCCGTCGGGACGTCTCCGCGCCGATCACGCTCACGTCGATCAGGCGCCAGCGCCCGTCGTCGATGAGCCGCTCCAGCACTTCGCCGAGCATGTCGAAATACACCTCGTCGTGCCGATCGACCAACTCGCCGTCGCGGCGCAGCTCCACCGCATAGGTATCGCTGCCGCGCTGGTAGAGGATCGTCACCTGGCCGGCGAACTTCGCGGTCGAAACCGTGAAACTGATCGCCGGGGGCGTTTCGATGATCTTGGACGGCTTCGGATCGACCCAGGTGAAGTCGTGGGCGCCCGCATCGACCAGCATGTGGGTGATGCGCCGGAACCCGTCGGGCGCCGGCATTTCCTCCAACTGCTCGATGAGCTGACCCAGTTCCATGCACTGCGGCTCGGGAATGGGCAGCTTGGCCGGCGCGGAGCCGAGGATGTGTGTCTTGACGGTGTAGGGCGTGCCGTCGGACATCATCTCGGTGCGCTCTTCTGGTGTGTCCGCACGCAGACCGTCGAAGCGGCGACGGGCATAGGGTTGGACATGCACCTTGGTGCCCTCGCTGGGAACGGAGGTCACCAGGTTGGGATCGAGTACCGCGAACTCGCTGGGCTTGAGCTTGACGACGATGGCGTCCTCGCTGGCTGCGACCACCTTGCCGTCGAAGGGCTGGGGATCGATGACGAAGCCCAGTGTCGAGGACTGTGGCTTATCATCGAACACGCGGTACTTGAACGACCGCACGTTGCGGGGCACATGGCCTGCGACCAGCGAAGGCATCAGGGTCTTGATAAGAGAGCGATCCATGTGAATCTCCTTGAGGAAGAACAAGGGATTCCCCGCCCGCAAGGGAGAGGTCCCTTGTGGGTGAATGGGCGCGATGCGTCCGTAGGAAGAAACAACCAGCACGGTTTCCCGCGCTTGCAGCCTTGAAGGTCTTGGCTGCCTGGGCATGGTCGGCAACGCCGACGAACATGGGATAAGGATGGCCCTGGAGTGAGCGGCCTGCGCTCAGGAAACCGCACCGCGCCGCACCCGCTTTCCTGTGCCGCGACAAGAAAAGGCCCCTCGAAAGGGGCTGGGTGGTCAGGCTTGGTACACGAAGTAGTGTTCGCGCTGACGTGGAAAGAACACATGCTTCCACGTGTCGCCGCCGGTGTTGCCACCGTCGAAGACGACCATTTCGTAGGCATCAATGTCGGTGTCTGCCAGATCGGCGCTGGCGATATGGCGCATGTGCAGCGTGCCGCTCAAGCGCTCGAATACCAGGATCTGGCCGATGGCGTCGTCCTGGCCCATGGCGTTGACGCAGGCTCCAAGCTGATGCTCGAAGTCGCGTGCGGGCGAGATGAGGTCGGGGAACATAAAGTGCTCCTATGAAATTGGACCAGCCCGGCTCCCAGAAAGGAGACGGGCTGGCATGGAGGACAAAGAGGAAGGTGGGCGCGTGGTGTGTTTGCTAGGACTCGGCCAGCGGCAGGCCCAGCAACACGGGCGCGTCAGCGTCGAGGATGAGGATGCGCACATCGGCCTGGCCAGCCAGTTCCAGGATGTTCGCCAGGTCGTCTGGCATGCCCTTGCTGCGGTGCTCCTGCCGAAGCTGCTCGGCGGTGATGCCCTCGGCGTGCTCCAGGTTCTTGTCCGTCCAGGGCGTGGAGATCAGCTTGACGCCGATCGCCGGACTGTACGGAACCCGAAAGGCGATAAACAAAAAGGCCTCCGGCGTGGCAAGGTCCGCCAGATTGGCGAGGTACTGGCCGGTTTCCGGGCTGATGTGCGCGCTGCTGATCTCCCAGCATCGGCTGTAGTAGCCGGTCTCGAAACTCAGGCGATGCACGACTTCCCGCGCGGCTTCGACCGAATAGCTGTCACCAACGTGGATCAGGCGACCGTCGAAGTCCTCGCCATGAATGGCATAGACCACGGCACCGATCACGCCTTCGCCGTTAACGCCTTCATCGGCATCGCATTCGGCCAGTACCTCGGCACTCACAGGTTCAGAGCCGTTCGTGACCACCGCGAAATCGCTGGTGACGATGCAAGAGGATGAAATCAGTTCCTGGTCGGACAGGTGTTGCTGGCTCGGGTGGATAATTCGCCAGACAGGCGGGCTTCCGTCCTCGTAGCTGATGGACAGCGTGCGGACGATTTTCAAATTCCAGTAGCCGCGAACAAAGGGATTGGGATTCTGAGACATGGGAACGCTCCAGATTGAATAATGGAGCCAATTCCCGCCACCGGGAATTGGACCCGGTGGGTTGAAAGGGGAAAATGCGTCAGTCGGCGCTGATCGTTGGCGTTTGTGCCAGTCGTTCTGCGACGCGATGGCGCACATTCAGGCGCAATTGCTCGTCGTTGATGCCTGCGAGAAGATTGGTGGCTTCCAGCGCGATCAACGCCGAGGCCTCTTCGATGTCGGCGGCCAGGATGGCTTTGCGCAGTTGGTCACCGAGCTGAAGTGCCTGCGATGAAGTTCTGAAAACCTGAATCTCGCGGCTCAGGTAGCAGCCGTTGCCGCCGAACTCGAACAGCCTTGGCTTGCTGCAATACCAGCAGCCTTCGAACTGGATGCTGGTCAGGTGATGACCGTCATCGAAGCAGGAGGCGATCAGCAGCAAGGCTTCCAGGTTGACGCTGTCCTCGAACGGGTGGTGTTTGATCAGGTTCTCCAACTCCCCGTCCTGGTCGGCACCAAAGTGCGCGGCCAGCCGTTCGAGTAGAGGCGGAATCGACAAATCTTCATCGTCGGGAATCGGGATGCCGAGTTGTGCGGCCAGGTCTTCCAGCCCCTCCTGCACATCTGTCCATCGCGGATCATTGGTCTCGGCGATTTGGGCGATGTAGGCTTGCCCATTGTCGGGATAGCGTTCATCCAGCGCGAAGGCACCGAACAGCGCCTTGATGACGGGAGTAACGCGGTCGAGCACCAGAACGCCGGTGCCTTCGTAGTAGTTGTTTGCCATGGTGGCTCCTTTCGAGAAGTGAGCGGAGCCAGCCCATGCGGACGATTGCATCCGCAGGAAATAGCCCGAGGCCGTTGGCGCTGGGCGATAGGAAGAAATTGAGGGACATGACCGTGTAGGCGCATGTCCCTTGTGGGGAACGAAAAAGCGGTGGTGTGCCGGAGGCCGGCTCACCAGCCGCTATAGTTCAGCATCAAGTCGGCAATGACCTTGCGGCGTTCCAGGTCGAGACCGTCGAAGTCCGACAGCCCGTGGAAATGGCAGCGTTTGAGCATGGCACCGCCCTCGTGCGCGTTGTAGAAGCTGACCATGGCGGACAGAAACATGCGTTGCCCGCTGCTCAGGACACCGAGGGCATCGTTGAGCCGCAGCATGTTGGGACGCAGATCCCACTTGCTCTTGGCCTGGTTCAGACCTTCACGGGTGCCATCGCCAAACCATTCAGGGCCAGCGATCTCGGCACCACGCTTCCATGCCTCGAAGAAGGCTTGGGGCGCGGCAGCGAAATGCTGCTCTTCCCGCATGATCTGATCGACGACTTCCTGCGGCAGCAGTTGATTCATGGCGTAATTCCTCCAGTTGGATCAGGGAATGGCGAGCTGGGACCAGCCGCCTCTGTCGAGGGCGCGTTGAGCCGCCGCATGGCTGCGGAAGTACTCGTGCGACTCCCGCGAAACGGGACCTTCGGTATCGCGCGTGCCGATGTAGTGGCCGGCGGCGCTTTGCAGGACTTCGAGCGGCAGGAACTTGCCGCAATAGGTCAAGGCCAACTGGCCGAAAGAGGCTTTGTGGGACATGGATAGGCTCCTTGGAAAAGCGAGGCCTTGTCCCTCACGGGATGGCAGCTCCCGCACGCGGTGGATAAAAAGCATCGGCGTCACGGGGACGCGCGTCCGCAGACTTGATGCGATACGGACTGGCGGGTTACGCGGGAAGAACCCACGGCAGCCTGGAACCCATGGCTGCTGGCATGTGCTGACGAATCAGCGAACATGCGGGCAGCTTCGTCCGGGGGCCGCGCTGCGTCAGTTGGAAAACGGCATTCGGCCCAGCCCGGATTGATGGGCGCAGAGACAGAAAACCCGCATCGAGTGCGGGCTGTCAGGGGGGGGCGTGGGTGCGTTGGCTCACTCGGGCGTGTCGCCCAGCACATGCTGCTTCCACAGGGCGAATGCCTCGTCCTGTCCCAGTTCGGCCAGGACCACAATGGGTTGCGCCTGCCGCGCACGCAGCGAAGCGAAATACGCCTTACGGTCGGCGATGGCCTTGAGATTGATGCCATCGATAAACAGCAGCTTGCCGCCCTTGATGAACAGCACCTTGTTGCCAAGGTCGCGCTCGAACGCGGCTCGTACTTTCTCCGGTTGTTGCATGCGTCGGTTTCCTGTTGCTGTGGCCGGCCATTGGGTCGGAACGTTGATCGGCGAGATAAAGGTGCCGAAGGCTCGCTGACCTTCGGCTCGGGAGGGAATAACCACCCGTGGGCTGTTGCAGGCCCGGTCGTCGCTAGAACCGTCTGCTCATCAGCAATCACACCCGGCCCATGTCGTGGCTGGGGCCGGCATCGTCTGGCGCACATCCGCGCACAAAGGGAGCCCGTTTTTGCGCCGGTGGGCACCGGCACCGAATACCGCTGACCACAAAGGGTCTCCGGGTGGCTCGCGCAGCCTGGCAAGCCATCGGGGGACCCTTCGCAGTAGGCGGGAGAAACACAGACCAGCAGAACACGCGGGAGACGGTTCGCGGAAAAGCTACCTTCAGGTCCCGCAGCCGGGGACGGCTGGACGGGACGCGCACACGAACAAGAAGGCGTTGCGCGCTGGGCGACCCGCAGGGGCGTGCGGGACACGGGCCACGCCTTTGAAACAGGGTGCGGCCCACGGGAAACGGAGTCGGTCAGGCGCCTTTGCGGCCGCTGCTACGCGAGCGCGAAGCGCCACGCTTGGGCGGACCGGATTCGACCGGCAGCGTGCCTTTGCAGTCGGGGTAGCGACTGCACGACCAGAATGGACCGCTCTTGCCGGTGCGTTGGCGCGTCGCTGCGCCGCACTGCGGGCATGCTGGCCCATGGGGAAGCTTGATGGACAGGGACATGCTGCCGTACTGCGCGATCAACTGCGAAATCCAGGTGGCCTGCTTGCTGAGGAATACGTCCAGGGTGAGCTGTCCGGCCTCGATCATGTCGAGCGCCTGCTCCCACACCGCTGTGGTGCCGGGGTCTGCAATCGCTGCGGGCACGGCGTCGATCAGCGTGAATGCCGCATCCGATGCGCGAATGGAGCGTCCTTTCTTCACGATGTAGCCACGGGCGATCAGCACGCTGATGATGTTGGCCCGCGTCGCCTCGGTGCCGATGCCCGTCGTGTCCTTCAGCTTCTGCTTCAGGCGCGGGTCGGTTACGAAGCGCGCAATGCCCTTCATTGATTTGACCAGTTCGCCCTGGGTATAGGGCTTGGGCGGCATCGTCTTGAGCGCCTTGATCTCGGCCTCGGCCACCTGGCACGCCAGGCCCTCACGCAGTGGGGGCAGCACCTGGCTGCGCGCCGCGTCGACGCAGTCCTCGTCCGCTTGCGGTTCGGCCAGCACCAGACGCCAGCCCTTGATGACCACCTGTTTACCGGTGGCCACCAGCGTCTGTCGGCCGCAGGAAAATTCAGCCACGGTACGGTCGAACTCGTGGTACGGGAGGAACTGCGCCAGGTAATGCGCCCGGATCAGCCGGTACACCGCCAGCTCCTTCTCGCTCAGAGCTGAGAGGTTCGCGGGTTCGAGCGTCGGAATGATGCCGTGGTGCGCCGTGACCTTGCCGTCGTTCCATGCACGCGAACGCTGGGAGCGGTCGAGCTGACCCATGATCGGTCGCAACGACGGGTCGGTCTTGAACAGGCTGTCCAGGACAGTGGGCACCTCGGCGAACATGCTTTCGGGCAGGTAGCCAGAGTCCGAGCGCGGGTAGGTCGTGGCCTTGTGCGTCTCGTACAGGGCCTGGGCGATCTGCAATGTCTCCTGAACGTCCAGCCCGAGCTGCCTGGAACAGACCTCCTGAAGCGTCCCCAGGTCGAACAGCAGCGGCGGGCCTTCGCGCACGCGCTCGGTCTCGACCGACACCACCTGGGCGCTGCCCGCAGCGCGAATCTGCTGCGCCGCCTGCTGGGCGACCGGCTGTTGCAGACAACGACCGGCGTCGTCGGTGCAGCCATCGGGCGCAACCCACTGCGCGGAGAAAGCCTGACCCTCTGCGGACAAAGACACGTCGATGGCCCAGAACGGCACCGACTTGAAAGCCGCGATTTCGCGGTCGCGATCCACGACCAGCTTCAGGGTCGGAGTCTGGACCCGGCCGACCGACAGCACGCCGTCATAGCCGGCCTGCCTCCCGAGCACGGTGAACAACCGGCTGAGGTTCATGCCGACGAGCCAGTCCGCCCGCGAACGCGCCAATGCCGAGTAGTACATCGGCAGCGTATCGGACGACGGTCGCAGCTTGCTGAGCGCGGTGCGGATCGACGCATCGTTGAGCGCCGACAGCCACAACCGCTCGATGGGACCGCGGTAGCCGCACAGGTCAATGATCTCGCGGGCGATCAACTCGCCCTCGCGGTCGGCATCGGTGGCGATGACGAGATGGGTCGCCTTCGCCAGAAGCGCCTTGACGACCTTGAATTGCGTGGCGGTCTTGGGTTTGACCTCGACCCGCCACTGCTGGGGAATGATGGGCAACTGCTCCAGTGACCAGCGCTTGAGCGCCGCGTCATAGACCTCGGGTGCTGCCGCTTCTACGAGATGGCCGATGCACCAGGTAATCGTGACGCCGGAGCCGTTGAGGCAGCCTTCACCGCGCTGTGTCGCGCCGAGAATCCGACCAATATCCTTGCCCTGGGAGGGCTTCTCGCACAAGAACAGCCGCATATCCGTCCATCCGATTTCCGTGGTTCATTGAGTTGCTGGAATCGAGGGTGCCGGTCACCACCAGGGGCAACAGCAAACAAGTCGCAAGCGGTGGTGACCACTTTCACGGGATGGAATGGCTCGGGCGGAGATAGCGTGCAGCCGGGGTGTGCGGGCCGGGAGCCGCGATTTTCAGGAGCACGTGGAAGCCAGTGGACGTAGATGGAGCTATCCCCTGGGGATAGCTCACGGGTGCATGGAGCTGCGAACAGTGGCCGGCCCATGCCGGGTCACTTCCTACGCCGCGGCTCTTTTGGCACAGCCGGTTCCTGGGTGGCCTGGGACTTTGCCTCCGCATCCTGCGGCTTCGGACTGAGGGTCACGGACTCGATGCGAAACGGCAGGATGCCGACGCTGCGCGCGTTGATCTGCCAGGTCTCGCGCGGCTGATCTTCGTTGTCCGTCCAGGGCTCGCGCTCCATGCGGCCAACAACCAGGACGCGCATGCCTTTCTGGTAGAGGTTTTTCCAGTGCGCGGTGTCGCGGTGCCAGATTTCCACGGGCGCCCAGAAGCCACCGCGATCCTCGAAGTCGCCGCCTTTGGTGGGGACGGGGTTGTCGAAATACACGTTCAGCCGCAGCAAGCGCCGCGGCTCGTCGTTGCCGTTGGGGAACTCCCGGTACTCGGGCGGGGAGCCAATGTTGCCTTCGCCCCAAAAATGCGTGCTCATGTTGCAATCTCCATGGTGGTTGAAATACCCGTGCTGCGTCGGTGCCGGGCGCTTGCTGGAATGATTGACGCAATCACCGATCGCGCATCGCAGCGGGAATGGATGCGATCCGGCGCAGGTAGGCGTCTTCCGCCTTGGCGGCCTTGCTGGCGCACTCCTGGGCCTGCCTGCCCAGGGTGTGCAACAGGCTGATCTGCATGTTCAGCGTGATGCGCTGAAGCTCGATCGCGTGCAGCTCGGCCAGCAGGTTGACCGGCGTGCCGGTGCTCGCCATCAATTCCTGCCACAGGGCTACGCCCATGGCTGAGCGGTCGTGCTTGCGCCAGCGCAAAAACGCTGTGCCTGCGCCAGTGGTCTGCTGGGCCAGGTCGACAGGCAGCAGGTGGAAGGGATGCCCGACTACCTGTTGCAGCACCTGCCGCTGCGCCAAGCCAATCAGCTCGTCGCGCATGGCGAAGCACTGGCTGGCCCAGGCCTCAAGATCCCCCTTACCCTTAAAAGGCTTTAAAAGGCCTTTTAGAGAGGCAGCGTGTTCCAGCTTCATGAAGGCTGCCTGTTGCAGGCCCTGGAAGTAGCGGGGTTCGCGGTTCGGATCGCTCATGCCTGCTCGCCCTCGACCTCGCCGGCGCTGATTTCGGGTGCTGCGTCAGTGGCGGGCTCGTCGGTGGCGGCCTCGTCGTTGGGGGCAGGCGCTGCAGCAGGACTCTCGACACGCTGTTGCAGGCCACGGCGCACGATGGGCGGCGCGAACTTCGAGCGGAGCGTGCCTTCCAGCACGTCCTGCGGCAGTTCGCCGAATTTCTCCAACGCCGCCCGTGCTGCGGCGTTCTTTGACACGAAGTCGTCGCGCGTACAGCCCGAATAGCGGTATTGCTGGGCCAGCGAGAACAGGCTGCGCAGTGCATGGGCGCCCTCGTTGAGCCAGCGCTCCAAGGTGCTGCGGTCGATGAGCGCCGTGTGGTGGGCGAGGATCAGTTTGCGGGCGATGTCGTCGTAGTCGGCCAGCAGATAGACGGCGGCAAAGCCGAGCTGCGCATTGACGAACAGCGGCAACTTGACGGGCTGCACGTTGAGGTTCTCGCCCAGGCTGAGTGCGGGCGGCACGCTCGCCAGCGCCTGATCCACCTGCTCGCGCAGCGCTTGCAGCGTGGTCTTGGTCTGGTCGAGCTTGACCTCGATGCGCAGCATCCACCAATCCGAGTACGGGTCGTCCTGCTCCGAACCGCGCCGCATCTTGTTCATTTGGGCGATGTAGCCGTTCAGGCCGACGATGCCCGGTCGCCCCTCGGCAGCGGCACGGCCATGCCAGATGCGCGAGGCGTGGTGCGTGTGAAGCGTCAGCGACATCGCGCTGCGCAGGGAACCGAGATTCAGTTGCAGAGGCTCATTGGTCGCCATGGTGTCCGCTCGTTGTGTGGAAAGGAGCGCTCAGCTTCGGCAGAAAGCGGAAGGCCGTCAGTCAACAAACCGAAACCAGCCAGACCCCGGTTCAGCGCGTGGTGGCCGCCTGCGTCGCGAGTTATCCCCAGGGGATAGCTCCATGGAGCGCCAGCGAACGCTGCGCGTCGGCATCAGGGGAGGCCACGCCGATGCTGCGGCAGATGTTCGAGGCGAGGCCTACGACTGCACGGCATCCGCCCCAACGGTGGAACTATCCCCAGGGGATAGCTCTACTGGCATCCATGGGCGTCCACTTCACCGCCTTGTCGGTCGGCTCACTTGCTGGCGAGCAGATTGCGCAGCCGCTCGATGTGCTGCCTGGCGACTTCTGGTGGCACCGGCTTACCCTGCGTTTGGGGTGGTGATGCGGGCGGTGGCCGTTCGTTTGGCGGGGTGGGTGCCGGTGGAGGGTCTTTCTTGGCCCAGACATTGAACTCACCGTGGATGGCCCGCTGGATGATGCCGAACAGATACCCAGCGGGATTGCGGATGCCATGGTTGCTACAACGCGCGGCCCATTCGTCCAGCACGTCCTGCCTCAGCGAAGCATCAACCTGCTGCAATGCCACCTTGGCACCCGCTTGCTGTTCCGCCTTCAGTTCCGTGAAGCGCTTGGGCCATTGCAGATCGCCCAACGCGCGTGCTTGCGCGGTAGTACGTACTTCATTAAGACAACTACTACGTACTGTACGGACCTGCTTCGGATTCCGAAGAGAGACGTCTGGCGCGGGTTTCAGCCCTGCTTCGAAATCCGTAGCGGGTCGTTCACCATTCCGAAGAAGGCTCGGAGCCCCTTCTTCGGAATGGTGAATGGCGTCCTCCTGTGGATAACTATCACTGGCCATGAGGTTCTGGTTGGCGAGACGTTCGGCCATCACCTGCAACCGTGACGGGAGGGTGCGTCCGGCCAGTAATGGGTCTTCACCGATTTCCTTGAGCGTGTGCAGGCCCACGATTTGCACGGCCTTGGCAGAATGGCCGAGCGCCTGGCTGACGAGTTGCAGGTAGTCCGGGTCGAGCTGCATGGCCTCGAACGGTGTCAGGGGGTCGTCATGCAGCACGTACAGATTGCCGAGGATGCGGCCGGTCTTGGGGTCACGCCGTCGCCGAACCAGGCTCAGCCAGCGGGTCAGGCGCATCAGTGTCAGCGCCCGTGCCACGGTTTCATGCGAGGCCTGGCCTGCGCAGGGCATGGACGCCAGCCAGGGGCGCAACTGCTCGTAGGTGGGAAATGCGGTTACGCCGTCGTCGTTGAGCATCAGCCGGAACACTTGCCAGGCGTTTCGTTCCAGCGGCGTCAGGCGGCGGTCGAGGAACAGCTTGCGTGGCACCGTTTCGTGTCGGTTGCCACTGAATAGGAAAGCATCGCCGGAGGTGGGCGTGAGCGTGAGCGTGGGCGTGGGCGACTGTGCCGGTGTAGGCGCAGGTGCGCTGGGGGTGGGCGCAAGGTCTTTCAGCGCAGCATCGAACAGTTCTGCCAGTGCGATGGGGCCTTGGCGTAGGGCCCGTGGTGCGGTGTCGTCCACGGCCATGACTCAAGCCAGTCCCTGATCGACCCAGCTCTTGATCGAGGCCCAGACCACCGACAGAGGCAGCGACATGCCTTCGGCCAAGTCCATGGCGGCATCGAGGATGGAAGTGTCATCTTCGAGATCGACGGTTCTGTTGTTGGTCACGGCCTTCCATTGCCGCCACAGCTCCGTGTCCTGCTCCTCGTCCAGCACGGGGTGCCGACCCTTGCGCTTGGGTAGACCGAGGATTTCACGGCGAAGCGCTACTTCCTGATGCGTCAAGCCATAGAACTTGCTGACCATCTCCGTGCTCGCGCCCAGCCTGAGCATGCGATCGACCGTGGCGATTTCCTTCTCCACGTCCTGCGCCTGCTGGAGCAGCCGCCGCAGCACTTCGCGGTTGACCGTCACTGAGCACCAGGAGACGTTGGCGTTGGCCAGCACGCTGATCAGCGCGGGATGCTTGAGGGCATCCAGCTCTGCCTCGCCAAACCCCATCAGTTTGCAGCGGCGCAGTTGCCCATTGCGCAGGTCATAGAGGGCCTGGGCGATGACAGCCTGGTTGAGTGGGTGTGCTGTGGACATGCTGGCCTCCCTCGCTTAGGTTCCAGAGTCCGCAGCGCCGGCTTCGAGATCGAGCAGGCGGCGGGCCAGTCGCAGCAGGCGGAACAGCTTGACCAGCGCGGTGTCGCTCAATCTTCGGGTTACGTCGCCCTGGCCGTACAGCAGCGCCGGCAGGTCGATGACGAGTTGCCCGTTGTCCAGACCGACGTCGGCGGGCTGCTGACCGGCCAGGCAAGCCAACAGCGCATGGACGGCACGGCCCAGCGGCGCTGGGTTTGTGGTGCGAGCACGGCAGGCGAAGCCGATGCCGTCTGGGCGGTCATCGATGCACTCGCCCAGGTCTGCCTCGACCGCAATCTCGCGGGCAAACTGCGCGACGTGGATGCGCAGGTGCTCGGGTGTGTCCAGGCCGGGGGCGATGTACCAGACATCCGAGATCGGATAGAGCCCGCCAGCCTGCACCGGGATGGACTGCAAGACGTTCGCCGAGAAATCGTGCGGCAGTGCATCGCCCAACTGGTCGGCGACCATGCGCTGGATGGACTCAAGCCGTTCGGTCGTCGGCGCTGGCGAGACGATGTGCTCCCGAAGCACGTCGTCATCTACCGCCGGACTGACCGCGCCCGAATGACTGGCATCCGCGTCGCTCTCGCCCGTCGAGGGAGTTGCCGTCGGCCTCGCAGCAGGTGGCGCAGTATTGGCAGGTGGGCGCGCGATGGCCTCTGGCTCTGGCAAGGCAGGCGGCGTCGGGGGCAGCGTCGGCTCGCTGACCAAGGCACGCTGGCGACTCTCGGATTCGGTCATGTCCAGAGCGAGCACGTCGTAATCGACGTCCAGCAATTCGGCCATCTGGCCGATCAGCTCGTCCTGTATGCGCTGCGCAGAGAACTCGTCGGCCTGGACATCGAATTGCGACAGCACTTCCTGAAAGAACTCGTCGAAGTCCTGAACCAGTGCGCGGCCTTTGGCGTAGTGCGCCCAGGTGCGCTCGCAGGCCTTGCGCATGACCGACAAGCGCTCGACCTGGTGACGCCCCAGGCCGGCGTAGAGCACGGTCGGGATTGCGGGCAGCAGGTAGCGTACGGCGTCGGCCATCCGGCTGATGTGCGACTGCTGCACGGGGTATCCGTCGGCGGCCAGGCGGCGGGCCAGCTCGGACTGGCTCAGGGTGGAGCCGCTTTCCAGTTCGTAGAACTCGCGCGCTTTCTCGACGCCCAAAGCGCGCTCGATGAAGGTGAGGCCACCGCGCAGTTCGTTTTCTGCAAGATGCCCGGTGAGCGCGACGATCTCGCCACGCTCGGGCCATGGGCGGAACAGGCATGAGACCCGAAAAAAACGTTCGTCCTTGGTCTCCGACCAGAGTTCGCGCAGGATTGCCAGTCGCGTGTTGCCGCCATTGCGGATGATGTAGTGATCGTCGCCGGGCCGCCGGGTAATGGCGGGAGCCGCGTCCAGACCACGCTCGCGGATGGATGCCTTGATTTCCTCGTACACCGGATTGCGCTTCTTGCGCGGGTCGTGGTCGTAGGGGCGCAACTGGTCGAGCGTCACGACCATGGGCGTGTCGGCGATCGGGTCGCTCAAGGTCGTTGCTGACGGGCCGCTGCGCGCGAACCCGGACGCAAGCAGTTTGCCGGCCATCTGCTGGGAGGTGATCTCAGTCATGGCCGCCCCCCTGCACTTGAGATCGGGTCTCGCGCTCGGCGCGACGGATCTGCGCACGGGCGTTGAGGGCTGCCCGATGATCGCTGGCCGTCGAACTGGTGTAGATCGCGGCGCAGCCTGCCTTGGTGAACTTGAGGTGACCGCCCGCCGTGCGCTTGACGTGCCAGCCTTCGCCGACGGCGAACTCGATCAGGGCGCGCAGCCGGCTGTGACCTCGGGCCAGTTCATGTGCGTTGGCCATGGGGCCTCCTGGTATCAAGAGGCTGTGGCGGACGGCCGGACACTGCGGCAAATCGATCCTGCCACTGCGGGAGCAATTCGCCGGCAAGATCGCGCATGGTGGCGAGCGCGGCGGGAGCGACTCTGCCCACTGGCTGGCGGTACTCGACCCGATGCACCGGCAGGCCGCGCGTCGCGGCACGCGGATAAGCCTCAATGGCCGGCACGTCGGTAGCCAACACACGGATGTCAGCATGGTCTTGGAACAGATCGCGCAGCGCCTGCTGGATCAGGCGGGCGTTGGCGGACACCGGATGGACGCGGTTGATGAGCAGGTGCAGCGGCGGCGGCTCGATGCCCAGCTGCCGGTACGGTGCAATGTCCTCCAGCAATTGCATGGTGCCGCGTCGCAGCTCGCGGGCGGCGAGAATTTCTGGGGTCACGGGTGACAGTGCGAGGTCGGAGGCCAGCACCGCCATCTCCAGCAGCACCGAGCGCGCGCCCTGGGTGTCGATCAGCACCAGGTCGTAGAGGGGATTGAGCGCCGGAAGCAGATGCCGCAGCCGCAAGCGCCCGTCCGTCGCGTGCAGCAGCAAAGTGTTCAGTTCGCCTCGGTGGTCGTTGGAGAGCACCAAGTCCAGGCCCGCGATGATCGTGCGGGACACAAGCTGGTCGAGGTCGCGCTCGTTGAAGGCCAGCAATTCATAGATACCGCCCGGCGCGCGGTGAGCCAGCTCATAGTATGAGGACAAGGTGGGCTGCACATCGAGGTCGAGCAGCAGCACGCGCAGTCCGGCGTCCGCAGCGAGACCGCCGAGGTTCGCAGCCGTGGTGGTCTTGCCGACCCCACCTTTGGTTGAAATGATGGATACGACCTGCATGGCGTTCTCCGTGTCAAGATGAAAAGACTTCGGGAGAACGGGTCAGGCCCGGTTGTTGACGCGCTCGTCGATCCACTGATCGATTTCGATGGAGTCCCAGCCTACGGCGCGCACACCCAGACGCAGCGCCTGCGGGAACTGGCGTTTCTTCATCAGGTTGTAGATGTGGGCGCGCTTGAAACCGGATTTCGCTTCGACTTCTTCCAGGCGCAGGATGCGGCGCTCGTTTGGCTGCAGTACAGATGTTTGCGACATGGCAGTCACTCCTGAACGCTCAGTGGCGTTTGTTGGCGTGACCTCTATTCAATAGACACGGCTGCGAAAAGACATTGCAAATGCAATCTCCGCGACTGCACATACAAGCTGGCAAATCTCAGCGGGAGGCGCTACGCAGCCGGCGCCTGGCGGTGGCGAACTTACCGTTCAATGTCCGCTCCGCGATGCCCATGGCGCCGCTGTGATGGGCGACCAGCGCGCTGACCACGGCCTCCTGCGTCTTGAAGCTGGAGTACGGCGTGCCCGATGGCGACTGGCCGAGCATCAGCTCCAACAGGCCGCCAACGATGTTCAGGTAGGTGGCCTCGGCTCGATCACTGATCGGACACTGCGCGCATGCCGGAATCACCGTGGGCTGCTTGAGCAGCGCGTCATGCTTGTCCTGCAACTCGCGAAGCTGACGTTTGGTCTGTTTCAGGACGGATTTCAAAGCCTGGCGTTCGACCAGCATGGCTTGCCCTGTTTCCAGAGAGATGAAGGGATGGGTGATGCGCTCGCTGCGGGAGAAGAGAAAGCCGGGCCGCTGCTCGGGGTAGTGCTGGCGCATCCAGGACTTCAGATCGACATGGCGTACCGTCAGATCAGGCGATTCGATCAACGTGGTGTCGCGCGTCGTGACGCCGTGCTGCCCGAAGGGCAGTTCCCCGTTGAGGATGCCGTCATAGATGCGGTCGGTGTACAGCCGAAGTTCGCCCAAACGTGGACAGTCCAGCGACTGCGGCAGATTCATCGGCGACGAGACCGAAGCCAGGATCACCTGCTCGTATCGCAGCAGTCCGGCCCAGCGGATGGACGCTTCGAGCGGGCGGTAGAACACCTTTGATGTTGGTGCATCATTTTTGTTCTCGTGCATGCTCCGTCTCCTTCCTGGAGAAGAACTACAGGGCCGACTGCTTTTGCAGCCGTCCTCATGGTCGGCCTGTTGTCCGCGCAAGACGCGAGTGATGACGCCCGCTTTTGATTACTTCTGATCAGTTCGCGCAACGAGTAGGCGTTGTGTGCTCGATGTACAAAAATCCATTGAGCACAAGAAAAGCGAGCGTCCGTCGCGGCTCGACAGTGACGCTTGCGCTATCAGGATCGTGAGAAGTGGCGGCTCACGCAAAACCGTATCGGTATGGTCTGATACGGCAGCGGTTTGAAAAAGCTGCGAGCGGTCGGAATCTATTGATCCGGGCTTGGGATTGGCTGCGGAAATCCGCTGTCGTCATATCCAATCAGGATACTGATATAGCGAGATAGCATCACAGAGAAGTCGCCTATGGTGACTGCCAAGCGCAGAATCGACGCTAAACACTGCCTGCCAACACTTGGAAATTGCGAGTTGGTCGCGCAGAAGGCGGATGGGTGGTCATGCGAAGCGATCGACCTATTGCTTCCCTGCTTGGACCTTGACCGGACGGTGCTGCCGTCCGGCCTCAGCTCAACGGGCGACTAGATCTTCGGGCGTATCAACCAACATTGCCGTTTTTACCAGGCGCTCTACAGTCTGCCTGGCCAGCACCGGAGACTCCTGCGATTGCTCTGCAAGCTCATCGGTTTCTATGGCATGTGCGGCGACCAGTCGAGCTGCAAGGTGCAGGTTGGTCGGATCGACTGCCTCGATGACTGGACACTTGCCCAGGGCATCGTATGGCCGCAGCAGTGCGTGATAGATGTGCCAGGTGTCGATGCCGCGCGGCACCAGCTTCAGGACAGCCTGAATCAGCTTGCGTTTGATGGGGTCGAGTTGCCAGTCCGGGACGCGCTGCCCACGGTGACCCAGATGGATCGACAGGAGATTGCCGGCCTGAATCTCGTAAGTGATCCAGCGGCGGGACTTGCCAACCAGCTTGGCGTAGTCGGCCACCGACAGGTTGTGGGATGCTTCGAACATCTCCAGCAATTGCAAGCGCTCGCGCTGCACCTCTGACAGCGTGGGTCGCGCGTACTCGGGCAGATGCACCGCCGAAAGTCGATAGACGGAAGCTGGAACCGCTGGCGCATCCGGTGCAGGCGCAACGATCAACTGAGGGGCGTTTGGATTCATGGCGGGCGGCTGCGCTGCCGCCTGTCCGGCAATCGTGGGCAGACCCTGCAGCGTGATGGTCAGGTGCGTGCTGGCAACTTCGACCTGATTCTGCTCGAACAAGTCCAGGCGGTCGGCCCAGTCTTGCATCATGACGCGGCGCTGCTCGACGTACTCGGCGTGGTTGTAGGTCGCGCTGATCCGATCCGGATTGGCATGCGAAAGTTGGGCGTCTACCCACTTGGGCGGATAGCCCAATTCATTGAGCGCGGTCGAGATGGTGGCGCGAACGCCGTGCCCAGTGAGCTGGTCTTCATAGCCCATGCGCTTGAGCGCGCCATTGAGCGTGTTCTCGCTGAGAGTTTTTTTCAGGCACCAATCACCGGGGATGAGATACACCTGTGCTGGCTTCAGATTTCCCAGCAAATGACGAACGACCTCTTGTGCCTGCAACGACAGTGGCACGATGTATGGCGGGATGTCGGCGAAACGCTGGCGCTTCTTCTTGGTGAGCTGCTTGCGTTGCTTGAGCCTGACAACCGGGATGATCCACAGACCGCGCTCCAGATCAAACTGATCGGGCGTGGCGTAGCGCAATTCACCGGTGCGCACGCCCGTGAGCAGCAGTAGACGTAGACCCAGTTGCGTATTCAGGCGACCGCTGTACTTGCGCAACGTCTGCAGCATTGCCGGCAGCTCGGGCATGCGCAAAAAGGGATTGTTCTCCACCGGGGGCAGCGGCATCGCCACCACGTCCAAATCCTTGGCCGGGTTGTCGCCCATGTTGGGCACCACCACCGAGGCGTAGGTGAATAGCTGGCTGAACCAGGTGCGCAGCTTCTCGGCCACCGACAGCGAGCCACGCTTTTCCACTCTGCCGATGATGTCCAGCAGGTGGGCGCGGGTGACGTCGTAGATGGTCAGGTGGCGCAATACGGGAAACACGTCCTTGGCGAAGACGCGCCCGATCTGCTTGGGCGTACTTTGGCGGCCCTCATTTTCCAGAGAGAGGCTGCGGTGGGCCAGCCATTTGTCGTAGATGGCCTGGAAGGTGTGCTCGCCCGCCAGGACGATGGCGTGGCGCTTGCGCTTGCGCTCCGAATGCGGGTTGATGCCCTTGGCCAGCATGGCCCGGGCCTCGTCGCGCAGATTGCGAGCGTCTTTCAGGGAAAGCGCGGGATAGCCACCGAAGGACATGCGCTCGCGCTTGCCGCCCCAAGTGAAGCGGAAGTGCCAGGCCTTGAAGCCGGTGGCGGAGATGTAGAAGTAGAGACCGTCGAAATCGACAAGCGAATACGCCTTGCCGGTCACCTTGGCCTGTCGAACCTGGAGGTCTGAAAGCATGAGTCCAACTCCTGCGAAGCGAGTTGGATGCCATGTTCCCGACGGAACCCCGGCTCCTCCAGCAACAATACGGTTTTGGGGACCTCCGTATTGCCAGTGTACCGCTCAACGTACCAGTTAGAACCGGCTGGGAGTGGATTTCGCTGGATGTCAGTGGATTGAGATCAGGTAAAAATCTCAATCCTGACAATGACTTACGACGTTCCCTGGCGTTCGGTGGAAGTCCCTGGAAAGTCGAGGTGGAGCGGGTGAAGGGAATCGAACCCTCGTATGAAGCTTGGGAAGCTGCCGTTCTACCATTGAACTACACCCGCGTGGGGGCGGATTCTAGCGTGCCTGTCAAACCGTCGTCGCCAGAGATGACGGCGATGCAGGGCGCGCCGTCAGCGAATGTTGGAAAGAATCTCCCTTTCCAGAACACCGGAAGCTTGGCACGTTGCCGTATCTCCGAACTCGTTGCTGGGTGGGAAGCTCGCAGAAGTGTTTGTGTTGAAGTTCACGACGTCGCTGCGGCTTTGCGATTTCTCGCGGACATCTCGAACCGTCAGATCGCGCTTGACGACATACCGGGTATTGGCAGAGACACGGGTCTGATCGGGTCCGACCTCTTCGAAGATCAGGTTGACTCGACCTTCGAGATTCATCTGCCGGTTCAGGAAGAACAGGTTGGATGTCATCACCTCATACGTCATCTGCTGCTTTGACGCCGCGAAGTCGTAAGTGCGCTCGCCCCGAGCGTTTTTCACATAGGACACGATACGGCCGCAATCGATGTACTTTTCCGGGTCGCCCGTATAGCTGATGTTGATGAGCCCGGATGACTTGTCCAGATTGTTGATGACGAAGAACTCCTTGCCGAGTTGCGGGACGGCGGCGTCCCATACGGCTTGGCGCGGCTTGTTGATGATCTTGCTGTTCTCAGCCGCGCCGAGCGCGGGCGGTCGGATGTAGTCGAGCTTGCCCGCGCAACCAGCCAGCGCGGAGGCCAAAGCGATAGCGACAACGATTCGATTCACGGCTTCTCCACTCCATTCAATTGATCGTCGTAGTGTAACGACGTGTCATTCATCGAGGAGGCGGGTATCGGCATGCGCGACGAGCGTGCTTGGCGTCCTTCGGTTCCGCGAAATCCTTGAGCTACCGGGCTCGGCCCATCTGTAGCGCTTTCAAGGGTTCATGGGCCGAGAGTTCGATCGGCGGCGAGAGCGCGAAGACCCTAGGTGCCATCGCGGGAGGGCGAACGCGGACCGCGCCATCAGGTCCGGCTGTTTCATTGAATTCCTCGTGCCGTTCGCGCCGCCACGCATCCCGCTTCCATGAAGCAGTTTGCTTGGGACGAAGTCTTCCTTGGCGGCGTAGCTTTTGGCGTAAGTTTGGTGAGGTTGCCGCGCCTACAGCTTGGGGCTTGCACCAATTCCACGGCACAACCGCTGCCGGGTTTCTCCAAAGTCCTGTCTGGCGTCGCGCATCACGTCCTGTGCCTTGTACAGCCGCGCATCCCCGAGTTCCGTGGCGCCGTCGTATACCCAGGCCCAGCCACCAGCGATCATGTGCCGCGCAACATCCTCGTCTCGGCACTCGACGCCCGCGACGGCCTGGCCGTTCCGGTCCGTCGAGCGGCGGTAGATCTTCGCCATGTCGTGGAGGCAAAGCTCGTTCAGTGCCCGCCTCGCACGCTGCCCGAACGGCTGGTTTTTCTCTGGCGCGTCGATGGCGGCAATGCGCACCTTGATCCGCTCGTGGCTGCCGGCGGCGCCGCATCGCGCGGTGAGCGTATCGCCGTCGTTGACGCTCACGGCGAGGCAGGTGCGGGCCTCGGCATTGGCCAAGAGGGGCAGGGCGGCCAGGACGAGCGCGCGCAGCATCACGCGCCCCGGCGCCCGATGAGCCCACTCACCGCCCGCGCCCCCCACGACACCTCCCCCTCAAGGTTCCGCACCAGGCTCTCCCGATCCGCCGCGGTCCGCTGCTGGGAAAGAAAGCGCTTGCCGGTCAAGGCCTGGATCTCGATCTCGAAACCCACGAGCCGCCGTGCCGTTTCGCTGAAGAATTCGGGCGATGCATCCTCCACCGACCAGGGCTGCGGCCGGCCCGCCTCCTGCGCCGCGGTCAGCGCGGCAAGGTGGGCGCGCATCCAGTCGGCGTCGTCGATGAAGCGCAGCCGCCCTTGCGCCTGCACCACCACGTAGTTCCAGCTCGGCGCATTGCGGCTGCTGCGCTGTCCGTTGACGTACCAGCGCGGGGAAATGTAGGCGTTGGGGCTTTGGAAGACGGCGGTGACTTCGGTCTCTCCCGGGTCCTCCGTCCACAGCGAATGGCTTCGCGCCACGTGGCCCGAGAGCAGGCCATGCGCGCCGCGGTCCGCGAGGTGCAGGGGCAGCAGGTTCGCGTCCATCTTGCCCGACCGGGCGACGATGACGGTGGCGAGCGGGTAGTCGCGCATGAGCCGGTGCAACTCCTCGCGCCCGGTCATGGCGAACAGCGGTTGGACGTGCATGCGCCGCGCTACTTCGCGCCGCTGACCAGCGTCTGCACCGTCGCGCGCGAGATCGCGGCGATGTGCGCGTCAATCGCCGTCACCACCGGCTGGAACTCGGCCTTGCTCAACTGGTTGAAGTCCTTCGGTTCCGCGAAGTCCTTGAGCTGCCGCACGCGGCCCGCCTGCAGCGTCTTCAAGGGCTCGTAGGCCGAGAGCTCGATCGGCGGGGCGAGGGCGAAGACCTTGGCCTCCATCGCGGGCACGGCGGAATAGCGCGTCGAGCCGAACATGCTGCGAGTGAAGAGTCCCGAATTGGCCATGTAGCTCTCGGCGCAGGGACCGCCGCTGCACTCCATGCGCGTCAGGGTGCGCTTGCCCTCGACCACGACGACCGCCGCGATCTGTTCCTCCTTGAGCTTCTGCGTCGCCCAGGACTGGGCCGGGTTGGCGCGCCAGCCGTCGTTCTGCGAGACCGCGAGCGCATTGACGGTGGTGGTGGCGTAGCTCGTGAGCCGCACGACCTGGAAGCCGGCGCGCTCGAGGTCGGCCGTGAAGACCTCGTAGGTGCGCGAGGTGGGGTTCCACGGAAACTGGTGGTTTGTCGCGAAGTTGGTGAAGACGGTGGTGCCCACGTGCATGTGCTGCGCGGGCGCCGGCATGTTGACGAGCAGGCCCACCTTCGCGCCCTTGGGCAGCTTGCCGGCGTTGGGTGGAACGGGGGGCGCCGTGGTGCAGCCCGCGAGCGCGGCGGCGAGAACGGCAAGGGCCAGGAGGCGCTTCGGCATCGGTTGTCTCCTCGTATTTTTCTTGGGGGCGAATGCGCGCGGGTGCGGGCACGCGCCATTCTGCAAGTGCGTCGCGCGCGGCGGCAAGCCGCATCGGTCGCGGGCGGCACAATCGAAGGCTTTGCTACAGGAGATGGCGTGAGCCGACCGGAGATCTTTTCGCATGCGGCCCTCGCCGGCCCGCGCAAGTGGCGCTGGCTGCTGGCCATCACGATGGTCGCGGTGCTCGTGCTGAGCCTGCTGCCCCAGAACGTGCCGATGCCGAGCACCGGCTGGGACAAGTCCAACCACCTGCTGGCCTTCGCGACGCTCGGCGGGCTCGGGTGCTGGTCGTGGCCCGGACGGCTGCGCCTCGTGCTGCCCGCGCTGCTGGCCTATGGCGGATTGATCGAGGTGTTGCAGTCCTTCACGCCCGATCGCTCGGCGGAGTTCGAGGACCTGCTGGCGGACGCGGTCGGGCTGCTGATCGGCGCGGCCGTCGCCGCCTTCCTGGCGAGCCGGCTGCGGCGCGCCTGAGGCGTGCGGGACGCGGATCGCGTGCCCCAAAAAAACACCCGCCGAAGCGGGTGAGGTGAGCATGTAGCTCAGGGGGAGGGAGGATTCGAGCGAAGTTTCCGATGAAAACAAAAGTTCAACGTCAGTACTTTCCCTGCCTTCGTGCCGCGTGGGCGACAGCGGCGATCCGGCCCGGATCCGGACGCGATTCCGTGAACGATTTCCTCGTGTCTACGCCCGCGTGGCGCATGAGACTACAGACCGCCGCCGCCCATCGGCGAAGGATGGCTCCATCGCATCACATCCGAAAGGAGCATCCATGATGTTCGACTTCCTTCGTTCGAGCCCGACCGCCTACCTGAAGCGCGCAGCCACGCTGCTCGAGGAAGCGCAGATGGCGCGCATCGAGCACCAGGCCGCGGCCGAGCACCACAGCGCGCTGGCGCGCATGTACGCCGAGCGCGTGCGCCGCCTCGAGAGCGAGCTCTACCGGCCGCAGCAGCCCGTCGGCGCCGACGCGCCCAAGGTGTCCGAGGAGCGTCCGCAGCCGCAGCTCTACTCGCTCGATGCCAGCCGGCGTGCCGGCGCGACCTCGGCGAGTTGACACTGCCCGCAGACGACAAAACGGCCGCTGATGCGGCCGTTTTTCTTTGGGGGCGAGAGCGTCTTCAGTGGCGCGCCGCGGCCGCCGCGTTCGCGGCCTCGATGGTGCGCCGGCGCAGCGGCGCCAGCACCAGCTTGGCCGCGATGCCCGAGCCGATCGACACCACCGCGACCAGCAGGAACACGCGGTCCCAGTTGCCGCCCGCGGCCAGCACGGTGCCCAACGGCACGAACAGCGAGGCGGTGCCCTTGGCGGTGTACATGGTGCCGGCGTTGCCGGCGGCGTTCTTGATGCCGAAGGTGTCGGCCACCAGCGCCGGGAAGATCGAGTAGATCTCGCCCCAGAACAGGAACACCAGCGCCGCGAAGGTCATGAAGGCCACCGGCTCGTGGCCGTACTGGCGCAGCCCCAGCAGGGCCAGGCCCTCGCCGATGAAGACGATCAGCATGGTGTTCTCGCGGCCGATCTTGTCCGACACGAAGCCGCACAGCGGCCGCGTGAAGCCGTTGGCCAGGTTGTCGATGGCCAGCGTCATGGTCAGCAGCGGCATCGACAGGCCGAGGAAGTGCATCGGCAGCTTGTCGATGTGGTAGTCCTTGGCGATCGGGCCGATCTCGGCCGTGGCCATCAGGCCGCCCGCGGCCACCAGCACGAACAGCAGGTAGGTGAGCCAGAAGACGGGCGTCTTCACCATGCCGGCGGGCGTGTAGTCGACCTTGGTCATCACCAGCCGGGTCTGCGCCACCACGCCCTTGGGCACGAAGGGTTTCACCATGAACATCGCCATCACGAAGATGCAGGCGCCCTGCAGGATGCCGAAGTACAGGAAGGTGTGCTCGTAGCCCGAGGTCTGGATCATGTTGGCGATCGGGATCACGGTGAGCGCCGCGCCGGCGCCGAAGCCGGCGGCCGTGAGGCCCGCGGCCAGGCCGCGGCGGTCGGGGAACCACTTGAGCGCGTTGCCCACGCAGGTGCCGTAGACGCAGCCGGCGCCGATGCCCGAGACCACGGCCGCGACGTAGAGCATCGGCAGGCTGTCGGCGTAGGCGTTGATGATCCAGCCGCAGGCCGCGAGGATCGCGCCGCCGGCGATCACCGGCCGCGGGCCGAAGCGGTCGACCAGCCAGCCTTCGATCGGCACCAGCCAGGTCTCGACCACGACGAAGACCGAGAACGCGATCTGGATCGCGGCCAGCCCCCAGTGGTGCTTGGCCTCCATCGGTGCGACGAACAGGGTCCAGCCGTACTGGACGTTGGCGATCATCGCCATGCAGACGATGCCCAGCGAGAGCTGGATCCAGCGCGTCGCGGGATTGCGGGTGTTGGGGGTGGATGCCGAGGCGGAGCGCGGCGCGCTGCTGCTCTCGACGGCGATGGGCGAGGGAGTGGTCATGACGAACCTGTCCTTTGTCTCTGGGCGAGTCTGTAGTTATGGAAGGTGCTCAGAGCCTTCGCGTGGAGGGCTTCCGAAACGGTTTCCACTGTCGGAGCGTTCGCCTCAAAAACTCTTGACGTGCGTCAATTTCATGCCGATGGCGGCATGCTCGTTCTCCCTTATTCGCTGTCGTGAATGGATGGCCTCGCGCGCATGCGTGCGCTTGGCCTCAGCGCAGGAACACGTGCTGCATGAACTGCTGGATCGGGTACTGCACCACCGTCTGCACGCGCGCGGGCAGCTCGAGCGGACGCATCAGCATCTTGAGCGTGGCGCCCGGGCTCAGGTGGGTGCGGATGGTGCGGTTCATGGTGGCGCCGAGGCCGCGCACGTAGGCGGCATCGTCGGCGCGCTCGGGCGAGCGCGCGCGCACCACGTGGCGGATCGCGCAGTCGGCGTCCTCGCTCTTGAGCTCCAGCGTGCGCCGACCGATGGTGCCGAGCACGCGGAAGCGGCCCAGCCGCTCCTGCTCGCGGTAGCGGCGGAAGAAGCGGTAGAAGTGCTTGTAGTGGTTGACCTCGTCGGTCGCGATGCGCGTCGCGAGGTCGTGCAGCACGGGCTCGTCGGTGCTGCGCGCCATGGCCTTGTAGTAGGTGGCGGTGCCGGTCTCGACCACGCAGCGCGCGCTCATCTCGAGGCCGCGCGTGGGCGCCAGCAGCTCGACCTTGCAGTAGGTGGCGTACTCCTCGAGGAAGCCGCGGTAGGCCTGTTCCCAGGGAAACTCGGGCCAGACGTACTCGACGTAGGCGCGCAGCGCCTTGCCGTGCTGCAGTTCTTCCTGTTCCCACTGGGTGCTGAGCCAGGCGGTGACTTCCTCATCGCCACGAAAGAAATCGACCAGGTTGTGGGTGTAGAGGTCCGACCCGCTTTCGATGAAGGAGGCGGCGGCCACCAGGTAGAAGAGGTTCTCGTCGGAGCGCACTCTGTCGAGCGCGATGCGCGAGAAGTCGAGGTCTTCGATCGTCCAGTGCGCTTCCACCTCGTGGCTTGCCATGCGTGTTCCTTGATTCATGTCCAGATGAATAGGAGGAGCCCGGCCGGTTTTGGTTCTCGTCGGTCGCCGGATTCGCGTCAGGGCGCATATTAGCCCCGTGTCCGGGAGCGTGCAGGGCGGGCCGTCCGGGGGCGTGGGGGCCGGCCGCGGGGGATTGCATCCGGCCGGGCCGCCCGGCGGGCGCCAAACCTATAATCGATTGTTCAAGCAAATCAAGCAGTTAGGCCGGTTCGCCGCAGTGGGTTCGACATGAGGGTCGCCATCGCCGCGCCGCCCTCGACAGAAGACGAATCCAAAGATGAGCCAGCCCACATTCACTGTCGCGGACATCCGCAAGACCTTTCTCGATTTCTTCGCCTCCAAGGGCCACACGGTGGTGGCCTCGAGCCCGCTGGTGCCGGGCAACGACCCGACGCTGATGTTCACCAACTCGGGCATGGTGCAGTTCAAGGACGTGTTCCTCGGCGAAGACAAGCGCCCCTACGTGCGCGCCGCCTCGGTCCAGGCCTGCCTGCGCGCCGGCGGCAAGCACAACGACCTCGAGAACGTGGGCTACACCGCGCGCCACCACACCTTCTTCGAGATGCTGGGCAACTGGAGCTTCGGCGACTACTTCAAGCGCGAATCGCTGCACTGGGGCTGGGAGCTGCTCACGCAGGTCTTCAAGCTGCCGCCCGAGCGCCTGCTGGCCACCGTCTACCACGAGGACGACGAGGCCTTCGACATCTGGACCAAGGAAATCGGCCTCCCGCCCGAGCGCGTGATCCGCATCGGCGACAACAAGGGCGGCAAGTACAAGTCCGACAACTTCTGGATGATGGCCGACACCGGCCCCTGCGGCCCGTGCTCCGAGATCTTCTACGACCACGGCCCGCACATCCCCGGCGGCCCCCCGGGCAGCCCCGAGGAAGACGGCGACCGCTTCATCGAGATCTGGAACCACGTGTTCATGCAGTTCGACATGCAGCCCGACGGCAGCGTCGTCAAGCTGCCCGCGCCCTGCGTCGACACCGGCATGGGCCTGGAACGCCTGGCGGCGATCCTGCAGCACGTGCACAGCAACTACGAGATCGACATCTTCGACGCGCTGATCAAGGCGGCCGCGCGCGAGACCGGCGAGAAGGACCTCGCGAACAACTCGCTCAAGGTGATCGCCGACCACATCCGCGCCACCGCCTTCCTGGTGGCCGACGGCGTGATCCCCTCGAACGAGGGCCGCGGCTACGTGCAGCGGCGCATCATCCGCCGCGCGATTCGCCATGGCTACAAGCTGGGGCAGAAGAAGCCGTTCTTCCACAAGCTGGTGCCCGACCTGGCGCGGCTGATGGGCGAGGCCTATCCGAAGCTGGTGGCCGACGAGAAGCAGATCACCGACACGCTCAAGGCCGAGGAAGAGCGCTTCTTCGAGACGCTGGCGATCGGCATGGAAATCCTCGACTCGGCGCTGGCCGGCGGCGTGAAGACCCTGCCGGGCGACGTGGCCTTCAAGCTGCACGACACCTTCGGCTTCCCGCTCGACCTGACGCAGGACGTCTGCCGCGAGCGCGACGTGCAGGTCGACGAGGACGGCTTCAACGACGCGATGCGGCGCCAGAAGGAAGCCGGCCGCGCGGGCGGCAAATTCAAGATGGAGCGCGCGGTCGAATACAGCGGCGCGGGCAACGTCTTCACCGGCTACGAACACCTCGAGGAAGCGGCCAAGGTGCTGGCGCTGTACCTCGAAGGCTCGGCCGTGCAGGAACTCAAGGAAGGCCAGAGCGGCATCGTGGTGCTCGACACCACCCCGTTCTATGCCGAGAGCGGCGGCCAGGTTGGCGACCAGGGCGTGCTCATCGCCGAGGGCGTGCAGTTCGGCGTCGAGGACACGCTCAAGATCAAGGCCGACGTCTACGGCCACCACGGCACGCAGACCCAGGGCACGCTCAAGGTCGGCGACAGCGTCAAGGCCGCGGTCGACGGCGCGCGCCGTGCCGCCACCATGCGCAACCACTCGGTCACCCACCTGATGCACAAGGCACTGCGCGAAGTGCTCGGCGGCCATGTGCAGCAGAAGGGCTCGCTGGTCGATGCCGACAAGACGCGCTTCGACTTCGCGCACAACGCACCGGTCACGCGCGAGCAGATCCTCGAGATCGAGCAGCGCGTGAATGCCGAGATCCTCGCCAACGCCGCCACGCAGGCGCGCGTGATGGACATGGAATCGGCCCAGAAGACCGGCGCGACGATGCTGTTCGGCGAGAAGTACGGCGAGACCGTGCGCGTGCTCGACATCGGCTCGAGCCGCGAACTCTGCGGCGGTACGCACGTGACGCGCACCGGCGACATCGGCCTGTTCAAGATCGTGAGCGAAGGCGGCGTGGCCGCCGGCGTGCGCCGGGTGGAAGCCATCACCGGCGCCAATGCGCTGGCCTACCTGCAGGACCTCGAATCCACCGTGCACAGCGCGGCCGCCACGCTCAAGGCGCCGGCCGCCGAACTGCAGGGCCGCCTCGGCCAGGTGCTCGAGCAGATCCGCGCGCTCGAGCGCGAGGTCGGATCGCTCAAGGGCAAGCTCGCTTCCTCCAAGGGCGACGAGTTGCTGGCGCAGGCCATCGAGATCAAGGGCGTGAAGGTGCTGGCCGCCAAGCTCGACGGCGCCGACGCCAAGACGCTGCGCGACACCATGGACAAGCTCAAGGACAAGCTCAAGAGCGCCGCCATCGTGCTGGCCGCGGTCGACGGTGCCAAGGTGCAGATCGCGGCCGGCGTCACGGCCGACGCGATGGGCAAGGTCAAGGCCGGCGAGCTCGTCAACTTCGTGGCTCAGCAGGTGGGCGGCAAGGGCGGCGGCAAGCCCGACCTGGCGATGGCCGGCGGCACCGATGCCGCGGCGCTGCCCGCGGCGCTGCAGTCGGTGCAGGCCTGGGTGAGCGAACGCCTCTGATCCCGGCGCCCTCGCGATGAACGACACGGTGCCCGGCGAAGTCCTCGTGATGGGTGCGGGCACCATCGGCTGCTTCGTCGGCGGCAGCCTCGCGGCGGCCGGCGTGCCGGTCACCTTCGTCGGTCGTCCGCGCGTCCTGCAGGCGCTGGCCGCGCAGGGCCTGGCCCTGACCGATCTCGAAGGCCGCAGCCACCGATTGCCGGCCGCCGGCCTGCACCTGATCGACCGGGTCCCCAGCGGCATCAAGCCCGCGCTGGTGCTGCTCAGCGTCAAGAGCGGCGCCACCGCCGAGGCGGCGGCCGAGCTGGCCTTCGCGCTGCCCGCGGGCACGCTGGTGGTCTCGCTGCAGAACGGGGTGTCGAATGCCGCGGTCGCGTCCGAGGCCGGTCCCACGCTCAACGTGGTGCCGGCGATGGTGCCCTACAACGTCGCCGAGCTCGGCCCCGGTGCCTTCCACCGCGGCACGCCGGGTCGGCTCGCGGCGCGCGACGACGCGGCGCTGCGGCCCTGGCTGCCCGTGTTCGAGCGCGCCGGCGTGCCACTCGACCTGCATGCCGACCTGCAGCCGATCCAGTGGGGCAAGCTGCTGATCAACCTCAACAACCCGGTCAATGCGCTGTCGGGCCTGCCGCTGCGCGAGCAGCTGATGCAGCGCGGCTACCGGCGCTGCTTCGCGGCGCTGATGGACGAGGGCCTGCGCGTGCTGCGCCAGGCCGGCATCGCGCCGGCCCAGGTCACGGCCGTGCCGCCGCGCCGGCTGCCGGGGCTGCTGCGGCTGCCCGACTGGCTGTTCCGCATCGTCGCCGCGCGCATGCTGCGCATCGATGCCAAGGCGCGCTCGAGCATGGCCGACGACCTCGCGCTCGGCCGGCGCACCGAGATCGATGCGCTCAGCGGCGAGATCGTGCGGCTGGCCGAGGCCTGCGGCCTGGAGGCACCGCGCAACGCGCGCATGCTCGAGCTGCTCGAGGCCTGGCCGCGCTCGCCGCGGCGCTGGTCGGCCTCCGAACTGCAGGACGCTTTGAAGCTGTAGCCGCGCCGCTGTACCCTCGCGGCATGCCGGCTTCGGCAGCGGGAGGTCTTCGATGCGGGTTCTGGTCCTGGGCAGCGGTGTCATCGGCACCTCGGTGGCGTATTACCTGGCGCGCGACGGCCACGAGGTGACGGTGCTCGAGCGCCAGCCGGCGCCGGCGCTCGAAACCAGCTTCGCCAATGCGGGCGAGGTCTCGCCCGGCTATTCGGCGCCCTGGGCCGGGCCCGGCGTGCCGCTCAAGGCCGTCAAGTGGATGCTGATGCAGCACAGCCCGCTGGTCATCAAGCCGATGCTCGACCCCGCCATGTGGCGCTGGGGACTCGCGATGCTGCGCAACTGCACGCAGGCGCGCTACGAGGTCAACAAGGCGCGCATGGTGCGGCTGGCCGAATACAGCCGCGACTGCCTGAAGGCGCTGCGCGCCGACACCGGCATCGCCTACGACGAGCGCATGCAGGGCACGCTGCAGCTGTTTCGCAGCCAGCAGCAGCTCGACGGCAGCGCCAAGGACGTCGAGGTGCTCAAGGCCTCGGGCGTGCCCTACCAGCTGCTCGACCGCGACGGCTGCGTGGCGTACGAGCCCGCGCTGGCCGCGGTGCGCGAAAAGTTCGTCGGCGGCCTGCGGCTGCCGGGCGACGAGACCGGCGACTGCTTCAAGTTCACGCAGGCGCTCGCGGTGCTGGCCGAGGGCCATGGCGCCAGCTTCCGCTTCGGCGTGAACATCGAGGCCATCGAGCACGACGGCGGCGGCGTGACCGCGGTGCGCACCGAAGCCGGGCCCTTCGTCGCCGACCGCTACGTGCTCGCGCTCGGCAGCTACTCGCCCGCGCTCGCCAGGCCTCTGGGCATCGACCTGCCGGTGTACCCGGTCAAGGGCTTCTCGATCACGGTGCCGATCGCCGACCCGGCGGGCGCGCCCGAATCCACCGTGATGGACGAGACCTTCAAGGTCGCCGTGACCCGGCTCGGCGAGCGCATCCGCGTCGGCGGCACGGCCCAGCTCTCGGGCTTCGACCTGCGCCTCGATGCCGGCCGGCGCGACACGCTCGAGCACGTGGTGACCGATCTTTTTCCGCGCGGCGGCGACATGGGCACGGCCAGCTTCTGGACCGGCCTGCGCCCGATGACGCCCGACGGCACGCCCGTGATCGGCGCCTGCCGCCTGCCGAACCTGCTGCTGAGCACGGGCCACGGCACGCTGGGCTGGACCATGGCGGCCGGCACCGGCCGCGTGATGGCCGACCTGGTCGGAGGGCGCGCGCCGGCGATCGACATGGAAGGCCTGACGGTCGCGCGCTACGGCGGCTGAGCGCGAGCGGCACGCCTCGCGTGTGGGCGACACGGCGGTGTAACGGACCTGTCGCATTCGGATGTAACCATTGCGGTTTACATCTTGGAACCGCGTCTTGCCCGACGAATCTGTCCCGTGCCTGCGCACGCCCTTCGGTTGAGTTTTCGCGAGGTGGCGTTCTGCTTGTCATGGGGGCTCGGCGGCCCGGCGTGGGCGACCGCGGATGCGGCGGCTCCGCCGCCCCAGGTCCGTGAGGCCGACCGGGCGCCCGCTCCCGGCGCATCCGACAGCGCGGCGCCGCGCTTCGACTTCGACATCCCCGCCCAAGCCCTGCATGCCGCGCTGAGCCGCTACGCGGACATCTCGGGCCAGCCAGCGCTGTTTCCCAGTGACATCGCGGATGCCCGTACCTCCACGGCCGTGCGCGGCCGCCTGACGGCGGAAGCCGCGCTGCGACGCCTGCTGCAGGACACCGGCCTGGTCGCCGACAAGCGCAGTTCCGCGCTGGGGCAGACCTTCGTGCTCAAGGAGGCGGGCGCGCCGCGCGGCGGCAGGGCCGCGCTGTTCGGCGACGAGGGCTATGCCGGACTGCTGCAGTCGCGCGTCTGGCAGGCGCTGTGCGCCAATGCGCGGACCCGGCCGGGTGCCTACGACACCCTGCTGCGCTTCGAGCTGGACGCGAACGGCCGCGTGGGCAGCACGCAGCTGATCGGCGGCAGCGGCGATGCGCAGCGCGACGCCGCGCTGCTGCGCACGGTGGACGGCGTTCGCCTCGACCGGCCGCCGCCCGCGGCCATCGTCCGCCAGCCGCTCACGCTGGCGATCCGGCGCGACGAGGCGGGCACCGGGCCGCAGTGCGGCCCGCGGCGGGGAGGCGGCTAGCGATGTCCGACGACACGCAGCTCGTCCTGCTGAACTACCTGGGCAAGCACTACACCTCGCTCAAGCAGCGCCTGACCCGCAAGCTCGGCAACGCGGACGACGCCGGCGACGCGCTGCACGACACCTGGCTGCGGCTGAAAGGGAGCGAGGACCACGGCGCGGTCCAGAACCCCGGCGCCTATCTGTCGCGCATGGCGGTCAACATCGCGGTGGACGTGCAGCGCCGCAACAGCCGCCTGCTGTCGGGCGACGACATCGACGAACTGCTCGAGGAGGTCGAGGATCCGGCGCCCGGTCCGGCACGCAGCGCCGAAATCCGCTCGGAGCTCGAGACGGTGCTCACCCTGCTCGAGCGCATGCCTGAACGCCGCCGCGCCGTCGCGCTGCTGGTGCATGCGGAGGGCCTGACGCAGAGCGAAGCCGCCCGGCGGCTGGGCGTTTCGCTGCGCACGGTGGAGTACGAGCTCCAGCGTGTCCACGAGCGACTCGATGCCTATCTGGCCGCGGAGAAAAAATGATGCGGGTTCTCGCGCCGCCATTCGTCACCCAGCATGACATCCCGAAAACCACGTGCACGGCACGGGCCGCGCGCCCGTTGCGCGGCCGCGTGGTCGGGCGGGCGGGCCTGAAACGATGAAGCCCTCTGCCCACAGGGACGGCGAAGCCGCCCAGCCCGACGACCTGGAAGCCCAGGCGTGGCGCTGGCTGCGCCTGCTCACCTCGGGCGAGGCGCGCGAGCTCGACGCGCAGCGCTTCCGTCGCTGGATCGGCGCCAGCCCCTCGCATCGCGCCGCGTACCACGACGTCAAGCGCCGCTGGGATGCGATCGAGGCGCCCGCGCGCGAGCTGCTGCGGCGCCGGCCCGAGGCCGCGACGCTGCGCGAGCCGCGGCCGGCCGTGCCGTTGCGGCAGCGCCGGGCCTTCATCGGCGCGGCCGTGAGTGCCGCGGCGGCGGCCGGCGTGGTCGTGGCGGTGGCGCCCCCGGGGCTGTGGCAAGGGCCCGACGCCTGGCAGGCCGACGACCACACGGCCGCGGGCGAGCAGCGCACGGTCGCGGTGCCGGGCGATGTGGACGTCACGCTGAACACCCGCACCAGCGTGCGCCGCGAGGTGGTCGCGGGCCGGATGGTCGGGCTGGACCTGCTCGCCGGCGAAGCCGCGATCGACCTGCGCGGCTCGCGCGGCACGTTCGTGGTGGTGGCCGGCGCCGGCCGCAGCGTGGCCGAGTCGGGGTCGTTCCAGGTGCGCCGCTGGGACGGCAAGGTCTGCGTCACCTGCCTCGAAGGCCGCGTGCGCGTCGAGCATCCGGCGGGCGTGCGCCAGCTCGAGGCGCGGCAGCAGACCGTCTACCACGCCACCTCCGTCAGCGGCATCGCGGGTGTCGACCCGGACACCGCCTCGGCCTGGCGCCAGGGCATGCTGGTGTTCCAGCAGACCCGGCTGGCCGATGCGCTGGAGGAGATCGACCGCTACCGGCCCGGCCGCGTGCTGCTGCTCAACGACGCCGCGCGCGACAAGCCCGTGAGCGGACGCTTTGCCATCGCCTCGCTGGACCTCGCGCTCTGGCAGCTCCAGGAAGCCTTCGATCTTCGCGCGCGCTCGCTGCCCGGCGGCCTGCTGGTCCTGAGCTGAGCGCGTGCGCCGGCGCATCGCGAACAGCGCGCAAAAAAAGTTTGCGGCATTCGACGGCTGCCACTCGTCACTCCTACGTAGGGGGGCCGTTGTGTCGCCGGCGCGAGTCGTTGGCGGTGCCTGCGGTCCTTCGCGCATGGGGCTGAGCGGCACAGGCGGTTCGGCCCGATGACATCGAACCAACGATCGGGCGAGAACTTCACATGAGCACACGCGGGCAAGGCCCCAGGGACCGTCGAACCCCACGCACGGACAACAGGATCTTCAGGCTGGCGCCGACGGCCCGGGCCATCGCTTGGGCGCTGGCCGCCGGCGGCCTGATCGGCCCGGCGCAGGCGCAGCGCGCATTCAGCCCGGTCTGGTTCGCGGACAAGGGCGCGATCCACAACACGGCCGTGCAGACCGGCCGGCTGCCCAACGGCATGCCCGCGTCGATGCTCACGAGCCCGCAGGCGCAACAGCAGCAGGCCCAGGCGCAGCTGCAGCGTTCCATCGGGAACCTCAACCTGGCCGCGCGCGGCATCGCCGCCCAGCAGGCGGCGCAGGCCGCCGCGCGCGAGGCCGCGCTCCGGGACGGGGGCAGCGTGCCCGACGGCCTGGCCGAAGGCGGCCTGAAGATCGACAGCAACTCGCTGACCGCCGGCTGGCTCAACGCCAACGCGCCCGAGCAGTCGCGGCAGGCCGACGGCCGCACCCAGGTCGCGATCCAGCAGACGGCGGACAAGGCGATCCTCAACTGGGAGAGCTTCAACGTCGGGCGCAACACCACGCTCGAATTCAGGCAGCAGGCCGACTGGGCCGTGCTCAACCGCGTCAACGATCCGCAGGCGCGGCCCTCGCAGATCCAGGGGCAGATCAAGGCCGAGGGCACGGTGCTGATCGCCAACCGCAACGGCGTGGTGTTCAGCGGCAGCAGCCAGGTCGACACACGCAACCTGGTTGCCGCAGCCGCGCGCATCTCCGATGCGCAGTTCAAGGCCAACGGTATCTACGCGAACGGCAGCACGCCCGGCTTCACCGACGCCGGCGGCACGGTCGAGGTGCTGCCGGGCGCGCGCATCGCCACGCGCGCGCCCACGGTCTCGACCGATGGCGGCGGCTACGTGCTGCTGCTCGGGCGCGAGGTGCACAACGGCGGCGACATCGCCACGCCCCGGGGCCAGGCGGCGCTGGCGGCGGGCGACAGCTTCCTCATCCGCAAGGGCGCGGGCACCGGCGGCAACCAGGCTTCGACCACGCAGGGCAACGAGGTCACGCCGCAATTCAATGCGGACAGCCTCGCGGGCAAGGTCGTCAACACCGGCCTGATCGTCGCGCGCGAGGGCGACGTGACGATGGCGGGACGCGAGGTGCAGCAGAACGGCGTGGCGCTGGCGACCACCACCCTCAACACCCGCGGCACGGTCCACCTCGCCGCCGTGGGCGAGCGCGGCGCGGTCGCGCTCGGGCAGGGCGCCGTCACGGCAGTGGCGATCGAGGACGACGGCCGGGCCACCGCGCTCGACAGCCAGCGCGACGGACTGCGCGGCCCCGCGCTGCCCGTCGCCAACCAGGACATCGTGGCGGTGACCGACCGCCGCGACCAGTCGCGCATCGAGATCGCCAGCGGCGGCACGGTCGACTTCCAGGCCGACTCCCTGACGCTCGCCACGGGCGGCCAGATCGCGGTCACCGCCGCCGGGCGTGCGCTGGTGCGCGATCGCGCGCAGATCGACGTGTCGGGCGCGGTGGGCGTGAACCTGGCCATGGAGAGCAACAACCTCAAGGTCAACGTCCAGGGCAACGAGCAGCGCGACGCGCCGCTCAACCGGGACGGCAAGAGCCTCAACAACAACGACGTGTGGATCGACCGGCGCAGCCTGGTCTTCGTGCCCAAGGGCACCAACGGCTACGCCAGCGACCGCTGGTACACCGCGGGCGGCCTGCTCGAGGTGGGCGGCTACCTGGGCACCGAGGGCCATGGCATCGGCGAATGGATGGCGCAGGGCGGCACCGTCAGCTTCGGCGGCGCGGAGCTCGTGACGCAGGGCGGCTCGCGCATCAACCTCTCGGGCGGCACGCTCGACGTGCAGACCGGCTTCATCCGCCAGACCTGGCTCAAAGGCGCGGACGGCCGCCTCTACGAAGTGTCGAAGGCGCCGGGCGACCAGCGCTACGAGGGGCTCTACCGCGGCTTCGAGGACGCGCACAAGCGCTGGGGCGACAAGACCACCGGCTTCTTCTACAACCCGCTGATCGGCCCGCAGAAGCGGCTGGAGAACGGCTACACGGTCGGGCGCGACGCCGGCACGCTGGTCGTCTCCACCGCCGCGGCGGTGCTCGAGGGCGACATCGTCAGCGAAGCCTTCCAGGGCGCGCGCCAGACCCAGGTCCCGCAGGCGGGGCTCGATGGCTACGACCAGTCGCACGACGCGGCCTCCCGGCGCGGCCAGCTGGTCATCGGCGGCTATGTGCCCATGTTCGACCGCAGCACGGGCAAGGTGAGCCACGTGCTCAGTGCCACGCTGGAGCGGGTCGAACTGGGCGCGACGAGCGAGCGCATCACGGCCGGGCTGGACCTGGGCACGGCACTGCCGGACGAACGCCGCGACAAGCTGGTGCTGGACACCGCGCAGCTCAACGGCATGGCGCTGGGCGCCGTGCGCATCGCCGCGCGCGGCCGGATCGAGGTCGATGCCGAGCTGCAGGTGGCCGCGGGCGGCAACCTCACGCTGTACGGCAACGAGGTCGCGGTGCAGGCCAACCTGACGGCGCGCGGCGGCAGCATCGTGCTGGGCAACGTGCTGTCGCAGCTGGGCGCGAGCGGCCGTGTCGACACCCTCGTGAACACCGCGACGGCGGTCGGCGACGTGACGCTGGTCGAGGGCGTGAAGCTGGACGCGAGCGGCCTGTGGCGCAACCTCGAGCTCGACCCGTCCGCGCAGGACCTCGCTTACGCCAACGGCGGCAGCGTGTCGATCCGCGGCAGCGGCGACGTGGCGCTGCGGCGCGCGAGCGTCATCGACGTGTCGTCCGGCGCCGTGATGCGCACGGGCGGCAAGGCGCTGGGCGGCAAGGGCGGCAGCGTGACCCTGGCCGCCACCACGCCCACCGCCACGCTGCAGCTCGATCCCGAGGCGCAGCTGCGCGGCCACGGGGTCGCGGGCGGCGGCACGCTGGCGCTGGAGGCCGCCAGGGTGCTGGTGTCCGACCGGCCGTCCGATGCCGGCCCGGGCACCCTGGTGCTGGGCGGCGGCTTCTTCGACAAGGGCTTCTCCGCCTACGAGATCGCCGGCAGCGAAGGCCTGAGCGTGGCCGAGGGCACGCAGGTCGACGTGACCATGCCCGTGCTGCGCTTGCGGGACGACGCGCGCCACGTGGCGACCGCCAGCGGCACGGCGCGGGCCCTCGAGCTGTGGACCCCGCCGCTCTACCAGGAGGACGCCGCGAACGGCGTGCTGCTGCAGCGCAAGGGCGCGAGCCTCGGCCTGCAGGCCGGGCGCAACCTGCTGACCGAGATCGATCCGGCCGCCAGCCCGCTGACCGTGGGGCGCGGCGCGCGCATCGAGGTCGACCCCGGGCAGGCCATCGCGCTGCGCGGCGCCGGCCAGATCACCATCGACGCCGTGCTGGTCGCGCACGGCGGCAGCATCGACGTGCGCCAGCAGCAGCATGGCTTCGTCGATCCGGCCGAGTCGACGACCGAGGTCGACGGCAAGGTGCACGAGCGCTCGATCTGGATCGGCGACAACGCGGTGCTCGACGTGTCGGGCCGCGCGCACACGGCCACCGACGTGCAGGGGCGCAGCTACGGCGTCGTGGATGGCGGCGGCCGCATCACGATCGGCGGCGAGATCGACCACGACCGGGCCGTCGCCACCTCGGCCGATGCCTACGTGATCGTGCGGCCGGGCGCCAGGCTCGAGGCCTCGGGTGCGCAGGCGGTGCTCGACCTGCCGGGCATGGGACGCACCCGCGTCGCCAGCGACGGCGGGCGCATCTCGCTGAGTTCCTTCCTCGGCCTGCACATCGACGGCTCGCTGCGCGCGGCGGCCGGTGGCGCGGGCGCGGCCGGCGGCGCGCTGGACATCGCGCTCGAATCGCCGCTGTACGACGCCACCGGCACCGACCGGGCGCAGCAGGAGGCCATCGTCCCGCGCGAACTGATCGTGGCGCAGACGGCCGACTCCCTGCTGCCGGACGGCCTCGCGCCGGGCCAGGCAGACCCCGGGCTGCGCTACGGCAAGACCCGCATCTCGGTCGACCGGCTGAGTGCCGGCGGCTTCGACCAGCTCACGCTGCTGGCCAACGGCCAGCTGTCCTTCGAGGGCGACGTGAGCCTGCGCCTGGGCCGGAGCCTTGCGCTCTATGCGAGCTCGCTCACGCTGGCCGAGGCGTCGAGCGGCACGGCCCGCGTGCAACTGGCCGCGCCCTACGTGAAGCTCTCGGGCACGGGGCTCTACCACGCCGACAACGGCGTGCTGCGCCCACGCATGCTGCACGGCATGACGCCGCTGGATTCCGAGGCCGCGTTCTCGGTGCAGGCCGGCCGCTTGCTCGAACTGGGCAACAGCATCTCCTTCGGCACCGAAGGCCGCTATGCGCAGCAGACCGAGTTCACGCCGGTGCCGGTCGCTCGGCGCGGCTTTTCGGACGTGACGCTGGCGAGCGACGGCGAGATCCGCTTCCTCGCGCCCAACGACGGCAGCGCGCTCTCGCGCCTGTGGACGCGTGGCGGCCTCACGTTCGCCGCCGCCCAGCTCTCGCCCGAGACCGGCGCCAGCGCGCAGGTCCAGGCGGGCTACCGCATGGACCCGGTGCTGCTGCGGACCTATTACGACCCCGGCAGCGTGCTGCGCATCGAGCGCCGCGGCGAAACGCCGGCCGGCGTTCCGTACTCGGCCTTCGGCTCGCTGGAATTCGGCGCCGCCGTGATCGAGCAGGGCGGCACGATCCGCGCGCCGCTCGGCAACATCACGCTGGGTTCCGAGCTGGGGCAGGGCACCCGGCGCGTGGCGCTGCTGCCGGACAGCATCACCTCGGTCAGCGCCGCCGGGCTGGCGATGCCCTACGGCGGCACCACCGACGGCATCGGCTACCAGTACGACGGCCGGACGGTGGCGCTCAAGGGCGCTGGCAGCGGGGCCGGCATCCGCCTGGGCGCCGAACTCGTCGACGTGCAGGCCGGCGCGCTGCTCGACCTCTCGGGCGGCGGCGAGCTCAGGGGCGCCGGCTTCATCGCGGGGCGCGGCGGCTCGACCGATGCGCGCTTCCATCCGCTGATGCAGATCGGTGCCGATGGCCGCTTCTCGCTGCCGTCGCTGTCGACCAACGCGGTCTATGCCATCGTCCCCGGCGTGCAGCCGGTGGCGGCCCCGAGCGGCGGTGCCGCGGGCGCGTCGCAGGCGGCGCTCGGCCGCCAGATCACCATCGGCGCCGGCGTGCCCGGGCTGCCCGCGGGCACCTACACGCTGATGCCCTCGACCTATGCGCTGCTGCCGGGTGCCTTCCGGGTCGAACTCAACGGCGCGCCCGGTGCCCACGGCGCCGCCGCGTTGCCGCTGGCGATGCGCAACGGCTCCTGGTCGACCAGCGGCCAGCTCTCGGTGGCCGGCACGGGGCTGCGCGACAGCCTGCCGAGCCAGCTGATCCTGACGCCGGCCGACGGGCTGCGCAGCTACGCGCAGTACAACGAAACCAGCTATGCCGACTTCGTGCGCGCCGATGCCGCGCGCTTGGGCGTGCCGCGCGCCGTGCTGCCGGCCGATGCCGGCTCGCTGGCCTTCGTGCTGAGCTCCGGCAACGACGACGTCGCGCTGCGCTTCGACGGCCTGGCGCGCTTCCAGGCGGCGCAAGGCGGGCGCGGCGGCACGGCCCTGGTGCTCGGTGGACACCTCGAGGTGCTGGGCGCGGGGCAGCGGCATACGGCGGGCTTCGACGGCGCGTCGGTGCGCTCGGACACGCTCGACGCGCTCGATGCCGGCCGGCTGGTGGTCGGTGCCACGCCGACGGTGGTCTACGGCCAGCGGGGGCGCTTCGTCACGTTCAGCGCGCCGTCCGGCCTCGTGACGCTGCGCGCGGGGGCTTCGCTGAGCGCCCCCGAGGTCTTTCTCGCCGCGCGCGACGTGGCGGTGGAAGCCGGCGCCGGCATCTCGACACTGGGGCAGGGCGATGCGATCTACGACGCGTCGACGGGCTTCGCCTACCAGCCCGACACCACCAGCCTGCTGGCGGTCTCGAACGGGCGGCTCGACGTGCTGGCGCCGCTGGCGCCCAGCGTCGGCGGCGCGGGCTCGGTGCGACTGGGCACCTGCGCGCTGCCGTCCTGCGACCGCGCCAGCACCCTCTATTCCGAGGGCACGCTGACGGTGGCCACCAACGGTGCCTTCGAGCTGGGCGACGCGACCCGCTATGGCACGCGCCATCTCGCGCTGGCGGTGGGCGCGGTGAACGCGGGCTCCTCGGACTCGCTGGCCGATGCGCAGGCGCGCGGCGTGCTCGCCAGCGGCCTCACGCTCACGCAGGACCTGTTGCAGCGTCTGCTGAACGGCGACACCGGCAGCGGCGCGCCCGCGCTCGAGTCGCTCACGCTCACGGTGCGCGACGCCATCAACTTCTACGGCAACGTCACGCTCGACACCATCGACCCGGTCACGGGCAGGTCGCGGCTCGACACGCTGGTGCTCGCCACGCCCGCCATCCATGGCGCCGGCGCGGCGGGCGACGTGGCGACCATCCGGACGCAGAACCTGGTCTGGAGCGGCGCCACCCAGGCGCCCGGCATGGTCATCGCCGGCGGCGCGGGCACGGGCAGCGGCACGCTCGACATCCAGGCCGCGCGCATCGAGCTCGGCGACGCGCCGCACACGGTGGCGAACGGGCAGGACGACGAGGCCCGCCTCGCGCTGGGCTTCTCCACCGTGAAGCTGACCGCCAGCGAGCGGCTGAGCGCGGGCCGCAAGGGCAGCCTCGCGGTCTACCGCAGCCAGGGCACCTACGAGGAGGGCAAGGGCTACGCCTACAGCGGCGGCGACCTGGAGATCTCGACGCCGCTGATCACCGGCGAGGCCGGCGCGGTCCTGCGCATCACCGCGGGCGAGGGCTTGCGCATCGGCGCGCCCGAAGGCCGGGCGCTCGACGCGGCGGCGGCCCAGGGCATCCAGGCACTGGGCGCCAACCTCGCGTTCGACGCGCGCACCATCGCGCTGGCTTCGGCCATCGTGCTGCCCAGCGGCAAGCTGACGCTGACGGCCCGGGACGACATCACGCTGGCCGATGGCGCGCTGATCGACGTGGGCGGCCGCAGGCTGGCCTTCAACGACGTCGACAAGTACAGCTGGGGCGGCGACGTCGCCCTCGAAAGCCGCGCCGGCAGCATCCGCCAGGCGGCGGGCGCCAGCATCGACCTGTCGGCGCAGCAGAACCGCGCCGGCACGCTCTCGGCCGTGGCGCTCGGCGCGGCGGCCGGCACGGTGGACCTGCAGGGCCGCATCCTCGGCGCCAGCGGCGGCCACTACGACGCCGGCGGCACCCTGGTGCCGTTCAAGGCCGGCAGCGTGGACATCCGCGCGCAGCGCCTGGGCGATGGCGGTGCGCTGGACGAGCAGTTCGCGGCCCTCAACCGGCGCCTGAACGACGGCGCGGTGTTCGGCAACCGCAGCTTCCAGCTCAAGCAGGGCGACCTCGTCATCGGCGACGGCCTGAAGGCCGGCGAGGTCAACGTCTCCGTCGACAACGGCAGCCTCACGGTGCGCGGCACCATCGATGCCAGCGGCGAGCGCGTGGGCAGCATCCGGCTGGCGGGCAGGAACGGCCTGACCCTCGGCGGCAGCGCCGTGCTCGATGCGCACGGCACGGTGCTGCGCGTGGACAGCCGCGGCCAGATCATCGACGCGCCCAACCGCGCCATGGTCGAGCTCGATGGCGGCCAGGGCACGCTCACGCTGGCCGGCGGCGCGCGCATCGACCTGCGCCACGGCACCGACGCCAGCGTCGGCAGCCAGCCCGGCCAGCACGACGGCCGGCAGCGCGGCACGCTCGAACTGAATGCGGCGCGCACCGGCGAGACCAGCGGCGACATCCGCATCGACGCCAGCGGCCGCCTGGACATCGAGGGCGCGCGTTCCATCGCGCTCAACGCCGTCTGGCGCTACGACGACAGCGATCCGGCGGCCGTCATCAAGGACGGGCTGGACTCGGTGAGCGGCCGTCCGTACCGCGAGATCACCCAGGCCTACCTGGACCAGAAGCACGCGCAGAGCACGAAGTTCATCGACGCCGCGCTCGCCAACGGCGCGCTGCTGCACGGCAAGCTCGCCGGCCTGAACAACGCCACCTATGCCGACGCGCTGCACCTGCGCCCCGGCGTGGAGATCGTGACCGACAAGGACCTGGTGGTGCAGGGCGACCTCGACCTGTCGGGCTACCGCTATGCCAGCCTGAACCCGCGCACGCAGAAGACCGGCGTCTACGGCTCGGGCGAAGCGGGCAGCCTGGTGCTGCGCGCGGCGGGAAACATGGACGTCTACGGCAGCATCAACGACGGCTTCGCGCCGCCGCCGCTCACGCCCGACGAGAACGGCTGGGCGCTGGTGCCGGGCGTGCAGCCCTACAACGGCGACCTCGTGCTGCCCATCGGCGGCGTCCGCCTGGCCGAGGGCACGGCGTTCCCGTCGGGTGCGACGCTGAACTACGACCTGCCGATCCAGGCGCTGACGCTGGGCGCGGCCGTGCGCCTGCCCGCTGCCGCGACGCTGGCGCAGCCGCTCTCGCTGGCCGCCGGCACCGTGCTGGCCGCCGATGTGCGCGACGCGGCGGGCACGCTGCTGCATGCGCGCGGCACCTTGCTGAAGGACGCCGTCACGCTGCCGGCCGGCACGCAACTGGGCGCCGGCACGCCGCTGCCGAGCGGCACCGCGCTGCGCGACATGCGATGGCCCAAGGGCGTGCCGCTGCCGGTGGCCTACGAGAACGACGTCGTTCGCAGCACCGTGCTGCTGCGCGGTGCGCTCGAACTGGGACGCGGCGCGCTGATTCCGTCGACCACGCGGGTGGTGCTCGAAAACGGCGTCGGCTACATCGAGCTGCGCCCCGACAGCGACGGCACGCGCGGGCGCAACTGGGCGCTGGCGCCGATGCTGCCGGCGGGCAGCGAGTCATGGGCGGTGCGGCTGGTGGCCGGCGCCGACCTGGGCGCGGCCGACACCCGCATCGCGCTGGCGAACACCGGCAGCCTGCGCCTGGCCGACACGCATTACGGTGCCACCGTCACCAGGGGCGGCGGCACGCTGGTCTGGGCGGAGAACAACAACTGGGGCATGCCCGCGGGACAGCCGGTGACCAAGGAGGAGGAGGGGCTGTGTCCGATCATCGACCCGTCCGACTGCGTCAGCAAGACCGGCATCGTGTGGGCGCCGGACAACGTCTTCGGCGAGCCCGCCGGCACCACCGTTCCCGACGAATACCTGGTGCTGTGCGACATCATCGCCGGCTCCTGCATCGACTACGGCTCGGCCACCAACGTGATCGCCGCGCACGGCCAGGGCCTCAGCGTGGTGCGCACCGGCACCGGCGACCTCGACCTCATCGCCTCGGGCGACGTGGACGTGCGCTCGCTCTACGGCATCTATACGGCCGGCACGCAGTCGGCAGGTGTGGACAGCCGCTTCAACCGGGCACGCGGCAACGCGCCGGGCGCGAGCAGCGTGCTCGGCGCGGGCGGCATCGAGTACGAATCGCTGGTGGCCGGCGACGGTCGCACCTACCAGGCGTGGTTCCCCGAAGCCGGCGGCAACCTCACGGTGCGCGCGGGCGGCAACCTCACGAGCGACATGCTGTCCGCGTCCACCAGCGACGTGGTGCAGCAGGCCAGCGTGGGCGTGGGCAACTGGCTCTGGCGGCAGGGCGACGGCAGCGCGCAATTGCCGACGGCGTGGTGGATCAACTTCGGCAGCTACGCGGTGAACCCGGCGGGCCTGCTGGGCGCCGACCCGAAGCCGTCGCTGGTGGGCTTCACCGGCTTCGGCACGCTGGGCGGCGGCAATGTGCAGATCCTCACCGGCGGTGATGCCGGCATGCTCGAGCGCAAGGGCACGACCCGCAGCCAGGGCCTGGTGGTCGCGGCCGGCAGCACCGGCCGCGTGGCCGACGACGGCAGCCTGGTGCTCACGGGCGGCGGCGACATCGACATGCGCATCGGCGGCGGCATCAACAGCTCGCAGCAGGCGCGCGGCAACGCCAACAGCACCTTCGTCCCGAACCACGACCTGCAGGGCGCGCTGGTCAACCTGCGCGGCGCCACGCAGCTGAGCGCGGCCTCGGTCGGCGGCATGATCCTGGGCGGCCGCGACCTGAAGGACCCGCGCGCCTTCGACCCCTTCAGCGCGAACCGCGCCGAGGCGACCGGTGGCCTGGTGCTGGTGCCCGGCGACTCGGCCGTGCGCATCGACACGCTGGGCGACCTGGTGGTGGGCGCGGCGGCCGATCCGGGCCGCGTGCGGATGCTGAACAGCACGCCCTTCAGCGTCGGCACCAGCGCCTACGGCGGCGGTGGGCTCAGCTGGTTCTCGCTGTGGACCGGGCACACCGCCATCGACCTGTTCTCGGCCGGCGGCAGCCTGACGCCGAGCACCCAGATGAGCGAGGCGACGAGCTCGTCGCTGACCGCCAGCGTCAACGCCTCGGCCAGCGACTACCGCTTCGTCTACCCGGCCATCCTGCGCGCGACGGCCGCGGGCGGCAGCATCTTCAGCGGCGCGGCCGCGAACGCGGCGAGCGACAGCGTCAACGACTTCGCCTCGCGCACCTCGCTGCTGCTGGCCCCGTCGCGCAGCGGCCAGCTGGAACTGCTGGCCGGCGATTCGCTGTATCTGGGCAGCTATCCCATCAACCAGTCTGGCGCCGACCCGGCGGCGATGCCCGGCCCGCTGAACCCTGCCTTCGCCGGCTTCAGCGGCAATGCGCGCGTGGCCAGCAATCTCGGCACCGAGGGGCTGAGGATGACGGCGCGCACCGACCCGTTCCGCCTGTTCGCCTTCGTCCCCGAGACCTATGCGGGCACGAGCGGCGATGCGCCGCGCACGCCGGCGCGCTTCTATGCGCTGGCCGGCGACGTAGTGGGCCTGCGCAGCGGCGAGATCCTGGCGCGCGAGGATGGCAGCACCTGGTACGAAGCCGCCGCGCCGAGCTGGGTCATGGCCGGACGCGACATCGTGGGCGCGGGCACCGCGCCCGGCCAGTCGACGCTGGTGAGCCTGGACAACGCGGCGACCTCGAGCGGCAACCTGGCGATCCACGGCCATGCGCAGGACGTGTCGCGCGTGGTCGCCGGCCGCGACATCCTCTACAGCAGCTTCTACGTGGCCGGCCCCGGCACGCTGGAGCTCGGCGCGGGCCGCAACATCGTGATGGAGGACCGTGCCGCCATCGCCAGCCTGGGCTCGGCGACGCCGGGCGACAAGCGGCCGGGCGCGCGCATCGCGATGACGGCCGGCACCGGCGCGCAGGGCGCGGACTATGCGGGCTTCCTCGCGCGCTATCTCGATGCGGCCAACCGCGCGCAGTCGGGCACCTCGCTGGCCGACCAGCCCGGCAAGGTCGTCAAGACCTACGAGGCCGAGCTGCTCGCATGGCTGGCCGATCCGGCCAACGGCTTCGGCTTCGCCGGCACGGCGGCCGATGCGCGGGCCTTCTTCGAGGCCCTGCCACCCGCGCAGCAGCGCGTGTTCGCGCGCCAGGTGTATTTCGCCGAACTGAAGGCCGGCGGGCGCGAGTACAACGACGCCGACGGCGTGCGCTTCGGCAGCTACCTGCGCGGGCGCAATGCCATCGCGGCGCTGTTCCCCTCCACCGATGCCGCGGGCGGCGCGCTGAGCTACCGCGGCGACATCACCATGTACGGTCCCGCGGGCATCAACACGCTGTTCGGCGGCGACATCCAGCTGCTGACCCCGGGTGGCGCGCAGGTGTTCGGCATCGAGGGCGACGCGCCCGTGGCCAGGGGCCGGGTCACGCCGGGCGTCATCACGCAGGGCCGCGGCGACATCTCGACCTATGCGCTGGGCAGCATCCTGCTCGGGCAGAGCCGCATCATGACCACCTTCGGCGGCCACATCCTGGGCTGGTCGGCCGAGGGCGACATCAACGCGGGCCGCGGCTCGAAGACCACCGTGGTCTACACGCCGCCCAAGCGCGAGTACGACGCCTGGGGCAACGTGACGCTGTCCTCGAACGTGCCGAGCACCGGCGCCGGCATCGCCACGCTGGCGCCGATCCCCGAGGTGCCCGCGGGCGACATCGACCTGATCGCGCCGCTGGGCACCATCGATGCGGGGGAGGCCGGCATCCGCGTGTCGGGCAACGTGAATCTCGCGGCGCTGCAGGTGGTCAACGCGGCCAACATCGCGGTCAAGGGCGAGTCGGCGGGCATCCCGGTGCTGGCGGCGGTGAACGTGAGCGCGCTGACCAATGCCAGCGCGGCCACCTCGCAGGCGGCCGCCGCCGCGCAGAACGTGCTGCAGCGCGAGCGCACGGCGCAGCGCCAGGCGCTGCCCTCGGTGTTCACGGTGCGCGTGCTCGGCTTCGGCAACGAGCCCGGCGAGGATGGCAGGCCGCCCGAGCCGCGCCGCACCGGCCTGCAGTCGCGCGGCGTTCCCTACGACCCGGCCAGCCCGGTGCAGATCGTGGGCGTGGGCCAGGACTTCGATGCCGGGCAACTGGCCCGCCTGACCCGCGAGCAACGCGGCCAGTTGCGCCAGGACCGCTGAGCCGAGCACCGCGCGGCCGCGCCGCCCGGTCTCCCGCCTGCACGCGTGCAGGACGGGAGCGGGCGGGCACGGCGCTGCGCGAACCATCCACGACCGAAGAGGGAGATCCGCCATGGCGTCGAATGCGCTCCACGATCTTGACCTGTGCGCTGCGCACGAGGCGGCGAACGAGCCGCTCGACGAGGCGCAGCGCCAGTGGGCGCTGCAGGCCTGGCTGGCCGCGAACTACCGGCGCCTGCACCAGCGCCTGGTGCGCCAGCTGCGGTGCCCCGACCTCGCCAGCGAGTGCCTGCACGACGCCTGGCTGCGCCTGGGCGAGACCCCGGTCGCGTCGGTGCAGAACCCCGAGGCCTATGTCTACCGCGTCGCCTGCAACGTGGCGATGGACCGCATGCGCGGCAACCGCGCGTGGCAGTACGCCGCCGACACCGAGCTCGAGGCGCTGGTCGACCACGCGCCGGGCCCCTGCGCGATCGCCGAGGCGCGCAGCGCGCTGCATGCGGTGGACCGCGCGATGCGGCGGCTGCCGCAGCGCCACCGCGCCGTGTTCATGGCATTGCGCGTCGACGAGATGACCCGCGAGGAGGTGGCGCGCCGCAGCGATCTGTCGCTGCGGCGGCTCGACACCGTGCTGCGCCAGGCACTGGCGTGCTGCGCCGAGGAAGCCGGAATGGCGATGCTCGGTTGACGGCGTGAGGCCGTGACTTTTTCGAGATTCGTTGACTAGGGTTTCTACTTAGATGTGAAGTTGTCCTGATCGTTATCCTTCGTGGCGTTCCATTAATAAATCGTTGTTTCGTTAGTGAAACAAACAACGATCCACCCGGACCCACGAATCCATGCCCCTCACTCGCCGCCACGCCCTTGCCGCCGCCGTCTGCGCGGCCGCCGCCAGCGCCACCGGGTCCGCCTGGGCCGATGCCTATCCGGCCAAGCCGATCACGCTGGTGGTCGCCTACCCGGCCGGCGGCGACACCGACGCGCTCGCGCGGCTGTTCGCCGAGAAGCTCGCCACGCGCGTCGGCCAGCCGGTGCTGGTCGACAACCGGCCGGGCGCCAGCGGCATCATCGGCAGCGCCTTCGTGTCGAAGGCCGCGCCCGACGGCTACACGCTGCTGCTCGCGCCCAGCACCTTCTCGATCGCGCAGCTGGTGCTCAAGACCGGCGGCACCTCGGGCTACGACGTGCTCGCGGGCTTCACGCCGATCGTGCAGACCGGCAGCCAGCCGCTGTTCCTGGTGGCCGGCGCCGGCAGCGGCTTCGCGAGCCTGAAGGACGCGGTGGCCGCGGCCAGGCCCGGCAAACCGCTCGGCTACGCGAGCCCGGGCAGCGGCTCGCCGATGCACATCCTCGGCGAGATGTTCGCGCGCGCCTCGGGCGCCAGCCTCGCGCACGTGCCCTACAAGGGCGTGGCGCCGGCGGTCAACGACGTGCTCGGCGGCCACGTGCCCGTCACCTTCATCACGCTGGGCCCGGTGGCGCCGTACTTCGCCAACGGCAAGCTGCGCGCGCTGGCCGTGGCCTCGGCCCAGCGCACGCCGCTCGCGCCCAACGTGCCCACGCTGGCCGAGCAGGGCTACAAGGACGTCGAGGTGACGGCCTGGAACGGCCTCTGGGGCCCGCGCAACCTGCCGCCGGAGATCGTGAAGACGCTCAACGGCCACTTCAACGAGATCCTCCGCATGCCCGAGATCGTCTCGCGCATGGCCGTGCTCGGCACCACGCCCGTGGGCGGCGAGGCCGAGGTGCTCGGCAAGACCAATGCCGCCGACTACGCGCGCTTCGGCAAGGTCATCAAGGAGCTCGGCATCCAGGCCGACTGAACCCGCCATGACCGAACTCAAGACCACCGCCGATCCCGCCAGCCTGCAGGCGCTGCTGGCCGAACTGCCGGCCAACCTGCTGGCCGGCCGCCGCGTGCTCGTCACCGGCGGCGCGCGCGGCCTCGGCCTCGCGTTCGCGCAATGCATCGCCGCGGCCGGTGCCGGCGTGGTGCTGGCCGACATCCTCGGCGAGCAGGCCGAAAGCGAAGCCAAGGCGCTGCGCGACGCCGGCCGCCAGGCGCATGCGCTGGCCATCGATCTCGCGGACCCCGCCTCGATCGAGGCCGGCGCCGCCGAGGCGATCCGGCTGCTCGGCGGGCTCGACGGCCTGGTCAACAACGCCGCCATCACCAACTCGGGCGGCCGCGACGCGCACCAGCTCGAGATCGACATGTGGGACCGCGTGATGGCCGTCAACGTGCGCGGCAGCTGGCTCATGGGCCGCGCCTGCCGCGCGGCGCTGGCCGACAGCGGCCGCGGCGCCGTCGTCAACCTCGCCTCCGACACCGCGCTGTGGGGCGCGCCCAACCTGCTGGCCTATGCCTCGAGCAAGGGCGCGGTGATCTCCATGACGCGCTCGCTGGCGCGCGAATGGGGCGGCGACGGCATCACCGTCAACGCCGTGGCGCCCGGCCTCACGCTGGTCGAGGCCACAGAGTACGTGCCGATGGCGCGCCACCAGAAATACCTCGAGGGCCGCGCCATCCCGCGCGAACAGCAGGCGGCCGACGTCTGCGGCGCCACCGTGTTCCTGCTCTCCGGCCTCGCGCGCTTCGTGACCGGCCAGTTGCTGGCCGTGAACGGCGGCTTCGCGATGCACTGAATCCCTTCCTCTTCGACCCAGGAGTCCCACACCATGAGCGATCTGTCCGAACAGCAAAAGATCAACGATGCCGGCAGCAACAGCCTGGCGCAGCCCGCAGGCAGCAGCCTCGCCGAGTGGATGGACAGCCGCATCGCGCGCTATTCGACCCGCAAGTACGACTGGGACGCGCTGAAGTTCCAGGCCGATTTCGATCCCAAGTTCCGCCGCGCCCAGATGCGCTACGTGGGCACGGGCGGCACCGGCGTCGCCAAGGACGTCAACACCGTGCCGGCCGAGCACTTCACCTTCTCGACCATGGTGATCCCGGCCGGCCACGAAGGCCCGCCGCACCTGCACACCGACGTGGAGGAAGTGTTCTTCCTGATCCGCGGCAAGCTCAAGGTGGTGATCGAGAAGGACGGCGAGCGCTTCGAGACCATCATGACCGACCGCGACCTGATCTCGGTGCCGCCCGGCGTCTACCGCGAGGAGATCAACATCGGCGACGAGGACGCGCTGATGTGCGTGATGCTCGGCGCCAAGAAGCCGGTGACGCCGACCTATCCGGCCGACCACCCGCTGGCCAGGATCAAGCGTTGAGCGCGACGGCCATGCAGACCCTCGATACCCAGGCCTCGATGCCGCCCGCTGCCGAGCTGGCGCGGCTCGGTGCGCGCTTCGCGGCCCGCGAGGTCGCGGTCGCGGGCGGTGCCGTGGTGTCGGTGCGCGAGCGTGGGCAGGGCCCGGCGATCGTCTGCCTGCATGGCATCGGCTCGGGCGCGGCCTCGTGGCTCGAGGTCGCCGAACTGCTCGCGCCCGAGGCGCGCCTGATCGCCTGGGATGCCCCGGGCTACGGCGCATCGACGCCGCTCGAGGCCGATGCACCGACTGCCGCCGACTACGCGGCGCGCCTGGGCGCCTTGCTCGATGCGCTGCGCATCGAGTCCTGCGTGCTGCTCGGCCATTCGCTCGGCGCGATCGTCGCCGCCGCGGCCGCGCGCCGCGATGCGCGCATCCGCCGGCTGCTGCTGGTCAGCCCCGCGATCGGCTACGGCGCCGCGCAGCGCGCGCAGGCGCGCGCCAAGGTCCGCGCCGAGCGGCTCGCCACGCTCGACCAGCTCGGCATCGCCGGCATGGCCGCGCAGCGCGCGGGCCGGCTGGTGTCCGACCAGGCCGGCGAGCCCGCGCGCCAATGGGTGCGCTGGAACATGGCGCGCCTGAACGACCGCGGCTACCGCCAGGCCGTCGAGCTGCTGTGCAACGCCGACCTGCTGGCCGAGCTGCCACCGCCGATGCCGGTGCGCGTGGCCTGCGGCGCGCTCGATGCGGTCACGCCGCCGGCGGCCTGCGAGGAAGTGGCGCGGCGCTGCGGCGTGGCGCTCGAATTGGTGGACGATGCGGGCCACGCCGGCTACGTGGAGCAACCGCGGGCCGTCGCCGCGCTGCTGCGCGAATCGCTCGCGCACTGAGCGCCATCACCCCCTATCCAACGAAGGAAATCAAGAGACATGGCCACCAACGACAACGACGCGATGGACGAAGGCGCGGACCGCTACAACGTGCCCGCGCTCGAGCGCGGACTGCGCGTGCTGTGCGAGTTCAGCCGCGAGAGCCGCACGCTCTCGGCGCCCGAGCTGGCGCGCCGCTTCGACCTGCCGCGCTCGACCGTCTTCCGCCTGCTCACCACGCTCGAGAACATGGGCTTTCTCGAGCGCGCCGAGGGCGGGCGCGACTACCGCCTGGGCCTGGCCGTGCTGCGCCTGGGCTTCGAATACCTGGCCTCGCTCGAGCTCACGCAGCTCGGCACGCCGCTGCTCAATCGCCTCTGCGAGGAGCTGCGCACGCCCTGCAACCTGGTGGTGCGCGACGGCCGCTCGATCGTCTACGTCGCCAAGGTCGCGCCGCCCACGCCCTTCGCGAGTTCGGTCACCGTGGGCACGCGGCTGCCGGCCCATGCCACGGTGCTGGGCCGCATCCTGCTGGAAGACCTGACCCTGCCGCAGCTGCGCGCCCTCTATCCCGAGGACAAGCTCGAGACCTTCTCGCCGAGCACGCCGAAGACCGTCAACGAGCTGTTCGACATGGTGCAGGCCGACCGCCAGCGCGGCTACGTGCTCGGCGAAGGCTTCTTCGAGTCGAACATCTCGACCATCGCCGCGCCGGTGCGCGACCACGGCGGCCACATCGTGGCGGCGCTGGGCGCCACCATCACCTCGGGCCACATCGACGAGAACCGCATGGACGAGATGGTGCAGCGCGTGCGCGGCACGGCCGACGAGATCTCGGGCCTGCTCAACTACTCGCCCGCGCGCGCCGCCAAGGTGGTGCCGCTGCGCAGCGCCTGAGACCCATGGCTGCTTCTTCTTCCTCCTCCTCGTTCTTCTTCGCCGCCGATGCGCTGGCCGGCCGCGTGGCCGTGGTCACGGGCGGTTCGTCGGGCATCGGCCTGGCCACGGTCGAGCTGCTGCTGGCCTGCGGCGCCGCGGTCGCGCTGTGCGGCCGCAATACCGAGCGGCTCGATGGCGCCGTGGCCGGCCTGCGCGCGCGCTTTCCCGAGGCGCGGCTGTTCGCGCAGCCCTGCGACGTGCTCGATGCCGCCGCGGTGCGCGCCTTCGCGGCCGCCAGCGAGGCCGCGCTCGGCCCGGCCTCGATGCTGGTCAACAACGCGGGGCAGGGCCGGGTCTCGACCTTCGCCGACACCGACGACGAGGCATGGACGCAGGAGCTGCACCTGAAGTTCTTCTCGGTGATCCATCCCACGCGCGCCTTCCTGCCGCAGCTCGCGGCGCAGCGCGCCGTGCTCGGCGACGCCGCCATCGTCTGCGCCAACTCGCTGCTGGCGCGCCAGCCCGAGCCGCACATGGTCGCGACCTCCGCCGCGCGCGCGGGCCTGCTGAACCTGGTGCGCTCGATGGCGACCGAGTTCGCGCCGCAGGGCGTGCGCGTCAACGGCATCCTGATCGGCCTGGTCGAGTCGGGCCAGTGGCGCCGCCGCTTCGAGGCGCGCGAAGACAAGTCGCTGGACTGGGCCGCCTGGAGCGGCCAGCTCGCGAAGACCAAACACATCCCGCTGGGTCGCCTGGGGCTTCCGACCGAAGCCGCGCGCGCGATCCTGTTCCTTGCTTCCCCCCTCGCTTCCTACACGACGGGCAGCCATATCGACATCTCCGGAGGCCACTCGCGCCATGCATAACCCCCAGAACAACAACAGCCCCGTGACCGTCGGCGCGGTCGTCGCCGCCTTCCTCGAGCAGTGCGGCGTCAAGGCCGCCTTCGGCGTGATCTCGATCCACAACATGCCGATCCTCGATGCCTTCGCGCAGCGCGGCACGATCCGCTTCGTCTCGGCGCGCGGCGAGGCCGGCGCGGGCAACATGGCCGATGCCTATGCACGCTCCACCGCGAGCCTGGGCGTGTGCATCACCAGCACCGGCCCGGCCGCGGGCAACATCGCGGGCAGCCTGGTCGAGGCGCTGACCGCCGGCGCGCCGCTCTTGCACATCACCGGGCAGATCGAGACGCCCTACCTCGACAAGGGCATGTCGTACATCCACGAGGCGCCCGACCAGCTCACCATGCTCAAGGCGGTGTCGAAGGCGGCCCTGCGCGTGCGCAGCGTCGAGACCGTGCTCGGCACGCTCAAGCGCGCGGTGCAGCTCGCGCTGACCGCGCCCACCGGCCCGGTCAGCGTGGAGATCCCGATCGACATCCAGTCGGCGCTGACCACCATGCCGGCCGACCTGTCGCCGCTGCCCATCGAGCGGCCCGTGCCCTCGGTGGCAGGGCTCGACGCGCTGGCCGCGCGGCTCGCCGCCGCGAAGCGTCCGCTGCTGTGGATCGGCGGCGGCGCGCGCCATGCCCGCGCCGCGATCCAGCGGCTGCAGAAGCTGGGCTTCGGCGTGGTCACGACCACGCAGGGCCGTGGCACCGTGCCCGAGGACGATGCCGGCTCGCTCGGCGCCTACAACATCCAGAAGCCGGTCGAGGCCTTCTACCAGAGCTGCGATGCGCTGCTGGTCGTCGGCTCGCGGCTGCGCGGCAACGAGACGCTCAAGTACGAACTCAAGCTGCCGCGCCCGCTCTACCGCATCGATGCCGACGCCGCCGCCGAAGGCCGCTGCTATGCCTCCGAGGCCTTCGTCTGCGGCGACTCGGCGCTCGCGCTCGAGGGCCTGGCCGATCGCCTCGAGGCGGCGGGCTACCGCGCCGATCCGCAACTGCTGGTCGACCTGCGCGCCGCGCACGAGCAGGCGGTGGCGACGCTGCGCGACGGCCTCGGGCCCTACGCCGAACTCGTGCGCCGCCTGCAGTCGGCGGCCGGCCGCCAGTTCAACTGGGTGCGCGACGTGACGGTCTCCAACAGCACCTGGGGCAACCGCGAGCTGCGCATCTTCGAACCGAGCGCCGGCGTGCATGCCACGGGCGGTGGCATCGGGCAGGGCATGCCGATGGCGATCGGCGCGGCCATCGGTGCCGCGGTCACCGGTTCGGGCCGCAAGACCTTCTGCCTGGCCGGCGACGGCGGCTTCATCCTCAACCTCGGCGAGCTGGCCTGCATGGTGCAGGAGAAGGCGCCGATGGCCATCGTGCTGATGAACGACCAGAGCTACGGCGTGATCAAGAACATCCAGGACGCGCAGTACGGCGGCCGCCAGTGCTATGCCGAGCTGCACACGCCCGACTACGAACTGCTGTGCCGGTCGATCGCGCTGCCGCATGCGCGCGTGAAGGACCTGGCCGAGCTGCCGGCGCGCCTGGACGAGGCGCTGTCCACGGACGGCCCCTTCCTGCTCGAGATCGACATGCTGTCGATCGGCGGCTTCAAGACCAGCTTCGCGGGCCCGCCGACCAACACGGTCACGCAGATTCCCGCGCTTGGCACGGCCAAGTGACAGTAGAAGTGACAGCGAGCGAGACCCGATCCATGACCGCCCCCACGCGCATCGCCCTGGTCGGCTGCGGCGCCATCGGCACCGCGGTGCTCGAACTGCTGCGCGACGACCCGGCCCTGAAGGTGACGACCGTCGTCGTGCCTGCCGACGGCGCCGAAGCCGCGCGCCAGGCCGCGCCCGGTGCGCAGGTGCTCGCCGCGGTGCCGGCCGAAGGCATCGACCTCGTGGTCGAGACCGCGGGCCATGCGGCCATCGAGCAGCACGTGCTGCCGGCGCTGGAACGCGGCACGCCCTGCGTGGTCGCCTCGGTGGGCGCGCTGTCGGCGGCAGGCTTCGCCGAACGGCTCGAGGCCGCGGCGGTCGCGGGCCGCACCCAGGTGCAGCTGATTCCGGGTGCCATCGGCGCGATCGATGCGCTGGCCGCGGCCCGCATCGGCGGCCTGGCCAGCGTGCGCTACACCGGCCGCAAGCCGCCGAAGGCCTGGAAGGGCACGCCGGCCGAGCAGGGCCGCGACCTCGATGCGCTGGCGCAGGCCACCGTCATCTTCGAGGGCAGCGCGCGCGAGGCGGCCTTGCTCTATCCGAAGAATGCCAACGTCGCGGCCACCGTTTCGCTCGCGGGGCTGGGGCTCGACCGCACGCAGGTGCGGCTGATCGCCGACCCGGCCACGGCCGAGAACGTGCACACCGTCGAAGCCGAGGGCGCCTTTGGCAGCTTCGAGCTGACCATGCGCAACAAGCCGCTCGCGGCCAATCCCAAGACCTCCGCGTTGACCGTCTACAGCGCCGTGCGTGCGCTGCGCAACCGCGTCGCGGCGCTCGCCATCTGAGCCACCCCATGATTTCTTCCGAACTTCTTCCGATCTGCATCGCCGGCGAATGGCGCCTGGGCGGCGGCGACGTCTACGAGAGCCTGTACCCGGCCACCGGCGAGCCGATCGCGCGCCTGCGCGCCGCGAGCCTGGCCGACGTCGAGGAGGCCATCGCGGGCGCCGACCGGGCCTTCCGCACCAGCGGCTGGGCCCAGCGCCTGCCGCACGAGCGCGCCACCGTGCTGCACCGCGTGGCGCAGCTGATCCGCGACGAGGCCGAGTCGCTGGCGCAGAAGCAGCGCCTCGACAACGGCAAGCCGATCAACGAGACGCGCAACCTCGTGGCGAGCGCCGCGGGCACCTTCCAGTTCTTCGCGGCCGCGCTCGAGACGCTCGAGGAAAGCATCACCCCGTCGCGCGGCGCCTTCGTCACGATGAGCGTGCACGAGCCCATGGGCGTGGTCGCGGCGATCACGCCGTGGAACTCGCCGATCGCGAGCGAGGCGCAGAAGCTCGCGCCCGCGCTGGCGGCCGGCAACGCGGTGGTGGTGAAGCCCGCCGAGGTCACGCCGCTGATGGCGCTCGAACTGGCGCGCATCTGCGAACAGGCCGGCGTGCCCAAGGGCATCGTCAGCGTGCTGCCGGGCCGGGGCTCGGTGATCGGCGATGCGATCACCCAGCATCCGCTGGTCAAGCGCGTGTCCTTCACCGGCGGCACCACCACCGGCAAGCACATCGCGCACATCGCGGCCGACAAGATGATGCCGGTGTCGCTCGAGCTCGGCGGCAAGTCGCCGACCATGGTGCTCGAGGACGCGGACCTCGACCATGCGGTCAACGGCGTGCTCTACGGCATCTTCAGCTCGTCGGGCGAATCGTGCATCGCGGGCTCGCGGCTGTTCGTGGCGCGCGGCATCTACGACGAGTTCCTCACGCGGCTGGCCGAAGGCGCGAACGCGCTGCGCGTGGGCGACCCGGCCTCGGAGCGCACGCAGATGGGCCCGCTGATCACGGCGAAGCACCGCGAGGGCATCGAGCGCTACGTCGAGCTCGGCGTGTCCGAGGGCGGCCGCATCCGCACCGGCGGCGTGCGCCCGCAGGGCGCCGGCTGCGACAGCGGCTACTTCTACCGGCCGACCATCATCGAAGGCCTGGACAACGGCGCGCGCACCAGCCAGGAGGAGATCTTCGGCCCGGTGCTGGTCGCGATGCCCTTCGACGACGAAGCCTCGCTGATCGCGCAGGCCAACGACAGCGTCTATGCGCTGGCCGCGGGCGTCTGGAGCCGCGACTTCAAGCGCGCCTGGAAGCTGGGCCGCGCGGTGCAGGCCGGCACGGTCTGGGTCAACACCTACAAGCAGTTCTCGGTCTCCACGCCCTTCGGCGGCTGGCGCGACAGCGGCCTGGGCCGCGAGAAGGGCCGCGAAGGCATCTTCCAGTACATGGAGCAGAAGAGCATGTACTGGGGCACCAACGAACAACCGCTCGCGTGGGCGAACTGAACTGAGGGCCACACCATGAGCGTTCTAGGCATCGACCAGATCACCTACGGGGCGGACGACCTGCCCACCTGCCGCCGCTTCTTCGAGGACTGGGGCCTCGCGCTGAAGTCCGAGGCGCCCGGCGAACTCGTCTTCGAGTGCCTCAACGGCTGCCGGGTCGTCGTTGCGGCGTTGGACGACGCGAACCTGCCGCCCGCGATGGAGGAGGGCCCGACCCTGCGCGAAGTGGTGTGGGGCGTGGAGAGCGAGGCCGACCTCGAGCGCTACGCCACCGCCATCGCGAACGATCCGGCCTTCTTCGACGCCAGCATCGACGGCGCGCGCCGCATCGGCTGCATCGATCCCAACGGCCTGGCCGTGCGCCTGCAGGTCAGCCGCAAGCATGCCGTCGAGGTCGACTGCGGCGCGATGAACACCTGGAACGCCAAGCCGCGCCTCAACCAGTCCGCGCCGATCTACGAGCGCGCCACGCCGATCGAGGTCGGCCATGTGGTGTTCTTCGTGAATGACGTGAAGGCCACGAGCGCCTTCTATGCCGAGCGTTTCGGCTTCGTCGGCTCCGACAGCTATCCCAACCGCGGCGCCTTCATGCGCTGCGCGCCCGAGGGCGGCCACCACGACCTGTTCCTGCTGCAAATCCCCTCGGGCAAGCGCGGGCTCAACCACGTGGCCTTCACGGTGCGCGACATCCACGAGGTGTTCGGCGGCGGGCTGCACTTCTCGCGTCAGGGCTGGGACACGCAGCTCGGCCCGGGCCGGCATCCGGTCTCCTCGGCCTACTTCTGGTACTTCAAGAACCCGGCCGGCGGCCTGATCGAGTACTACGCCGACGAGGACCAGCTCACGGCCGAGTGGCAGCCGCGCGAGTTCGAGCCGGGCCCGACGGTGTTCGCCGAATGGGCGGTCGATGGCGGCCTCGACGGCCACACGCGGCGCCAGAAGAACGCGGAGGGGCCGAAGGGCGCCTTTCTCACCGAGAAGAAATGACGGTTCCGATCACCATGCAACGACGCTTCTGTTTCTCTCTCCTGTTCGCGGCACTGGCCGCCGTCGCCTTGCCCGCGAGCGCGCAAAGCGATGTGCACAAGCAGCTCGCGGCCGAGCGCTTCACCATCGTCTCGCCGTTCCCGCCGGGCGGGCCGGTCGATACGCTGGCGCGCATGCTGTCCGACGGCCTCGCCAAGCGCTATGGACAAGCGGCCGTGGTCGACAACCAGGTCGGCGCGGCCGGCAACATCGGCATGGAGAAGGTCAAGCGCGCCAAGGGCGACGGCCACACGCTGCTGGTGATCCCGGCCGGCAACGTCACGATCAATCCCACGCTGATGCCGAACTTCCCGTTCGACATGCAGAAGGACTTCGTGCCGATCACCATGCTGGCCAAGGCGCCCAACGTGCTGGTGGCATCGCCGGCCTCGGGCATCAAGAGCGTGAAGGAGCTGGTGGCGCAGGCCAAGGCCAAGCCGGCCACGCTGTCGTATGCCTCGCCCGGCGTGGGCAGCGGGCTGCACCTGGCGGGCGAGCTGTTCAAGCAGCAGGCCGGCATCGACCTGCTGCACGTGCCCTACAAGGGCACGCCGCCCGCGCTCAACGACGTGCTCGGCGGCTCGGTGCCGCTGATGTTCAGCAACCTGCCCGCGACCCTGCCGTTCATCGGCAACGGCAAGCTGGTCGCCCTCGGCGTGACCGAGGCCGTGCGCAGCCCCGCCGCGCCCGACATCCCCACCTTGGCGGAGCAGGGCATCCAGGGCGTGGCCGTGACCTCCTGGTACGGCCTGATGGCGCCGCGCGGCACGCCGGCGGCGGTGGTCGACCAGCTCGCGAAGGACGCGGCCGAGATGCTGGCCCAGCCCGAGGTGCGCGAGCGCCTGAAGGCGCAGGGCATGACCGGTGCAGCGATGAAGCCGGCCGAGTTCGCCACTCACATCCGCGACGAGACGGCCGTCTGGGCCCGGATAGTCAAGGCGCGAAACATCGTGGCCGAATGAGCCGCGAACAAGAAGGAAGAGACACACACCCATGAACACCAGCGAATCCACCCTCGGCATCGTCGGCGCCGGCATCGGCGGCCTGGCCGCCGCCATCGCGCTGCGCCGCGCCGGCCACGACGTGGTCGTGTTCGAGCAGGCGAAGCAGTTCGCGCGCGTCGGCGCCGACATCAACCTCACGCCCAACGCGGTGCGCGCGCTCGACGGCCTCGGCGTCGGCGAGGCGGCCCGCGTGACCGCCGCGCGGCCCTCGCACCGCATCAGCCGCACCTACGACAGCGGCGCGGAGACCTCGCGCCTCGAGATGGCCGAATCGGCCGAGGCACGCTACGGCGCGCCGCAGCTCACGATCCACCGCGCCGACCTGCTGGCCGCGCTGGCCCAGATGTTCCCGGCCGAGCGCGTGGCACTGGCTAGGCGCGCCGAGCGCATCGCGGCCGACGAGGGCGGCGTGACGATCTCCTTCACCGACGGCAGCGAGGCCCGCGTGGGCGCGCTGATCGGCGCCGACGGCATCCACTCCTGCGTGCGCAACGCGATGTTCGGCGCCGAGAGCCCGCGCTTCACCGGCATCGTGGCCTACCGCGCCGTGGTGCCCGCCGAACGCGTGGCCGGCCTGCCGAACCTCGGCGCCTTCACCAAGTGGTGGGGGCCGAATCCGCAGAGCCAGATCGTCACCTTCCCGCTCAACCGCGGCAAGGACATCTTCATCTTCGCGACCACGCCGCAGGACAGCTGGCAGCTCGAGTCCTGGACCGCGCCGGGCGACGTGGACGAGCTGCGCGCGCAGTACACGGCCTACCACCCCGAGGCGCGCGCGCTGCTCGACGCCTGCGACACGGTGCTCAAGACCGCGCTCTACGAACGCGACCCGATGCCCGCCTGGACGCAGGGTCGCATGGCGCTGATCGGCGATGCCGCGCATCCGATGCTGCCGTTCATGGCGCAGGGCGCGGGCATGGCGATCGAGGACGCGGTGGTGCTCGCGCGCCATCTCGAGGGCGTGGCGATGGACGGCATCGCCGCCGCGCTGGCCGACTTCGAGACCGCCCGCATCGAGCGCGCGAGCCAGGTGCAGCTCGGCTCGCGCGGCAACAACTGGCTGCGCGAGGGCGGCAACGCCGACTGGGTCTACGGCTACGACGCCTGGACCGCGCCGCTGGCCACGCCCGCGCAGGCCGCGATGGCCGCGACCGTTTGAAGAATTCCACCTCACCCACGGAGGACCCCATGCCACAAGACCGCTACCTGCAACCGCACCAGGCGCGCCAGCGCCCGGCCACCACCTACGAAGACCTGCTGGGCGACGTGATCGAGCGCGCCTTCGCCGACGGGATCCACGACCTGCCGGGCCTGGTGCAGCGGCTCAACGACAGCGGCCTGGCCACGCCCGGCGGCCTGGCCTGGACCGAGGCGCTGTACCGCAAGGAAATGGCCACGCTGGCCGGCTGAGGAGACACCCATGAGCATCGCCATCCAACCCGTTCCCGCCGACCCGGTCGACCACCTGCTCGAGATCGGCCTCAAGGACCTCTGGTATCCGATCTGCCCCTCGCACTTCATCAAGGAGAACCCCGTCTCGCTGCGCCGCCTGGGCCGCAAGCTCGCGCTGTGGCGCGACGGCGAGGGCGTGCTGCATGCGCTCGAGGACCGCTGCCCGCACCGCGGCGCGCCGCTGTCGCAGGGCGTGGTGCTCGGCGACCGGCTCTCGTGCCCCTACCACGGCGTGGAAGTGCGGCACGATGGCGTGGTCACGCGCGTGCCCGGCAGCCCGGGCTGCAAGCTCGAGGGCTCGAAGGCCACGCGCCACTTCCACGTGCAGGAGCGCGCGGGTGCGGTGTTCCTCTACAACGCGAAGGAGCCGGTCGACGTGCCGCCGCCGCTGGTGCTGCCCGAGCAGCTGACCGACGACGCCGAGTATTCGAGCTTCCTCTGCTACACCGAGTGGAAGGGCGACTACCGCTACGTGCTCGACAACGTGATGGACCCGATGCACGGCACCTACCTGCACAAGCAGTCGCATTCGATGGCCGAGGGCGACTCGAGCGCCAAGTTCGGCATCCGGCCGACCGACATCGGCTTCGTGTTCGAGAAGGAAGGCCAGCGCAACGTCAACTTCGACTGGACCGAGTGGGCCGACACCGGCATCCACTGGATGCGGCTGGAGATCCCGTACCCGAAGACCGGCGGCCCGGGCGGCAACTTCATCATCGTCGGCGCCTTCTCGCCGATCGTGAAGGGCATGACCGCCACCTTCTTCTGGCGCGTGCGCAAGCTGGCGCCGGGCTGGCAGCGCGACACCTGGCGCTTCCTCTACCGCAACCGCCTCGAGGCGCGGCACTGGCACGTGCTCGAGCAGGACCGCGTGATGCTCGAGGAGATGGAGGCCGACGCCAACCAGCACGAGAACCTCTACCAGCACGACCTGGGCATCGTGCGGCTGCGCCGCCACATGCGCAACCTGGCGGTGGCGCAGCTCGCTGAAGCGGCCGAGCCCGCCGCGGCGGTCGCGGCCTGAGCGGGGAAGCGATCGCCATGTCTTCCCCCACGCTGAACGCCCTCGTGCACACGATGCGCTACGAGGCCGACGGCATCGTGAGCGTCGAGTTCCGGCCGGCCACGCCCGCGGTGGACTTTCCCGCCTTCGAGGCCGGCTCGCACATCGACCTGCACCTGCCCAACGGCCTGGTGCGCAGCTACTCGCTGTGCAACCCGGCCAGCGACCGCCAGCGCTACGTGGTGGGCGTGCTCAACGACCGCAAGAGCCGCGGCGGCTCGCGCTACGTGCACCAGCAGCTGCGTGTGGGCATGACCCTGCCGATCTCGGCGCCGCGCAACAACTTCGCGCTCGAGGAGGATGCTCGGCGCTCGGTGCTGGTGGCTGGCGGCATCGGCGTCACGCCCATCTGGTGCATGCTGCAGCGGCTCGCGTCGCTCGGGCGGCCGGTCGAGCTGGTCTATTGCGCGCGCAGCCGCAAGGAAGCGGCCTTCGTCGACGCCATCGAGGCGCTGGCGCGCGACAAGTCCATTGAACTGAGCTGGCACTTCGACGACGAGCAGGGCGCGCCGCCCGATCTCGCCAAGTTGCTGGCCGGGCGCGGCGACGACAGCCACTACTACTGCTGCGGACCCACGCCGATGCTCGATGCCTTCGAGCGCAGCTGCGAGCAGCTGGGCTATGCCAACGTGCACATCGAGCGTTTCGCCGCCGTGCACGTGGAGGCACCGGCCGCCACGCAGGGCTGCGTGGTGGCCTGCGCGAAGAGCCAGCGCGAGATCGAGGTGCCCGCGGGCAAGTCGATCCTCGACAGCCTGATCGATGCCGGCCTCGACCCCGACCACAGCTGCAAGGAAGGCGTCTGCGGTGCCTGCGAGACGGCCGTGCTCGAAGGCGAGATCGACCACCACGACGGCATCCTCACCAAGGCCGAACGCGCGGCCAACAAGACCATGATGATCTGCGTGTCGCGCTGCAAGGGCGCGCGCCTGGTACTGGACATCTGATCCCCCGAAGGCCTCCGGCCGAAAGAAGAACCACCCGAGACATTCCATGAAAAAGTACTTGCTCACGCTGGTTTCGATCAGCGCGGCTGGCGGAGCGCTGGCCCAATCCTCCCTCACGATCTTCGGCGTGGTCGACGCCGCCGTCACCTACACGCGCGGCAACGGGCCCGGCGCGGGCAGCAAGACGCAGCTCACGAACAGCGGCAACATGTTCAGCCGGCTCGGATTCCGCGGCACCGAGGACCTCGGCGGCGGGTTGTCGGCGAGCTTCTGGCTCGAGATGGGGCTGCAGAACGACAGCGCGCTGGGCTTCCCCTCGAACTCGAACAACCAGGCCAGCGGCAACGGCACGCCCGGCGTGCTGAGCTTCAACCGCCGCGCCACCGTGAGCTTCGCGGGACCGTTCGGCGAGATCCGCCTGGGCCGCGACTACGTGCCGGCGTTCTGGAACACCGCGATCTACGACCCCTTCGGCACCGGCGGCGGCATCGGCGCCAACCAGCTCTACTTCTCGGGGCTGGGCGGCCTCACGGCGCCGACCGGCACGCGTGCCTCCAACAGCGTGGGCTACCTGCTGCCGGGCGGCCTCGGCGGCTTCTACGGCCAGGTGATGTACGCGATGGGCGAGAACGAGTCGACCTCGGTGCTGCCGGGCACGCTGGTGTCGAACAAGCGCGACGGCAACCACGCGGGCCTGCGCGTGGGCTATGCCGACGGCGGCTTCAACATCGCGCTGGCGACCGGCAAGACGCGCTACGCGAGCGGCGACCTGCGCGTGACCAATCTCGGCGCCTCCTACACCTTCGGCCCGTCGCTGATGAATTTCAAGCTCACGGGCGAGCTCTACAGCGAGTCGAAGGGCTCCACCGATGCCAAGGGCGCGCTGATCGGCTTCCACCTGCCGATCGGGCCCGGCGAGATCAAGGGCTCGTACGCGCGCTACCGGCTCGAGCCCTTCGGCGCGCTGCGCAATCCCACCTCGTCGAAGCTCGCGCTGGGCTACGTGCACAACCTGTCGAAGCGCACCGCGCTCTACGCGACCGTGGCGCGCATCAGCAACAGCAACGGCGCGGCCGCGGCCCTCACGGGCGCGATCACGGCGCCGAACCGGTCCTCGAGCGGCACCGAGTTCGGCATGCGCCACATGTTCTGAGGGCCGCATCGCGCGCCCGGAAAGTCCCATGCGAAGCCAGAGCAAGAACCTCCGCTGGTACGGCGTGATCACGCTGTTCCTGATCGTCGCGATCTCCTATGTGGACCGCATCAACATCGCGGTGCTGATCACCGACGCCGACTTCCTGCGCCACGTGGGCATCGCGCCGGACGACCGGGTGCGCCAGGGCTTCCTCGCGACGGCCTTCATGCTGGGCTACGGCATCTCGGCCTTCGTGCTCACGCCGTTCTGCTCGGCGCTGTTCGGCGTGCGGCGCAGCCTGATCTTCGGACTGGTGCTCTGGGGCGTGGTGACCTGGGCCTCGCCGCTGTTCCACAGCTACGGGCTGCTGCTGGCCTCGCGCGTGCTGCTGGGCGTGTCGGAAGGGCCGCTGTTCTCGCTGGCCTCGTCGTACATCAAGGCGCATTTCCGCGGCGACGAGAACGGCAAGCCCAACGCGATCGTCAACATGGGCACCGGGCTCGGACTGGCGCTGGGCTTTCCGCTCGTGGGCTGGCTGCTCGCGCAGTACGCCTGGGACAGCTCGTTCCACGTGCTGGGCGTGCTCAACATCGTGCTGGGCATTCCACTGGTGCTGGCCTTCGTGCGCATGCCGGCGGGGCAGGGCGATGCGATAGCTCCGAAGTCTTTCGGCGACGCGATGGCGCGCGTGGGCGGCATCGTGAAGGGCGCGCTGCAGACGCGCCACCTGTTCCTGATCACGCTGCTGACCTCGGCCGCGCTGGCCTACCTCTGGGGCAGCAGCAACTGGCTGCCGACCTACCTGCGCGAGGCGCGCGGCTTCTCGCTGCGCGAGATGGGCTGGCTGGCCTCGCTGCCGCAGTACGCGACCGTGCTCGCGGTGTTCGTGGGCGGCGTGCTGGTCGACCGGCTGGGCCGCGCGCGCGTGCCCTTCATCTTCATGGGCGCCAGCGCGGGCGTGGCGCTGTCGGTGCTGATGGCGATCAGCGCGCACGATCCCTACCTGGCGGCCTGCTGCCTGGTGGCGGCGAACTTCTTCTGGGGCCTGCAGAGCCCGGCGATCCCGAGCACGGTGCAGCACTGCGCGCGGCCCGAGCACACGGCCAGCGCCTTCGGCGTGACCAACGGCGTGGGCAGCCTGGTGGCGGGCTTCATGCCGGTGCTGATGGGAGGGGTGATCGGCGCGCTCTCGTCGGCCGGCGCGGCGGGCCATGGCGCCGGCGGTGGATCGGCGGCGGGCTTCTTCGCGGGCTTCGCGCTGCTGATCGGCACCCAGGTGGTGGTGTTCGGCTGCGGGCTGGCGCTGTGGCGGCGCGACCGCGCGCCGGAGGCGGCCGGCCGCGCGGAGGCCGTGCCCCGGGTGTCCTAGTTCATCAGGGCGCGACGCTCGCGCCCTCGATGCCGTGGCGCTGCAGCGCCTCGGCCACGAAGCCGCTGGACTTCATCTCTTCCACGAAGGCCGCGAGCAGCGCCTGGGCCTCGGCGCCGCGGCTGGCCGGCGTGCCCATGGCCTGCTGGATCACCATGAAGCGGCCCGGCAGCAAGCGCACGCCCGAGGAGCGCTGCGCCTCGGTCTCGAGCAACTGGCGGATGCCGGCGGCCACGTCGACCTGGCCCGCGCGCAGCGCCGAGAGCACGGCCTGCGCGCCCTGCACGCGCACCAGTTCGGCCTGGTGGATCTCGCGCGTGAGGAACAGGTCGTAGGCGCTGCCCGCGCCGACCGCGATGCGGTGGCCGGGGGTGTCGACCTCGGCGTTGTCCTGCAGCTCGGAGCCGTCGCGCACCAGGTAGCTGCCCTCGATCAGCACGTAGGGCGCGGTGAAGCGCAGGCCCTCGCTGCGCGCCGGGTCGATCGCGAAGAAGCCGATGTCGGCGCGCTCGGCCCGGACCGCGTCGACCGAGGCCGCGGCCTTGTCGAACACCACCAGCTCGACGCCCAGGCCGAGGCGGCGCGCGAACTCGTGGGCCAGGTCGATCGACACGCCGACCGGCTGGTAGCTGACCGGGTGCTTGTTGGCGAGGATCGGGTTGCCGAGGTTGATCGAGGCGCGCAGCGTGCCGCTGGGCGCGAAGGCGGTGACGAGGGCGGGGGAGATCTGGGTCATGGCAGTCCGTCGGAGGGAGGCGCGCGAGCGGCCGGCGCGGCCCTGGAGTTTACGGGCGCGGCGCCGGGCCCGCCGGTCGCCCGCCGTCCGGCGCGCCCGGGCGGCCGAAATTCCTACTTGGGCTGAAGGTTCTCGCTCACCGGATATTCAGCCCTATCGCGTAGGCTCGCTGCATCCGAAAAAAAATACCGAGGCTGTCGCCCATCGTGCCGATCTCCACCTTTCTCGTCGAAGACAACCCCCTCATCCGCCACAACCTCATCGCCGCCATGGAGGACGAAGCCGACATCCTGCTGGTGGGCACGGCCGCCACCGAGGCCGAGGCCATCGAGCGGCTCGACGCCTGCGATCCGCCCTGGGAACTGCTGGTGGTCGACCTGTTCCTCGAGGAAGGCTCGGGCCTCGGGATCGTCAAGCGCTACCGCGAGCGCCGCGCCGGCCAGCGCGTGGTGGTGCTGACCAACTACGGCACCGACGACATCGCGGGCTGGGCGCGCGAGCTCGGCGCCGACGCGGTGTTCGACAAGTCGGCCGGGCTCGACGACTTCTTCTCCTTCTGCGCCGGACTCGGGGCCGAGGCCCCGGGCGCGCGCTGATGGCGGCGCCCGGACCGGCCGCCTCCGCCGCGCTGCAGCCGCTGCGCGAGGCCACGCGCGAACTGCACCATGCGCTCGACAGCCGGCTGCGCATCGGCGGCGAGGACGCCACGCTGGCCGACTATGCCGAGCACCTGCGCGCGCTGCGGCCCTGGCTGGGGGCCGTGCGGAGCGCGCTGGCGGCCTCGGGCGTCGCGGCGCTCGAGGCCGTGTCGCGGCAGCTCGCGCTGCGCCTCGAGGCGCTCGAACTCGATCTGCGCGATCTGCGCGATCTGCGCGATGCGCCGGCGGCCAGGCCGGCCACGCCGCCCGCCCTGCCTGACAGCGCGGCGCTCGCCGCGCAGGCCACCGACCCCGGCTTCGCCTGGGGCCTGGCCTACGTGGTCGAGGGCTCGCGCCTGGGCGGCAGCGTCATGCACCGCCGCCTGGCGCCGCGGCTCGCGCCGCATCCGATGCGCTACTTCGCGCCCGTCGGCGCCGAGGACGGCACGCCCGCGCACTGGCGCCATTTCGTCGCCCAGCTCGGCGAGGCGCTGCGCGACACGGCCGCCATGCAGTCCGCGCAGCGCGGCGCGGTGGCGGGCTTCGAGGCGCTGATGCCGTGCTTCGGCCTCGCGCGTGAGGGCGGAACCGCGCCGTCCCCAAGCCGCGCCGCCAGCCTGCATGCCGGGTAGGAATCGGCCGACGAAGCGGCCCCCGGGGCCGCTGGCATGATCGATCCGACCCCGATTCATTCCCCCTCCAACCCCGTGCCGGCCGATCCGGCCCCGTCCTTCCCCTCGAAAGTGTCAGCACTTCCCACGTCCTCGAACCCTCACCAGCCGGGTGCCCCGGGTGCTGTTTCCGGCTCGCCGGACGCGGCCGACCTGACGAGCTGCGATCTCGAGCCGATCCGCGTGCCGGGCTCGATCCAGCCGCACGGCCGCATGCTGGTGCTGGCGGCCGAGGGCCTGGAGCGGCTGGCCTGGAGCGACAACTGGCCCGAGGGCGAAGCCGCCGCCGCGGCGCAAACCCTGCGCGGCATGGCGTTGCCGGTGCTGCAGCCCGGCGCCTCGCCGGTGTCGCTGGGCGCGTTCGAGATCGACGGCCGCCTGTTCGACGTGGCGGTGCACCGCACCGAACAGCACCTGATCGCCGAGTTCGAGGCCGCGAAGCCGGCCGCGGGCAACGAGGCGCCGATCTATGCGCTGAGCCGCGTCCTGCTGCCCGCGCTGCAGCAGGCGCGCGACGTGGACGAGCTCACCGGGCTGGTCGCGCGCGCGATGAAGCAGCTCACGGGCTTCGGCCGCTGCCTGGTCTACCGCTTCGATGCCGCGGGCCATGGCGAGGTGCTGGCCGAGGCGGCCGACGCGGGCTACGACAGCTACGTCGGCCACCACTTCCCGGCCTCCGACATTCCGCAGCAGGCGCGCGCGCTCTACCTGGTCAACCACTTCCGGCTGATCGCCGACGCCAACTACCGCCCGGTGCCGCTGGTCTCGAGCGACGCGGCGCTGGCGCCGACCGGCATCGACCTCTCGCAGGCGCAGTTGCGCAGCGTGTCGCCGATCCACCTCGAGTACATGCGCAACATGGGCACCCTGGCCTCGATGTCGGTGTCGATCGTGGTGCGCGGCCAGCTCTGGGGCCTGATCTCCTGCCACGACCACGACCCGCGCTTCCTCGACACCGCGACCCGGCTGGCCTGCGAGCACATGGGCCAGCTGCTGTCGATGCAGATCGACGCCAAGCAGACCCATGGCGAGGTGGCCGACCGGCTCGAGCTGCGGCAGCTCACGCTGCAGACCGTGTCGCAGCTCGCCGATAGCGATGCCACCCTGCGCCGGCTGGTCGAGGAGGGCTCCCTGCTGCTGCGCGTGGCACGCGCCACCGGCGCGGCCGTGGTGCTCGACGACGCGGTCTGGACCGTGGGCGACGTGCCGCCCGAGCCGCGCATCCAGGAGCTCGCGCACTGGATCGCCGGGCTCGGCGTCGAGGTCTACGACAGCGATTCGCTGGCCGGGCATTTCAAGCCCTTCGCCGACTGCGAGGCGGTCGCGGCCGGCGTGCTGGCGATCTCGATCTCGCAGGTGCACCGCCACCTGATCCTGTGGTTCCGGCCCGAGATCGTGCAGACGGTGCAATGGGCCGGCGATCCGCGCAAGCCGATGGTGCCGGACGGCCAGCGCATGCATCCGCGGCTGAGCTTCCAGAGCTGGGTCGAGCACATCCGCGGGCGCTCCAACCCCTGGTCGGCGGCCGAGGTGGGCGCGGCCGTCGAGCTGCGCCAGGCGCTGATCGGCATCGTGCTGCGGCGCGCCGAGGAGCTCGCGGCCGTGGCGACCGAGCTGGGCCGCGTGAACCGCGAGCTCGAGGCCTTCTCGTACACCGTCTCGCACGACCTGCGCGCGCCCATGCGCCACATCGCGGGCTATGTCGACCTGGTGACCCAGACCGAGGGCCAGCAACTGACCGACCGCGCGCGGCGCTACCTGGGCCACGTGAAGGACGCGGCGGCCTTCGCGGGCCAGATGGTCGACGCGCTGCTCGACTTCTCGCGCATGGGCCGCGCCGCGCTGCAGAAGCGCATGGTCGACACGCCCTCGCTGGTCGAGGGCCTGGTGCGCGAGCTGGTGCGCATCGAGCCGACCCGCGCCATCGAATGGCGCGTGGAGCCGAACCTGCCGCCGCTGTACGCCGACCCGTTGCTGCTGCAGGTCACGGTGCGCAATCTGCTGGCCAATGCGGTCAAGTACTCGCGCACCCGCGAGCCCGCCGTGATCACGGTGCGCGCGGTGCGCAACGACGCCGGCACCGGCCTCGAGGTCGAGGACAACGGCGTGGGCTTCCAGATGAAGTACGTCGACAAGCTGTTCGGCGTGTTCCAGCGGCTGCACCAGGCCGAGGAGTTCGAGGGCACCGGCATCGGCCTGGCCAACGTGAAGCGGATCGTGGAGCGGCATGGCGGCACGGTGTGGGCGCGCGGCGAACTGGGCGCGGGCGCCTGCTTCGGCTTCGTGCTGCCGGGCGCGGAGACGGATGGAACGAATTCGAGCAACGCAACTGACGGAGAAGAGGATGCTTAAGCCGATCCTGCTGGTCGAGGACGACAAGCGCGACCTGGAACTGACCCTGGTGGCCCTGGAGCGCAGCCAACTGGCGAACGACGTGGTCGTGCTGCGCGACGGCGCGCAGGCGCTCGACTACCTCAAGCGCGAGGGCGAGCACGCCGATCGCGCCGAAGGCAACCCGGCCGTGATCCTGCTCGACCTGAAGCTGCCCAAGGTGACCGGCCTGGAGGTGCTGCAGGAAGTGCGCGCCTCGGCGACGCTGCGCAGCATCCCGGTGGTGATGCTGACCTCGTCGCAGGAGGAATCGGACGTGCTGCGCAGCTACGAGCTCGGCGTCAACGCCTATGTGGTCAAGCCGGTGGCTTTCGACCGGTTCGTCTCGGCGATCGCCGACCTCGGGGTGTTCTGGGCCGTGCTCAACGAACCGCCGCCGGGGTCGCTCAAGGCCACCCGGCGCCATGAGTAGCGGCACGGCTTCCACGACGGCCCCCGACATCCTCGTCCTCGAGGACTCGCGCTTCGACGTCGAACTGCTGACCGAGGCGCTGGTCGCCGCGCTCCCCGGGGCGCGCGTGACCGTGGTGTGCGACGAGGAGGGCTTCACGGGCGCGCTGGAGAGCGCGCGCTACCAGCTGATCCTGTCGGATTACGAGCTGCCGGGCTTCTCGGGCGCGCATGCGCTCGAGATCGCGCGCGCGGTGGCGCCGCTCACGCCCTTCATCTTCGTCTCGGGCGTGATCGGCGAGGACAACGCGGTCGAGCTGCTCAAGCGCGGCGCCACCGACTACGTGAGCAAGGGCCGGCTGGCGCGGCTGCCGGTGGTGATGGAGCGCGCGCTCAAGGAGGCGGCCGACCGCGAGGCCAAGCAGGCGGCCGAGGCCAAGCTGCGCGTGGCCCACGAGATCTTCGGGGCCGCCGAGTCGCGGCGGCTGGCGCTGATCGAGCTCAGCGACCGCATCCGCGACATGGACGGCATCTGCGAGATCGCCTACACCGCCTCGCAGATGCTCGGCATGCAGCTGCAGGTGGACCGCGCGGGCTACGGCGTGGTGAACAAGGCGACCGAGACCATCGAGATCGAGCGCGACTGGACCGCGCCCGGCGTCAGGAGCCTGGCCGGCACGCTGCACTTTCGCGACTACGGCAGCTACATCGACGACCTGCGCCAGGGCACGACGGTGGCCTTCGCCGATGCCCACGACGACCCGCGCACGCGTGCCACCGCCGATGCGCTCGACGGCATCGGCGCGCGCGCCGTGGTCAACATGCCGCTGACCGAGCGCGGCGGGCTGGTCGGGCTGCTCTATCTCAACCACGGCAGGGCGCGCGCCTGGTCGCGCGACGAGCTCGACTTCACGCGCGAGGTCGGCGAGCGCATCCGCTCGGCGATCGCGCGGCGCGAGGCGCAGCTCGAGCTGCAGGCCTTCGCCGAATCGCTGGCGCGCGAGGTCGAGGTGCGCACGCGCGAGCGCGACCGTACCTGGGAGCTGAGCCAGGACCTGCTGGCCGTGGCCAACGGGCAGGGCAGCTTCGAGAGCGTGAATCCCGCCTGGGAGGCGGTGCTCGGCTGGAGCCGCCAGGAGCTGATGGCGATGCCGTTCCGCCAGCTGGTGCATCCCGACGACCTGGCCGCGACCGAGGCCGAGCTCGCGCGGCTGGCCAAGGGCGAGCGCACGCGCGGCTTCGAGAACCGCTACCGCGCCAAGGACGGCAGCTACCGCTGGCTGTCATGGACCGCGGTGCCCGAGGGCGGCCTCAACTACTCGGCCGCGCGCGACATCACGCAGCAGAAGGAGCGCGCCGCCGAACTCGACGCGGCGCGCGAGCAGCTGCGCCAGAGCCAGAAGCTCGAGGCCGTGGGCCAGCTCACGGGCGGCCTCGCGCACGACTTCAACAACCTGCTGGCGGCCATCGGCGGCAGCCTGGAGCTGATGCGCCGGCGCGGGCTCGAGGGGCGGCAGGCCGACCTCGAGCGCTACATCGGCGTGGCGCACGGCGCGGTCAAGCGCGCGGCCGCGCTCACGCACCGGCTGCTGGCCTTCTCGCGCCGGCAGACGCTGGAGCCCAAGTCGGTCAACCTCAACCGCCTCGTGAACGGCATGGAAGACCTGCTGCGCCGGACCCTGGGCCCGGGCATCGCGCTCGAGAACGTGGCCGCCGTCGGCCTGTGGAACGTGCATGCCGACCCGAGCCAGCTCGAGAACGCGCTGCTCAACCTGTGCATCAACGCGCGCGACGCCATGCCCGAGGGCGGCACGCTGGTGATCGAGACCGCCAATCGCTGGGTCGACGCGCGCACCGCGCCGGCCCGCGACCTGCCCGAGGGCCAGTACGTGTCGCTCACGGTCAGCGACAACGGCGTGGGCATGAGCGCGGAGGTGGCCGCGCGCGCCTTCGATCCCTTCTTCACCACCAAGCCCATCGGCATGGGCACCGGGCTCGGCCTGTCGATGATCTACGGCTTCGCCAAGCAGTCGGGCGGGCAGGTGCGCATCTATTCCGAGGTCGGCCAGGGCACCTCGGTCAGCATCTACCTGCCGCGCCACGACCGCACGGAAGAGAACACCACGGAGGCCGAGCAGGTCGAGACCGCGCCGCGCGCCGACCGCGGCGACACCGTGCTGGTGGTCGACGACGAGGCCTCGCTGCGCATGCTGATCGTGGAGGTGATGCAGGGCCTGGGCTATGCCACGCTCGAGGCCGGCGACGGCGCCGATGCGCTGCGCATCCTCGAGTCGAACCAGCGCATCGACCTGCTGCTGACCGACGTCGGCCTGCCCGGCGGCATGAACGGCCGCCAGGTGGCCGATGCCGCGCGCACCCTGCGCGCGGGCCTCAAGGTGCTGTTCATCACCGGCTATGCCGAGAACGCCGTGCTGAGCCATGGCCACCTGGCGCCCGGCATGCACGTGATGACCAAGCCCTTCGAGATGGATGCGCTGGCCAAGCGGGTCAAGACGCTGATCGAGTCGCGCTGAGGGCAGGGATGTTCGCCCGCCGCTAGGATCGGCGGGTCCTTTTCGCATCCTCCTGCATCCTCCTCGGCGCCATGACCCAACTCTCGCCCCTGCTGCTCATCGCCGGCGTCTACCTCGCCGTGCTCGCGAGCCCGGGCCCCAACTTCTTCATCCTGAGCCAGATGGCGCTCGACGGGCGCCAGCGCGAATCGCGCTACGTGGTGCTGGGGCTCACGACCGGCTCGATCTTCTGGGTCGTGCTCTCGCTCGCGGGCATGTCCACCCTGATGGCGCACCATCCGTGGCTGGCCTCGGCCGTGCGTTTCCTCGGCGCGAGCTACCTGGTCTGGTACGGCGGCAGCTTGCTGTGGCGCGCCGTGTCGCCGCCCGCCAAGACCGCGGCGGGGAGCGCCCGCCGCGCGCCCGCGGGCACGCGCCGCGATGCACGCAGCGCCTACCGCGCCGGCCTGCTGACCGGCATCACCAACCCCAAGGGCGCGGCCTTCTGGACCAGCGTGTTCGCGACCCTGGTGCCCGCGCAGGCCGCGGGCTGGTTCTATCCCGCCACCATCCTGATGGTGGCCGTGCTCTCGCTGCTGTGGCACTTCGGGATCACCGTGGTGTTCGGCGCCGAGGCGATCCGCGCGCGCTACCTGCGCGTGGAGCGCTGGGTCGATGGCGTGGCCGGCGGCATGCTGGTCATGCTCGGCGTGCAGCGGATCGTCGCTCGATAGCGTCTCAGGCGGCGGCTTCCGGCAGCTTCGCGACCACCTTGATCTCGAAGTCGAAGCCGTAGAGCCAGGTCACGCCGATGGCGGTGGCCGTGGGATGCGGTGCCTCGCCCCAGAACTCGGCGAGCACCAGCTGCCAGATGCGCTCGAACTTCGAGGCCGGATCGACGATGAAGATCGTCACGTCGATCACGTCGGCGAAGCTGGCGCCGGCGGCCGCGAGCACGGCATTCAGGTTCTGGAAGGCCAGCCGGACCTGGGCCTCGAGCTCGGGTTCGGGCGAACCGTCGGGCCGGCTGCCGACCTGGCCCGAGACGAACAGCAGGCCGTTGGCGCGCACGGCCGGCGAGTAGCGGTGGCGCTCGTAGAGCGCCTGGCGGCCGGCGGGGAAGACGACATCGCGTGTGGAGGACATGGGATTCACTTTCTTCGATGGTTGCGGATGCAGTGAATCTAGGTGTTCGCTCTTTGCGGATAAACGGGCAAGACGCACAATGACTGTTTGGCAATCCCAAACAATCAGGCGATCAGATGGACCGTTTCGATGCGATGCAGGCCTTTGCGCGCGTGGTGGAGGCCGGCAGCTTCACCAAGGCGGCGCAGACCCTGCACATGAGCAAGACCACCGTGACCCAGCTGGTGCAGCAGCTCGAGGCACGGCTGCGCGTGAAGCTGCTGCACCGCACGACGCGGCAGGTCAAGGTCACGGCCGATGGCGCGCTCTACTACGAGCGCGTGGTGCGCCTGCTGGCCGATCTCGAGGATGCCGACACCAGCCTGGCCAGCGCCTCGGCCTCGCCCAAGGGACGGCTGCGCGTCGACGTGCCGGCTCCGCTGGCGCGGCTGATCCTGGTGCCGGCGCTGCCGGCCTTCCATGCGCGCCATCCCGAGATCCAGCTCGACCTCGGCGTGAGCGACCGCGTGGTCGACGTGATCGGCGACAACGTCGACTGCGTGCTGCGCGGCGGCGAGCTCACCGACTCCTCGCTGGTGGCGCGCCGCGTGGGCGACCTGCAACTCGGCGTCTATGCGGCGCCCGGCTACCTCGCGCGCGCGGGCACGCCCGTGCATCCACGCGAGCTCGAGGACTCGCACCACCGCATCGTCGGCTTCCTGCGCTCGCGCAGCGGCACGCTGGCGCCGATCGCGCTGTCGCGTGCGGGCGAGCAGTTCGTGCCGCAGGGCCGTTACGTGGTCGCGCTCGACGACGGCAATGCCTATGCCGCGGCCGGCGTCGCGGGCATGGGCGTGCTCTGGCTGCCGCGCTACATGGCCGCGCCGCACCTCGCCGGCGGCGAGCTGGTGCCGCTGTTCGAGGACTGGGAGGTGGCTTCGATGCCGCTGTACCTGGTGTTCCCGCCGAACCGGCACCAGAGCGCGAAGCTGCGTGTCTTCATCGACTGGGTCGACGAACTGATGGCGAAGCATGCGCCGCTCGTCGTGGCGGGCGGCGCCTGATGCGGCACGCGCCTCAACGCGAGGCCAGCGGCTCCAGCCCCGTCTTCGCGATCGTCGGCGCGCTCGCCGGCGAGTTCAGGTAGCGGATCAGTTCGCGCGCCGCCTCGGGCTGCGTCGACGCGGTGGCGATGCCGGCCGAGAACACCGTCACCTGCTGCACCTCGGCCGGCAGCGGGCCCAGGTAGTCGATGCCCTCGATCGGCAGCAGCTCGCTGACCTGCTGCAGCCCGAGCGCGGCGTCGCCGCGCGCCACCACGCTGCCCACGCGCTCGCTGAGGATGCGGCGGCTCTTGGGCTTGACCTGGGCCTCGAGGCCGAGCTTCTTCAGCAGCTCGGTCTCGTAGTAGGTGCCGCTGGCGCTGGCCGAATAGGCGATCGACGGCGCCGCGAGCAGGGTGCGCTTGAGCGCCTCGACGCTCGAGATGTCGGGTTTGGGCGCGCCCTTGCGCACCGCGAAGCCGATCGAGGAGCGCACCAGGTCGACCTGGCTGCCGGCCCGCACCTGGCCCTGCGCGACCAGTGCATCGAGCGCGGGCCGCGCCAGGATCACGACGTCGGCCGGCTCCTGGCGCGCGAGGCGGCTCGGGATGGAGTCGGCGGCATTGCCCATCGAGGCGCCGTAGGCGGTCTTTACCGCGCGGCCGCTGGCGCGCTCGAAGCCGGGGCGCAGTTCGTTGTAGGCGGCGGTGAAGCCGCCCGAGGTCATCACGTGGAGCTCGGGCTTCGGTGCCGGGGCATGGCCCGCGGGGCTGCCACAGCCCGCGAGCGCGAGCCCGAGGGCCGCGCCGAGCAGGGCGCGGCGCGTGAAGGCCGCGAGGCGGGGGCGCTGGATGGTCATGGTGTCTCCTGTGTCGATGTCGCGTCCGCCATCGTAGGAGTCCTGCCTGTCAATCCGCCGTCAGCGCAGCGCGGGTCTTCACCGAGGCCGTGGCGCCCGGCTCGATGCCTTCGCGCGCGAGCGGCAGCCGCACCGTCACCAGCAGGCCCGGGCCGGGCCGCGTTTCTCCGAGCACGATGCTGCCGCCGTGCGCCTCGGTGGCCGAGCGCACGATCGCGAGGCCCAGGCCGCTGCCGGTCTGGGTCTGGTCGGGGTCGCGAAAGAAGCGGTCGAACACGCGCTCGCGCAGCTCGGGCGGAATGCCCGGGCCATGGTCGGCCACGCTCAGCTCGGCCTGCGCGCCATCGCGCCGGATGCCCACGGTCACGGTCGATCCCGGCGGCGCGTACTTGGTGGCGTTGTCGATCAGGTTGTCGATCATGGACACCAGGCTGTCGCGATCGCCGGCCACCGGTGCCGGGTCGTCGCTCAGCAGCTCGACCTCCACGCCGCGCGTGCGCGCGAGCACCGACAGCGTGGCCAGCCGTTCCTGCACCAGATCATCGAGGCGCAGCAGCGCGGGGCGCGGCGCCGAAACCTGGGCCGCGCTGCGCATCAGGTGCAGCAGCTGGTTCACCAGCCGTTCGGCGCGCGCGCTGGCGCTGACCATGCGCGCCATCAGCTCGTGCTGGCGCGCGGGCGGCACCGTCCCGGGCTGCGCCTGCAGGCCCTGCAGCGCCTCCACGTTCACGCGCAGCGCCGCGATCGGCGTGCGCAGCTCGTGCGCGGCATCGGCGATGAAGCTCTGCTCGCGCTCCATGCTCGCGCGCAGCCGTTGCATCAGCGCGTTGAAGTTGTCGACCAGCGGGCGCAGCTCGTCGTGGCGCGTCTGCGTGGCCAGCGGCGCGAGCTCGCGCACGTCGCGCGACGCGATCTCGCGCGCCACCTTGCGCCAGGGCCGCAGCGCGAGCCGGATCGACAGCCAGGCCGGCAGCAGCAGGAAGGGCACGCTGATGACCAGCGGCAGGATGTAGTAGCCGCGCGAATGGAAGGTCAGCCACATCTGCGGGCCGGCCGGCAGCACCAGCGCGACCCGGGTGGCGCCGTCCTCGCTCTCCAGCGAACGCGTGCGCCACTGCTTGCCCTGCGCGGTCACGTCCTCGGGCACGCCGAGGCGGCTGTTGGCGATGTCGGCCGGCACGCCGTCCGAGTGGTAGACCAGCCGGCCGTGCTGCCACACCAGCAGGCTCGGCGAGAGCGAGGGATCGTTGTCGCTGCCCATGGTCTCGCGCAGCGCGATGTCCATGCGCTGGAGGCTCTCGGCCAGCGCCGCGGGCCGGTCGGCCAGGTTGTGCGCCACCGACAGCACGCTGCGGTGCGAGGTGTCGACCATGCCCATGTCCTCGGTCAGCGAGGTGCCGAGCACCAGGCCCACCGCGATGCTCCACAGCAGCGTGAGCATCGCCACCTGCGCCAGCATCAGCCGGCGCACCAGCGTGGGCCGCAGCAGCCGACGCCAGCCGCGCGGGGCGTCGGAGGCCGCCGCAGTGGCCGTCAAGACGGCGTTCCCGGCAGCTTCAGCGCGGCCTGGTCGATCACGTAGCCGATGCCGCGCACGGTGCGGATGTAGCCGTCGCCGATCTTGCGGCGCAGGTTCGAGATGTGGACCTCGAGCACGTTGCTGCCATGGGTCTGCCAGGCCGGCAGCACCTGCTGCTCGAGCATGCGCCGCGTGATCACGCGGTCGGTGCGCTTGATCAGCAGGCTCAGCAGCTTGAATTCGCTGCGCGACAGGTCGACCGGCTGGCCGTTGACCTGCACGCGCTGCGTGGGCTCGTGCAGCCACAGGCCGCGCACCTCGAAGGTCACGCCGTCGCTGCCGTAGCTGCGGCGCGCGAGCGCGCGCACGCGCGACAGCATCTCGGCGAGAACGAAAGGTTTCACCAGGTAGTCGTCGGCGCCGTTGTCGAGCCCGAGCAGGCGGTCGTCGAGCGCATCGCGCGCGCTGAGGATCAGCACCGGCAGCCGCGATTCGGCGCGCCGCACGTGCTGCAGCAGGCCCAGGCCGTCGCCGTCGGGCAGGCCCAGGTCGAGCAGCAGCAGGTCGCAGCCCTCGCCATCGAGGATGCGCTGCGCATCCTCGATGCGGCGCACCCACACCACCTCCATGCCCTGCGTCTGCAGCGCCACCCGGATGCCGGTCGCGAGGTCGAAATCGTCTTCCACCAGAAGGATCTTCATGAATGCAATCTAACCGGCGAAGCTGAAGGAATTCCTAATACTTCTCGATCGGGCCCGAAAGGTGCAAGGCGCTGCAAGTCGCCGAATCTTCAGCCGATCTTCATCTGCGCCGCCCACGATGCCGCAGGCTCGCGCGTTGCTCACCGGCCGGCCCGTGCCGGCATGGCATTCCCCCGTCTTCCTTCGCCTCCCGACGATGTCCCTCGACGCCACTTCCTTCCTGCCGCATTTCCGCTCGCCCCAGGCCCATGCGGCGCTCTCGCAGTCGTACGACCGCGTGCTCGCGCACTGGCCGGTGCCGGTGGAGTCGCGCCATGTCGACACGCGGCGCGGCCGCGCCCATCTGCTGGTGTACGGCCCGGCCTATGGCGTGCCGGTGCTGCTGCTGCATGGCGAGGGCGGCAATGCCACCACCTGGGTCCACATGGCCGGCGTGCTCGCGGGCGCGCTGCGCGTGTACGCGGTCGACATCGTGGGCGATGCTGGCCGCAGCGAGGGCCGCCGACCGGCCAGCGAGGACGACTACTGCGACTGGCTCGAGGACGTGCTGATCGGCGTCGGCCGGCCCAAGGTGGGGCTGTGCGGCGTCTCCTTCGGTGCCTGGCTCGCCGCCGCCTACATGCGGCGCTCGCTGCGCCGTGTCTCGAAGCTCGCGCTGCTCGCACCGCCGCGCATCGGCCCGCGGCGCGTCGTCCCCGCCGCCTGCGCGCTGCTGGCGCGGCTGTTTCCCAGCGACGGCAACCTGCGCCGCCTGCATGCACTGAGTTCGTCGCCGCGCGCCTGCCCGTTGCCCGAATGGGCGCTCGAGGACCTGCTCGTGCGCTGGCGCAGCCAGGGCGCCGGACTGCCGCGCGCCGCCGGCCTCAGCGATGCCGAGATGCGGCTGCTGCCGGCCGGCACCCGCGTGCTGCTCGGCGAGGACGATGCGCTGCATGCCATCGACATCGCGAGCCGAAGGCTGCGCATCAATGCGCCGCGCGTGGAGCTGATGGTGGTGCCCGATGCGGGGCATGCGATCGAGTTCGATCAGGCGCAGCGGGTGGGGCAGATACTGCTCGATCACTTTCGGGGGCGGGGGTACGTGCTGTAGGTCGAGGAAGGGCGCGGCGCCGTCGCGACCCTGCCTGGCCATCACCGCCGATCAACGGCGCAATCCCATCCGCCTCAGAAGAAGAGATACCCCGACAGATTTGCCATGTTCCGGGCGTCGTCGATGCCTCGGTGCGGCGTACCCTCGAAAGGCAGACCGACGCGCCGCAGCGCCTGCTCGAGTCCGCAGGCCTTTCGCAAGTTGAGGCTGCCGGCAAAGCGTGTCTTGATGTTGATGTGTTCTTCGCCGAAGGGGTAGGGCACGTCGTGGTACGCGCAATCCTGTTGCAGCTGGTATCGGTCGTAGTCGCCCCAGCTGCAGAACACGGGCGAGTCGAAGGACTGGATCCAGGCAGCGAATCGTTCGAGAACCGCGGGGAATGGATCCGCGGCTTCCACCTTCTTTTGCGTGATGCTCGTCAGTCGTCTGCAAAAGTCGGTGAGGACCGGGTGTCGTGTGGGCTTGACGAACGACTGGAACTCGCCGCGCAGATCGGGCCCGTTCTGCCACAGGGCCACTGCACCGATCTCGATGATCTCCATTTCCTCGCGGGGCACCTCGTTCCGGTCCGAGCAGGTGGCCTCGAAGTCGACAATGATGTAGGTCACACGGCTCCTCGGGACTTCTTGTTTTCTCAGGCGTATCGGGCCTGCGGGTCGGATGAATTCTGCCGCATCGAATGTGCGGCGTCCTTCATGGCAGGTCGAGAGCAACCACCAGTTCACAGGCCCGGCCCGGATCGACCAGCGCATCGCGGCCAAGCCGCAACCTCGCCATCAGCACCGCGAGTTCGAAGCGGATCACCGGCTTGGAGCCACTGAGTTCGGTCAATGCCTTGTCGGGGTGGGGATGGCGATAGAGATCGAAGAGTGCGCTGAATTCATCGCGCGCAACCCGTGGGTCTTCGAGTTCCTTGTTGCCTTGCAGGCGCGCGACGTTGGCCAGCACGTCGTGCATCCCGATCGCCGCGGCGTGGTGCCAGCGCTTGCGGCTGCGCAGCGCCGACAGCGCCAGTTCCGGCTCCTCGCCCACCAGCGCGATGCGCGCCGCGTCCAGCGCGTAGCCTTCGGCGAAATACGCGTCGCTCGAGTTCTCCCGCACGCTTCGCAGGGCCAGCTCGCAGGCCAGCAGCAGCCGGTCCTTCTCGAGGTGGCCGGTCTTCAGCCAGCGCACATAGGTCTCCGCGCGTTCGAGCTGCAAATGGCAACTGGCCGGCTGCGGCCTCGCATCGCACAGGCCATCGATGCGCACGCGCTGCGCGATCTGCAGCGCACGGTCCAGCAGTGCCTCGCAGGTTTGCGGTTCCTTGGCGACGTACTTGAGCATCAGCGCCAGTTCGAGATCGAGCTCCACGCCCAGCGCTGGCAGCGCGCTCTTGGCGAGATGTTCGACGCGGCCGTGCTCGGGCGCGAGAAGCACGGCCATTCCGCCTGGCTGACGCGCGTAGGCGCGCTGCCATGCGGCGGCGACGGTTTCCGAAGAGGCGTCGGCGGGCTGGCCGAGCACCTTCCTGAGCCAATGCAACATCTGAATCGTGCTTCCCGTTCGGTATGCGGTCCTCGACTCATCCAGGTCCGCGGATCGCGCGAATTCTGCTGCACCGATCCGCGCTGTCGAAAGGCTGCATCGCAAGCCACGCCGCGCCCATGCGCGAACCAAAGAACGCATGTCTCGCCATTGATGCAACTGTGCTGCAGCAACGATTCTGCATCGCAAGTGTTGGCTGCGCGCATCGATGCACTCGCATCGCATCGCCGCGTTGTGGGGTCCATCTTCGTACCCCACGAAGCATCGCGCGGTCTTGACTCCATTCGTCGTATGACGCGCGAACAATTTGAGAGGGAAAAGTTCCGCGCTTCGTTGACGCACGGGGGGAGCGGCAGTTAGAACTGTGCGCACTCGATGGAGGGAGAACGCGTGAAGATATCGAACACCAAGCGCACACACTCCCGCCGTTGCGTCCTCGCTGCCGATCGCCTCGTGGCCGGTGCGGGAAGACGCAAGGCGGCCGATGGGTCCATGCCGATCGCGGCCTCGGCCATCGCCCGTCGCGTGCATCGCACGCGCGCCCTGCGCTGAATCGAACGCCCCGGATCCTGGTGCGATTCGTCCTCTCGCTGCCCCGCGCATCGTCGGGTATGCACAGCCTCTTTTTCCGCGCGCCCAGTCCGCTGGTGCGGCTGATGCCGCGGATCCTCGGTCCGCCGCATCGATCGCCGGTGCGGTCGCACGCGGCACGCGCTTGCCGCGTCCACTGAAACCGCTGCTCATGGCTGGCACTGCCTGCCTGTCGAACGATCGGTTCGACGGGAGGGCGGCGTCTTGCCGCTGCGCGAGCCTTTCACCCCCTTAACCCGCGCGCGTTCCATGCAGGAGCCGGCCACACGCCGGCAGGTGCAGGACGGCGCATGTCCCTACAAGAGGCGATCATGAAGAAATTTCTCAAGCCCGCAGTCCCGTACTTTGCCATCGGTGCAGTGACCCTTGCCGCGCTCGTGGCTTGCGGTGGCGGCGGTGGCGGCACGCCATCGTTCGGTGGCACCGGCGCCGCGCCCGACACCGGCAACGTGGTGGCGCAGAACGGCAATGCCGACGCGCCCGACGATGGCAATCCCCAGGCCGCGCCCGACTCGGCCGCGAGCAACAACATCGATCGTTCGGCCCAGCCGATGGAGCTGCCCGACACGGTCTGGCCGAAGAACTACAAGCTGTGGTTCCGGCCCGATGCGGCACTCAAGACCTTCACGGGCCGTGGCGACGTCGAGATCGAGGTGCTGAAGCCGGTCGATGCGATCGTGGTGGCCGCGCACGACCTCAAGTTCGCCAACGGCCGCACCACGCTGCGCAAGCTCTCGAGCCCGGGCGAGGCGATCGCGCTGATCCCCACGCCGCAGACGCGCGGCGACTTCGTGCAGCTGCGGCTCAACGACGGCCAGATCGCCAAGGGCAAGTACCTGCTGCACATGGAGTGGGACGGCAAGATCCAGTTCTCCGACGCCGAGTACTGCCCGCCGGCCGAGATGATCAAGAACCCGCTGTGCTCGGCCGCCACCGGCGTGTTCAAGGTCGGACTCTCCACGCCCGAGGGCGTGAGCAGCGATGCCATCGTGACCCAGGGCGAGACCAACTTCGCGCGCCAGTGGTTCCCGGGCTGGGACGAGCCCGCGTTCCGCCACACCTTCGAGATCTCGGCCGAGGTGCCGGGCGACTGGAAGACGGTGTCGAACGGCGCGCAGAAATCGCAGACCCGACTGCCCGACGGCTACCAGCTGGTGTCGTTCGAGAAGACGCCCTCGATGCCCATGTACCTGACCTTCTTCGGCGGCGGCAAATTCGACATCCTCGAGGACAGCTTCAAGAGCCCGCTCGACGGCAAGACCATGCCGCTGCGCTGGTTCACGCCGCCGGGCCGCTCGACCTGGGCCACCTTCGCGATGGAGTGGACCAAGGTCGCGATGGACTACTACTACAAATACACCGGCATCCCGCTGCCCTTCGACAAGTTCGACACCGTGGCCGCCAACGACAGCTACGACAACAAGCCCAACACCGGCTTCGGCGGCATGGAGAACTGGGGCTCGATCTTCGAGTTCGCCGACTCGGTGCTGACCAAGCCCGGCGACACGCCCACGCTCTATTCGGTGACGGTGGTCACGCACGAGGTCGCGCACCAGTGGTTCGGCGACCTGGTCACGCTCGACTGGTGGGACAACGTGTGGCTCAACGAGTCGTTCGCGCGCTGGTTCGAACGACGCACCACGATCAAGTTCCACCCCGAGTACTACAGCTTCTCGGACTACGTGCTCGACAAGCACAGCGTGATCGTGGCCGACCTCAAGAACACGGCGGTGCCGGTGCAGCGCAACCTCAACGACGCGGGTTCGTTCGGCTTCATCAGCCCGTCGATCTTCGTCTACAACAAGGGCAGCCACGTGCTCGAGACGATCCAGAACTACATCGGCGAGGAGGCGATGCAGAAGGGCCTGCAGATCTACCTGAAGGACTATGCCTATGGCAACGTCACGCCCTCGCGGCTGTGGAGTTCGCTCGAGAAGGCGACCGACAAGAAGGTCAGCGCCATCGGCGACAGCCTGATCCGCCAGACCGGCGTGCCGCTGCTCACGGTCGATGCGCAGTGCGCGGGCGACCGCACCTACGTGTCGATCACGCAGGAGTCGTTCCCGAACCAGAACCAGTACCCGGCCTCGACCTGGACCGTGCCGGTCACGCTGGCCTATGGCGACGCGATGGCGCAGCGCAAGACCTTCGTGATGGACAACAACCGCACCAACCTCGAGCTGCCGGGCTGCACCGCGGTGCTGGCCGGGCCGACCGGCCAGGACTACTACGTGAGCAACTACAGCGCCGCTTCGTGGAGCGCGCTGCTCGCGCAGGCGCAGAACTTCGCCGACAACAAGCCGCTGCTGCTGAACATCGAGCGCGATGCCTTCCGGCTGCTCGGCGTGGGCCGCATCACGCAGGCGCAGTACGACCAGATCAAGGGCGTGCTGAACCTGCCGACCGCGCTGCTGGCCAAGACGCAGGAGAGCCAGCAGAAGATGGCGGCGGTGGATGCGGGCGCCAAGGAGGAGTACCCGCATGCGCTGCGCTTCCAGGGCAGCCTGAAGTTGCGCGAGAACCTCCAGCGCTGACGGCCCGAGCCCGCCGGGTGCCGACCGCGAGGGAGCGCGCCCGGCGGGCCTTGCAACCCATCACCGGAGAATGACGATGAACACACTGAAGAACGGACTGCGCGCGCTCGCGTGCATCGCCTGCGCGCTGCTGCTGGCCGCCTGCGGCGCGCGCGGCGGCCCCGAGGCCGAGCTGGTCGGCGTCTATGCCGTGAAGCAGGGCGGGGCGCTCAAGGAACTGATCAAGATCGAGCGCAAGGACGGGCGCTACGTGCTGCGCGACAAGGTGCGCACGCCCGAATGGAGCGAGCCGAAGCTGCAGCTCGCGCCGGCCACGCGCGACGACTGGCAACGCATCACCACCGACACCGCGCAGACGGCCTTCGTCGGCATGAAGAGCGAGCAGCTCGCGCTGTTCAAGGTGCCGCCGGGCTGGGAGAAGAACGGCTTCCGGACCTCGACCGGCTACTTCCTGTTCTATTCGCACGGACCGGTCGAGGCCTACAAGCTCTGAGCGCCGCCATGCGCGAGCCGGCTCAGGCCGGCAGCGCGAATGTCGCAACCGCGGTCGCGAGCGTCTGGCCGGTGGAGGCCAGGTCCATGGTCACGCGCGCGAAGGCCAGCGAGCGGCCCGAGCGCACCAGCTCGGCATGCGCGAGCACGTCCTCGCCGCCGCCCGCGCGCATGAAGGTCATGTGCAGGTCGACCGTGGCGATCGGGCGGCGCCCGCGGCCGTCGGTCCAGATCGCGAAGCACATCGCGCTGTCGGCCAGCACCGAGAGCGCCTGGCCGCCGAAGATGTTGCCCTCGCGCGTGGCCTGCTCGCCGGCCGGCATGCGCAGCGTGGCCTTGCCTTCGCCCAGCGATTCGACGCTGACGCCGAGGCTGCGCACGCAGCCCGGCAAGGCGGTGGCGAGGACGTCCCTGGCTTCTTCGAGGGTGAACGCGGTCATGGCTGAGGTCTTTCCGTGGTCGATGCGGTGGAGGGGCGCCGCGCGCCGGCGCGGCGAAGGCCGGCAGCGTACCGCACCGGCGCGCCGCGATCGATTCCACGAAAGAGATAGTCAGCCGCGTGCCGATGCGAGGAAGGCCAGGATCTCTTCGCCCAGCCATTGCTCGCCGCTGTCGAAGTGGGCCATGACCGAGACGTGGTTGTGCCCGGGCACGCTCAGGTGGCGTGGCGCGCTGCCCTGGGCCTTGGCCATGCGCCAGGCGAACTCCGTCGCGTAGACGTCGAGCAGCGGGTTCTCGTACTCGGCATGCACGACGAAGGTGGGCAGCGCCAGCCGGTGGGCATGCCCCATCGGCGACCGGCCCTCGTAGGCCGCGGTGTCGTCGCCGAAATAGGCGCGCACGCCGGCCGCGTTCGGGTTCTCGGGCCGCGCGTCGGCGCGCAGCCGCGCCGACACCAGCACCAGCGCGCGCAGGTGCCGGCCCATGAAGTCGAGCGAGGGATCGCAGGCGTAGCTGGCCGCATGCGTGCCGCCGGCCGAATGCCCGATCAGGCAGATCGCATGGGGATCGCCGCCGTGCTCGGCCGCATGGCGCGCGACCCAGTCGCAGGCCGCGGCCACGTCGAACGCGCCCTGCGGATGCATGGCCTCGGGCGCGAGCCGGTATTCGACGTTGATGCCCACGCAGCCCCGGCGCGCGAACCAGCGCAGCACGTTGCCGTACATCGCGGCATTGATGTCCTTGCCGCCGCGCACGAAGGCGCCGCCATGCACGAACACGATCACCGGCGCGGCCCGTGCGCCGCGCGGCCGGTAGACGTCGAGCACCTGCCGCGGATGCGTGCCGTAGGGCAGGTCGTGGACGACCTCGCAGCCGTCCGCGGGCGCGGCCAGCAGCAGCGGCAGGTAGGCGGCCTTCACGCGGTCGCCGGCCGCGCGGATGTCGGCCTGCCAGGCCGGGCCGGTCTCGCGCAGCATCCGGTCGATGGCTTCGGAGCGGCCGTCGGGGCGCATGCCGTCTTCAGTCGGCACGGAAGGCCGAGGCCTCGACCTCGATGCGCCAGGCCGGCTGCGCGAGCGCCTGCACCACGAGCAAGGTCGAGGCCGGGCGCGCCTCGCCGAGGAAGCCGGCGCGCACCGGGCCGAGCCGCGGCACGTCGGCGGCGTCGGTCAGGAAGGTCGTGACCTTGACCAGGTGCGACACGCCCATGCCGGCCGCGCGCAGCACGGCCACGAGGTTGGTCCAGGCCTGCCTGGCCTGCGCCTCGAAGCTCTCGGGCAGCGTGCCGTCGGCCGCGGTGCCGATCTGGCCCGCGATGTGCAGCCAGCGGCCGGGGCCCTGGGTGACGATGCCGTGGCTGTAGGCGCCCACCGGCGGCGCGACGTCCGCGGGTGCGAGGCGGGTGGCGGCGGTGTGCGTCATCAATGCGCCGCGCCGTCGAGTTCGGGAATGAACGGGATCTCGACGCCATAGGTGCCGATGTCCTCGCGGATCTTGTCGACCCCGCGCTTGATGATGCCCATCTCCTCGTCGGGATGGGTGGCGCCCAGGCCGTGGTCGGCCGCCAGCGCGCGGTTGCGACCCGAGCGCCGGCGTTCGTCCTCGGGCAGGTTGACCACCGCGTAGACGCCGTTGAGCAGGCTGCCGCGCAGCTTCTTCGCGACCTTCTCGCCGATGGTGCGCTTCTCGTCGGCCGGCAGCTCGCTGAAGAAGCGCCGCATGATGATGCGGCCGAACTGGATGTGGCGCGCCTCGTCGCGCAGGATCAGCCGGCAGGCCTCGCGGATCGAGCCGAAGCGCGCGTTCTCGTAGCGCGCCTGCAGCAGTTCGCCCGAGAGCTGCTCGAACAGCGTGTTGACCGAGAGGCCTGCGAAGAAGCTCATCGCCTTCTCGTCCTTCTCGTCGTGGAAGCGCGGAATGATGTCGCGGAAGTAGTCGGCCCGCGGCGTGGGCTCGTAGGCCGCGAGGTGCTCGGCGATGCGGAAGCTGGCCTCGTGGTGGCGGAACTCCTCGGCGATGAAGTTCGTGATGTGCTGCTTGATCTCGAAGGGCTGGTGGCCAAAGATCGCCTCGCGCAGCCGCTCGGCGCCATAGGGCGTGGCGCCATGCTCCATCCAGGCGCGCAGGCTCCACCATTCGGCGCCGGCCTGGCGCACCTCGGGCGGCAGCTCGGCCTCGCGCAGGTCGCTGTAGTCGATGTCGGCCACCGGGTCCCAGGCCAGTTCGCGCGCCTGGGTGCACAGGCGCCAGACCTCGGGGTATTCGACCTTCGAGACCACGGGATAGGGGTTCGGCACGGAAGGGATCTCTTCGAGCAGCGAGGCTTGCATGGGCGGTGTCCGTCGTGGGTGGGGGAAAGGCCATGCTAGGAAGGCCGCGCTCATACATCCAATACTGTTTAAAGTGGCTCGTCATTCGCCGCAGCTATCTCCACGCCCATGTTCGAATTCAGACAACTGCGCCAGTTCGTGGTGCTGGCCGAGGAACTGAACTTCGGCCGCGCCGCGATCCGGCTCCACATGTCGCAGCCGCCGCTGAGCGTGGCGATGCGCAATCTCGAGGAGCAGCTCGGCGCGGTGCTGTTCGACCGCAGCCGGCACCACGTGCGGCTCACGCCCGCGGGCCAGGTCTTCCACAAGGACGCGCAGCGCCTGCTGCAGCAGGCCCAGGCGGCCGGCGAGCGCGCGCGCCGCGCGGCGCAGGGGCTCGAGGGCTCGCTGCGGCTCTCGTTCGTGCCGAGCGCCGCGCTCGACGTGCTGCCCGCGATCTTCAAGCGCTTCCAGCACGACTACCCGACCGTGCAGCTGCGGCTCACGGCCGAAACGACCGCGCGCCAGCTCGAGGACCTGCGCAAGGGCGAGGTCGAGCTCGCGCTGGTGGTGGGCCCGGTCTACGAATCGCGCGGGCTGGTGCTGGTGGACCTGCAGGCGCAGAAGTTCGTGATCGCCGTGCCGCGCAGCCATCCGCTGGCGGCGCAGCGCTCGGTGAAGATCGCGGCGCTGGCGGCCGAATCCTTCATCTCGTTCCCGGCCGCGGAAGGCGCCGGCTTCGTCGCCGCGCTGCTCGGCGCCTGCCAGGCGGCCGGCTTTCTGCCGAAGGTGGTGCAGGAGGCCGCGCAGATGCAGTCGATCCTCACGCTGGTCGCGGGCGGCCTGGGCATCGCGCTGGTGCCGGCCGCGATGCGCGTGCTCGCGATGGCCGACGTCGCCTTCCTCGAGATCGCCGGCTCGCGGCCGCCGCCGACCTACAGCCTGGTGTTCGCGCATGCGAGCGGCAACGACAACCCGGTGGTGCAGTCGTTCCTGGCGGTGGCGAAGAAGGCGGTGGAGGGGGCGGAGCGCTGAGCCCGTTCGCCTCAACCCGGAATGTCGGGCTCCACCAGCTGCGCCAGCGCCACCAGCGACTCCTGCCAGCCCAGATAGCACATCTCGACCGGAATCATCTCGGGAATGCCCTCCTGCACGATCGCCACGTCGGTGCCGCAGGACACGGCGGTCAGCGTGACGGTGGTCTTCATCGTGCCCGGCAGGTTGGGGTCGTCGAAAGTCGCGTCGTAGGCCACGCGCTGGCCCGGCACCAGCTCGAGGTACTTGCCGCCGAACGAATGGCCGTGGCCCGAGCTGAAGTTGGTGAAGGACATGCGCCAGCTGCCGCCGACCACCGGCTCCATCTGGTGGACTTTGCCGGTGAAGCCGAAGGGCGGCAGCCAGCGTTCGAAGGCGCCGGGTTCGGTGAAGGCGCGGTAGAGGCGCTCGGGCGGGGCGCGCAGCACGCGGTGCAGACGGACGGTGTGGGTAGCCATGGTGTGTTCTCCTGGTGAAGTGGTGCGGAGGACGACCCTCCATTGACACGACGGATGAGCCTGCGGCACATCGACATGGGGCGACAAATATTTTTCGCGACGGCTCAGCGCGCGTTCGGATCGAAGAGCGCGGCGATGAAACGCCAGACGAGGCGGCGGATCTCGATGAGCAGGAAGAGGGCGATGCCGCCGATGGCGAAGCCGATGCCCTCGTTGGCGTGGCCGGACATCCACGCGATCAGCCCGACGATCAGCAGCACGGCGCAGACGATGCGAATCCCGTTGTGCTGGAGCCGGGCCGCCTTCTGCTGCTTGCGCGCCTCGTGCTCGGCGCGCTCGATCTGCGCATGGAGGTCGGCGGTGGTGGCCTGCACTTCCTGGCGAAGCAGCGTCGGGTCCCGGCCGCCCAGCACCGTGTGCAACGCATGGCTGGCCTCTTCCGAGAGACTGTCGCCGCGGGTGACGAGCAGATACGAGAGTTCTTCGTCGCTCATCCTGGCGTAACGGTCGAGAAAATATGCGGTCTGTGCCTGGTCCAAATGCAGGGCCCTCCTGCCGGCAGATTACCGCAGGACCGTGACCGCGGGCCCGGCGGCGGGTCCCGGGCTTTCGCCGGCGTGATGGCTATAGCCACCGGTGATTCATTTCATATATGAACGCCGGCCAGTGAACGTATTGGACAGACCGCCGCCCCCGTTCGCACCATGCGGTTCCCAACATGGAGTCCCCCCGATGAATCTCCCTCGCACGCTGCTCGCGGGCCTGCTGCTCCTTGCCGCCGGCATCGCCGCGCCGGCCCTGGCCCAGGGCTTTCCCGATCGCCCGGTGACGCTGGTCGTGCCCTATCCGGCCGGCGGCTCGGCCGACATCCTGGCGCGCACGGTGGGGCAGAAGCTGGCGGCGCAGCTCGGGCAGCCGGTGGTGATCGAGAACAAGGGCGGCGCCGGCACGGCGATCGGCGCGCGCTTCGTCGCGGAAGCGAAGCCCGACGGCTACACGCTGCTGCTCGGCACGGTGAGCTCTCAGGCCATCAACCCGGCGATGTCCAAGGTCGGCTACGACCCGGTGAAGGACTTCGTGCCGGTCAGCGCGCTGGCATCGATCCCGTTCGTGCTGGTGGCCCATCCGGGCGCGCCCTACGGCAGCGTGGCCGAACTGCTCGCGGCGGCCCGGCAGGCGCCGGGATCGATCAGCTACGCATCGGCCGGCCCCGGCACCTCGAACCACCTGGCCGGCGAGATGCTCGCCTCGGCCGCGAAGCTCAAGCTGCTGCACGTGCCCTACCGCGGCAGCGCGCCGGCGCTGGCCGACGTGCTCGCGGGCCACGTGCCGCTGATGTTCGACCTGCAGACCACCTCGCTGCCCAACATCGCGACCCACAAGCTCAAGCCGCTGGCCGTGACCGGCAGCCGGCGCAGCCCGCTGCTGCCCGAGGTGCCCACGGTGGCCGAGAGCGGGCTGCCGGGTTTCGAGGTCAGCGCCTGGTTCGGCGTGTTCGCGCCCGCGAAGCTGCCGCCGCCGGTGCGCCAGCAGCTCTCGGCCGCCATGGCCAAGGTGCTCGAAGACCCGGCGCTGGCGCAGCGGCTGCGCGACATCGGCGCCGAGCCCGATCCGCGCAATGCCGCGCAGTTCACCGCCTATGTCGCCGAGGAAGCCGGCAAGTACGCGGCGGTCGTGAAGACCGCGGGTCTCGCGCCCTGACCGCTGCCTGACGAGCGCGCCGGCCGGCGCACCGAAACGGCCGATACCGGCGAGAATCCGGCCGCATTCACTGCCGCCAAGGTTCCCGTGTTCCAACGCCTTTCCATTGCCGTCCGCACGATGGCCTTCGTGGCCGCCGTGTGCCTCGCGCTCGTGGCGCTCGACGTCTGGCACAGCTGGGAGTCGCGCACAGCGCTGCTCGAGCAGATGGGCGTGGCGACGGCGAACCTCTCGCGCGCGCTGGCGCAGCAGGCCGACGACACGATCAAGCAGGCCGACACGGTGCTGATCGGCGTGGTCGAGCGCCTCGAGAACGACGGCGCGGGCCCGGCCCAGGTCGAGCGGCTGCGCCGGGTGCTGGCCGCGCAGGCGGCCGAGCTGCCGCAGATCGATGCGCTGCACGTTTACGACCAGGACGGCAACTGGGTCGCGAACTCGCGCGCGGTGCCGCCGCAGAACCTCAACAACGCGGACCGCGAGTACTTCGTGTTCCACCGCACGCACGCCGACCGCGGGCCGCATATCGGCATTCCCGTGAAGAGCCGCACCAGCGGCAAGCTGCTGATCCCGGTGTCGCGCCGCATCGACCATGCCGACGGCAGCTTCGCGGGCGTGGCGCTCGCGAGCATCGACGTCGACTTCTTCCTCAAGTTCTACGACAGCCTCGACATCGGCAAGGGCGGCGCCGCGGCGCTGATCCTCGAGAGCGGCACCATGATGGTCCGCCGCCCCTTCGGCCCGGAGATGGTGGGGCGCGACATGCGCGGCTCGCAGCTGTTCACTTCGTACAGGGAGAACGGCCCGGTCGGCACCGCCTACATCAAGTCGGCGCAGGACGGGGTGTTGCGGCTCAACAGCTTCCGGCGCCTCGACAACTACCCGCTGTTCGTGGGTGCGGCGCTGTCCAAGGACGAGATCCTCGCAGGCTGGTGGAAGGACACCTTCTGGCATTCGGGCGGCGTGCTGGCGCTCAGCGCCGTGGTCGCCTTCGTCGGCCTGGGGCTGGTGCGCCAGATCGAGCGGCGCACGCGCACCGAGGCCGAGCTGCTGCGCGCGCGCGACGCGCTCGAGGCGCTCAACAAGACGCTCAACACGCTGGCGATGGAGGACGGCCTGACCGGCCTCGCGAACCGGCGCCAGTTCGACGTCACGCTCGACACCGAGTTCGGCCGCGCGGTGCGCAATGCCAGCACGCTGGCGCTGATCCTGCTCGATGTCGACCGCTTCAAGGAATACAACGACATCTACGGCCACACGGCCGGCGACGAATGCCTGCAGAAGATCTGCCGCACCATCGCCAACGTGGCGGCGCGCCGGCCCGGCGACCTCGCGGCCCGCTACGGCGGCGAGGAGCTCGCGGTGCTGCTGCCGGGCACCGACGTCGAGGCGGCCGCGCTGCTGGCCGAGCGCATCCGCGCCGCGGTGCGCGCGCTCGAGATCGAGCATGCCGGCACCGCCGACGGCTTCGTCACCCTGAGCGCGGGCGTCGACGCGCTGCGGCCCGAGGCCGGCAGCGTGCAGCCCAAGGAGCTGGTGCGCGGCGCCGACAAGGCGCTGTACGTGGCCAAGTCGGGTGGGCGCAATCGGGTGTGCACGAACGCGGAGCAGAAGGCTTAGCGCGAAAACGTCGTCATGCGTCAGCCTGCGCATGCAGCCAGGCGGCGCCTTGCGCATGGAGACGCTCCAGCGATGCGCTGCCCGGTGTGGGCAGGTCCGGCGTGATGCTTGCGCCATTCGCGGCCTGCAGATAGGCCAGGTGGCGATAGCCTTCCGGATGCGCCGCGAGCCGCCGCGGGTCCAGCATGATCGTGCGTGCGGGATCCAGCACGTCGAGCCGGTCCTTCTCGTAGATGGGCACGCGGTGCAGGATGCGCCACTGCCCCTGGTGCCGGACGAATTGATCGTGGAAGCGCCCGTGACAGGTCGCGTCGACCTCGATGCCATCCAGCCGCGCGCGCACCATGAGGATCATGCGGGTCTCCACCAGCGCCCGGTCGCCGTCGATCTCGATGCTTGCGGCGCCGATGAAATGCTGTGCGCGCGAGCCGCTCGCCGCCGCGGCGATGGAGCGCTCGACGAATTCGGTGGCGCTGCCCGCGAACCACGTCGTCCGCATCGTCGCGCCGGGCGCGAAGCAGGCGCGCAGCCGATCCCAGCGGCCGGTGTCCCGTGCCAGCCCCCAGTCCTGCACGACCTGGACCATGGCGGCACGGTCGAGCAAGTTTGACAGCTGCGGGTCGATGTAACTCGGTGAGCGGCCTTGGCCCATGGGGGTCTCGGGGTTCTGGGGTTGCTTCAAGGATAGGACTCCAGGGTGATCGCGAAAGATGAGTGGCTGCGTCCGGAACTGTAGAAGTGCATCGCAGCAAGCGGGAGATGACAGAAATGCGCGAATGCTGCGCGATTCGCATCGCCTGCCTGGCGCACCGCTCGGCGATGCTGCCGTGGCATCGGGGCGCTGTTTTTTTCATCTGTTCCCGGGCGGTCAGTATTCCTAGGATCGCTGAAGCGGGAGGGCGTGGATGTCGCGTCAACGTCCTTGATCGCTGGTCTCATCCTGAGGAGAGTCGTTTGAGTTTTACTGTCGAAATACGTCCGAGCGGGCGTACGTTCCAAGCCCAGGCTGGCGAATCGATCCTCGGCGCAGCCATCCGGGCCGGCGTCAATCTGCCGTACAGCTGCCGCGTCGGCATCTGCTCGTCCTGTAAATCGCGTGTGGCGAGCGGGACGATCGACCATGGATCGATCACCGAGGCCCACCTGCCCACGCCAGAACGCCAGAGCGGATTCACGCTCCCATGCCTCGCGAGGGCCGCGTCTGACCTCGTCATCGAGGCGTGCGAAGTCGAAGGCCTTCTCTCCGCGGAGCCGCGAAGCTATCCCGCGCGAGTGGTGGGCATGAGGCGCGTGGGGCCCGATGTGATGATCGTGACGCTGCGCATGCCGATGAATGAGGTCTTGCCATTCCGGGCCGGCCAGTACGTGCAACTGCAGCTTCCAGATGGCTGCACTCGCAGCTATTCCATCGCAAACAGGCCGGACGCGCACGAGATGCCGCATCTGGAATTCCATATTCGCCATGTGCCGGGCGGCAGTTTCACGGACCGTCTCTTTCGTGGCGGCATCAAGCTGCGCGACATGGTGCGTCTGGAAGCGCCCTGGGGCACCTTCTTCCTGCGCGACGCCAACCGACCCGCGATCCTGTTGGCCAGTGGAACGGGCTTCGCTCCGATCAAGGCCATCGTCGAGGATGCCATTCACCGGGGGGACCAAAGACCCCTGCATATCTACTGGGGGGGGCGCCAGCGTGCCGACCTCTATGGCGACGAGATGGCGCGCAGGTGGGCGCGGGACTGCGGCCATATCCACTACACACCCGTGCTTTCGGCATCTTCGGATGGCGACTGGCCGGGCCGCACCGGCCAGGTCCACAGGGCCGTGATGGAGGACTGGCTCGACCTGTCCGGTGCCGAGGTGTACGCATGCGGTGCGCCGGCCATGGTGGCCGCGGCCCGGCGCGATTTTTCCAACCACTGCGGTCTCTCGGCCAGCGACTTCCATGCGGATGCCTTTCTCTCTTCGATCGAGAAGGCCTCTTTCGAAATCCAACAGTGACCTTCCACTCTCATCACACCAACCCTATGCAGATTCCACAACCCGCCAGCGTCCCCCCTCCGAACGAGCGCGCCGTGATCCAGCCCTATGTGATGTCCCACGGGACGCTGGAAGTCGCCGACTTGGCCGTATCACGCCGCTTCTATGAAGACTTTCTGGGGCTGGAGTGCGTGCGTCATGCCCGGTCAGCCATGGCGGTGCGCTGCGGCCTGCGCTTTCACGTGATCTGCGTGCAGGTGGGCGAGCGTCTCAACCCCATGGGGCTGCTTAACCACTGGGGTCTGGACGTCGGTAGCCGGGAGAGCGTCGACGCGGCCTATACAGCCACATTGGCGATGAAGGATGCCTACGGAATCCGGGCAGTGACCGAACGCCAGAGCCAGCATGGCGTGTATGCGTTCTATCTGCAGGACATCGACCACAACTGGTGGGAGATCCAACACTACGAAGGCTTTCAGCACGACGACATCTTCGATTTCGGAGATCGCTTTCCGGAGTAGATGCCGAAAGGACGCCGATGGCGCGAGGATCCCCCGGGGTATCGATTCAGTCTGGGGTGATGTTGGCCGCCTTGACCACCTTCTTCCACCGAGCCAGGTCGCCTTGCATCAGGCTCTGGAGTTGCTGCGGCGTTCCGGTTCTCACCTGCAATCCCTGCCGCGAGAGTTCGGAGCGAACCTCGTCGGTATTCATTACCGCCACGAAGTCGGCATTCAGGCGCGCCACCAGCGCGGGCGGTGTACGTGCGGGTGCCAGAACCGCATACCAGGCGTCAATGGCGTCCACGTCGCCGAAGCCCTGTTCGCGAAATGTTGGCACCCCTGGCGCCTGGCTGCTGCGTTGTTCACCGGTCACTGCCAGCAACCGCATCCTGCCGGCCTGTACCTGTGTGCGTACCGAGGGCAACGAAGCGAACATCAGGTCAACGTGGCCGCCCATCAGGTCTGTGAGCGCGCCCGCGATTCCTTTGTAGGGCACGTGCGAAAACGAAACGCCCTGCGAGGACTTCAGCAGTTCCATTGCCAGGTGGTGCGGTGTGCCGCTGCCGGGCGTGGCGTAGTTCAGACGGCCAGGATGGGCCTTGCCATGAGCAATCAACGACTTCATGTCCGTCACCGGCAGGGCCGGGTTGGTCACGAGGGCCAGCCTGGCATCGGCGAGCTTGCCGATCGGTGCGAAGTCGCGCAGGGCATCGTAAGGAAGATTCCTGTAGACCGCTGGCGTGATGGTGTGGGTGTTGATCGTCATCAGCAGGGTGTGGCCATCGCCGTCGGCCTTGGCTGCGTAGGCCGTGCCGAGATTGCCGCTGGCGCCCGGGCGGTTGTCTACCACCACGGGCTGGCTCCAGCGCGTAGCGAGCCGTGGGCCGACGATGCGCGCGATAGTGTCGCTGCCGCTACCGGACGTGAAAGGCACTACCAGCGTGACGGGCCGCGACGGAAAGGACGGTGCATCCGCGGCGAGCGTGGGTGACGTCGCGCCGAGCATGCAGGCCAATGCCAGAGCGACATGGCTCTCGGGATTCACACCGCGCCCTTCGGCGTCGCCGGTGGCAACTTCAACAGCCGCTCGGCATTGCGGTACGCGACCTTCTCGCGATCGCTTTCGGCGATCGGAAGATGCGAGAACCAGCGCACCGCTTCCATATTCGATTCGAAGGGATAGTCGACCGAGAACAGGATGTTGTCCCATCCCATCACGCTGGCCGTGCACATGAGTTCCGGTGTGGAGAACACCCCTGAGGTGGTCACGCTGAAATGGTCGATGAAGGTGGCGCGCACCGATTTCTTCAGGTGCGGCGACTTCGGCGTGAGCCGTCCGTCGGCACGCCAGAGCGCAAAGGGCAGCAGTTCGCCCATGTGCCCGATGATCATGCGCAGGCCCGGAAAGCGGTCGAACACGCCCGACAGGATCAGCCTCAGCACGTGCGTGGCGGTTTCCACCGCATAACCCCACGAGGCGAAGCCCAATTGCGGATAGTCCTTGTAGTAAGCGTCGAACACTTGCGGGTGCGGGTTGGACGGGTGCAGATAGATGGGAACGTCGAGCGCTTCGGCCGCTTCGAAGATGGGCCAGAAGCGTTGCTCGTCCAGGTAGGCGCCGCGAGCGTGGCCGTTGATCATCGCGCCCTTGAATTGCATGCGCTGCACCGTGCGTTCGAGTTCGGCCGCTGCCGCTTGTGGCGCGCCGGTGGCCAGCGTGGCGAAAGCAGCAAGCCGCGTGGGATGGCGCGCGACCGCTTCGGCGAGATGGTCGTTGGCCGCTTGAGCCAGCGACGCGGCCTGCGCGCCGTTCTCGATCTCCTGCGCGCCAGGCTTGGTGTGCGATAGCACCTGCACGTCGATGCCTGCGCGGTCCATTTCCGCGATGCGCATGTCGCCCAAGTCGTGCAGCCCGGGCACGCGTGATGGCGACTGCAGGGCGCGGTCGGTGTCGTCGTAGGTCTCCAGCAGCCCATCGAACAGGAAATGCTCCTCGAGCGCGATGAGCCGTACGGGCGGCGGGGTGTAGATCTGAGTGAGCTGCGGGGTTCCGGATGGAGCGGTGCTCATGGGGTCTCCTTGTCGCGCCTCGGGTGCGCATTGGGTGGTCGTTCGAAGCCGCGGTGAGCGGCTGCTCGGGGTGGGTGATCAAGTCCTTGGGCGCGCATCGTAGGAAGGCGCCGCCGCCCGAAAAAGATGCTGGAAATGCGGCAACGATGCTGGAAGCGCATCGCTTGAAACCTGGCGGGTTCAGAACAGGTGTCGCATGCCGATCTGAAAGCCTCGGACATCCTGGCCGGCGATGGGAAAGCCGCTTGCGCCGATGTCCTGGCGAGCGGGCAGGAACACGATCCTCGAGCCGTCGTTCCAGATCTTGGAGACATTCGTATAGAGCAAGGTCCGCTTCGACAGGAAGTGGGAATAACCGAGCGTGAGCTGCGTCGCTCGCGTGGTGGCGGTGATGTTGTTCCTGCTGTAGCCCATGCGGACCTCGCCGGTGGCAACGGGCGCCACGGCACCGACCATCCAGCCGTCGATGTCCGTGAGCCGTTGCGCATGGTTCGTCTGGTAGTAGGCCATGATGCGGACCACCTTGAAGTCGTAGGAGGCGCCGAGCACCGTCGTGCGCGACCACAGGCTCGGTTGTGTCGCCGGCAATCCGACCGACGCGGCGGAAACCTTCAGGGCGTCGTGGGTCATTCCAAGCCACCATGGGCCCGCCTCGTATTCCAGGCCGAGGCTGCGCGTCTTGCTCAGGGCAGCACCTTCGGAAAGACCCAGCATGGCCCGCAGCATGAAGCCGCGCCATCTCGGGCTGGTGTACGCAGCCGAGTTGTTCTGAACCACCTGGTAGCCGCGCGGCCCACCCTGGAACAGGGCCACGACGTTGCCGAGTTGCGCGCGCTCGAAGGGACTGACCTTGAACGTGAGCCTGACATGCGGTGTGAGGTGGGACCCCAGGGTGAGCGTGCCGAACCTGTCGCTCTGCAGGCCCGCATAGCTGTCGCGATTGAAGTAGAACTCCTTGTTGCCCTGTGCCCCGGAGTCCACCTGGAATTGGCTTTCCATCTTGAAGAGGGCGCGAAGGCCCGCGCCGAGATCCTCGGTGCCTCGCATGCCCCAGTGGGACGAGTCGCTGGAAACGGTGCGCACGCTGGCCCGGTTCGGGCCGGAGAAGTGCAGCGAGTTGATGGAAGCGTCGAGGCGTCCATAGAGCGTGACGCTGGATTGCGCGAAGGCGGCCGATGTGCTGAGCGCGCATGCGGCGATCGCGCTCCTCCTGAGTTTTTTCATGAAGTCTCCCGAATTCGAGTCATGGGGTTTGCGGCGTGGCGCGGTGACGCCATGCGAACGCCCGTGGAATCTAGGCAGCATGAAATCGAACCAGAAGATGACAACTTCTTCTCAGCGATAGCACGGCCGCATCGCATGCGTCGGTTGGCTTCGACGATCCGCGCCGATGCGCACAGCGGCGATGCGAATCCGTTATCGCAGTCGGATGTTTTTCATCTTCTGCGGGTTCGGCTCGATTCCTAAGATCTGGAGACCGGACGTGGGCTGCTTGCGGCCCGGCGGACGGAGGACACGGCCCACATCGATGCCTTCGATGGCATCAACGATACGGAGACAGACAGTGACCCATGCGATGCGATGGCGCCGGGGATTTCCCCGGCACGGTTTCTTGACCCTGATGGCGGCCACGGTGCTGGTGGCTCTCGCGGTGCCCGCGCCTGCATCCGCGCAGGATGCTTCGAAGCGGCCGGTGCGGGTCGTTTCCGCGTTCCCCGCCGGAACCGGTCCGGACGTCGCCATGCGGCTTCTGGGCGAGCAGGTCGCCAAGCAGGGCGGCAGGCATTTCGTGATCGAGGCGATCCCCGGTGGCAACGGCGTGATCGCCGTGTCGGCGCTCAAACGCGCACCTGCCGATGGCAACACCTTGCTGCTGGTCAGCAATGCCCACCTCAGCATCGTTCCCGCACTGATGCCGAACGCGCCGTACAGCGTACAGCGCGACATGGTGCCGGTGGCGACGCTGTACAGCGCGCCGTTCTTCCTGGCGGTGAGCGCGAACAGCGGCTTCCGCAATCTGCAGGAGCTGCTCGCCAAGGCAAAGGCCGAGGAGCGCGGCGTCAGCTACAGCATTGCGTACTTCGGCGCGGCCCAGCACCTGGGCATCGAGGTGCTTGGCAACCTGGTCGGCGCAAGGATGCTCCCGGTTCCATACAAGGACGGGGGGCTCACATCGGTGGCCAAGGGGGAGGTCGACTTCAACATGACGGTCCTCAATTCGGTGCAGCCGTTCGTCGAAGCCGGCAAGGTGAGGGTCCTGGCGGTGTCGTCGCTCCAGCGTTCCGAACTGATGCCCGATGTGCCGACCGTGCAGGAGGCGGGAGGCCCCAAGGGATATCAGGCGGAAACCTTCGTCGGCCTGATGGCGCCGCGCGGCACGCCGGCCTCGGTGATCCAGGAGGCCAACGATCAGATCGCGCGCGCGTTGCGCTCGCCCGAATTGATCGAACGCTACAAGCGCGCTGGCGTGAGTGTCCTGTCGAGCACGCCCGCACAGATGTTGACGCTGATGCAGGACGACGCCGCGCGGGTCGCCGAGCAGGTGCGGCGCACCGGCATCAAAGTCGAATGAATCCGTCCGTTACTTCTTTATTTTTCTTCACATGCACACCAATCCATCGTTCAAGCTTCTGACGTACTCGCTCGGAGATAGCCGGCCGCCGCGCGCGGGCCTTCTGGTCGGCGAGGATGTTTTTGACGCGGCCCCCCTTCTTGGCGACGGGACTTCCCATGGCGGCGTCGACGTGTTGGCGCTGCTGGAGGACTGGGCCGTTTCCCTGGCCGCCATTGCCCGCTACCTGAAGAGCGGCCCGGAGCCCACGGCCGCGTTGGGCGACGTGGTGTTGCATGCGCCGCTGCTGTATCCCGGCACCGTCTACTGTGCCGGCGCAAACTACCGTGACCACATGCAGGAAATGGCGCGAGCCGCCGGCAGACCGAGTGCCGTCGATCCCAAGGCGGCTGGCAATCCTCCATGGCACTTCGTGCGACCTTCGCGTGGCTGCGTGGTGGGACAGGGTGCCACCGTCGTCGCGCCGCCGGGATGCGCAAAACTGGACTGGGAGGCCGAACTCGGCGTGGTCATCGGACGCAAGGCGAGACACGTGCGCGTGGACGACGCGTTGAGCTTCGTGGCGGGCTACCTTCCGGCCAATGACCTTTCCGCGCGCGACCTGTTCCGGCGCCCGAACGCCGAAGCCGGGACGCCCATGCATTTCGACTGGATGGGGCAGAAGGGGTTCGAGGGCGCCTGTCCCATCGGCCCCTGGATCACCCCCGCAGCCGAGGTCCCCGATCCGCAGAACCTGGCCTTGCGGCTGTGCGTCAATGGCGAGATCAAGCAGCAGTCCAACACCTCGGAGATGATCTACTCGGTCGCCGAGCAGATCGCCCATCTTTCGAAGCTCGTGACCCTGTATCCCGGAGACCTGCTCTTGACAGGAACACCGGCCGGTGTGGGTGCAGGACGCGGCGAATTCCTCGCGCCGGGCGACACGATGACGCTGGAGGTCGGCACCTTGGGAACCCTGGTGACGCACGTGCGCGGCTGACACAGGGCGTGTTGCGGGCATTCGCAAACGCGCACCGTCGCGATCCCGCTTGCTCGCCCCTGACGATGACCAGGCCTAGCCATCGAAACGGCATTGGCGGGAAACGCGTCAGCGCGCGAGCGGCTGCACATGCAGCGCCGCGCGCCGCACCATGTCGCAGAAGTACTGCGCGGCCGGAGTCAGCGGCAGACCGGCGCGATGCACGAGGCAGATCGGTGCAGCGGCCAGGGGATCCACCACGTCGATGGTCTGAAGAAAGCCGCGGAACAGCGGTGTCTGCGCCCATTGCACCGGCAGCATCGCCAGCAGATCGGTATGGGCCACGACGAAGAAGAACGTGAGAGCCGAATGTCCCTGGATGACCGAACGGGGCTCAGGGAGGCCCTGCTCCCTGAAGATGAGGGTGAGCTCATCCTCGGGGTGGTGCACGCCCGACATCGTGATCCACTCGGCATCCGCGATCTCGCGCAGCGAGCGCGCCCCGGCCAGCGGATGCCCCCGGCGCCCCAGCACGACGCGCTTGTTGTCGAAGAGCTTCTCCACCGCCAGCTCGCTGGTGGGCTTTTCGGGGACCGGCCCGATGTAGAGATCCATCGTGCCGCCGATGAGTTCGAGCTGGACCCGCGGCAGCACGGCGTCGACAACCTCCAGCTTCACCGCGGGAAAGCGTTGCCGGAACGCGGGCAGCGAATCGGCGAGCAGCGCCATGTGCGCGACGCCGGACAGGCACATGCGGATGTGCCCGTGAACAGCACCCTTGAGCTGATCGATCTCCTCCTTGGCCCGAGCGAGTTCGCTGCGCACGGACCGCGCACGCCGCAGAAGGACATCGCCCATCGTGGTCAGCTGCACGCCCTTGGCGCGGCGCTCGAACAAGGTGGCGCCGAGCTCGCGCTCCAGCTCCTGGATGCTGCGCGTCATGGCCGGTTGCGCCAGGCCCAGGTGGCGTGCGGCGGAACGCAAGCTGCCGTGCTCTGCGACTGCGAGGAAGTCTCGAATGGAATTGATCTTCACGTGGGCTTTGCCGGTGATGCGAATTGGCTATCGTTTTGCCGATTTTCTGGAGTTTTGATATCGATCGACCATTGGAGCTATCCCGCATCGGCATGCCGTAACTGCACCGGCGTCTTGCTTTGCAATGCCTCCGATCGCCTTCGACACACAAGGTCGGCCGCTGTGCTTGTTACGGTCGACGTGTTGGTGAGCCTTGCATTTCGTCGAGGTGACTGCCGTATGAGAACTTGCGTATTGCTCGATCCCGCCAGGTGGCGCGCCCTCGCGTGGCGCTCTACGATCGCGCATCCCGCGTGCCGCGATCGCATCGCCATCCGGCGCGCCGCCCAACCCAACAACAGGAAAAGAACAAGCCATGTCATTCGCCGAAGTCGCCTTGCCCGAGCAGCTCGTGCGCGCGCTCGATGCGCAGAGCCGGATGCCGATCACGCGGATCGGCGAGGCGCTGGTCGCGCTGGGCATGATCACCGGCGACCAGCTCGCCGCCGGGCTGCGCCAGCAGCGCCGCGAACCATTGGTGCCGCTGGGCGAGACGCTGGTGCGCATGGGCGCCGTGAGCCGCGGCCAGCTGCAGACCGCGCTGGTGCGCAAGATGGGCTATCCGCTGGTCAACCTGCATGTGTTCCCGCCCGCGGCCGAGGCGCTGCGCAAGGTGGGCCACGCGGTGGCGCGGCGGCTGCAGGTCATGCCGCTGATGCTGCACGAGGGGCGGCTGGTGATCGCGATCGACGATCCCACGAGCCGCTATTCGGTGATCGACGAGGTGCAGTTCGTCGCGCAGATGAAGGTGATCCCGGTCGTGGGCCAGTGCCTGGACCTCGACGGCGTGCTGGCCGCGGCCTACGAGAAGATCGGCGACGTGGCCGACGGCGGCGGCGGCGGCGCGGCCAATCTCGACCCGATGCGTCCGCTCGAGTTCGACATGGCCGGCACCAGCGAGCTGCTGCAGACGCTCGAGAAGGAGGGCCCGGCGCCGGCGCCCGCGGAGTCGCCGATCGAGCAGTCGGACAACTCGCTGGTGCGCATGATCAACAGCATGATCCAGGAGGCGCACCGCGATGGCGCCTCGGACATCCACATCGAGAGCTACCCGGGCCAGGAGAAGACGCGCATCCGCTTTCGCCGCGACGGGCTGCTCTACACCTACCTCGAGCTGCCGCCGAGCTACCGCAACGCGATCGTGGCGCGCGTGAAGATCATGTGCGACCTCGACATCAGCGAGAAGCGCAACCCGCAGGACGGCAAGATCAACTTCGCCAAGTACTCGCCGCAGCACAAGATCGAGCTGCGCGTGGCGACCATTCCCACCAACAACGGCCTGGAAGACGTGGTGATGCGGATCCTGGCCTCGGCCAAGCCGCTGCCGATGCAGTCGCTGGGCCTGTCGCCCGACAACCTGCGGCGCCTGACCCACGCGGTGGAACGGCCCTACGGCATGGTGCTGTGCGTGGGGCCCACGGGCTCGGGCAAGACCACCACGCTGCATTCGGCGCTCATGCACATCAACACGCCCGAGCGCAAGATCTGGACCGCCGAGGACCCGGTGGAGATCACGCAGAACGGGCTGCGCCAGGTGCAGATCAATCCGCGCATCGGCTGGACCTTCGCCAAGGCGCTGCGCGCCTTCGTGCGCGCCGATCCCGACGTGATCATGGTCGGCGAGATCCGCGACGAGGAGACCGCGAAGACCGCGATCGAGGCCTCGCTGACCGGCCACCTGGTGCTGTCGACCCTGCACACCAACAGCGCGCCCGAGACCGTGACGCGCCTGCTCGACATGGGCATGGACCCGTTCAACTTCGCCGACTCGCTGCTCGCGGTGTTGGCGCAGCGGCTGGTGCGTCGCATCTGCGGCCACTGCGTGCGCAGCGCGCCCGCGAGCGAGGAGGCGGTCGAGGAACTGCTGGCCGACTACCTGCACGCCTTCCCGGCCGAGGAGATCCCGGCGCGCCGGCAGGCCACGCTCGATGGCTGGCTGCAGCGCTTCGGCCGCGACGGGCGGCTGCATCTGCACAGCGGCGCGGGCTGCGAGCACTGCGCGAAGACGGGCTTTCGCGGGCGCGTCGGCATCCACGAGCTGATGACGGTCTCGAAGGAGCTGCGCCGGCTGGTGCAGAGCGGGGCGCGCGCCGAGGAGCTGCTGCAGGCGGCGCTGAAGGAAGGCATGCGCACGCTGCGCCAGGACGGCATCGAGAAGGTGCTGGCGGGCCAGACCACGATCGAGGAAGTGCGCGCGACGAGCAACGCCTGAGCGCGAACCTCAATCGAATTGGCCGCTGGCCAGCGCCGCCGCGGCCGCGCGGGTCTCCACGCCGAGCTTTTCGAAGATGTGCTCGAGGTGCTTGTTCACCGTGCGCGGGCTGGTGCCGAGGATCTCGCCGATGTCGCGGTTGGTCTTGCCCTTGGCGAGCCACGACAGCACCTCGGTCTCGCGCGGCGTGAGCGCGGCCTCGGCCAGCCGCGCCGACGAGGCGCCGCCCGCGCCCTCGCGCTGCACCGCGAACAGCAGCATGGTCTCGCCCAATGCGGCCGCGCCGAGGTTGCGCACCGACAGCCGGATGCCGGCCGCCGTGACCACGCCGAGGGTGGCGCCGGGCGCCAGCGCGGCCTCGAGCGCGCGCGGCAGCAGGCCCGGCGCGCGCGCCTCGCCCAGCGCATGCAGCCACAGGCCGGCCTGCGGCGAGCGCCAGGCGACGCGCCCGCGCGCATCGACGAAGACCACGCCCATGCCGGCCACGTCGACCGCGTCGCGCGCCATGCGCGTGATGCGGGCGTTGCGCGCATGGGTGTGCAGGCGCGCCAGCACCTCCTGCGCGCGGATCGGCTTCACCACGTAGTCGACGCCGCCGCATTCGAAGCCCTCGACCACGTCGGCGGTTTCAGAGAGGCCGGTCATGAAGATCACGGGGATGTGCGCGAGCGCCGCGTCGGCCTTGATGCGACGGCAGGTCTCGAAGCCCGAGAGGCCGGGCATCATGCCGTCGAGCAGGATGGCGTCGGGCACCACCAGTTCGAGCCGCTGCAGCGCCGATTCGCCGTCGGCCGCCACCAGCACGGTGTAGCCGCTGGCCTCGAGCGTGTCGCACAGCATGCCGAGGCTGCTGGGGGCGTCGTCCACCACCAGCACCACGGGGCGTTCGGCTTCAGGAAGGGGAGGCGAGGGTGTCTGCATCTTCGGCGAGGGCCTTGCGGAGGGAGTCGAGTTCGAAGCGCGCGACCATGCCGCGCAGCCAGGTGCAGGTGGCGGCCGCGCCGGGCGACTGGGCGGCCAGCCGGTCGAGCGCCTGGTGCAGGCCGCGCACGTGGCCCATCTGCACCAGCCGCATCAGCTCGGCCCGGTCGTCCTCGCCGAGCAGCAGCCGCGGCGGGCGAACCGGCGCGAGTTCTTCGTCGGCCCGCGGGCGCAGCGCGTCGGCGGCATCGAGCCATTCGAGGCCGAGGTGGCGCTCGAGCGTGGCGATCAGTTCGGACTCGATCACCGGCTTGCCCACGAAGGCCTGGCAGCCCGCGGCGCGCAGGCGTTCGGCCTGGTTCTCGAACATGTTGGCCGAGACGATGATGATCGGCAGCGCATCGAAGCCCGAGGCCCGCACCAGGCTCGCGGTCTGCCAGCCGTCGAGGTCGTCCATGCTGAGGTCGAGCAGGATCGCCGAGGGCAGCTCCTCGCGCAGGCTGTCGAGGCACTCGGTGCCGCTCGCGGCCTCGCGCACCTCGAAGCCCAGCGGCGCCAGCATGCCGGCCAGCATCTGGCGCTGCACCGGCTGGTCGTCGACCACCAGCAGCGTGCGGCGCTCGCCGAGGTAGCCCGACACCGGCTGGCGCAGCGCGCCGGCCTTGGCCTGCGGGCCGGGGTCGGCCACCGCGCGCAGGTAGACGCGCACGCTGAAGGTGCTGCCGGCCGAGGAGGTGGCGGCCAGCTTGAGCTCGCCGCCCATCAGCGAGGTCAGCAGCCCGGTGATCGTGAGGCCCAGCCCGGTGCCGGGTTCGCCACGCCGGCGCCCGGCCGCACCGCGCTCGAAGGGCAGGAAGATGCGCTGGTGGTCCTGCGGCGCCACGCCGATGCCGGTGTCGATCACGTCGAAGCGCAGCACCTCGCGGCGCGCGTCCACGTGCAGCGTGACGGTGCCGCTGTCGGTGAAGCGCACGGCATTGGTCAGCAGGTTGATGAGGATCTGGCGCAGCCACTTGGCGTCGGCATGCACCCAGGGCGGCAGCCGCCCGGCGTGGGTGTAGACGAAAGCCAGCCCCTTGTTCTCGGCCTGCGGCCGCACCATGTGCACCACCTGGTCGAGGAAGGCCGGCAGCGCCAGCGGCGCCGGCTCGAGCTGCAGCCGCCCGGCCTCGATGCGCGCGAGGTCGAGCAGGCCGTCGATCAGGCCCAGCATGTGCTCGCCGCTGCGGTGGATGGTCTGCACCGCCTCGCGCGGCGGCAGCGCGGCATCGCCCTTGAGCAGGATCTGCGAGTAGCCCAGGATGCTGTTGAGCGGCGTGCGCAGCTCGTGCGTCATGCCGGCCACGTAGCGGGTCTTGGCCTGGTTGGCCGCCTCGGCCGCTTCCTTGGCGGCCTGCAGCGCGGCATCGGTGCGCTGGTGGGCCTCGATCTCGAGCGTGAGCAGGTGGTTGTGGCGGTTCGACTCCTCCTGCGCCATCTGCCGGCTCTCGCTGCCCAGCACCACCCACCAGGCCGCCACCGCCGCCACCAGCGACAGCAGGGTGAAGACCTTGAGGAAGGCGTCGCGCAGCCGCGGATCGACCGCGCTGGCGCCGGTGATCGCCTCCTGCGCGTAGACCACGCCCATCACCGTGGCCAGCAGCGCCACCAGCGAGGCCGCCACCATCAGGTAGTGGGCGACGCGGAAGTTGAGCCGCGCCGACAGCGCCGGCGGCAGCAGCGACTGCAGCCAGCCGCTCATCTGTTCGGCCGCGCGCGAGTCGGTCTTGCAGCGGTCGTGGCAGCGCGACTCGAGCGTGCAGCACAGCGAGCAGATCGGCGCGCTGTAGGCCGGGCAGTGCGCCATGTCCTCCGACTCGAAGCCGTTGTCGCAGACCGAGCACTTGACGATCTGGCCCGGCGTCCAGTGCGCGATGTCGCGCCGCGCGAGGTAGTAGCGCCCGCGCGTGCGCCAGGCCAGCAGCGGCGAGACCGCGAGCGCGGTGGCCAGCGCGATGAAGGGTGAGAAGGAGCGCGCCCACTGGCCGATGGCGCCCGAGTAGGCCAGCATCGCGAGCGCCGCCGCCACCAGCGTGGCGACCAGGCCCACGGGGTTGATGTCGTAGAGATGGGCGCGCTTGAACTCGATGGTCTTCGGGCTCCAGCCCAGCGGCTTGTTGATGACCAGGTCGGCCACCAGCGCGCCGACCCAGGCGATCGCGATGTTGCTGTAGAAGCCCAGCACATGCTCGAGCGCGGCGAACACGCCCAGCGCCATCAGCAGGATCGCGATCACCACGTTGAACACCAGCCACACCACCCGGCCCGGATGGCTGTGCGTGAGCCGCGCGAAGAAGTTCGACCAGGCCAGCGAGCCGGCATAGGCGTTCGTGAGGTTGATCTTCATCTGCGAGACCACCACGAACAGCACCGTGATGCCGAGGATCCAGGCCGGGTCGCGCAGCACGTAGGCGAAGCCCGTGAGGTACATCTGCGTCGGCTCGATCGCGTGGTTGGCCGGGATCTCGTGCTGCAGCGCGAGGAAGGCCAGGAAGGCGCCGCCCATCATCTTGAGCATGCCCGGCACGATCCAGCCCGGCCCGGCCACCAGCACCGCGGTCCACCAGCGCGCGCGGTTGGCGGCCGTCTTCTCGGGCAGGAAGCGCAGGTAGTCGACCTGCTCGCCGATCTGCACCACCAGCGAGAAGGCGACCGTGGCGGCGGCGCCGAACATCAGCGGATCGAAGCCGCTGCTGTTGGAGACCCGGCCCACGAGGCCGGTGAAGTCGGCATAGAGCTCGGGCTTCTTCACCAGCACCGCGACGAAGGGGCAGACGAACAGCACGATCCAGATCGGCTGCGTCCACAGCTGCAGCCCCGAGATCAGCGTGATGCCGCGCGCCACCAGCGGAATGATGACCAGCGAGGACACCAGGTAGAGCAGCCACAGCGGCCAGTCGAGGTACATCTGCAGCGCGAGCGCGAGGATGGCGGCCTCGAGCGCGAAGAAGATGAAGGTGAAGCTCGCGTAGATCAGCGAGGTGAGGGTGGAGCCCAGGTAGCCGAAGCCGGCGCCGCGCGTGAGCAGGTCCATGTCGACGCCGTGGCGCGCGGCGTAGTAGGAGATCGGCAGGCCCGTGAGGAAGGTGATCAGCCCCACCACCAGGATCGCCCACAGCGCGTTCGAGAAGCCGTAGCTCAGCGCGATCGCGCCGCCGATGGCCTCGAGCGCGAGGAAGGAGGTGGCGCCGAAGGCGGCGTTCGCGACCCGGAACTCCGACCACTTGCGGAAGCTGCGCGGCGTGTAGCGCAGCGCGTAGTCCTCCAGCGTCTCGTTCGCGACCCAGGCGTTGTAGTCGCGTCGGATGCGAAAGATCTTCTGCCCGCTCACGGAATTGACGGAAGGCATCGGGGTGTCTCGTGGAGACGGCGACGGCGAGGGGATCGGCATGGTGCAGCTGCATTGCAAGAAGCGCTCCGTGCCCGCCGTGCGCCCCCCGGTCCGTCGTCGTCGGTCCCGCGAGTCTGCGGGCAGGCGATGCGCAGGCCGCTACGTTGAATGACGTATTCGCGCAGCGGCCAGTGATTTCTAAAGTTCCAGCCATGGTGCCAGCCGCACCGTCCGATGCACTTCGATGGTGCGCGGCCTGTACTTTCCTCAACCTGCTGGAGTTCTTCGATGTCGCGTGATTCCGATCTTTCCCTCGATGCCCTGGCATTGCGTCGCCGCCGCCTGCTGCAAGGCGCCGCCGCACTGCCCGTGATGGGCCTGAGCGGCCTGAGCTTCGGCCAGGGCCAGTTCCCCACGGCCAAGGTCAACACCACCAAGCTCGCCGTGACCGACACCGAGGTGACGGTGGGCCAACTGCATTCGTCCACCGGCACGATGGCGATCTCGGAGACCGGCTCGATCCAGGCCGAGCAGCTCGCGATCGACCAGATCAACGCGATGGGCGGCATCCTGGGCCGCAAGATCAAGGTCATCAAGGAGGACGGCGCCTCCGACTGGCCGACCTTCGCCGAGAAGTCGAAGAAGCTGCTGGTCAACGACAAGGTCGCGGCCGTCTTCGGCTGCTGGACCAGCGCCTCGCGCAAGGCCGTGCTGCCGGTGTTCGAGAAGGAGAACGGCCTGCTGTACTACCCGACCTTCTACGAAGGCCTGGAGCAGAGCAAGAACGTGATCTACACGGGCCAGGAAGCGACGCAGCAGATCATCTGGGGCCTGGACTGGGGCGCGAAGGAGAAGAAGGCGAAGACCTTCTTCCTCGTCGGCTCCGACTACATCTGGCCGCGCACCTCGATGAAGATCGCGCGCAAGCACATCGAGAACTTCCAGAAGGGTTCGGTCAAGGGCGAGGAGTACTACCCGCTGGGCCACACCAACTTCAACTCGCTGATCAACAAGATCAAGGTCGCCAAGCCCGACTGCATCTTCGCGGCCGTGGTGGGCGGCTCGAACGTGGCCTTCTACAAGCAGCTCAAGGCCGCGGGCATCACGGGCGACAAGCAGTTCCTGCTGACCCTGGCCGTGACCGAGGACGAGATGACCGGCGTGGGCGGTGAGAACTTCGCGGGCTTCTATTCGTCGATGAAGTACTTCCAGTCGCTCGACAACGAGAACAACAAGAAGTTCGTGGCCGCCTTCAAGGCCAAGTACGGCAAGGACGCGGTGATCGGCGACGTGACGCAGGCCGGCTACCTCGGCCCGTGGCTGTGGAAGGCCGCGGTCGAGAAGGCCGGCAGCTTCGACGTCGACAAGGTGGTGGCGGGCTCGCCGGGCATCGAACTCAAGACCGCGCCCGAAGGCTACGTGAAGCTCGACGCGAACCACCACCTGTGGAGTAAGGCGCGCATCGGCCAGGGGCAGCCGGACGGGACCTTCAAGGTGGTGGCGGAGTCGGCGGAGCTGATCAAGCCGGATCCGTTCCCCAAGGGCTACCAGTAATTCCCGCCTGCCTGCCTGTCTTTCTCCCTCCCCCTCTGGGGGAGGGCAGGGGTGGGGGCAAGCGGCGTCACCACCGCGCACGCCGCATGCCCCCATCCCGACCTTCCCCCAGAGGGGGAAGGAGCCAACACCCCAATACCTGGAACTGTCGCCATGACGCTGTCGGACATGTGGAACATCGGCCTGATGCAGGGCTTCGCGGGGCTGAGCCTCTTCGCGGTGCTGCTGCTCATGGGCCTGGGGCTCGCGATCATCTTCGGCCAGATGGGCGTCATCAACATGGCGCACGGCGAGTTCATGACCATCGGGGCCTACTCGGTCTTCCTCGCGGCGCAGGTGACCGAGCACCTGGCACCGGCCTTCATGCCGTACTACTTCCCGATCTCGATCGCACTGGCCTTCGTGTTCGCGTTCATCGTCGGCTGGCTGGTCGAATGGGCGCTGATCCGCCATCTCTACAAGCGGCCGCTCGACACGCTGCTCGCGACCTGGGGCGTGAGCCTGGGGCTGCAGCAGATCTTTCGCACCTTCATCGGTCCGAAGGAGGTGAGCCCGACCTTGCCCGAGTGGCTGATGGGCTCGTGGACGCCGCACGAGGGCCTCGACATCCCGATCAACGGCATGTTCGTGCTGGTGCTCACGGCGCTGGTCACGGGCGGCGTGCTGATCGCGCTGCACCGGAGCCGCTGGGGCCTGCGGGTGCGCGCCACGGTGGCCAACCGCACGATGGCCAACGCCACCGGTATCGACACGAAGAAGACCGACCGCCTGACCTTCGCGATCGGCTGCGGCATCGCCGGCGTGGCGGGCGCGGCCTTCACCACCATCGGCTCGACCGGGCCGACCTCGGGCTCGCTCTACATCGTCGACGCCTTCCTGGTCGTCACCTTCGGCGGCGCGGCCAGCCTGCTGGGCACGGTGGTCTCGGCCTTCGGTATCGCGCAGACGCAGTCGGTCTCGGAGTTCTTCATGACCGGCTCGATGGCCAAGGTGCTGACGCTGTCGCTGATCGTGCTCATTCTGATGATGCGGCCGCAGGGCCTGTTCGCCGTCAAGGTGCGTCGCTGACTTTCGCTTTCCCGGAGAACTCCCGATGAATTTCCTCAAGGCCTCGATCCAGCGCTACCAGCTCGGCAGCCTGCTGCTGCTGGTGCTGCTGCTCGCGGTGGTGCTGCCGCTGTCGCTCGACATCTTCCGACTCAACCTGGTGGGCAAGTACCTCACCTATGCCTTCGTCGCCGTGGGGCTGGTGATGGTGTGGGGCTACGGCGGGGTGCTGAGCCTCGGGCAGGGCGTGTTCTTCGGGCTCGGCGGCTACGCGATGGCGATGTTCCTCAAGCTCGAGGCCTCCGATCCGGTGTCGACAAAGATCCAGTCGACGCCCGGCATTCCGGACTTCATGGACTGGAACCAGATCACGGCGCTGCCGGCGTTCTGGCTGCCGTTCAAGAGCCTGCCGCTGACCTTGATCCTGGTGGTGGCGGTGCCGATGGCACTGGCCTGGCTGATCAGCTTCGCGATGTTCAAGCGCCGCGTGGGCGGGGTCTACTTCGCGATCATCACGCAGGCGGTGGCGCTGATCCTCACGGTGCTGATCATCGGCCAGCAGGGCTACACCGGCGGCGTGAACGGCATGACCGACCTGAAGACGATGCTGGGCTGGGACACGCGCACCGACAGCGCGAAGTACATCCTCTACTACGTCTGCGTGGCGCTGCTGGTTGCGGCCATCGTGCTGTGCCGCTGGATCCAGACCAGCAAGCTCGGCACCTTGCTGCTGGCGATGCGCGACAAGGAAGACCGGGTGCGTTTCTCGGGCTACGACGTGTCGAACTTCAAGGTCTTCACCTTCTGCCTGGCGGCCGGGCTCTCGGGCATCGGCGGCGCGATGTTCGCGCTGCAGGTGGGCTTCATGTCGCCGAGCTTCGTGGGCATCGTGCCCTCGATCGAGATGGTGATCTTCTGCGCGGTGGGCGGCCGCATGAGCCTGGTGGGCGCGGTCTACGGCGCGCTGCTGGTGAACGCGGGCAAGACGCTGTTCTCGGAGAGCTTCCCGGACCTGTGGCTGTTCCTGATGGCGGGGCTGTTCATCGGCGTGACGATGGCCTTCCCGATGGGCCTGGCGGGCCTGTGGGAAGAAAAGATCCGTCCGTGGTGGAAGTCGCGTCGCCAGGCGCTGCGCGAGGCTGCGGTCAAGCCGCCTGCGGTGGCCGCGACTCCGGTCGTGCCAACACCCGAACCCACGCTGCCCGAAGGCGTGGGCAGCCAGCGCGCCTGAACCGGAGACCGACCATGAGCAACACCGACTTCGCGCTCGCCGTGGAAGACCTCAGCGTGTCCTTCGACGGCTTCAAGGCCATCGACGACCTCACGCTCTACATCGACCGCAACGAGCTGCGCGTGATCATCGGCCCGAACGGGGCCGGCAAGACGACGCTGCTCGACCTGATCTGCGGCAAGACGCGCGCCAGCGGCGGCAGCATCAAGTTCAAGAACACCGAGCTGACGAAGATGGCCGAGCACAAGCGCGTGCGGCTGGGCATCGGGCGCAAGTTCCAGACACCGTCGATCTACGAGAACCTCAGCGTGTTCCAGAACCTCGAGGTGTCCTTCCCCAAGGGCCGCTCGGTGTTCGGCGCGCTGGCCTTCCAGTGCGACGACGAGGTCAAGGCACGCGTGCAGGCCGTGGCGACGGAGATCGGGTTGGCCGACCGGCTCGACACCGAAGCGGGCCTGCTGAGCCACGGCCAGAAGCAGTGGCTGGAGATCGGGATGCTGCTGATGCAGGAACCCGAACTGCTGATGCTCGACGAACCCATCGCGGGCATGAGCGCGCGCGAACGCGAACTCACGGCCGAGCTGCTCAAGCGCATCTGCCAGAACCGTGCGGTGATCGTGATCGAGCACGACATGGCCTTCGTGAAGCAGATCGCGCACAAGGTCACTGTGATGCACCAGGGAAAGATCCTGGCCGAGGGGCCCATGGAGAAGGTGCAGGCGGATCCGAAGGTCATCGACGTTTATCTGGGGCATTGATGAGTTTTCTCGTTGTGCCGAGTGTTCATCGGTTGGAGCGGGCACACGTCGATGGGGTACTCCCCTCCGCGAATGTCCCCCGCCTTCGGCTCCTCCTTTATTTCGCTGCGGGGAGTACCCCATCGACGTGCGCCTGGACGCAACGGTTGTTGAGTCGCCGGCACCACCGCGGCGTCCCCGTGCACAGGGCAGTGGGTGCTTCCCGCAGCGAAATAAAGGAGGAGCCCGAAGGGCGGGGGACATTCGCGGAGGGAAGTACCCGCTGTCCTGTGCACGCGCCCCGAACAGCAGCACCCCAGACAAAGAACGGACCCAAACAGAGGCCAAGCAAATGAGCAACATCAACCTCAAGGTAGAAAACCTCCACGTAGCCTACGGCCAGAGCGAAGCCCTGCATGGCATCTCGTTCGAAGGCATGGCCAACGAGACCGTCGCCATCATGGGCAGAAACGGCATGGGCAAGACCACGCTGTTCAAGAGCCTCATGGGCGTGCTCCCCTTGAAGAGCGGCCGCATCGAGGTGGCGGGACAGGACGTCTCGCGCGACGAGAGTTTCAGGCGCGTCGCCAAAGGCATCGCCTACGTGCCGCAGGGCCGCATGATCTTCCCGACCCTGACCGTCGAGGAGAACATCGAGACCGGCCTCGAGAACTCCAGGACCCGCCGCATCCCCGAGGAGATCTACGCGCTCTTCCCCGTGCTGTGGGACATGCGCCGGCGCAAGGGCGGCAACCTCTCGGGCGGGCAGCAGCAACAGCTGGCCATCGCGCGCGCCCTCGTCACCGATCCCAAGGTGCTGCTGCTCGACGAGCCCACCGAGGGTATCCAGCCTTCGATCATCAAGGACATCGCCAAGGCGCTCAACGAGATCCGCAAGCTGCGCGGCCTGACCATCGTCGTGTCGGAGCAGGTGCTGAGCTTCGCGATGGACGTGGCCGACCGCCTGTTCGTGATCGAAGGCGGGCGCCTCGTGCACGAGACCGCGCGCGACAAGACCGATGTCGAGCGCATCAAGGCCTATCTCTCTGTTTAACCACAACCCCAACCAGGAGCCACTGCAATGACGGACACGCTGATCAAGGTCGATCTGACCAAGTCGCCCACCGAGAACGAGATGATCCACAACCGCTGGCACCCGGACATTCCGATGGCCTGCTGGGTCAACCCCGGCGACGACTTCATCCTCGAGACCTTCGACTGGACCGGCGGTTTCATCAAGAACAACGACAGCGCCGACGACGTGCGCGACATCGACCTGAGCACCGTGCACTACCTCTCGGGCCCCGTGGGCGTGAAGGGTGCCGAGCCCGGCGACCTGCTGGTGGTCGATCTGCTCGACATCGGCGCCAAGCAGGACAGCCTCTGGGGCTTCAACGGATTTTTCTCGAAGAAGAACGGTGGCGGTTTTCTCACCGATCATTTTCCCGAAGCGCAGAAATCGATCTGGGACTTCAAGGGCATGTTCACCAGCTCGCGCCACATCCCGGGCGTGAACTTCGCGGGCCTGATCCATCCGGGCCTCATCGGCTGCCTGCCCGACAAGCCCATGCTCGACATGTGGAACGAGCGCGAGAAGGCGCTGATCGCCACCGACCCCGATCGCGTGCCGGGCCTGGCCAATCCGCCGTTCGCCGGCACCGCCCACATGGGCAAGATGACCGGCGAGGCGCGTGCCAAGGCCGCGGCCGAGGGCGCGCGCACCGTGCCGCCGCGCGAGCATGGCGGCAACTGCGACATCAAGGATCTGTCGCGCGGCTCGAAGGTGTTCTTCCCCGTCTACGTCGACGGCGCGGGCCTCAGCGTGGGCGACCTGCACTTCAGCCAGGGCGACGGCGAGATCACCTTCTGCGGCGCCATCGAGATGGCCGGCTGGGTGCACATGAAGGTCTCGCTCATCAAGGGCGGCATGGCCAAGTACGGCATCAAGAACCCGATCTTCAAGCCCAGCCCCATCACGCCGCAGTACAACGACTACCTGATCTTCGAGGGCATCTCGGTCGACGAGAGCGGCAAGCAGCACTACCTCGACGTCAACGTGGCCTACCGCCAGGCCTGCCTCAACGCCATCGAGTACCTGAAGAAGTTCGGCTACTCGGGCGCGCAGGCCTACTCGATCCTCGGCACGGCACCGGTGCAGGGCCACATCAGCGGCGTGGTCGACGTGCCCAACTCCTGCGCCACCCTGTGGCTGCCCACGGGCATCTTCGACTTCGACATCAATCCCAACGCCACGGGGCCGGTGAAGATGATCGACGGCAGCATCGACATGCCGCTGTCGCCCGACCTGCGCTGAGAAGAAAAGAAGAACAAGGAAGCCGCATGCCCACCTACGACTACGACTGCGGACGCTGCGGCGGCTTCGAGGCGCTGCGCCCCTCGGCGCTGCGCGACGAACCCGCTGCCTGCCCCGACTGCGGCGGCGCCTCGCCGCGCGTGCTCGCGGCCGCGCCGCGCCTCGCGCTCATGGCGGCCGACACGCGCCTCGCGATGGCCACCAACGAACGCGCGCGGCACGAGCCCGCGAGCTCGCGCGACTACGCGCGATTGCGCCATCCATCGGGCTGCGGATGCTGCTCGACGAGTGCGCGCCGCGGTGCCACGGTGACCGCGTCGAACGGTGCCAAATCGGCACCGTCGCGGCGGCCGTGGATGATCTCGCATTGAGGATTCGGCAAGATTTCATGCATGCGCCGTGCGCATGCAAAGGATGCGGGAAAGTAGTGCTTTCGACCAATCTCCCTCTGAAGAGGGTAGATTCAGCGCCCCGCTCGCATGCGTGAAACTTGCCCAAAACTTTCTGGATTGTTTCGAAACGGCGAACGCCGTGATTCTTTTTGCGGTGATTCAAAAGGATCGAACAGGATCAAACTTCTCCTCACGGACAAACCACCGTTCAACCTGAAGGAGATACCAAATGACCGCCTCGAAGATCCTCGCCGCCGTTGCCGTTGCCCTGCTTGCCGCCACCGGCGCACAAGCCGAAACCTATGACGGCGTCCACACCGTGCACTCCACGGTCTCGCGTTCCGAAGTCGCATCGCAAGCCGTGGCAGCAGCCCGTGCCGGCGATGCCTACAGCGAAGGTGCCACCGCCGGTGCGCAACCCTTCAGCTCGACCGCCGACCGCGCGACCATCCGTGCCGAAGCCGTTGCCAAGGCCCACGATCCGCTGCAAAGCCTCGACCGCCGCGCCTTCTACCGCGACGAAGTGCCGCAAGCCTACAAGAAGCCCAGCGTGTCGTTCACGCGTCAAGCTGGCCTCTGAGCCACGGTGGCACGCCGGTGCGAGAGCACCGGCCGCATGAAAGAAGCGAATGAGGAAAGGGCCTGCGGGCCCTTTCCTCGTGTCTGGCGCGACAGCGCGCCGCTCACGCCAGCGTCTCGCCTTCCTTGAGCACGCCCGCGTTGCGCAGTGCCGCGTCGAGCCAGCTGGCCGCCGTGTGGCCTTGCCTGATCGCTTCGATGCGCGCGGCTTCGTCCTCGACCTTCTTCTGCGCCGCGCGAAGCAGGGTTTCGACTTTCTCCCGCTCGACCACTACCACGCCATCGGCATCGCCGATCACCAGATCGCCGGGACGCACGGCCACGCCGCCGACCGACACCGGGTGCCCGATGCGCCCCGAGGCCAGCTTGGTCGGGCCGTTGGGGTTGGTGCCGACCGAGAACACCGGGAAGTCCATCTCGTCGATCTCCACGCTGTCGCGCACCGCACCGTCGATCACCACGCCGGCGATGCCGACCTGGCGGCAGGCATTCATCATGATCGTGCCCATCAGCGCCGCGCTGCGGTCGCCCTTGCCGTCGATCACCAGCACGTCGCCCGGCTGCGCGAGCGCGATCGCGGCATGGATCATCAGGTTGTCGCCGGGCCGCACCTCCACCGTGAGCGCGCTGCCCACCAGCTTCATGCGGTGGCGCAGGGCCTCGATGCGGCCGTGCAGGGCGCCGCGGCGGCCCGCGACGTCGGCGAGGATGGCCGGCTGGAAGGCCGCGGCGCGGTGCAGCAGTTCGGGGGCAACGCGCTCGAAGTCGCGAACGATGTCGGGATGCGGGTTCATGGTCTGGTGTTCTCTCATTCGGCCTTGACGTCGGCGTCCTTCACCACGCGGCCCCACTTGCGCTTGTCGGCCGCGAGGAAGGCGCGGAACTGCTCGGGCGTGCTGCCCACGGGCTCGAGGCCGTCGGCCGTCAGGCGCTTGGCGATCTCGGGCTGCGCGAGCACCTTCGCGATCTCGCGTTGCAGGCGTTCGACCACGGCCGGCGGCGTGTTCTTCGCCGCGCAGATGCCGGCCCAGGTCACGGGCTCGACCTCGGCGACGCCGGCCTCGGCCACGGTCGGAATCTCGGGAAAGGCCGCGAGCCGGCGCGGACTGGCCACGGCGAGCGCGCGCAGCTTGCCGGCGCGTGCGTACTGCATCGAGCTCACGGGCTGGTCGAAGATCATCGAGACCTGGCCCGCGATCAGGTCGGTCATGGCCTGGCCCGTGCCCTTGTAGGCCACGTGCACGATGTCGATGCCCGCGCGGCTCTTGAGCATCTCGCCCGCGAGATGGCCGCCGGTGGCCGTGCCCGAGGACGCGAAGTTGATCTCGCCGGGCTTCTGCTTGGCGTAGGCGACCAGCTCCTTCACGTTCTTCACCGGCAGGCTCGCGTTGACCAGCAGCATGTAGGGCGCATTGACGACCTGCGTGACCGGCACGATGTCCTTCTCGGGATCGAAGGGCATGCTTTTCAGCACATGCGGCTGGATCGACAGCGTGCCCGTGGTGCACATCAGCAGGGTGTGGCCATCGGCCGGCGCGGCGAGCATGGCCGAGGCCGCGATGTTGCCGCCGGCGCCGGGGCGGTTGTCGATCAGCACCTGCTGGCCCAGCCCCTCGGCCAGCTTCGGTGCGATCAGCCGCGCCACCACGTCGTTCGAGCCGCCGGGCGAGAAGCCCACGAGGATCTTCACGGGCTTCGATGGAAAGGTGTCGGCCGCGCTCGCGGTGGCGGCGCCGAGCCAGGCCGTGCCCGCGGCCACGACCGGCAGCAGCGTGAGAAGGGAGCGGAGTTTCATTGCGGTTCCTGGTGAAGCGGTGGGCCCGAGAGTTCGGCGCGGGCGCGCGCGATGCGCCGGCAGCCTTCGAGCAGCTGCTCGATGCCGGCGGCGAACGAGAGGCGGAAGTGCGTCGGCACGCCATAGGCGCTGCCCTGCAGTGACGCGAGGTCCTGCGCGTCGAGCAGGTGCATCACCCAGTCGTCGCTGTCGGCGATCGTCGTGCCCTGGGGCGTGCGCAGCCCGAACAGCGCGCTGCACGAGGCGAAGACGTAGAAGGCGCCGTCGGGCACTTCGCAACGGATGCCGTCGACGGCATTGAGCGCCTCGACCACCGTGTCGCGCCGCGCGCGGTAGGCCTGGCGGTTGGTGGCGATGCTGTCCTGCGGCCCGGTGAGCGCCGCGATGGCGGCCGCCTGCGCGATCGAGTTCGGGCCCGAGGTGCTCTGCGACTGCAGCTTGACCATCGCCTTGATCAGCGCCGCGGGCCCGGCGCCGTAGCCGATGCGCCAGCCCGTCATCGCATAGGCCTTGGAGACGCCGTTCACCGTCAGCGTGCGTTCCTGCAGGTCGGGCGCCACCTCGGCGAGGGTGGCGAAGGGCGCGTCGCCGTAGACCAGGTGCTCGTAGATGTCGTCGGTCAGCACCCAGACCTGCGGATGGCGCCGCAGCACCTCGGCCAGCGCCAGCAGTTCGGCGCGCGTGTAGGTGGCCCCGCTCGGGTTGTTCGGCGAGTTGAGCATCAGCCAGCGCGTGCGGCCGGTGATGGCGCGCTCGAGGTCGGCGGGCTGCAGCTTGAAGCCCGCCGCGGCCGGGCCGTCGACGAACACCGGCACGCCGCCGGCCAGCCGCGCGATGTCGGGGTACGAGACCCAGTAGGGCGCCGGCACGATGACCTCGTCGCCGGCCGCCACCGTGCACATCAGCGCATTGAAGATCACCTGCTTGGCGCCGGTGCCGACGATGATCTCGCCCGGCGCGTAGCGCAGCCGGTTCTCGCGCAGGAACTTGCCCGCGATGGCCTCCTTGAGCGCCGGCGTGCCGCCGACGTCGGTGTAGCGCGTCTGGCCGTCGGCCATCGCGCGGATGGCGGCCTGCTTGATGTGTTCGGGCGTCTCGAAGTCGGGCTCGCCGGCGGTGAGAGCGAGGATGTCCCGGCCCTGCGCGCGCAGCTCGCGCGCCCTCTGGCCGGCCATGGAACTCGGAGAAGGCTGGATCCGGTTCAGTCGTGGTGCGATGTGAAGCATGCGGCCAGTATCGAAGTGCCTTCGCCGCGGGACAAACGAGTAATCGGCGTGGCTCGGTATTCCTTTTTTTCCTGGCCGGTGGTGGGCGTACATTCCGCCGCATGAACTTCACCTTCAAGCAGCTCGAGGCCTTCCTGTTCAGTGCCAGGCTCCAGAGCTTCAGCGCCGCGGCGGTGAAGCTGCACACCACGCAGTCGGCCATCTCCAAGCGCCTGGCCGAGCTCGAGGAGTCGCTCGGCGGTCCCTTGCTGCACCGCACCTCGCACGGGCTGGAGCTGGCGCAGCCCGGCCGCGAGCTGCTGCCGCTGGCGGAAGAGGCGCTGCGGCTGTGGCAGCGCATCGAGCACGACATCAGCCTCGACAAGACGCTGCGCGGCAGCTTCCGCGTGGGCGTGACGGAACTGATCGCGATGACCTGGCTCACGCGGCTGATCCAGCTGCTGCAGAAGCTGCATCCGCAGGTGACGATCGAGCCGGTGGTGGATGCCGGCCTCACGCTGTTCGAGCGGCTCGAGGCCAACAAGCTCGACCTGACGATCATGCCGGGCACCTTCTGGGGCCAAGCCTTCGAATCGGTCAAGGTGGGGCAGGTCGACCAGGCCTGGATCGCGAGCCCGCGGCTGCGCATTCCGCAGCGCGCGCTGAAGCCGCACGAGTTCGCCGACTACCCCGTGATCGAGCAGCCCGCGGGCGCCTCGAAGAACCGCTTCTACGAGGCCTGGCGCGCGGAGCACGGCTTCCGCTTCGGCAAGGTCATGCTGACCAACAGCACGACGGTGCTGCGCGAGCTGACGATCAGCGGCTTCGGCATCAGCCAGCAGGCGCTCGACTACGTGCGGCCCGACATCCGCAGCGGCCTGCTGCGCATCGTGCGCAGCGACCCGATGCCGCCGCCGCTGGTCTACAGCGCCGTGCACCGGCGCGACAACGCGAGCCCGGCGCTGGCGCGCATCGTCGAGCTGGCCGTGCAGACCTGCGACTTCAAGCTGCGCGCGAGCCAGCACGACGTGGCGCCCGCGGGGCCCGCGCGCGGCGCGGGCACGCGCCAGCGCGCGCTGCGCCCGGGCGCGAAGAAGCCCGTGAAGGTGGCCCGGCGCTAGGATCCGGGCGGGATTTCTGAAATATACGCATTGCGTATAAACTCGCGGCCTATGAACATGCCGCAGCAAGTGCTTCTCCGCGACGCGATGCGTCAGCTCAACATGACGCGCGATGCCTTCGCCGAGCGCATCGGCAGCCGCCGGAGGGCGCTCGACGCCTGGCTGCTGCCCGACGAGTCGAACGAATTTCGGGCCATGCCCGAGGTGGCACGGCGCTTCGTGAGCGAGATCCTGGCCTCGAGCGGGCGCCCCGGAGAATATACGCAGAGCGCACAGAATGGTGCACTGCGCCGGTCGCTCCATGTCGACGGCGCGCAGCACCTGCTGTCGGTGGCCCAGTTCGATCGCGAGGCCATCGACGAGCTGTTCCGGCTCGCCGACGTGATGCAGCCGATCGCGCGTCGCCGCAAGGTCAGCCGCGTGCTCGAGGGCGCGGTGCTGGCCAACCTGTTCTTCGAGGCCAGCACGCGCACGCGCGTGAGCTTCGGCGCGGCCTTCTGCCGGCTCGGCGGCTCGGTCTGCGACACGACGGGCTTCACCTTCTCCTCGATGGCCAAGGGCGAATCGATCCGCGACACCAGCCGCGTGATCAGCGGCTATGCCGATGCGATCGTGGTGCGCCATCCCGAGCAGGGCTCGGTCGCCGAGTTCGCGCGCGCCACCAACGTGCCGGTCATCAACGGCGGCGACGGGCCGGGCGAGCATCCGAGCCAGGCGCTGCTCGACCTCTACACCATCCAGCGCGAGTTCTCGCGCCTGGGCAAGCTGGTCGACGGCGCGCATGTCGCGATGGTCGGCGACCTCAAGTACGGCCGCACGGTGCATTCGCTGATCAAGCTGCTCGCGCTGTACCGCGGCCTGAAGTTCACGCTGGTCGCGCCGCTGCAGCTCGCGATGCCGGCGGAGATCGTGGAGCTGGTGAGCCGCAACGGCCACGTGGTCGAGACCGCCACCGCGCCGGCGCAGGCGCTGGCCGGCGCCGACGTGGTCTACGCGACGCGCATCCAGAAGGAGCGCTTCGCGCACGACGAGGTGCTGGAGGGCTTCGACCAGGCCTTCGCGATCGACCGCGCGCTGGTCGATGCGGCGTGCAGGAAGGACGTGGTGCTGATGCATCCGCTGCCGCGCGACGGCCGCCCGGGCTCGCACGACCTGAGCACGGATCTCGACAACGACCCGCGGCTGGCGATCTTCCGCCAGACCGACAACGGCATCCCGGTGCGCATGGCCATCTTCGCCACGCTGCTGGGCGTGGACCGGCTCGTGAGCCGCTCGATGCGCGACGCGGCCTGGACGCCACCCTCGCACATCGGTCCCGACGACAGCAGCTTCCACGGCCTCGACTGAGGCTGGCGCGAAACCGCCATCGAGCGCGGGTAAGCTCGCCGCCCATGAAGCGCAACACCACCGCCAAGTCCACCAGCGTTCCCCCCGCCGCGAACGGCAAGGCCCCGGCCACCGAGGCCTCCGGCGGCGCCCCGGTGTTCGCGGTGCTCGCGCGCATCGAGACCCTCTGGTCCTCGCTCGGCCCGGTGGGCCAGCGCATCGCCGACTTCATCGTGAAGAACCCGCGCGAGGTGGTCCACATGTCGGTCAGCGAGGTGGCCGAGCGCACCGGCTCGAGCGAGGGCAGCATCGTCGGCCTGTGCAAGAACCTCGGCGCCACCGGCTTCCAGCAGATCAAGATCGCGCTGGCGCAGGAGATCGTGCGGCCGGTGCAGTTCATCCACGAGGACCTCGATCCGCAGGACGCGGCCGAAGCGGTGATCCGCAAGATCTTCCAGAGCAACGTGCAGACCCTGCACGACACGCAGGCCACGCTCGATGCCGGCTCGATGGAACGCGCGGTGAAGCTGTTGCGCGACGCCGAGCGCATCGAGATCTACGGCATCGGCAGCTCGGCCACCATCGCCGAGGACGCGCACTACCGCATGCTGCGCATCGGCCTCAACGCGAAGGTGGTGGTCGATTCGCACGTGCAGGCGATCAGCGCCTCGCTCACCGACTCGCGGGTGGCGGTGCTGACCATCTCGCACTCGGGCAGCACGCACGAGACCGTGACCGCGACGCGGCTGGCCAAGGAGGCCGGCGCCTCGACCGTGTGCATCACCAACTTCGGCAAGTCGCCGATCCAGGCCTTCTCGGACGTGCTGCTGTTCACCATGGCGCGCGAGACCAACTTCCGCACCGAGGCCATGACCAGCCGCCTCGCGCAGCTCGCGATCATCGACGTGCTGATCGCCTGCCTGGCGCTGTCGGACTACGACACCTCGGTGCGCACGCTGCGCCAGACCTTCGACGTGCTGTCGCTCAAGCGGTACTGAGGCGGCTGCGCTCGGGCGGCCGCGCGGGCAGGGCGGTCACCTCGGCCGTGGCGCGCGGCAGCAGCAGGCCGGCGACCGAAGGCGCCACCGCCTCGGGCGCGGCACCCACCAGCAGGCAGGCCATGCCCAGCCGCGCGGCGCCCGCGGCATCGGTGGCCGGGTTGTCGCCGATCACCACCGTGCTCGCGGGCTCCGCGCCCAGGCAGCGCAGGCCTTCCTCGAACAGCAGCGGCTCGGGCTTGCCGACGATGCGCCAGGGCTGCACGCCGCTGGCCGTGAGCACGGCCGCGAGCAGCGAGCCGGTCTCGGGCACCACGCGGCCGTGCGGGCCCGGATGGGTGGCGTCGGCGTTCGTGACCACCAGCCGCGCGCCGCGCAGCAGTTCGTTGGCCACCGCGCCCAGCCGCGCATGGCTGAAGCGCATGTCGAGCGCGAGCAGCACGAACTCGGCCTCGGACGCGACCAGCCGGAAGCCGAGCGCGCGCGCATGGCGCTGCAAGGCCGGCGTGCCCACCACCATCAGCCGCGCCGTGGGGTGCTGGCGCGCGAGCAGGCTCACGGCGAGCTCGCCGGCCAGCACGATGCGCTCGGGCGGCGCGCGCAGGCCGAGCCGGCGCAGCCGCAGCGCGAGGCCCTGGGCGGTGTGGGTCGAGTTGTTCGACACGATCGCGAAGCGGCCCTCGAAACGCTCGAGGAGTTCGGCCGCGCCATCGATGGCCTCGTTCTGGCGCACCAGCGTGCCGTCGAGGTCGAGCAGCAGGTGACGCGCCTGCGCGAGCGGTGCCAGGTCCGCTGCCGCGGGGCCTCCCGGCGCCCGGGTCTGGGTTGCGATGTTCTTCATGGATCTCCGGTTCGGGCCATCGGGGGAGCGGGGTGCTGGCCGTGCGGCGGGATTGTATTGAACATTGCTCAGTCGTTTGCTAATTTTCAAATGAGCTTATTTCATTTGCTTGTCATCTTCGACTTCTAAAGTTCAACGCAACCGAGCGAGGCACTCGCCCGAGAAACGCCCCCGAACCGAAGGAACCGATCATGAAGAAACTCCTGGCCATCGCCGCCGCCGCCGTCTCGTTCAGCGCGCTGCTGGCCCTCCCGTCCCATGCCCAGTCCGTGGCCGACGGCTCGCGCGAACATCCGCTGCGCGTGCTGCTGATTCCCGCCGACGGCGGCACCGAATCGGGCACCAAGGCCGACTACGCGCCGGTGTTCAACGCCATCACGCGCAGCACCGGCCTGAACTTCGACCTCAAGGTCGGCCAGTCCTACGGCGCCGTGGTCGAGGGCATGTGCAACCAGCTCGCCGACATCGCCTTCTTCGGCCCGGTGTCGTACGTGCAGGCCCACAAGCGCGGCTGCGCGCAGCTGCTGGCCGTGGGCGTGGAGAAGGGCGCCTCGGTCTACTACGCCGGCATGTTCGCCAAGGCCAATGCGCCGATCGCCTCGATCAAGGACCTGAAGGGCAAGCGCGTGGCCTTCGGCGACGTGAACTCGGCCTCGAGCTTCACCTTCCAGATCGCGATGCTGCTCGACGCCGGCATGGACCCGGCCAAGGACCTGTCGGCGATCCGCATGACCGGCAGCCACGCCAGCAGCCTGGCCGCGCTGGTGCAGGACCAGGTCGACGTGGCCTCGCTCTCGTTCGACTCGTACGAGAAGGCGGTCAAGCAGGGCGCGGCCGATCCGAAGACCATCAAGGTGATCGCCAAGAGCATGGCCATTCCCTATCCGCCGCTGGCGCTGAACTCCAAGCTGCCCGAGGCGCTGAAGACCAAGCTCAAGGACGCCTTCCAGACCGTGAACAAGGCCCCCGGCATTACGCCCGACATGATCCGCGGCTACGGCGGCGGCAAGATCGACGGCTACGACACCAAGTTCTCCGAGGAGGAGTTCAACGTCGCCGCCGAGAAGCTGGGCCTGCTGACCGACGACCTCAAGGGCCGCATCCTCGCCAAGGCGGCCGAGCGTTGATCGCCGGCGATCGCACGCACGCCGCCCAGCCCGCCGCCGGAAGCACGCCCATGCTGCAGTTCGAATCGGTCGCCATGCGCCACCCCGACGGCACGCGCGCGCTCGGCGGCGTGTCGCTCGAGGTGCCCGCGGGCCAGTTCTGCGTGGTGCTGGGCGCCTCGGGCGCGGGCAAGTCGACCCTGCTGCGCACCGCCAACGGCCTGGTCGTGCCCACGCAGGGCACGGTGCGGGTCGAGGGCGTGCGCATCGCGCCGGGCTCGCTGGCACGCGTGCGTCCGCGCATCGGCATGATCCACCAGCAGTTCAACCTGGTGCTGCGCTCGAGCGTGGCCGAGAACGTGCTCGCCGGCGCCTTGCCGGCCCTGGGCACCTGGCGCGCGCTGCTCGGCCTGTTCACCGACGCGCAGCGGCGCAAGGCCTGCGAACTGGTCGAGTCGGTGGGTCTGGGCGAGGAGCACCTGCTGCGCCGCGTGAGCGAGCTCTCGGGCGGCCAGCAGCAGCGCGTGGGCATCGCGCGCGCCTTCATGCTCGATCCGCCGCTGGTGCTGGCCGACGAGCCGGTGGCCAGCCTCGATCCGCAGACCAGCCACGACGTGCTGTCGCTGCTGCGCCGGCAGGCGCGCGAGCGCGGCACCACGGTGCTGTGCAGCCTGCACCAGATCGAACTGGCCTGCGAGTTCGCCGATCGCATCGTGGCCTTGCGTCGCGGCGTGGTCGTGTTCGACGGCGCGCCGCGGATGTTCCAGCCGCAGGTCTTCGATGCGATCTACGGCCGCGGCGACACCGCGCCCGAGTCCGTGCCCGCGGCCCGGCCATCGATGGCCGGCGAGCCCGAGGCGGCGCTGCCGCTGCATGCCGGCGCCCTGGAGCTCGCGCAATGAACACGATCTCTTCCTCCTCTTCCGACGCGCGCGCGTCGCGCCCGGCCTCGGCCTGGGACCTGCCGCGGCCCTTCGGCACCCGCACGCTGGTCGTGCTGCTGCTGGTGCTCGTGGTGGGCTTCTTCGCGGGCCAGCGCGTGGAGATGGGCCGCATGCTCTCGCTGACCGGCGAGGGCGTGCTCGCCGCGGTGGGCCTGCGCGACAACTCGCAGGTGCTCTCGGGGCTGGGCTCGATCGCGCGCTCGCTGTTCCCGCCGCAGATCTCCGAGCAGACCGAGGTCGCGCGCGTCGAGGGCTTCGACCGCAACCGGCTGCCCTGGTTCTCGCGCGTCGAGACCCTCGAGACGCACGAGCCCAAGCTGAACCCCGAGACCCTGCAGATGGAGGACCGCGTCGAGCGCCGCGAGGTGCTGATCGAGCCGCTGGGCTACCTGTGGCACGTGGCGGTGAAGATGCTCGAGACCTTCGAGATCGCGGTCTGGGCCACGCTGATCGCGATCGTGCTGAGCGCGCCATTGGCCTGGTGCAGCGCGAAGAACTATGCGCCCAACCGCCTGGCCTACGGCCTCGCGCGCAGCGTGGTCGGCCTGTTCCGCGCGGTGCCCGAGCTGGTGAGCGCGCTGTTCCTGGTGCTGGCCTACGGCTTCGGCCCGATCGCCGGCGTGCTGGCCCTCGCGCTGCACTCGGCCGGCTTCCTCGGCAAGTTCTACGCCGAGGACATCGAGACCGCCGACGACAAGCCGCAGGAGGCGCTGCGCGCCATCGGCGCCAACAAGCTCAAGGTGATGCGCTTCGCGGTGCTGCCGCAGGTGATGCCGCAGTTCATCGCCTACACGCTCTACGTGCTCGACCGCAACGTGCGCATGGCCACCGTGGTCGGCCTGGTCGGCGCGGGCGGCATCGGCCAGGAGCTCAAGGGCCGCTACGACATGTACAACTATGCGCATGTCGGCACGATCCTGATCGCGATCTTCCTGACGGTGCTGGTGCTCGACCGCATCGCCGCCCGGCTGCGCAGCCGCTATGGCTGAGCCCTGAGTCCCCCGCGGGCACCGCGTTCGCGGCGCCCGCCCCCATTCCCTGATTTCTGTCCGAACTCTCGCGCGGCTTGTCCGCCGCGCGGAGCGGCTTCGGCCGCGCCTTTGTCTCCCACGTCCCTCGATTCGAAAGGAACCCTCATGAAAACAGCATCTTCCCGGTACGGCCTCGCTGCGGCAGGCCTTCTCCTGTGCCTGAGCCTCGCCGCCTGCGGTGGCGGTGGTGGGGGCGGTGGCCTGCCGATCCTGCCGCCGGGACAGACCCCGCCGGCCGGCGACGGCAACAACGGCAACGGCAACAACCCGCCGCCCCAGCCCGCGCTCAAGTGCGCGCCCTGAGTCCGCGCCTTCGTCCTGACCTCCCTTCGCCCCTGCGTTGAAAGAACCTCCCATGAACACCACCTCCCGTCGCGATTTCTTCCGCAAGTCGGCCGGCGCCATCGGCGCGGCCTCGGCCCTCACCATGCTTCCGCCCGTGATCCGCAAGGCCCTGGCGGTCGAGGCCGCGGTCGACACCGGCTCCATCAAGGACATCAAGCACATCGTGATCCTGATGCAGGAGAACCGCAGCTTCGACCACTACTTCGGCACGCTGAAGGGCGTGCGTGGCTTCGGCGACCGCTTCCCGATCCCGCTGGCCAACGGCAAGTCGGTGTTCTTCCAACCCAACACCACCGCGGGCGCGCCAGAGATCCAGCCCTTCCGCCGCGACTCCACGATCGCCAACGCGCTGATCGGCTCGGGCGCGCCGCACAGCTTCCCCGACATGCAGGGCGCCTGGGCGCAGGGGAAGATGGACCGCTGGATCCAGTTCAAGAACCAGGTGACGATGGGCTACTACCTGCGCGAGGACATCCCGTTCCAGTTCGCGCTGGCCGATGCCTTCACGATCTGCGACGGCTACCACTGCTCGATCCTCACCGGCACCGATCCCAACCGCATCGTGTTCTGGTCGGGTTCCAACTTCAATCCCGAGCTGCGCAAGAAGGGCATCAACAGCACCGACACCGATTCGGAACCGGTCAACTCGCGCTGCTGGCCGAGCCCGTCGAACTGGATCGCGGGCAACCCGCAGGAAGCCGACGGCACGGGCCAGAAGAACGCGACCACGGGCGCCTACAACTACAAGTACGTCAACAACGCGTTCAAGTGGGACACGCTGCCCGACGTGCTGCAGAAGAACGGCATCAGCTGGCACATCTACCAGAACATGAACAACAACTGGACCGGCGCCATGAACGGCTGCCTGGCGTTCCAGAGCTTCCGCACCGCGCAGCCCGGCTCGCCGGTCTACCAGCACGGGTTGACCGGCGGTCCCGCCGCGGCCGACGGCGCCACCAACTTCCTGGCCCAGCTCAAGCAGGACGTGATGAACGACACCCTGCCGCAGGTCTCGTGGGTGCTGCCCACGCAGGCACTGGCCGAACACCCGGGCAGCAGCGAAGGCGTGGCCGGCGCGGCCGACTTCATCTCGGACGTGCTGAGCGCGCTGACCTCGAACCCCGCGGTCTGGAGCAAGACGGCGCTGTTCGTGACCTTCGACGAGAACGACGGCTTCTTCGACCACCTGGCGATGCCCGCCGTGCCCTCGTACGACGCCAACGGCAACCTGATGGGCAAGTCCACCGTGCCGCTGGACGGCGAGTACTTCGACGCCTCGGTGGGCAGCTACCTCAACGCCGCCGACACCGTCAGCGGCAAGATCCGTCCCTGGGGCCTGAGCTCGCGCGTGCCGATGTACGTGGTGTCGCCGTGGAGCAAGGGCGGCTGGGTCAACTCGCAGGTGTTCGACCACACCTCGATGGGCCGTTTCCTCGAGAAGCGCTTCGACATCACGATCGACGCCATCAGCCCGTGGCACCGCGCGGTCTGCGGCGACCTCACGAGCTGTTTCGACTTCGTCAGCCCGAACGATCCGGTGGTGCCCAAGCTGCCCGACACCAGCGGCTATCCCGCCATCAACACGGCGCAGAAGGCGCTGGGCAACACCGGCGTCATCACCAAGGCGCCCGTGCCCGCCACGCCGCTGTTCCAGGAGACCGGCACGCGCTTCTCGCGCGCGCTGCCCTACGAGCTGCACACCAGCGCGCGCGTCGAGGCGCGCGGCCTGGTCTCGCTGATCTTCAGCAACACCGGCGACCAGGGCGCGGTGTTCCACGTCTACGACAAGCTGCACCTGGACCGCATCCCGCGCCGCTACACGGTGGAAGCCGGCAAGCAGCTGCAGGACTACTGGGACACCGGTGCCACCGACGGCGGCAAGTACGACCTCTGGGTCTACAGCACCAACGGCTTCGTGCGCAGCTTCAGCGGCGACGCGATGGCCTTCAACGCGGCCGCCTTCAGGCCCGAGGTCCAGGTCTGCTACGACCCGGCCGCCGGCGACGTCTACGTGAAGGTGCACAACAACGGCAGCATCGACGGCGAGGTGACCGTGCAGTCGAACGCCTACCGCACCGACGGCCCCTGGACCCTCAGGGCGCCGAAGGGCGACATGGGCACGCTGCACTGGGAGCTCAAGGACAGCGGCCACTGGTACGACTTCACCGTGACCGCCGGCAACGCCGTGCGCCGCTTCGCGGGCCGTGTCGAGACCGGCAAGCCCACCGTGAGCGACCCCGCGATGGCGATGCACCTGCAGGCCTGAGCGCGCTTCCACCCCAACGAGGAGAAACACCATGAAGAAGAACAAGCGCATGCCGCGCGGCGCGAGCCTGCTCGGCGCGTCGCTGGCCCTGGCCGCGATCTGCGGCCCGGCCCTGGCCCAGACGGTGCCGGTGGTCTGGGACCCGGCCAAGGCCAACCTCGGCGTCGGCACCGATGCCGGCACCACGGTCGGCGGCAGCAACAACACGGCCGTCGGCACCAAGGCCGGCACCAAGGTGACGGGCGACGACAACCTGGCCGTGGGCCAGAACGCCGGCGCCGGCGTCACCGGCAGCAACAACCAGGCGATCGGCGAGGGCGCGGGCAACACGGTCAACGGCAGCGGCAACCAGGCCATCGGCCAGAACGCCGGCAACAACGTGACCGGCCCGACCAACCAGGCCATCGGGCAGGGCGCCGGCAACAACGTCACCGGCACCAGCGACATCTCGATCGGCCTGGGCGCCGGCAACAACGTCAGCACCAACTGGAACCTCGCGATCGGCAACAACGCGGGCACCAACGTGTCGGGCGGCAATGCCAACGTCGGCATCGGCTTCGAGTCGGGCCAGAACGTCAAGGGCGGCTGGAACCAGTCGATCGGCCGCAGCGCGGGCGACAACGTCACCGGCGACCACAACAACGCCACCGGCTTCCATGCCGGCAGCGGCGTGACCGGCAGCGACAACAACGCCACCGGCACCAACGCCGGCATGACCGTGACCGGCAGCAACAACAACGCCATGGGCAACGGCGCCGGCAGCAAGGTCACGGGCAGCGACAACACGGGCATCGGCACCAATGCCGGCAGCAACGTGACGGGCAGCAACAACGTGTCGCTCGGCGAGGGCGCGGGCAACAACGTCGGCACCAACTGGAACCTGGCGATCGGCGAGGGCGCGGGCAGCAACGTGTCGGGCAAGAACGCCAACCAGGCGATCGGCTACTACGCGGGCACCAACGTCAACGGCGGCTGGAACCAGACCATGGGCCGCAGCTCGGGCCAGAACGTGACCGGCGACTACAACAACTCGACCGGCTACGCGGCCGGCTCGAACGTGACCGGCAGCCGCAACGACGCCACGGGCCAGAACGCCGGCCAGAACGTGACCGGCAACGACAACGAGGCCTACGGCACCGGTGCCGGCAGCAACGTCAAGGGCAACGGCAACCAGGCCTACGGCACGGGCGCGGGCAACAACGTCAACGGCAGCAACAACCTGTCGATGGGCCAGGGCTCGGGCGCGGGCGTCACCGGCGTGGGCAACCAGGCCTCGGGCATGCAGGCCGGCGCGGGCGTCTCGGGCAACAACAACATCGCCACCGGCCAGGCCGCGGGCGGTGGCGTGCAGGGCAGCAACAACGTGGCCTCGGGCACGATGGCGGGCCAGGCGGTCAGCGGCAACTCGAACCTCGCGCAGGGCAACAGCGCGGGCCAGCACGTGCGCGGCAACGACAACATCGCGATCGGCTCGGGCTCGGGCGCCTACGTGAGCGCCAACCAGACCGCCTCGATCGGCGCCGGCGCGCGCGCCAGTGCCGACAACTCGCTGGCCATCGGCACCAATGCGCAGGCCTTCGAGGACTCGGGCGTGGCGATCGGCAACGGCGCCGTGGTGAACCATGCGAACAGCGTGGCGCTCGGCGCCGGCAGCGCGACCACGCGCGGCGCGCTCAACAACTACACCGCGATCGGCATGGCCGGCGTGCAGTCGTCGATGGGCGAGGTGGCGCTGGGCAACCGCCAGATCACCGGCGTGGCCCCGGGCAGCGCGCCCACCGACGCCACCAACGTCGGCCAGGTGCAGGGCATGGTGAAGGAGGGCGTGAGCCAGGCCAATGCCTACACCGACACCGTGGCCGCGCAGGGCCTGCCGGTCGGCAGGGCCTACACCGACCTCACGGCCGCCCGCCTGCAGAGCCAGATCGACGACACGGCCCGCCGTGCCTACGCCGGCATCGCCAGCGTGGCCGCGATGGAGGCCGCGCCGATGGTGCCCGGCAAGATCAGCTATGCCGTGGGCCTGGGCAACTACCGCAGCGAGAGCGCGATCGGCGGCTCGCTGCGTCACACCTCGCAGGACGGCCGCTACAGCGTCACGCTCGGCGTGGGCGCGAGCAGCTCGGGCGTGGTGACGCGCGTGGCGCTCACGGGCGTGTTCGACTGAGGACACGGTGCCGGCGGGCGCAGGGGCTCTGCTATAACGCAGCGGCCCTGTTCAACCCGCCGCATCCCTCATGCACAACACGTCGCTGACGCTGCTCAAGTGGATCTTCATCGCCGTCGGCCTGGGCCTGCTGGTCATCGCGATCGTGGTGCCCAACGAGGCCAAGTGGCTGCTCACGCTGCTGGGCCTGATGTTCACGGGCGTGGGCGGCGGCATCCTGTTCGTCGGCGAGCGCAATGCGAAGCGCGCGGCCTGGCTGCTGCAGCACGGCCAGCGCATCGATGCCGAGCTGCGCGAGGTCGAGCTCAACACCTCGTTCCAGGTCAACGGCCGGCATCCCTACCGCGCCATCGTCGAGGCGCGCGCCGGCTTCGGGCGCGAGCTGCGGCAGTTCCGCAGCGCCAACATCTGGTTCGATCCCACGCGGCACCTGAGCGGTCGCCGGATCGCGGTCTACGTCGATCCCGCGAACCCGAAGCGCTACCACGTGGACCTGTCGTTCCTGCCGCCGCGCGGCTGAGCTTCAGCGCACTTCAGCGCACCAGCGCGAAGCGCGCGTGCAACCCGCCCACGGCCGAGGGCGATACCCACAGGTCGAAGTCGCCGGGCTCCACGGTGGGCCGCAGGTCGCGGCCGATGAAGGCGAGGTCGGCCGCGCGCAGCGCGAACTCGACCTGCACCGAGGCGCCGGGCGCGATGCGCAGCTTGCGGAAATCCTTGAGCTCGCGCACCGGTCGCGTCACGCTCGCGGTGCGCTGCGCGATGTAGAGCTGCACCACTTCCTCGGCCTCGCGCTGGCCGGTGTTGGTGACGGTGGCGCGCACGCGCAGCGTGCCGTCCGTCATCGGCAACTGCTCGCTGTCGAGCGCGACGCTGTCGTAGCGCACCGGCGCGAAGCCCAGGCCGAAGCCGAAGGGATAGAGCGCCTCGTTGGGGGCCTCGATGTAGCGCGTCTTGAAGGCGGTGCCGGGCGCGTCGGGTGGCAGCGGGCGGCCGGTGCGCTTGTGGGCGTAGTAGTAGGGCACCTGTCCCGCCGCCTGCGGAAAGCTCACCGGCAGCCGGCCCGAGGGATTGAAGTCGCCGAACAGCACGTCGGCGATCGCGTGGCCGGTCTGCACGCCGAGGAACCAGGTCACGAGGATCGCGCGCGCATCGCGCACCACCGGCGGCAGCGCCATCGCGCGGCCGTTGCTCAAGAGCACGACGATCGGCTTGCCGGTGGCCGCGACCGCCTCGGCCAGCGCCTGCTGCACCAGCGGCAGGCCGATGTCGGCGCGCGAGCGCGATTCGCCCGACATGCGCTCGCCTTCGCCGATGGCCAGCACCACCACGTCGGCCTGGCGCGCCGCGGCCACCGCGGCCTCGATGCCGCCGGGCACGAGCGACTCGACGTTCGAGCCGCGCGTGACCGTGAGCGAGGCCGCGTCGCCGAGCGCGGCGCGCAGGCCCTGGTCGATGCCCACCGGCGCGCTCTGGCCCGGGAACAGGCTCCAGGCGCCCAGCAGGTCCTGCGTGCCCGAGGCGAAGGGGCCGATCAGCGCGACCCGGGTGCCGGTCTTCGCGAGCGGCAGCAGCGCGCCCTCGTTCTTCAGCATCACGATCGAGCGGCGCGCGCTCTCGCGCGCCAGCGCGATGAAGGCCGGGTCCTCGGCGCGCTGCGCGGCCGGCGGGCCGTCGAGGCCGCGCATCGGCTGGTCGAACAGGCCGAGCCTGAGCTTGGCGTGGAGCACGCGGCGCACCGCGTCGTCGAGCCGCGCCATCGGCACCTCGCCCGCGGCCACCAAGCCCGGCAGCTCGCGCATGTAGAGGCCGCTCTGCATGCTCATGTCGGTGCCCGCGAGGAAGGCCTGCTTCGCGGCCTCGCGGCCGTTGGCCGCGTAGCCGTGCGCGATCAGTTCCTCGTCGGCCGTGTAGTCCGACACCACGAAGCCCCGGAAGCCCCACTCGCCGCGCAGCACGCCGGTCAGCAGCGCCGGGTTGGCGGTCGAGGGAATGCCCGAGATCTCGTGGAAGCCGCTCATCAGCGACAGCGCGCCCGCGTCGAGCGCGGCGCGGAACGGCGGCAGGTAGACCTCGCGCAGCGTGCGCTCGGAGATGTCGACGGTGTTGTAGTCGAGCCCGCCCTCGGCCGCGCCGTAGCCCGCGAAGTGCTTGGGCGTGGCGAGCATGGCATCGGCGCGCGACAGGTCGTCGCCCTGGAAGCCGCGCACGCGCGCGGCGGCGAAGCGGCTCGCGAGCAGCGGGTCTTCGCCCACGCCCTCGATGCCGCGGCCCCAGCGCGCATCGCGCGCGATGTCGACCATGGGCGCGAAGGTCCAGCGGAAGCCGTCGGCGCTGGCCTCGACCGCCGCCGCGCGCGCGGTGCGCTCGGCCAGCGCGGGTTCCCAGCTCGAGGCCTCGGCCAGCGGCATCGGGAAGATGGTGCGAAAGCCGTGGATCACGTCGGCGCCGAAGATCAGCGGAATGCCCAGGCGCGATTCCTGGACCGCGATGCGCTGCAGCTCGCGCTTGCGCGTCAGGCCCTCGTTGTTGAAGAGGCCGGTCACGCGGCCCGCGCGCACCTCGTCGGCCTCGAGCTGCGCATTGCGCCGGTTGGCCTGCGGGTTGCCGGGGATGTTGGTATCGGCCGGGCCGTAGAGGCTCAACTGGCCGACCTTCTCCTCGACCGTCATGCGCGCGATCAGCGCCTCGATGCGCTGATCGGTGACGGCCGGGACGGGGGCTTGGGCGAAGGCGAGGAGGCTGGCGAGGAGACCGAGGGCGAGAAAGAGGAACGGGGCTTTTTTTCCGACGTGCATGGGCGCCCATTCTGCAGACATCGCCCGCCGCGGTCGCAAGCGGGTTTCCGCCCTGCCCGTAGGGCGATGTCCGACCCGTTCACACGAGCCGTGGGCTATTCGGCCGTCGCGCCCGACTCCTTCGCCACCTTGACCCACTTGGTGGTCTCGCTGCCGATGAAGGCCGCGAGTTCGGCGGGCTTCATGCGGCCGGCCGTCACGCCCTGTTCCTCGAAGCGCTTGACCACGTCGGGTTGCTGCAGCGCGCGCGAGAGCTCGGTGTTGAGCCGCTGCACGATCTCGGGCGGCGTGCCGTGCGGCGCCATCAGCGCGAACCAGGTCGTCATGTCGTAGCCCTTGAGGCCGGCCTCGTCGAGCGTGGGCACGCCGGGGTAGGCGGGCGAACGCGCCTTCGTGGTCACGGCCAGCGCATGCACCTTGCCGGCCTTGACGTGCGGCGAGGCCGAGGGGCTGGTCTCGATCGCCATCTGGATCTGGCCGCCCATCAGGTCGGCCATCATCGGCGCGCCGCCCTTGTAGGGCACGTGCACGATCTCGGTCTTCGTCATCGAGCGGAACAGTTCGCCCGAGATGTGCTCGGTGCTGCCGTTGCCGGCCGAGCCGAAGTTGATCTTGCCGGGATTGGCCTTGATGTAGGCCACGAGTTCGGCGACGGTCTTCGCGGGCACCTTGTCGTTGACGATCAGCACGTTGGGCGTGGAGGCCACCAGCGCCACCGGGTCGAAGTCGCGCTGGAAGTCGTAGGCCAGCTTCTTGTAGAGGCCCGGCGCGATCGAGTGCGCGATGGTCGCGAGGAACAGCGTGTAGCCGTCGGCCGGCGCCTTGGCCGCGAGGGTCGCGCCCACGGTGCCGCCCGCGCCGCCGCGGTTGTCGACGATCACTGGCTGCTTGAGCGATTCCGAGAGCTTCTGGCCCACGGTGCGCGCGACGATGTCGGTGGTGCCGCCGGCCACGAAGGGAACCACGAGGGTGATGGGCTTGCTCGGCCAGTCGGCGGCGAGCGCGGGCAGGGTGCCCGCGGCCAGCAGCAGGGTCGCGAGGGTGGTGCGGAGGAAGGCTTGTCTTTTCATGGTCGTGGGGTCTTGGTGTTGTTATGAAGAGGGTGGTCAGGTCACGCGGTTGCGCAGCGGCAGGCCGGCGTTCCAGCGCCGCAGGTTGTCGAGGAAGAGGGCGGCCACGCGCGCCTCGTTGCCGTCCGAATGGCCGGCCGTGTGGGGCGTGACGATGACGTTCGGCAGCGACCACAGCGGCGAGTCGGCGGGCAGCGGCTCGTGCGCGAACACGTCGAGATAGGCACCGGCGAGCGCGCCGCCGCGCAGCGCCTCGATCAGCGCGGCTTCGTCGACCACCTCGCCGCGCGCGACATTCACGAGCCGCGCGCCCGGCGGCAGCAACGCGAGCGCGGCGGCATCGACCAGCCCGCGCGTGCGTTCGGTCAGCGGGCAGGCGAGCAGCAGCCAGTCGGCGCGCGGCAGCACCTGGCCGATGTCCTCGAAGCGCACGCTCTCGACGGCGGGCGCCAGCGCCGCATCGGCGCTGCTGCGCACCGAGACCACGCGCAGCCCGAGCGCCGACAGCAGCGCGCCCAGGCCCTGACCGATCGGCCCCCAGCCCACGATCGCCGCGGTCTGGCCCGCGAGGTCGCGCGGCAGCCCGCTGCCCACGAGCGGCGCCCAGGTCTTCTCGCGCTGCGCCGCGAGCAGTTGCGGAAAGCGGCGCGCGAGCATCAGCACGCCGGCCAGCGCGGTCTGCACCACCACGCCCGCATTGGCGCCCGAGGAGGTCGTCACCTCGACGCCGCGCGCGCGCAGCTCGCCGTACACGGGCCGGTCGGCGCCCGAGGAATGGGCATGCACCCAGCGCAGCGAGGGCGCATGGCGCAGCGCATCGTGAAAGCGCCGGGTCTGCGGCAGCAGCTCGTGCTTGGTCGACAGGCCCGTGACGTCGCGCGAGACGAAGGCCACGTCGGCATCGTCGCCCTCGGCCACCACCACGTGCGCGCGGCCGGCCAATGCCTCGACCAGGCCGGTGCCGGCCTGGAGCGCGGCGGCCTCGGTCATCAGAATGCGCAGCGGCCCGCTCATTCGGCCGTCGCGCCCGACTCGCGAACGATGCTCTTCCATTTCTCGTACTCCTGCCGCGTGAACCGGCCGAACTGCTCGGGCGTGCCGCCCACCGGGTCGGCGCCCTCGCGGATCATCTGCGCTTCGAGCGAGGGCAGCGCGTCGTTGACCGATTTGTTGAGCAGCGCGATCACCGGCGCGGGCGTGCCCTTGGGCGCGAAGAAGCCGAACCAGGAGCCGGCCGAGAAATCGCCGAAACCCTTCTCGGCCACGGTCGGCACGTCGGGCAGCGAGCGCGAGCGCTTGAGGCTGCTGACCGCGATGGCGCGCAGCTTGCCCGCGCGGATGTGCGGGATCACCGAGGGAATGGTCGCGAACATGAACTGGATGCGCCCCGCGAGCAGGTCGGTGAGCGCATTGGCGCCCTTGTAGGGCACGTGCAGCGTGTCGGCGCCGATGCGCTTGCCGAGCATGTAGCTCGACAGGTGCGAGGAGGTGCCGATGCCGGTCGAGCCGTAGTTGAGCTTGTTCGGGTTGGCCTTGGCATAGGCGATGAATTCCTCGAGCGTCTTCGCGGGCACCTCGGGGTTCACCACCAGCACGTTGGGCACGTCGGCGATCTGCACCACGGGCACCAGGTCGCGCAGCGGGTCGTAGGGGAGGTTCTTGTAGAGCGTCTGGTTGACGGCCATCGGGCCCACCGAGTTGACGATCAGCGTGTAGCCGTCGGCCGGCGCGCGCACCACGAACTCGGTGCCGATGTTGCCGCCGCCGCCGGGCTTGTTGTCGATCACGAAGGGCTGGCCGAGCTTCTCGGACAGCTGCTGCGTGACGGCGCGCGCGAGGATGTCGGTGGTGCCGCCCGCGGTGAAGGCGACGACCACGCGCACGGGCTTGGCGGGATAGGCGGCCTGCGCCTGCGCGCGCGGCGCGGCGCCGAGGCCCGCGGCCAGCAGCAGGGCCGCGGCCAGGCCCAGGAGTCGTCGCGGCAGGAGGGAGGGCTTGTCTCGTTTCATTCTTGTGATCCTCTGGGGGTGGATGGGCTCTACACGGGCGGGGGAAAGTCGTACAGCGCGGCCGGGTTGTCGACCAGCACGCGCCGGCGCTGCGCCGCGTCGGGCAGCCAGCGCGCCAGCAGGTTCAGCAAGGCGCCGTCGTCGGGCACCTGCTGCGCCTCGAAGTAGTTGATGTGCGGCCAGTCGCTGCCCCACACCACGCGCTCGGCATTGGCCTGCAGCAGCGCTTCGGCGAAGGGATCGATGTCGGCGTAGGGCGGGCCCAGGCCGGTGTTGCGGTCGGCGCCCGAAATCTTGGTCCAGGCCTTGCCGTCGGCCAGCAGCCGGCACAGCGTGCGAAAGCCCGGGTCTTCGATGCCGCGCGCGGCCGCCATGCGGCCCATGTGATCGATAACCAGCGGCAGGCCCAGGCGCAGCAGGCGCGGCGCGAGCTCGACCAGGTCGGGTGCGTGGATCCAGATCTGCGCATGCCAGCCGCGTTCCGCGAGGCGCGGCGCGAGTGCCTCCAGCACCTCGATGCCCACGCCGTTGCGGTAGACCGCATGGCCGTCGCGCTGGAACAGGTTGAAGCGCACGCCGCGGATGCCCGCCGCATGCCAGCGGTCGAGCTCGGCATCGCCGGTGTCGGCGCGCGGCACGGCGATGCCGCGCAGGCGCCCGGGGTACTGCGACAGGGCTTCGAGCACCGCGCCGTTGTCGGTGCCGCTCGCGCTGCCGGTCACCAGCACGCCGCGCGCGAGGCCGAGCCGGTCGAGGTGCGCGATGAAGGCCGCGCCCGGGTATTCGGCGGGCGTGTAGCTGCGGTCCTCGGCGAGCGGAAAGCGTGCGTAGGGACCGAAGACGTGGGCATGGCTGTCGCAGGCGCCGGGCGGCGGCGCGAAGGCCACGGGTGCGAAGGCCTCGTGGGGAGGCAGGCAGGGGCGGGTCATGCGGGCTGCCTCCTCAGTCGACCTTGAGCTTGCCGCTCTTCGCGAGCAGACGGGCGCCGGCGTCTTCCTTCTTCAGCGTGGCGAGCCACTCCTCGGGCGACGAGGCCTGGCCGGGGCTGCCGACGGAGATCAGGCGGCGCTTCACGTTCTCGTCGGCCAGCGCCTTGCGCAGCGCGGCATTGAGCGTCTGCACCACGTCGGCGGGCGTGCCGGCCGGCGCGAGCAGGCCGGTGGCGGTGGTGGCGTCGAAGTCCTTGAGGCCGGCCTCGCGCAGGGTCGGCACGTTCGGCAGCGCGGGGTCGCGTTCCTTCGACATCACGGCCACCGCGCGCAGCATGCCCGACTGGATGTGGGCGGCCGAACTCGTGAGCTGGTCCACCACCAGGTCGATCTGGCCGCCCAGCAGGTCGGTGAGCGCCGGCGCCGAACCCTTGTAGGGAACGGTGTTGAGGCTCAGCTTGCCGGCCCGCTCGAGCTGCAGCAGCGCGATGTGGTTGGTGGTGCCCGGGCCCGCATGGCCGGCCGTGACCTGGCCAGGCTTGCCGCGCGCGGCGGTGAGCAGTGTCTCGATGTCCTTGTACGGACCCTGGCCGCGCACCGCGATCACCAGCGGCGTGGTGGCGGCGAGGCCGATGGGCGCGAAGTTGTCGAGCGCGTAGGTGGTCTTCGTCATCAGCGGCAGCACCACCAGCGCATTGGGCGTGCTGACCAGCAGCGTGTAGCCGTCGGGCTGCGCGCGTGCCACGTACGAGGCGCCGATGGCGCCGCCCGCACCGGCGCGGTTGTCCACGATCACCGATTGGCCCAGGATCTGGCCGAGCACGGGCGCGAGCGTGCGCGCGACCACGTCGAGGTTGCCGCCGGGCGCGAAGGGCACGACCAGCGTGACGGGCTTCTGCGGGAATTTCTGCGCGAAGGCGGGAACGGCCATGGCCGCAGCGAGCAGCGCCAGTACGGCGGGGAACAGTCTTCTTTTCATCGGGAGTCGTCTTGGTTCTTCGAGGGAGGCGGGTGCTTCAGTCGCGGAAGCCCGGATCCATGCGGTCGAGCTTGCGCAGCAGCGCCGGCCATTCCATGAGCCCGTAGGGGCGGCGCGTGCCGGGCTGGTAGTTGTTCCAGGTCTCCTCGAGCACGCTCTGCGGCACGGCCTTGAGTGGCGTGTTGCACGACATCGCGCCGATCTGCGCGCGGCAGGCCAGCTCGAGCCGGTGCATCCAGTTGAAGGCCTCGCCCACGCTGCGGCCCACCACCAGCGCGCCGTGGTTGCGGAAGATCACGGCCTCGCGGTCGCCCAGGTCTTCCAGCAGCGAGGCCTGCTCGGCGGTGTTGAGCACCACGCCCTGGTAGTCGTGGTAGCCGATCTTGAGGAAGCGCATCGCGGTCTGCGTGAGCGGCAGCAGCCCGCATTCGAGCGAGGACACCGCCATCGAGGCCCAGCTGTGGGTGTGGATCACGCAGGCCACGTCGGGCCGCGCGGCATGCACCGCGCTGTGGATCACGTAGCCGGCCTTGTTGATGCCGTAGTCGAGCTCGCCGAAGTCAGGCGAGGAGAGGATGCGGCCGTCGGCGTCGACCTTGATGAGGCTGGACGCGGTGATCTCCTCGTACATCATCCCGTAGGGGTTGATGAGGAAGGCGCCCTTCTCGCCGGGCACGTGCGAGGAGATGTGGTTGGCCATCATGTCGGACATGCCGTAGAGGTCGACCAGCCGGTAGCAGGCGGCGAGGTCGATGCGCGCCTGCCATTCGGCGGGGGAGCACTGGTCCTTCATGGAGGGGATCTGGAGCACGCCAGGGTTCGTCATCGCGGAGGTCCTTTCTTCGATATCGGGTATGGGTTCAGTCGGCGCCGAGCTGCAGGCGGCTGGGCAGGCGCTTCTCGATCGCGAACTTCAGAAGCGCCGCGCAGCGGAAGATGCCGTGCGCGAACTTGCCGTAGGGCAGCGTGAGGAACAGCGCCATCACCACGCCCAGGTGCACCGCGAGCAGCAGCGCCATGAATCTCGTGTCGCGCCAGGCCAGCAGCGCCAGGCCCGTGAGGCTGGTCAGCAACAGCAGCGCGATGAAGCCGCGGTCCATGGGCCGCTGCGCGACGTCGCCATGCGCCGGGTCGCGCCGCAGGTTGAGCCACAAGAGGCCGATCGGGCCGACCACTAGGCCGATGCCGCCCGCGGTGCCCAGCAGCACCGGCAGGCTGGTCAGCGCATAGGGCGCATGCAGGTCGAACAGGTAGTGGTAGAGCGTGGCCACGCAGGTCGAGGCGAAGCACAGCATGAAGCCGTAGAAGGTGAAGTGGTGGAAGCGCCGGCGCCACAGCGTGAAGCGGTCGTCCTCGTTGTTGCAGCCCTCGCCGTGGCCGCCGCCCAGGTACTTCAAGCGCAACGCGTCGTGCGCCGCTTCCGCGCTCGCGGGCCCGCGCACGCCCGCCATGGCCGGCGCGTTGCCGGGGTCGTTGGCCGGCGAGACCTCGCGCCAGAAGCGCCGCACGCCCAGCGCCAGCGCGAGCAGCACGAACAGCGACACCGCGCCGAACAGCAGCGCGAGGAAGTTGTGCGGGAAGATCGCGTAGAAGTTGCCGGCCAGCGGCTCGTGCAGCAGCGAGCCGCTCATCGCGACCGCGAGCACGAGGAACAGCGCGAGGCCGCCGGCCAGGGCCAGCGCGACCGTGAGCCCCGCCTTCTCGTAGAGCGAGCCCATCGCGGCGGGCCAGGCGTAGTCGTGGTAGGTCTGCATGCGCACCTGGGCCATGGCCTGCGGCACGTTGACCGCGAACTCGTGCGGCGGCGCGTACTGGCAGGCATGCAGGCAGGCGCCGCAGTTGTGGCAGAGGTTGGCCAGGTAGTGCGTGTCGGCCTTGCCGAACTCGAGGCGCCGCGTCATCGCGGGGAACACGGCGCAGAAGCCCTCGCAGTAGCGGCAGGCGTTGCAGATCTGCAGGATGCGCGCGACCTCGCCCTCGGGGGCGGTCAGCGGAAGGGCGGGCTGGATCGGGATCACGCGCGACGGGGTGGCGCCGATGCCGTCCGCATCGGCACGCGCGCGGGCGACGAGATCAGTGAGCTGCTGCAAGAGGGGTCTCCGGGGAATTCTTCGAAATGTTCTTGGCGGCTTTCGCTGCCTGCGTGCCGGCGATGCGGCCGAAGGCCGTGCCGATGCTCATGCCGACGCCCGCCGTGTAGCCCTTGCCGAGCACGTTGCCGGCCATCATTTCGCCGGCCACGAACAGGTTGGGGCTGGGCCGGCCGCCGAAGCGCACGGCCGCGGTCTCGTCCACCTTCAGGCCCAGGTAGGTGAAGGTGATGCCGGGGCGCACCGGGTAGGCGTAGAAGGGCGCGGTGTCGAGCGGGCGCGCCCAGTGCGTCTTGGCGGGTGCGAGGCCCTCGGTGTGGCAGTCGTCGAGCGCGGTGTGGTCGAAGCGGCCGACGCGGCAGGCGGCGTTGTAGTCCTGCACGGTGCGCACGAAAGTGGCTTCGTCCAGGCCGATCTTCTGCGCGAGTTCGCCGAGCGTGCTCGCCTGCGTGCCCGTGAACACCGGCGGCATGAAGCGGCCGACCGCCTTCTGGTCGATGATCGACCAGGCGATCTGCCCCGGCTGCTGCGCCACCAGCCGGCCCCAGATCGCATAGCGCTTGGGCCAGAAGTCCTCGCCCTCGTCGTAGAAGCGCCGGGCTTCGCGGTTGACCACCACGCCGAGCGAGACGCAATCGATGCGCGTGCAGATGCCGCCGTCGTAGAGCGGCGCGCGCGCGTCGATGGCGACCATGTGGCCCTGCGAGGGATCGCCGATGCTGTCGGCGCCCGCGGCGATCATGTGCTTGAGCAGCACGCCCTGGTTGAAGCGCGTGCCGCGGATCAGGAAGTTGTCGGCCGGCCATTCGCCGCGCTCGTTCTGGCCCCAGGCCTCGCGCAGCCATTCGCGGTTCGACTCGAAGCCGCCGGCCGCGAGCACGCAGCTCTTCGCCGCGATGCGTTCGCCGGCCTCGGTGCGCACGGCCACGAAGCGCTCGCCGTCGAGCTCGACCGAGGCCACGGGCGTGTCGTAGCGGATCTGCACGCCGAGCCTTTCGGCACTGCGGAAATAGGCGTTGACCAGCGCCTTGCCGCCGCCCATGAAGAAGGCATTGGTGCGCGCCACGTGCAGCGCGCCCGACAGCGGCGGCTGGAAGTGCACGCCGTGGCCGCGCATCCAGTCGCGGCAGTTCGACGAGGCGCGGATCACCAGCCGCGCGAGATGCTCGTCGGTGAGGCCGCCCGTCACCTTCAGCAGGTCCTGCCAGTACTCCTCTTCAGGGTAGGCATCGACCAGCACGTCCTGCGGCGCGTCGTGCATGCAGCGCAGGTTGCGGGTGTGCTGCGAATTGCCGCCGCGCCATTCTTTGGGCGAGGCCTCCAGCAGCAGCACCGAAGCGCCGGCCTCGCGCGCCATCAGGGCGGCGCACAGCGCGGCATTGCCGCCGCCGACAACCAGTACGTCTATCACTCGTGGGTCTCCTTGGAATCCAGGAGACTTTAGGCAGCGCGGCCTTCACGCGAAAGGCCGGATGAGGCAACGGGTGTTCAGTTTTCGAGAAGACTGGCGCCGGTCCAGCGGCCGTCGCGAACGAGGCTGCGCGCGGTGTCGGCCACCACCACGCGCGTGGCCAGCGCGGCCGGCGAGAGCTCGTCGTCCGACAGGCTCACGAGCAGGTTGCGCCGGCCCACGTGGGCATCGGCGATCTGCGTGAGCTCGAGGTCGTCGCGGTCGTGGCGCGCGGTGGCGGCGCCGGGCTGCACGGTGGCGCCGTAGCCGGCGCGCACCGCGTCCATCAGCAGCGCGAGGCCGTCGACCTCGGCCACGATGTTCGGCTGCACGCGCGCGCGCAGGAAGGCCGCCATCAGCGTGGCGCGCAGGCCGTGGCTGCCGCTCGGCAGGATCAGCGGCACCTCGGCCAACTGCGAGAGCCGCACCTTGGTGCCCATGGGGCGCTTGGCCAGCGTGGGCGAGGCGACCACGAAGAGCTTCTCGGCCAGCAGCGGCGAGACGCTCCAGCGCCGCGGCGTGTCGGTCTGGAACAGCACGGCCAGGTCGAGCTGGCGCGCATGCAGCATGGTCGTGAGATGGCCCGACAGCGCCTCGACCATGTGCAGCCGCACCTCGGGATAGCGCTCCTGCATGGCGCGCATCAGCGGCACGCCGAGCACGGTGGCGGTGGTGGGCGCGAGGCCCACGCTGACATGGCCCGACAGCCGCGCCTGCTGCGCCGCGCGCACCGCGTCGTCGGCATGGCGCAGCGTGAGCTGGGCCTGCTGCAGGAAGGCCAGGCCGGCATCGGTGGGCGTGACGCCCGTGGAGCTGCGCTGCAGCAGGCGGGTGGCGAGCTCGCTCTCGAGCCGGCTGATCTGCTGGCTCAGCGCCGAGGTGACCACGCCGAGCTCGACGGCCGCGCGGCCCATGCTGCGCAGTTCGCAGACCTTGACGAAGTAGCGCAGTTGCCTCAGTTCCATGCGCGCATCATCGCGCAGGCGCCACTTCGCTCGCGCGACGGCGCAGCAGCAACCATCCGAACAGCGGGGCGGTGACGTACATCGCCACCGAGTACACCGCAGCCGGCAGCGCGAGCTGGAAGCTGCCGAGCACGCTGACCGCGACGAAGATCGCCAAGGTGGAGTTGTGGATGCCGATCTCGTAGCTGATGGCGGTGGCCAGCGGCTTCTCGAGGCCCGCGGCGCGGCTCAGGTAGTAGCCCGCGAGCAGGCTCAGCACGTTGAACAGCACCACCGGCAGGCCGATCTCGGCGAAGGTGGCGGCCATGGTCTTCCACTCGTTCGCGATCGCCAGCACCGTGACCACCGCGAGCACCACGCCGCTGAAGATCTTGGTCGGCTTCTCCATGCGCGCCGCGAAGCCGGGCCGGCGCGAGGCCACGAACATGCCGATGGCCACCGGGATCAGCACGATGGCGATCACCTCGACCAGCTTGCGCGTCTGCAGCGGCACCACCTGGCCGCTCTGCGCGAAATGGTTGATGGCCCAGTTGGCGATCAGCGGCAGCGTGACGATCGACAGCAGCGTGTTGACGGCCGTGAGCGAGATGTTCATCGCCACGTTGCCGCCGAACAGATGCGAGAACAGGTTGGCCGAAATGCCGCCGGGCGAGGCCGCGAGCAGCATGAGCCCGATCGCGAACACCGGCGAGAGCCCGAAGCCCACGATGATCGCGTAGCAGGCCAGCGGCAGGCCGATGACCTGCAGCAGCAGCGCGATGGTCACGGCCTTCGGATGCCGGAACAGGCGCCGGAAGTCGTCGAGCGAGAGCGACAGCCCGAGCCCGAACATCACGAGCGCGAGCGCGCCGAACAGGAAGCGGGTCACGATGAGCGTGGCGTCCATGGGTGTTGTCTCCTCATTCGTCGTTCTAAAAAAATGGCTGCCGGCCCCCGTCGCGCGGGTGCTGGCAGCCTGGGAAACCGGGGTCGACGCGTCTTAGTTTTTGTAGCTGTCGTCGATGCGGTCGAGCTTGCGGATCAGCGAGGGCCAGACGAACATGCCGCCGAGGCCGCCGCTTTGCACCTTCATGGCCTGGCCCACGCCTTCGATGATCTGCGGGTTCACGTGCGTGAGTTCGCTGCCGCCCGATTGGGCCGCGATCTGGATCTGGCAGGTGTTCTCGAAGGTGTACATCGAAAGGAACGCATCGGCAATGGTCTTGCCGCAGGTCAAGAGGCCGTGGTTGCGCAGCATCAGGAAGTTGGCGTGGCCCATGTCGGCCTGCAGCCGTGGCTTCTCGTCGTCGCGGAAGGCCACGCCCTCGTAGTCGTGATAGGCCAGCGAGGCCAGCACGAAGGTCGACTGCTGGCTGATCGGCAGCACGCCGTTCTTCTGCGCGCTGACGGCGATGCCGGCCTTGGTGTGCGTGTGCAGCACGCACTGGATGTCCTCGCGCGCCGCATGCACGGCGCTGTGGATCACGAAGCCGGCCGGGTTCACGGGGTAGGGCGAGTCGATGATCTTGTTGCACTGCTGGTCGACCTTGACCAGGCTCGAGGCCGTGATCTCGTCGAACATCAGGCCGTAGGGATTGATCAGGAAGTGGTGCTCGGGGCCGGGCACGCGCGCGCTGATGTGGGTGAACACGAGGTCGCTCCAGCCGTACAGCGCCACCAGGCGGTAGCAGGCGGCGAGGTCGACGCGCAGCTGCCATTCCTCGGCGGAAACGAGCTTCTGGACTTCGGATTGGGTGGTGGCGTTCATGGTGGGGGTCCTTTGGAGGTATGGGTTCAGGCCGTGGCCGGCTCCTTCAGTGCCGCCTTGTAGATGCTCTGCTTCGGCTGCGCCATCACGCGCCGCAGCATCGGCTCGAATTCGGCGATCGGCAATGTCTCGGCCTTCGGGTCGAAGGCCGGGTTGTCGTAGAGCGCGCAGAACTCGGCCGTGCGCTCGTAGTGGGGATGGTCCTTGAAGTTGTCGCGCATGTCGCGGTCCAGGCCGATGTGGTGGAAGAAGTAGTGGCCCTGGAAGATGCCGTGGTTCTGCACCATCCAGTGGTTGGCCTCGCTCACGAAGGGCTTGAGGATCGCGGCGGCGATGTCGGGATGGTTGAAGCTGCCGAGCGTGTCGCCGATGTCGTGCAGCAGCGCGCACACCACGTACTCCTCGTCGCGGCCGTCGCGCAGCGCGCGCGTGGCGGTCTGCAGCGAGTGGGTGTAGCGGTCGACCGGAAAGCCGCCGTAGTCGCCCTCGAGGATCTGCAGGTGCTTGATCACGCGCTCCGGCAGGCCGCGCGTGAACTGCATGAATTCGCCGCCGATCAGCTGCCAGTCCTCGCGCGTGCTGTCCTGCATGGTCTTGAAGCTTGCCCGTGCATTCATCGTTGTCGTCTCCGGTGGGTCTCTCGTTCGTGGGTGAGGGCACTGTAGACCCGGGCTTGACGCTCAACTGTCAAGAATTTGACAATTGAGGCTGCTGGTAAACCCCGCCCGCGCCTGTCGCCGACTTGTCTCGCGCCATCGGCCTCCACCTTTTTCCGGCCACCGCCGCACCGCATGTCCGCTCCCGCCAAACCGCGCCTGTCCGCCCCCCATCGCGCGGCGATGGAGTCCAACCCCTGGTTCATGAGCATGCCGCGCGCGCAGCGCGAGAACCTGCTGGGCGCGGCCGAGCTGATCCACCTGCGGCGCGGCGCCATGGTGTTCCGCCAGGGCGATCCGGTGATCGCCGACGGCGGCTTCTTCGGGCTGGCCGCGGGCACCATCAAGATCTCGTCGCTGCGCCAGGACGGCCGCGAGGCGATCCTCGCGGTGCTCGAGCCCGGCAACTGGTTCGGCGAGATCACGCTGATCGACGGCTCGCCGCGCACCCACGATGCCACCGCGCTCGAGGCGCTCGACCTGCTGGTGATTTCGCCGCAGTCCTTCGGCCAGCTGATGCGCGACGTGGTGTTCGCCAACGCGATCGCCGCCATGCTGGCCGCGCGCGTGCGCATGCTCTACGGCCTGGCCGAGGACGCCACGCTGCGCAGCCTGCGCGCGCGTGTCGCGCACCGCCTGCTGGTGCTGGCGCGCGGCGATGCCACGCAGTCGCAGCACACGCGCCAGCGCGTGGCGCTGCCGCAGGAGGCGCTGGCGATGATGCTCGGCGTGACGCGCCAGACGCTGTCGAAGGAACTGAATGCGCTGGCGGGCGAGGGCGTGGTCGCGCTGGGCTACGGGCGCATCGAGCTGGTGTCGCTCGACGCGCTTCAGCAGCTGGTACGCGCCGGCTGAACGCGCCGGCCCAGCAGCGCCACCGAACAGGCCGCCGCGACGACGATCGCCACGGCCACGGCCATCACCGCGAAGAAGGCCTGGTCGAAGGCCGTGTGCGCGAGCGCCACCAGCTGCGTGCCGATCTGCGTGGGCAGTGTCTCGGCCGCGAGCAGCGCGCCGTCGATGCCGTCGCGCGCCGAGGCCGGCACCGCCAGCGTGTCGGGAATGGCCAGCGTGGCCGTGTAAGTCGACGAGAGCACGCTGCCGAGCAGCGCGATGCCGAGCACGCCGCCGAGTTCGTACGACACCTCCTCGATCGACGCCGCCATGCCCGCGTGTTCGGCCGGCGCGTTGTTCATGATCGCGTTCGAGGCCGCCGTGATGGTCGCGCCCACGCCGAGGCCCAGCAGCACCAGCACCGCGAGCTTGAGCACGCCCGTGGCATCGACGGCCAGCGCCAGCCCGCACAGCGAGAGCGCCGTGGCCAGCAGGCCGCCGAGGATCAGCGGGCGCGAGCCGGTGCGCGACAGCACCATGCCCGCGAGCGGCCCCGCCACGAAGGCGGCGAGCGGCACCGGCAGGATCGTCAGGCCGGCCTGCAGCGGCGAGAGGCCGGTCACCAGCTGCAGCCGCTGGCTGAACACCAGCTCGACGCCGATCAGCGCCACCGAGGCCACGATGGCCGCGATCACGCCGCCCGAGAAATACGGGTCGCGGAACAGCCGGAAGTCGACCAGCGGGCTCGCGCTGCGCCGCTGGCGCCGCACGAACAGCGCCATGGCCAGCAGGCTCGCGGTGGCGCTGATACCCATCGCGAGGCCCGAGGGCACGGGCTTGGCGAATTCCTTGATTGCGAGCACCAGGCAGACCAGCGCCACGAACACCTGCACCGAGCCGATGACGTCGAAGGGCTTCGGCTGCGCGGTGGCGCCCGCGCGCCGCCCCGGCAGCAGCCAGGCGCCGAGCACCAGCGCGAGCACGACCACGGGCACGTTGATGAGGAACACGGAGCCCCACCAGAAGTACTCGAGCAGCACGCCGCCGACCACCGGGCCGAACGCGGCGCCGCCCGAGGCGACCGAGGCCCAGACGCCGATGGCGACCGCGCGTTCGCGCTCGTCGGCGAAGGCGAGCCGGATGATGGCCAGCGTGGCCGGCATCATCATCGAGGCGCCCACGCCCAGCAGGCCGCGCGCCGCGATCAGCGCCGCGGGGCTGCCGGCATAGGCGGCGCACAGCGAGGCCACGCCGAAGACGATCAGGCCCGCGAGGAACATGCGCTTGTAGCCCACGCGGTCGCCGAGCGCGCCCATGCCGAGCAGGAAGCCCGACACCACCACCGTGTAGGCGTTGACGATCCAGAGCTTCTCGGACGAGGAGGCCGCGAGGTCGTGCGTGAGCGTGGGCAGCGCCGTGTAGAGCACGGTCATGTCGACCACGATCAGCAGCAGCGCCATCGAGACGATCACCAGCGTGATCCATTTCTTGAACACGGTATTCATCGCTCAGGCCTCCAGTTCCTTGAGCATCGTGACCGAGACCGGCGTGCAGCCGCGCGCCTCGAAGAAACGGTGCGCGCCCTGGTTGCCGATGCCGCTCTCGAGGAACAGGCGCGCGATGCCGCGCTGCCGCAGTTCGGCGCAGACCCAGTCGAACAGCTGGCCGCCGACGCCGGCCGACTGGAACGGCGCATCGACCACGAGGTCGTCGAGCGTGGCGAAGGCGCGCGCGGCGCGCCGGGCCTCGTCGATGGACACCAGCGCGATCGCGGCCAGCGCATCGCCGGCATGCGCGGTGGCGATCAGCGAGGCGGCCGTGGCCGGCGGCAGCGCGAGCGTTTCGCGCAGTTCGGCGCGCAGCACTTCGGGCAGGTCGCGGCGCCATTCGCCGGGCGCGACGGCGCGTGCGCCCTGCAGCTCGGAATGCGAGATGTAGCGCGGGCTCAGCTGGCGCATGAACAGCGCGGCGATGGCGGCTTCCTGCGCGGGGTCGTGGCACCAGTGCAGGGTCAAGGGGGAGGTGTGGATGCGGGGCATCGCGAGACGGGAGATCGGCATACGAACGAACTTCTCTTTTCAGGGACGGGGCGAGGTCGCCTCGCCTGGACCGCCGATCTTGCTTCAATAGAATGGATGAATAAAGATGAAACCCATCTGATAAATAGATAGAAGAGGCCGTGCCATGGAATGGACCGTCGACCAGTTGCGCCAGTTCGTCACCACCGCCGACTGCGGCTCGTTCTCGGCGGCCGCGCGCCGGCTCGGCAAGGCGCAGTCGGCCGTGAGCACGGCCATCGGCCTGCTCGAGGCCGACCTCGGCGTGGCGCTGTTCGATCGCTCGCGGCGCAATGCGCAGCTGTCCGAGGCGGGGCAGGTGCTGCTGCTCGAGGCGCGCGAGCTGTTGCGCCAGGCCGAGCAGCTCGACCAGCGCGCGCGTTCGTTGCACGACGGCAGCGAGGCCGCGCTCTCGATGGCCTTCGACGAGGCGCTGCCGTACACCGCCATCGCCACGCTGTTGCGCGAGATCTCGGTGAAGTACCCGAACCTCGAGCTCACGCTGCTCAACGGCACCGCCACCGAGGTGGCCGACTACGTAGAGCAGGAGCGCGCGAGCGTGGCCTTCCATTTCGACCGCGGCCCGGCGCGCGCCTGCTTCGAGCTGCGCCGCATCGGCAGCGTGCCGCAGGGCGTGTTCGTGGCGGTCGACCATCCGCTGGCCGATGGCCGCACCGTGCGGCGCAAGGACCTGGTCGGGCACCGGCAGCTGCTGATGCATGCGGACGACGTGCACGAGGTGGCCTACAGCCCGCGCGTGTGGCGCTCCGACAGCTTCTACAGCACGGCCGAGATGGTGGCCGACAAGCTCGGATGGGCCGTGCTGCCCGTCAACATCGCGCACTACGAGGGCTACCGCCAGGCCCTCAAGGAACTGCCGTGCCCCGCGCTGGCACTGCCGCGGCTGTCGGTGCGCATGCTGTGGCTGCAGGGGCGGCCGCTGGGCGCCACCGCGCGCTACGTGCAGCAGCGCTTCGCGGAGCTGCTGCTCGACAGCACGGCCTGAGCCGCTGCGCGGCTTCGCCCCGACCTTCCTGAACCGATGCATTCCGCCCGCGGGCGGCGGCCTGCGCACGCCTGTCCGGTGGCATGGCTCTTGCGAAGAAGTCGCCCGATGGGAAACTTATTCACCAATCTTGGGCAACTCCTGATACAGGACTTACCCCTGAAATGATGGATTTTGCTTCTCAGGGAAAGCGATATGTTTCCCATTGGGAAACAAAACTAATCTTCGCGCAGCTTCACCGCCCGTGCACGAAAACGGGCAACCCACGCCGCCACCGCCCCCGAGGCGGGCGGTCCCCGTCAGCAGAGCCATCAACCTCGCATCGGAGAGCCACCACCATGAATCACCCCGCCAATCCCGCGCTGGCCCAGGAGGGACGGTCGGCCGAGACCGACAGCTCCGAAGTCAGCCGTGTCGTGTTCGCCAGCTCGGTCGGAACCATCATCGAGTGGTACGACTTCCTGATCTACGGCACCGCCGCCGCGCTGGTCTTCAACAAGATCTTCTTTCCCGCCGACGACCCGCTGATGGGCACGCTGGCCGCACTGGGCAGCGCGGCCGTGGGCTTCTTCGCGCGGCCCTTCGGCGGCGCGGTGTTCGGCTACTTCGGCGACCGGCTGGGCCGCAAGTCGATGCTGCTGCTGACGCTCGCGATCATGGGGCTCGGCACCTTCGCCATCGGCCTGCTGCCGACCTACCAGCAGATCGGCGTCTGGGCGCCGATCCTCTTGATCGTGCTGCGCATCGTGCAGGGCATCGGCCTGGGCGGCGAGTGGGGCGGGGCGGCGCTGATGGTGCTCGAGCATGCGCCGAAGCGCCGGCGCGGGCTCTGCGGCAGCCTGGTGCAGGTCGGTTTCCCGATCGGCCTGATCCTGTCGGCCGGTGTCTACTCGATGGTGTCGACCTTGCCCGAGGAGGACTTCATGGCCTGGGGCTGGCGCGTGCCCTTCCTGCTGAGCGTGGTGCTGGTGGCGCTCGGTGCCTTCATCCGCACGCGGGTGTCGGAGTCGCCGGTGTTCCTCGAGATGAAGGCCAAGAAGGAGATCGCGCGCAACCCCTTCGCCGAGGCCGTGTTCCGCGACCCGAAGAACTTCCTGATCGCGGTGGGCCTGAAGATCTGCGAGGTCTCGTGGGTCTACATGCTCACGGTGTTCATGGTGGTCTACGCGACCAAGAACCTCGGCCTGCCCAAGGAGATGCTGCTCAACGCGATCATGGTCGCGGCGGCGATCGAGGTGGTGACGATTCCGCTGTTCGGCTGGCTGTCGGACATCATCGGCCGCCGCCCGTTCTACTTCGCGGGCACGCTCTTCACCATCGTCTTCGCGTTCCCGCTGTTCTGGCTGGTGGACACGCGCGATCCGTGGATCATCATCGCCGCGACCGCGGTGGCGCTGAGCTTCGGCCACGGCCTGATGTTCGGCCCGCAGGCCACCTACTTTCCCGAGCTCTTCGGTGCGCGCGTGCGCTACACCGGCGCCTCGTTCGGCTTCCAGGTGTCGGCCGCGCTCGGCGGCGGGCTGGCGCCGATCCTCGCCACCCTGCTGGTGGGCAAGCTCGGCGGCACCGCGGGCGTGTCGATCATGCTGATCGGCCTGGCCTGCGTGACCCTGGTGGCGGCCTTCTTCGCGCACGAGACGCGCGACGACTCGGTGCGCAACTTCTGAGCGCGGCCGCATGACCTTCGTCGTGACCGAAGCCTGCATCGCATGCCGCTATGGCGAGTGCGTGTCGGTGTGCCCGCAGAACGCCTTCCACGAAGGACCGAACTTCGTGGTCATCGATCCGCGCGCCTGCGCCAACTGCGGCCTGTGCGAGATGGTGTGCCCGGTGCAGGCGATCCATCCCGCGGCCGACCTCGCGCCCGACCAGCGCGACTGGATCGCGCTCAATGCGCGGCTCGCGGCGCAGTGGCCGGTGGCGGTCGACACCCGGCCGCTGGCCGATGCCGACGCGCATGCCTTCGACACGGCCAAGCGCGAGCGCCTGATCCTCGAGCCATGAACCCCAACGCCTTTTCATCCAGAACGAAAGACCCGCGAATGCACATGACCTTCCTGCTCTACGAGGGCATCGAGCCCGTCGACCTCGCCGCCATCGGCGTGGTCTCGATGGCGCGGCGCGTGATCCCCGAGCTCGGCTACCAGGCCGTGTCCTTCGACCGCGCGCCGGTCACGCTCGCCAACGGGCTGCAGGTGCTGCCGAACAAGAGCTTCGAGGAGGTGCGCGAGGTCGACGTGCTGCTGGTGCCCGGCGGGCCCGGCTGGCGCGCCGCCTCGCAGGACGCGCGCGTGCTCGAGTTCGTGCGCCGCGTGGCGCCCGAAGCGCTGGTCTGCTCGGTCTGCACCGGCGCAATGATCCTGGCCGAGGCCGGCGTGCTCGACGGCCTGCGCGCGACCACCAAGTTCGAGGTGGTGCCACCCGAGACCTCGCCGCTCGATGAGCTGCGGCAACGCTATCCGGCGATCCGCACCGAGCCCGCGCTCGTGGTCGACAACGGCCGCGTGGTCACCGGCGGCGGCGTCACGCTGTGCATCGACGCCGTGCTGTACCTGATCGAGAAACGCTTCGGCCCCGCACCCGCGGCCGAGGTGGCCCGGATCATGGAATACGGCGCCGCGCGCGAGGCCAACCGGCTGCGCTTCGCGGGCTGAGCGCTTTCGATTTTCAAAAGTTGTCCAATGGGAAACTTCGATCTAGAATCGAATCCACCCGCTGCGGCGATGTCCCCCGTCCCCACCCATCCATTCATCCACAGGAGTCAAACACCATGTCCGCCGTCTTCAAGGAACGCCTCTCCGGCAAGCTGCAACCCACCATCGGTGGTTCCGTCTACGTCGATCCCGCCACGCTCGAATGGCGGCCCTCGCAGTTTCCGAAGATCCAGATGAAGGTGCTCTACCGCAACGACGCATCGGGCGAGATGACGGTGCTGCTCAAGTGGGAACCCGGCGCGGTGCTGCCGTTCCACAAGCATCCCGAGATCGAGCAGAGCTGGGTGCTCGAGGGTTCGTTCTCGGACCACGACGGCATCTGCCGCGCGGGCCAGTTCGTCTGGCGCCAGCCGGGCTCGCTGCACGAGACGCGCTCGGACGAAGGCTGCACCATCCTCGCGATCTATCGCAAGCCCAATGTGTTCTTCAACGCGGCGGGTTTCGAAGCCGACAAGAACTGAGTTCTTCCTGCGCGGTGCCGGCCATCCGGGCAACCGGTTGTGCCGGCGGGTAAACCGGTTCCGTTAAATTCGGAGCATGGTTGCTTCAAAGAAAACCGCCCGCGCGCCCAAGCGTGCGGCGGCCCCCGCCGCTGCCGCCGTTGCAGCGGCCCCCGCCGAGGTGCCGGCCCATGTGGACCTCGGCGTGCGCCTCAAGCAGCGGCGCCTCGAGGCGGGCCTCACGCTCGCGGCGCTGGCCGAGCAAGCCGGCTTCGGCAAGGCCTATCTCTCGCGCATCGAGAGCGGCCAGAAGGTGCCGCCGATCGGCTCGCTGGCGCGCATCGCGAGCGTGCTGGGCATCGAGGCCGCGAGCCTGCTGACCGACAACACGCACGCGCAGCAGAGCTGGCGCGGCGTGAGCCTGGTGCGGCATGCCGACAAGCGCCCGACCGTGATGGGCGGCAGCGCCTTCGGCTACGACTACTTCGCGCTGACCGACGCGACCACCGACCGCGCGCTGCAGCCTTTCCTGTTCACCTTCCCCGACAAGGTCGACAAGTTCGTGTTCTTCGAGCACGAGGGCGAGGAGATGATGCATGTGCTCACGGGCCGCGTGGAGTGGCAGGTCGGGGTCGACAAGTTCATCCTCGAACCCGGCGACACGCTGCATTTCGACGCGCGCATCCCGCACCGCGGGCATGCGCTCGCGGGGCCGGCCACGGCGCTGGTGGTGATCTATTCGCCCGTGGGCTACCACCCGAACCTGGCTTGAAGCCTCAGCGCAGAACGCGTCCGTCGGCCGAGATGCTGATCAGGTCGATGCTGCGCACGTTGTCGCGCAGGCCCGGGCGCAGGTTGATGCGGAAGCCGCCGACGTCGTAGTCGGTCATCGCGCTCATCACGCGCTGCAGGCTCTGCGGCGTGAAGCCGCGGCCCGCGCGGCGCACCGCCTCGCCCACGGTCTTGGCGGCGATGAAGCCCTCGAGGCCCTCGTACGAGGGCGCCTGGTCGGAGTTGTCGACCGCGGCGCGGTACTCCTTGACGATCGGGATCGCCGAGGGCCGCGGCGAGGGCACGACCTGCGAGATCACGATGCCGCCGATGTCCTTGCCGAGCTCGGCGTAGAGCGGGTCGATGCCCACGATCGAGAAGGCCATGAAGCTGCCGGTGTAGCCGCTCTTGCGCAGCGCGCGGATGGCATTGGCCGTGGTGCCCGAGAGCGACACCAGCACGATGGCCTGGGGCGAGGGCTTCTGCACGGCCTTGAGCGCATCCTCGAGCGGCTTGCCGCCGCCCGCGGGCACCAGCGCGGTGGCGACCAGCGGCGGCAGCTTGAGTTCGCTCACGGCCTGCTGCACCGCCGCGAGGCCGGCATGGCCCATCGCATCGTCGTCGCCGACCAGCGCGATGCGGGTCTGCCCCACGGTGGCGCACTGGCGCACGATCTTCAGCGCCTCGTCGATCATGCCGGGGCGCACATGGAACACGTTGGGATGCGCGGGGCCGCGCAAGGTGTCCGAGGCCGCGAAGGGCGCGAACAGCAGGCTGCCCTGCTGGGTGGCGACCTCGGCGCCGGCATTGCTGCTGGCGGTGCCGACGAAGCCGAACAGCATGTCGGCCTTGTCGCGCGACAGCAGGGTGCGGGCGTTGGCCGCCGCGCGGCTCGCGTCGTAGCCGTCGTCGAGCTGCAGCAGCTTGAGCTGCAGGCCGCTGGCGGCATTGCGTTCGTTGAAGTCGCTCACCGCGAGCCGGCTGCCGGCCGCGAAGGCCAGGCCGATCTCGCCGGCCGTGCCGGTCAGCGGCACCGACTGGCCCAGCAGCACCACGCGGGCGCCGCCGGCCGCGGCCGCGCGGGTGGCCTGCGCGAACGCGCGCGGCCCGGCCGTGCCCAGGGCCAACAGGGCGCCCGTCTTGATCAGCCACTGTCTGCGTGCGTCGTTCATCGGACACCCTTTGCTCAAAATAGTAAAAAAGTGTAGCAATTTGGATGCCCGGCGGGAAGTTTTGCGCACTGCAGAATCGCCGGCATGAACAAGATCGCTGTGCTGGCACTGGGATGTGCCGTGGTGGCCGGTTGCACCGACCTGGCCCGGAACAGGGCGCCACAGGCGCAGGAGGCCGACTTCTCGCAGGGCGGGACCGGGACGCCGACGCTGGAGATCGCCGCGCCGCCCACGATCGCGCCTCCGCCCATGGCGGATCCGACACCGGCGCGGCAGCCAGCGCCGGTGTCCGATGCGCGCGTGCTGCAGCGCTCGATCCCGAGCTATCCCTCGCAACTGGCCGAGCAGGGCGTGGCGGGCACGGTGGTCGCGGCCTTCGACGTGAACCCCGAGGGGCGCGCCGACCGGATCCGGATCGTCAGCTCGCCGCATCCGCTGCTGTCGCAGGTGGTGACGAAGTCCCTCGAAGCCTGGCGCTTCGAGCCGGCGCGCGACGCGAACGGCCAGGGCCTGCGCAGCGCGATGCGGCTGCCGTTCCGCTTCGTGGTCGAGGACTGACGCAGGCGCGCGCTCAGGCGCGCTCGAACACCAGGTCCCAGACCCCGTGGCCCAGCTTGAGGCCGCGGTTCTCGAACTTGGTCAGCGGCCGGTAATCGGGCTTGGGCGCGTAGTCGGCGGCGGTGTTGCGCAGCAGCGGCTCGGCCGACAGCACCTCGAGCATCTGCTCGGCATAGGGCTGCCAGTCGGTGGCGCAGTGGATGTAGCCGCCGGGGCGCAGGTGCTGCGCGAGCTTGGTCACGAACTCGGCCTGGATCAGCCGGCGCTTGTTGTGGCGCTTCTTGTGCCAGGGATCAGGAAAGAACACGTGCACGCCGGCCAGCGTGGCGGACTGCAGCATGTGGTCGAGCACCTCGACGGCATCGTGCGCGCAGATGCGGATGTTGGGGATGGCCTGCTCGCCGATGCGCTTGAGCAGCGCGCCCACGCCGGGCTCGTGCACCTCGCAGCAGAGGAAGTTGGTGTCGGGCCGCACGGTCGCGATGTGGGCCGTGGCCTCGCCCATGCCGAAGCCGATCTCGAGCACGGTCGGCGCCTCGCGGCCGAAGGCCGCGGCCAGGTCCAGCGTCTCCTCGCGGTAGGGCAGCAGGAACAGCGGGCCCAGCTCGGCGAAGGCGCGTGCCTGGCCGTCGGTGGTGCGGCCGCCGCGCTTCACGAAGCTCTTGAGGCGGCGGTGCAGCGGATGGGGCGAGGTGCTGTCGCCTGCGTCGTCGTCGGCGGGCGGAAGGTCGTGGGACACGGTGTCGGGAAAGGTCATTGCGGCCGCGAATTGTAGAGAGCGCGCCATGCGGGCACCCAGCCGGCCAGCGCCTCGGCGCACGAAGCACCGCGAGCGGGGCCCAGGCCGAGCACGCGCGCGGCCGCATCGAGCGCGGCGCGCGCGGCCTCGGGCGTCGAGGTGTCGAAGGCCGCCGCGCCGTTCTGCTTCGAGAGCTTGTGGCCGTCGGCGCCGCGCACCAGCGGCGTGTGCAGGTAGCGCGGCGTCGGCAGGCCGAGCGCGCGCTGCAGCAGGATCTGGCGTGCCGTGTTGTCGGCCAGGTCCTCGCCGCGCACCACGTCGCTCACGCCCTGGTCGGCATCGTCGACCACCACCGCGAGCTGGTAGGCCCAGGGGCCATCGGCACGGCGCAGCACGAAATCGCCGACCTCGCGGCCCACGTCCTGGCTTTGATCGCCGAGGCGGCGGTCGGTCCAGTGGAGCTCGCCCGGCGCCGCGGCCTCGAACTTCTGCGTGGCGAAGCGCCAGGCGCGCGCGGGCTTGCCATGCAGGCCGTCGCGGCAAGTGCCGGGGTAGACGCGTTCGCCATGGCGCTCGTGCTGCTGGCCCAGGCGCGCGAGCGCGGCGTCGATGTCCTTGCGCGAGCAGCCGCAGGGGTAGGCGAGGCCGCGTTCGCGCAGGCGCGCCAGCGCGGCCTCGTAGCGCGCGCTGCGCGCGGTCTGCCACACGGGCTCCTCGTCGGGGATCAGCGCGCAGTCGGCCAGCTGGCGCAGGATGCGCTCGCCCATGCCCGGCAGGCAGCGCTCGGTGTCGGCGTCCTCGATGCGCACCAGCCAGCGCGCCTGCGGGCCGCGCGCACGCACGTCGAGCCAGCTCGCGAGCGCGGCGACCAGCGAGCCCGCGTGCAGCGGGCCGGTGGGCGAGGGAGCGAAGCGGCCGACGGGAGGCATGAAGAACAGCAAGGGGCCGCGGCCGGCCCCGGAACGCGAACTACAGCGCCGCGAGCGCGAGCGACAGGCCCGAGACGAAGGCGTCCTCGACGCGATGCCCGATGCACCAGTCGCCGGCCACGCCGATGCGCGCCTTGGCGTCCCACAGGTGGCTCTGGCCCACCGGCACCTGGGTCTGGGCCTCGGCCCAGCACAGCGCCTGTGCATGGGCCGGCGTGGCATGGATGCCGGTGATCTCGGAGAAGGCGCGCAGCAGCTTGGCCTCGATGCGCGGCGCGTCGTCGCGCAGGTGTTCCTGCGACCAGGTGGCGCTGGCCTGCAGGGTCCAGCGCTCGATGCGTTCGCGGCCGGGCTTGGACGATTCGCGCGCCAGCCAGGCCACGCGGTGGTGCGTGCTGCGCGCGGCATTCCATTGCGGGCCGAGGTGCGACATGGTCGGCTGGTTGGCCTGCGGGAAGGCGATCATCAGCGTCCAGCACGGCGCGATGCGCACGGGTTCGACCTGGCGGCTGATGGTGCGCGACAGCTTGCCGTCCTCGAGCAGCGCGCGGGCGCGCGAAGGCGGCACCGCGAGCAGCACCGCGTCGAAGCCCGAGTACACGCGCTGCGAGTCGCCGGCACCGGCGGTGCGCAGCTGCCAGCGCGCGGCATCGAGCGCGTCGGGCTCGATGCGCGTGACCTGCGTGCCGGTGACCAGGCTGTCGCCCAGCGGCCGGGCCCATTGCGCCACCAGCGAGTCCATGCCGGGCTGGGCCACCCAGTGCGATTCGAGCGAGGGCAGCGCGGCCTCGGCCACGCGGCCGTGGGCATCGAGCACGCGCACGAGGTTGGCGCTCCAGCGCCGGCACAGGCCGGGCACGGTCTCGAGCGCCAGCGCGAAGCGCGCGTCGCGCACGGTGAAGTACTGCGCGCCGCTGTCGAAGCGGCCGAAGGCGGTGTCGACGCTGGCCATGCGGCCGCCCGCCCCGTCGCCGCGCTCGAACAGCGTGACGCGGTGGCCGGCCTGCACCAGCGTGCGCGCGCAGGCCACGCCGGCCATGCCGGCGCCGACGACGGCGTAGTGGCGCGGTGCGGCGGCGGAGGCCGTGTCGGGGGCTGTGTCGGGGGAGGGGGCCGGGGTTCGGTGGCGGTCTGCCTTGGCGCGAGGACGAGTGGTCATTGCTGGACCCTTTTCTTGTGACGAGGTGAAGACGGTTGGATGCTGCGCCGACTCTAACCCGGTCTTCGCGCGCGCCGCAGCCACCCTGGGGCAAACGACGATGCGCGCCGCGCGGGCATCAGCGGCCGCGATGGCGTTCGAGCAGCGCGAGCCGCGTGCCCTCGTGCTCGAACTGCGCGAGCCACCATTCGAGCGCGCGCCCGGGCTTGCCGGCCGCGCGCACGCGCCAGGCGCAGTGCATGGTGCCCAGCGGCGGCTGGCGTTCGGTGCGGCGCTCGACCAGGTGGCCGGCCTCGATGTAGGGACGCGCCATCGGCTCGGGCAGGAAGCCGCCGCCCAGGCCGTGCAGCTGCGCCGCGAGCTTGGCCTGCATGGTCGGCACCGTCAGCACGTCCTGCCCGCCGACCAGGTTGACCGTGAGGCCGGGACTGCTGCGCGCCGAGTCGGCCGCGGCCACGGCACGGTACTGGCGCAGCACCGCGTCGCTCAGGGGCTCCTCGAGCCGCGCGAGCGGATGGTGCGGCGCCATCGCATAGACGAAGCGCAAGGTGCCCAGCGGCCGGCTGCGCAGGCCGGTGGCGGTCAGGGCCAGGCTGGCGGCATCGAGCACCGCGCCGATCGCGAGGTCGGCCTCGCCGCTGGTCAGCGCCTCGATGGTGCCGAGCAGGGTCTCGTCGCGCAGCTTCAGGCGCGTCGGCGGCTCGAGCGCGAAGAAAGCGGTGGCGAGGTCGAGCAGCGGATCGCGCGCGATCACGCTGTCGACCGCGATCGTGAGCATCGGCTCCCAGCCGGTGGCCACGCGCTTCACGCGGTTGGCCACCGCGTCGATCTCGCCCAGCAGCCGCGCCGCCTCGCGCAGCAGTTCGGCGCCGGCCTCGGTCAATTTCGCCTGCCGCGCGCTGCGGTCGAACAGCAGCACGTCGAGCGCGTCCTCGATCTGGCGCACGCGGTAGCTCAGCGCGCTGGGCACGAGGTCGAGCGCGCGCGCCGCCGCGGCGAAGCTGCCGGTGTGGGCCACGGTCTGCAGCATGGCGAGCGCATCGGGGGTCAGCACGTCGCGGGGGCTGGGCATGGTCGCGGCTCCATCATTCAAAAAATTTGAATGATGCCATCAAAGCGCGGCGCTTTTCCCTCGGGGGCGCGGGCCTAAAGTTCTTCCCATCCGCTGCGCATCCGGCGCGGCATACGAAGAAGGCCGAAGGTTTCCCCCACGGGGCCCGGCCCAAGGAGTCCGACGATGTTGCAAGTCCGTAAATCCCAGGAACGCGGTTATGCCGACCACGGCTGGCTGCGCTCGTTCCACAGCTTTTCCTTCGCCAACTACTACGACCCGGCCCACATGGGCTTCGGCAACCTGCGCGTGATCAACGAGGACCGCGTGGCCGCCGGTGCCGGCTTCGGCACCCATGGCCACAAGGACATGGAGATCATCAGCTACGTGCTCTCGGGCGAGCTGGCGCACAAGGACAGCATGGGCAACGTGGAATCGATCCCGCCGGGCGACGTGCAGCGCATGAGCGCCGGCCGCGGCGTGATGCACAGCGAGTTCAACCACAAGGCCGACGAGACCACGCACTTCCTGCAGATCTGGATCCAGCCCAATGTGCGCGGCATCGAGCCGGGCTACGAGCAGAAGCAGTTCAGCAACGCCGAGAAGCGCGGCAAGCTGCGTCTCGTGGCTTCGCCCGACGGCAGCGACGGCTCGGTGACGGTGCATGCCGATGCGCGCCTCTTCGCGGGTCTGCTCGACGGCGAAGAGCAGGCCAGCCTAGTGCTCGACCCGACGCGAAAGAGCTATGTGCACCTGGTGCGCGGCGAGCTCGAAGTGAATGGCCAGAAGCTCCTGGGCGGCGATGCCGCGATGCTCGAAGGCGAATCGCAATTGACGCTGGCCGCCGGCAAGGACGCCGAGGTGCTGGTGTTCGACCTGGCCGCCTGAGCGGTGTAGAAGGGGAGGCGCCCTGTCCGCGGGGCGCGTCTTCCTGCTCACCCTCCTTGTTTTTCCCCGTTTCCCATCCACAACCACAGAGGAGTTCCCAGCAATGACCACCACCACCACCGCAACCCCCAATGGCGCGCAGGACACGCTCGCGCTGATCGGCCGCATCCTGATCGCCTACCTGTTCATCCCGGCCGGCATCGGCAAGCTCATGGGCTTCGGCGGCACCGTGGGCTACATCACCTCGGCCGGCCTGCCGCTGCCCGAGGTGGCGGCCGCGGTCGCGATCGTCATCGAACTCGGCCTGGGCATCGCGCTGCTGCTGGGCTTCAAGACCCGCTGGACCGCGATCGTCATGGCCATCTTCACCGTCGTGACCGCGCTGTTCTTCCACAAGTACTGGGCCGTGCCCGATGCGATGAAGATGATGCAGCAGATCAACTTCAACAAGAACATGGCCATCGCCGGCGGCCTGCTCGCCTTCGCCGCCTTCGGCCCGGGCCGCTTCAGCATCGACAAGCGCTGAGCCGCGCCCACCCATCCACCACGAGGAGCAACCGAACATGGCCAACATCGTCATCGTCTTCCATTCCGGCTACGGCCATACCCAGCGCGTGGCGCAGGCCGTGGCCGACGGCGCCGGCGCGCAACTGCTCGCCATCGACGCCGACGGCAACCTGCCCGAGGGCGGCTGGGAAACCCTGGCCGCGGCCGACGCGATCATCTTCGGCTCGCCCACCTACATGGGCGGCGTGAGCTGGCAGTTCAAGAAATTCGCCGATGCATCGTCGAAGGTCTGGTACACGCAGGGCTGGAAGGACAAGCTGTTCGCCGGCTTCACCAACAGCGCCACCATCAACGGCGACAAGGTCACGACCATGACCTACCTCTGGACGCTCGCGATGCAGCACAGCGGCATCTGGGTCAGCATGGGCATCCTGCCGACCAACAACAAGGCCGCCACGCGCGACTCGACCAACTACATCGGCGGCTACGGCGGCCTGCTGACGCAGTCGCCCTCGGACGCGAGCCCGGCCGAGATCCCCCGCGGTGACCTCGACACCGCGCGGTCTTTCGGCGAGCGCGTGGCCGCGGTGGCAAGATCGCGCGGCTGACCACCGCCTGCGCGGGCCGCCCCGGCCCGGGGCACCCACGGAGAGAACACGATGACCGACGCCACCCCCACCACCCGTTTGCTGCAACCGCATGACAAGGACCTGGGGGGCGGCTTCAACGTGCGGCGCCTGCTGCCCGCGGCCGTGCGCCGCTCGGTCGGCCCCTTCGTGTTCTTCGACCATTTCGGCCCGGCCACCGAGCAGCCGGGCAACTCGCACGACGTGCGCCCGCATCCGCACATCGGCCTGGCCACCGTCACCTACCTGTTCGAGGGCGCGATGATGCACCGCGACAGCATCGGCAGCGTGCAGGAGATCCTGCCGGGCGCCATCAACTGGATGACCTCGGGCCGCGGCATCGTGCACTCCGAGCGCAAGCCCGAGCGCCTGCTGGCCGAGAGCTTCGTCAATCACGGCCTGCAGCTGTGGGCCGCGCTGCCGCAGGCCCATGAAGAGGTCGAGCCCAGCTTCGAGCACACCGCGTCCGACGCCATTCCTGCCCTGTTCGAGCAGGGCGTGGGCGTGCGCGTGCTGGTGGGCGAGGCCTTCGGCGTGCGCTCGCCGGTCACGACCTTCTCGCAGACCGTCTACCTCGACATCGCCCTGCCGGCCGGCGCGAGCTTCGCGCTGCCCGCGCTGGCGCCCGAGCTCGCGGTCTACCCGATCGATGGCGACGTCGGCATCGACGGCGTCGTGGCACCGATGCACACCATGGCGGTGCTGGCCGACGGGCAGGGTGCCAACCTCACGGCACCCGTGACCGCGCCGGTGCGGCTGGTGGTGATCGGCGGCGAGCCGCTCGACGGTCCGCGCTACATCACCTGGAACTTCGTCTCGAGCCGGCGCGAACGCATCCTGCAGGCCGGCGAGGACTGGGCCGCGCAGCGCATGGGCCACGTGCCCGGCGAGACCGAGTTCATCCCGCTGCCGGGCAAGCCCTTCGGCGTGCGCGAGCCCGACACGGGCAGCACGCCCACCTGAGCGCGTTGCGCGGCTACAGCGTGAGCTTGTAGCCCTCGTGGCTCGCCACGAAGCCCAGCTTCTCGTAGAAGCGATGGGCATCGGGCCGGCGCTTGTCGGTCGTGAGCTGCACCAGGGTGCAGCCCCGCTCGCGGCAGCGCGCGATCGCCCACTCGAACATCCGCTGGCCCAGCCCCGCATCGCGCCGCTGCGCCGCGATGCGCACGGCCTCGATCTGGCCGCGCCATGCGCCCTGGCGCGCGATGCCCGGAATGAACGAGAGCTGCAGCGTGCCGACCACCGTGTCGCCCTCGGCCACCACCACCAGTTGCTGGTTCGCATCGGCCGCGATGGCCTCGAAGGCGGCGACGTAGCGCGCATCGACGGCATCGGGTGAAGCACCCGCGGCCTCGCGTTCGCGGCCCAGCGGATCGTCGGCGAGCAGGGCGACGATGGCGGCCAGGTCGGCGCGTGTCGCGGTTCTGAAAACTATTGGGTTCACTTGTGAAACTCTGTTGCATCGTTCGCGCGCCAGGCGGCGCGAAATGCCATCGTCCGATAGTAAAGTGCGCCCGCCGCGGGGGAGGGAACACCGGCCTCGCGACCCACAACCACAACGACGTTGAAGAAAGCGAGCGAGGCGAGATGGCCATTCAGAAGACGCCGGAAACGGCACCGGGCGAGTACGGCGACCTGTTCGAATTCCTGATGAAGGAACTCAAGCTGTTCCAGCGCAAGCTGCTGGTGATGCTCAAGCACGTGAAGACCGGCGAGTCGCAGATCTACAAGCAGGCCTGGTACGACTTCCACCTCAAGGACCGCCTGACCGCGCTGCTCAAGGCCGAGGACTATGCGGCGGTCGCGCAGCTGCCGATCAACAAGGCCGGCCAGACCGGCATCTACATCGAGACGCGCTACGTGAAGTCGGGCGAGGTGGTGGGCTTCCAGCTGGTGGAAGCGCGGCCGCACGAGGGCGGCCGCTATGTGGGGCTCACGCCGGCCGCGGTCTACACCGAGGCCGACGGGCGCCGCGTGCTGGCCTTCGCCGAAGGCCTCTAACTACTTGCCCAGCGTCACCGCTTCGGCCGGTGGCGCACCGTCGGGCGCATCGGGCAGCAGCTGCGACTTGCGGCGCGAGCCGCGCCAGGCCGAGTAGCCCACGCCGATCAGCAGCAGCACGCACAGCCCGATGAAGGTACCGCTGATCGGGCGCGTGATGAACACCGACATGTCGCCGCGCGAGAGCAGCAGCGCGCGGCGGAAGTTCTCCTCCACCATCGGCCCGAGCACGAAGCCCAGCAGGATCGGCGCGACCGAGAACTCGAGCGACATCAGCAGCGCGCCGATGATGCCGAACACCAGCACCTCCCAGATCTGGAACAGGCTGTTCTGCGTGCTGAACACGCCCACCGCGATGAAGAACATCGCCGCCGGGAACAGGTACTTGTAGGGCACCTTCAGCAGCTTCACCCAGACCCCGATCAGCGGCACGTTGAGCACCACCAGGATCACGTTGCCGATCCAGAAGCTGGCGATCAGGCCCCAGAAGATGTCCGGGTGCTCGGTGATCAGCTGCGGGCCGGGCTGGATGCCCTGGATCAGCAGCGCGCCGAGGATCAGCGCCATCACCGCGTCGCCCGGGATGCCCAGGCTCATGGTCGGGATGAAGTCGACCTGCGTCTTCGAATGCGCCGAGGCCTCGGGCCCGGCCACGCCTTCGATCATGCCGGTGCCGAAGGCCGCGGGCGTCTTCGACACCTTGCGCTCGAGCGCATAGGCGATGAAGGTGGTGATGGTCGGGCCGGTGCCCGGCATCGCGCCGAAGATCGTGCCCACGATGGTGCCGCGGATCATCGCGGGGAAGGCGCGCTTGAGCTCTTCCTTGCTCGGGCGCATGTCGCTGAGCTTGAGCGTGCCGGTGTCGCCGATGCTCTTCATGCGGTTCACGTTGAGCAGGAAGTCGGCCACGCCGAACAGGCCCATCGAGATCGCGACCAGCTCGAGGCCGTCGCTGAGCTCGGGCAGGTCGAAGGCGAAGCGGAAGCTGCCGCTGTTGACGTCGGTGCCGACCACGCCGCACAGCAGGCCGAACACCGTCATCGCCACGCCCTTGAGCGCCGAGCCGCGCGACATGGTCGAGCCCGCGAGCAGGCCCAGCATCATGATCGAGAAGATCTCGGTCGGGCCGAACTTGAACGCGATCTGCACCAGCAGCGGCGAGGCGAAGATCATCACCACGATGCCCACCGAGGCTGCGAAGAACGAGGAGATCATCGTCACGCCGAGCGCCACGCCACCCTTGCCCTGCTTGGTCATCGGGTAGCCGTCGAGGCAGGTCACCGCGTGCGGCGGGTGCGAGGGCATGTTCATCAGGATGGCGCCGATCGCGCCGCCGTACTGCGAACCGTAGAAGATGCCGGCCAGCATCAGGATGGCGGGCACCGGGTGCATCACGTAGGTGAGCGGCAGCAGGATCGAGATGGCCTGCAGCGCGCCCATGCCGGGCAGCACGCCGATGAGGTTGCCCACCAGCACGCCGAAGAAGGACCAGAGCAGGTTGGAGCCCTGGAACGCGACGCCGAAACCGAACCAGAGGTCGTGGAGCGATTGTCCGATCATGGTCTCAGCCTCCCCACTGGAACAGCGGCAACTGCAGGCTCAGCGCCCACCAGAACACCACCACCGCGATGGCCATCATCGCGAGCGCGAGCAGCAGCGCTTCGCGCAGCGTGTTGTCGCGGTCGCCGAGCGCCGAGATGAACACGATCGCGAAGGTCGCGGGCAACAGCCCGCCGTACTCGCCGAGCAGCAGGAAGGCCAGGATGCCCAGCACGATGCAGACGCAGCCGCGCAGGTCGGGCAGGCCGGCGGGATGGCCGTGCGAGACGGCGGCCTCGGGCGCCGGTTGCTGGCCGCGCGCCGAGATCACCATCAAGAGGCCGATGAAGGCCAGCAGCAGCCCGAGCGCGACCGGGAAGAAGCCCGGTCCCATGTGCGCGAGTTCGCCGACGCGATAGCCGTAGCCGGCATAGGCGGCGGCCAGTCCGACGATCACCATCAGGGCTCCGCCGTAATAGTCTTTCTTGAATTTCGATGGGGCGCGCGATGCCTGCGAGGCCGCGCCACCACCCGTGCTGTGCTGCATATGTCTCCTTCGGGCTGAAGCAATGCAGTCTAGGAAGCGGGCCTTTCAATCCCCTTTCGCAACACGCTTGCAAGGGCCTTCGAGGCCCAAAATACGTGTTATCACGTACGAGCAAGCGGCAATCGGAGGATCGCGCGCAGCCCGCCGCCGTTGGCGCTCTCGGGCATGTCGGCGCTGTCGAGCAGGATCTCGCCGCCGTTGCGCCGCGCATAGCCGCGCGCGATGGTGAGGCCGAGGCCGGCGCCCTGCATCGCGGGTGCGTTCGCGCCATGCGAGGCCGGGTCGCGCTGGAAGCGCTCGAACACGCTGGCACGCCGTTCGGGCGCGATGCCGGGGCCGCTGTCGCAGACCTCGGCCAGCGCCTGCGAGGCATCGCGCCGCACCGTCACCGTGATGTTGCCGCCGCGCGGTGTGTACTTGATCGCGTTGTGCACCAGGTTCGCGAGCAGCTCGTGCAGCTCCTCGGCGTTGGCGCGCACCGGGATCACGGGCGATGCCGCGTCCTCTTCCTCGTCGGGCGCGGCGAGGCCGTCGGCCGCGGTGTCGCCGCGCGCATCGACCCAGCCCAGGTCCTGGTCGTGCTCGCGCGCGAGCGGCAGGTACTGCAGCACCACCGCGCGCGCGATCGCGTTGAGGTCGACGATCCCGGGCGCGGCGGCCTCGGTCTCGTCCTCGTGCGTCGCATGCGCGAGCGCCAGCAATTGTTCGCTCAGGCGCCGCGTGCGCGCAAGCTGCGCGACGATCGCATGCAGCGATTCGCGCATGCGCTCGGGGTCGGTCTCGCGCACCGCGTAGCCGGCCTGGATCGACAGGATGCCCAGCGGCGTGCGCAGCTGGTGCGAGGCATCGGCGAGGAACTGCGAATGCTCGGCCACCATGCGGCGATGGCGGCCGATGTGGTGGTTGACCGCGTCGACCAGCGGCACCACCTCCTGCGGCACGCCGGCCGGGTCGAGCGGCTTGATGTCGTCGCGCGCGCGCTCGCGCAGCGAGCGGCGCAGCCGCTCGAGCGGGCGCAAGGTCCAGGCCACGCCCAGCCACACCAGCAGGGCCATCACCAGCACCATGCGTGCGGCGCGCAGCAGTTCCTGGCGCAGCGATTCGTCCACCGCGCGCTGGCGCGGGCCGGTGCCTTCGGCGGCCTGGATCAGCACGGTGTAGGCACTGCCCGCGTGGCTGTTGTAGACCGTCTGGCGCAGCGCGGCCACGCGCACCGGGTGCTGCTGGTAGACCGCGTCGTAGAACACCGGCGCGTCGTCGGCGCCGGTGGCGGTCTTCGGCGGCGGGGCGGGCAGGTCGGGCACGCCCATCAGCGTCTCCTCGGTGCCGGCCTCGCCCCTGGCCAGCGGCGCCGCGCCCACGTGCAGGTACTTGTAGCGCAGGTGGGTCGACTCGAACATCGCCTGCACCGAGAAGGCCTCCTGCACGCGCACGCTGCCGTCGCTCGCGACCACGATGCCGTTGGCCAGCGCCTGCACGGGCTCGAGCAGGCTCTGGTCGTAGGCGTCGACCAGGCTCTCGGTCAGCGCCTGGTAGTTGCTCCAGCTGTCGAGCGCGAGCAGCGCGACCATGCCCGGCAGCAGCAGCGCCAGCAGGCGCGCGCGGATGCCGAAGCGCCAGCTTTCAGTGGGGGGTGGAGACGGCGGCGGCGCGTGCGGGTCCATCGGCGATGCCTTCGAGCATGTAGCCCAGCCCGCGCACGGTGACGATGCGCACGTCGCTGTCGGCGAGCTTGCGCCGCAGCCGGTGCAGCACCACCTCGATCGCATCGGGTCCGGCGGTGCTGTCGTTGGTGAACACCTTGCCGAACAGCTGCGACTTGCCGACCGGCGAGCCGCTGCGCATCAGCAGCGCGCTCAGGGCCGCGTGCTCGCGCGGCGTGAGCGCCAGCAGCGTGCCGCGCAGCGTGAAGGCATGGCTCTCGCCGTCGTAGGCCAGCGAGGCGCACTGCAGCCGCGGATGCTGCCGGCCGCGGCTGCGCCGCACCAGCGCGGTCAGCCGCGCCTCGAGCTCGACCAGCTCGAAGGGCTTGGTGAGGAAATCGTCGGCGCCAAGATGGAGACCGCGCACGCGGTCCTGCAGCGCGCCCTGCGCGGTGAGGATCAGCACCGGCGTGCGGTCGTCGGCATTGCGCATGTCGGCCAGCACCGCGAGGCCGTGCTTGTCGGGCAGCCGCAGGTCGAGCACTACCGCGTCGTACTCGGTGCCGGCCATGAAGGCCTCGGCGGTGCGCGCATCGGGCGCATGGTCGGTGACGAAGCCGCTCTGCGTGAGCGCGCGCACCAGCCAGGAGGCCATGTCCAGTTCGTCTTCCACCAGCAGGATGCGCATCGCGGGGCGGTCGGCCTATCGTTTCTTGTGGAGGTCGGGGTCTTCGGCGGCGCGCGCGCTGGCCTTGGCCGCGCGGGCGCTGAGGTCGGGCGCGAGCGCCTCGCGGCCGTCGAACACGAAGCAGTCGCCCTGGTAGTGGGCGCCGCCCACCAGTTCGAAGTACTTGAGGATGCCGCCCTCGAGCTGCAGCACGTTGTCGACGCCTTCCTCGCGCATCAGGATCGCGGCCTTCTCGCAGCGGATGCCGCCGGTGCAGAAGCTCACCACCGTCTTGCCCGCGAACTCGGCGCGGTGCTCGCGCAGCGCGGGCGGGAACTCGGTGAACTTCTCGATGCGCCAGTCGATCGCGCCCTCGAAGCTGCCGTGGTCGACCTCGAAGGCATTGCGCGTGTCGAGCAGCGCGATCGCGCGGCCCGCGTCGTCGTGGCCCTGGTCGAGCCAGCGCTTGAGCGTGGGTGCGTCCACGCCCGGCGCGCGGCCGGCCGCGGGCTGGATCGCGGGATGGTCCATGCGGATGATCTCGCGCTTGAGCTTCACGAGCATGCGCCGGAACGGCTGGGCGGCCGACCAGCTGTCCTTGGTCTCGAGGTCGGCGAAGCGCGCATCGGCGCGCACGCCGGCCAGGAAGTCCGCCATCGCGCCGGGCTCGCCGGCCAGAAACATGTTGATACCCTCGGGCGCGATCAGGATCGTGCCCATCAGCCCGAGCGCGCGGCTGCGTTCCAGCAGGCGTTCGCGCAGCACCGGGCCGTCGTCGATGGCCACGAACTTGTAGGCCGCGATGTTCAATATCTCTTGGGTCTCTTGCACGGCGGGAATTCTAGGCGCCGCAGGTTGACCCGTTCCTGACTCGGGCACTCCCGAACCACTGGCGGCCCGGGTGTCAATAGGGGCCGCGCCAACTCACATCGTGGAGGCCCGCCTTCCTACAATGGACGGATGTTCGTTCACCTGCGCCTGCACACCGAGTTCTCCGTCGTCGACGGCACCAACCGCATCGACGAAGTCGTCAAGGCCGCCGCTGCCGACAAGCAGCCCGCGATGGCCATCACCGATCTCAACAACCTGTTCGGCGGGATCAAGTTCTACAAGGAAGCACGCGGCAAGGGCGTCAAGCCCGTGATCGGCGCCGAGATCTTCCTCGAGGGCATGGGCAAGGATGCCGCGACGCTCACGCGCATCGTGCTGCTGGTGCAGAACAAGCAGGGCTACCTCAACCTCTCGGAGCTGCTGGCACGCGCCTGGACGCAGAACGTCGGCCGCGGCCAGGCCCAGGCGGCCTGCAAGCTCGAATGGGTGGAGGAACTGCAGGGCGGGCTGATCGCGCTGTCGGGCGCGCAGGCCGGCCCGCTCGGCGCGCCGCTGGCCGCGGGGCAGGGCGAACGCGCGGCCGAGCTCGCGCTGCGCCTCGCGGGCATCTTCCCGCACCGCTTCTACATCGAGCTGCAGCGCGCCGGCCGTCCCGAGGACGAGCCGCACGTGCTGGCCGCGGTGCAACTGGCCGCGCGGCTGGGGCTGCCGGTGGTGGCCACGCACCCGGTGCAGTTCGCCACGCGCGAGGACTACGAGGCGCACGAGGCGCGCGTGTGCATCTCCGAGGGCGAGATCCTCGGCAACCCGCGGCGCGTGCGCCGCTTCACGCCCGAGCAGTACTTCAAGTCGAGCGCCGAGATGCAGGCGCTGTTCGCCGACATCCCGAGCGCGCTGGCCAACTCGGTCGAGATCGCCAAGCGCTGCAGCCTGACGCTGGTGCTCGGCAAGCCGCAGCTGCCCGATTTCCCCACGCCCTTCGTGAGCGAAGGCGTGCGCATGCCGATCGACGAGTTCTTCCGCCAGGAATCGTTCGAGGGGCTCGAGAAACGCCTCGAGCACCTGTTCCCCGACGCGGCCAAGCGCGATGCGCAGCGGCCGCGCTATGTCGAGCGGCTCGAGTTCGAGATCAACACCATCCTGAAGATGGGGTTCCCGGGCTACTTCCTGATCGTGGGCGACTTCATCAACTGGGCCAAACAGAACGGCTGCCCGGTCGGCCCGGGCCGGGGCTCGGGCGCGGGCTCGCTGGTGGCCTACGCGCTGAAGATCACCGACCTCGATCCGCTCGAATACAACCTGCTGTTCGAACGCTTCCTGAATCCCGAGCGCGTCTCGATGCCCGACTTCGACATCGACTTCTGCCAGGGCAACCGCGACCGCGTGATCGACTACGTGAAGGACAAGTACGGCCGCAATGCCGTGAGCCAGATCGCCACCTTCGGCACCATGGCCGCGCGCGCGGCCATCCGCGACGTGGGCCGGGTGCTCGACATGAGCTACATGTTCTGCGACGGCATCAGCAAGCTGATCCCGAACAAGCCCGGCATGTCGGTCACGCTGCAGTACCCGCCGGCGCAGAAGATCGAGGGCGACAAGAACAACTACGCGCTCGAGATGGAGCCGCAGCTCGCGGAGCGGCTCGAGAAGGAGGAAGAGGTCAAGACCGTGGTCGAGCTGGCGCAGAAGCTCGAAGGCATGACCCGCAACATCGGCATGCACGCCGGCGGCGTGCTGATCGCGCCCGGCAAGCTCACCGACTTCTGCCCGCTCTACCAGCAGCCCGGCAGCGACTCGGCCGTGAGCCAGTACGACAAGGACGACGTGGAGGCCATCGGCCTCGTGAAGTTCGACTTTCTGGGCCTGGCCACGCTGACGATCCTCGAGATCGCGCGCGAGTTCATCATGAAGCGGCACAAGGGCCGCGAGAACTTCGCCTACGAGAACATCCCGCTCAACGACGCGCCGACCTACCGGCTGTTCTCCGAGGGCAAGACCGAGGCCGTGTTCCAGTTCGAATCGCGCGGCATGCAGGGCATGTTGAAGGACGCGCGGCCGACCCGGCTCGAGGACCTGATCGCGCTCAACGCGCTGTACCGCCCGGGCCCGATGGACCTGATCCCCAGCTTCGTGGCGCGCAAGCACGGCCGCGAGGACGTGGAGTATCCGCACCCGGCCGTGGCCCAGATGCTCTCGGAGACCTACGGGATCATGGTCTACCAGGAGCAGGTGATGCAGACCGCGCAGATCCTGGGCGGCTACTCGCTCGGCGGCGCCGACCTGCTGCGCCGCGCGATGGGCAAGAAGAAGCTCGAGGAGATGGCCGAGCACCGCGAGAAATTCCGCGCGGGTGCCCTGAGCACGCACGGCATCGCGCAGGACAAGGCCGACGAGATCTTCGACCTGATGGAGAAGTTCGCGGGCTACGGCTTCAACAAGTCGCACGCCGCCGCCTACTCGCTGCTGGCCTATCACACGGGCTGGCTCAAGGTCCACTACACGGCCGAATTCTTCTGCGCCAACATGACGGTGGAAATGGACGACACCGACAAGCTCAAGGTGCTGTTCGAGGACGCGCAGAAGAACTTCGGCCTCACCTTCGAGCCGCCGGACGTGAACCGCGGCAACTACCGCTTCGAGCCGGTCACCGACAAGGTCATCCGCTACGGGTTGGGCGCCGTCAAGGGCACGGGCCAGCTCGCGGTCGAGGCCGTGGTGCGCGCGCGGGAGGAGGGCGGTCCGTTCAAGAGCCTGTACGACTTCTGCGTGCGCATCGACCGCCAGCGCATCAACAAGCGCACGGTCGAGGCGCTGATCAAGGCCGGCGCCTTCGATGCCATCCAGCAGAACCGCGCCTCGCTGATCGCCTCGGTCGACCGCGCCTTCGAATTCGCCAACGCGACCGCGGCCAATGCCGCGCAGGTCGACATCTTCGGCGACAGCGAGCACGGCTCGGCCACGGCCGAGCCCGAGCTGGTCGACGCCACGCCCTGGGGCGTGAAGGAACGGCTGACCTTCGAGAAGACGGCGGTCGGCTTCTACCTCTCGGGCCACCTGTTCGACGAGGTCTCGCACGAGGTGCGGCGCTTCTGCAAGCGCGAGATCACCGACCTGCTCGACAGCCGCGACCAGCAGGTGATCGCGGGCATCGTGAGCGACTTCCGCGTCATCAACGGCCAGCGCGGCCGGCTCGCGATCTTCAAGCTCGACGACAAGTCCGACTCGATCGACGCCACCGCCGACGAGGCGCTGATGAACGCCAACCGCAACACGCTCAAGGACGACGAACTGGTGATCGTCTCGGGCCGGCTGCAGCCCGCGCGCGGCGGCTTCGAGGCGCGCTTCCAGGTGCAGCAGGTCTGGGACCTGGCCAGCGCGCGCTGCCGCTTCGGCAAGTTCCTGCGCGTGGCGGTCAACGGCAAGGCGCCCGACATCGCGCGCCTGCTCAAGGACTTCCCGGCGCGCACCGAGCAGAGCGAGCATGGCGAGCTGGTGCAGGGCCTGCCGGTGCGCCTGTCGATGGCGCGCGGCGGCGCGCAGGTCGAGCTGCAACTCGGCGAGCGCGCGAAGTTCTTCCCGACCGATGCGGCGCTCGCGAGCTGGACCGCGCAGGCCGAGGCGGGCAAGGCCGCGGTCATCTACGAATAACCGCGCGGCGCGCAGGGACGGCGAAAAGCGATAGCGGGAACTCCTCGCGGTCTGGGCCTTCTTACCGGGGCAGGCTTCGCGCCTGCGCGTTTTCAACCGGCAAGTTCGAGGAGGAACATTCGCCATGCCATACAAGACCGCCACCGGCACCCGCAACGCATCCATCAAGCAGGCCTTCCTGGCCACAGCCGCCCTGGCGCTGGCACTGCCCCTGAGCAGCCTGGCCCAGTACGCCGGCCCGAGCTCGGTGCCCGCCATGACCGTCAAGCAATTGCTCGACACCGGCAAGGACGACCAGCACGCCACCCTGCGCGGCTTCATCGTCTCGCACGACGGCGGCGAGCACTACACCTTCGCCGACGACACCGGCCGCATGAAGGTCGAGATCGACGCCAAGTACTTCCCGCCCGGCGTGAGGATCGACGACAAGGTGCGCGTCGAGATCACCGGCGAGTTCGACAAGGACCTCGTGGGCAACAAGGTCGAGCTCGACGTCAAGCAGCTGGTCGTGGTGCGCTGAGCGCGCCCTTCTCGACCAGCGCGTGCTCGATCCCGTCGAGCACCGCCTCCGGTGCGTGCAGCCAGTCCTTCGCGAGCACCTGCCGCACCCCCCAGCCGAAGGCATCGAGGATCCGCGGGCGCGAGACATAGCGCTCGAGCACGTTGCGGTTCTCGTAGTGGGCCGCCGTGTCCACGAGGATGCCGAGCGCGTAGTGGCTGTCCCCCGCATCTGAACCCGTGCCAGCGGCACGGATCGCCAGGTCGCAGCGAAAGCGCGACTGGCCCACCTGCTCGTCCACCGCATGGCCGCGCGCGCGCAGCGCGGCCGCGAGCTGCACGCTCACCGCGTCGGCCGGTACGTGGCCCGCTCGCACCGCGCCGCGCGTCAGCGGGTTCATGCCCTCGAGCACGTGCGTGGCGGTGGCATCGTCGCCGCGCGACAGGCATTCGGCATAGCGCAGGAAATTCTTCAGCGCCGCGGCACCCTCGTTGTGGTCGTTGGTGATCGCCTCGTGGCGGATCGTCGAGACCACCGCCATGTGGTGGCGTGCGCGGCTGAAGATCACGTTGAGCCGTTTCTCGCCGCCGCGCTGGTTGATCGGCCCGAAGTTCATCAGCATGCGACCCTCGGCATTCGGGCCGTAGCAGATGCTCAGCAGGATGATGTCGCGCTCGTCGCCCTGCACGTTCTCGAGGTTCTTGATGAACAGGCCGCAGAACTGGTCGTCCTCCTCGCGCACGTACTCGGCCTCGAGCCGTGCCGCGAACTCGGCGTCGGCCGCGGCGAGGCTGTCGAGCTCGGCCTCGATCTCGCCCTGCTGCGCCTCCGAGAATGCCACGATGCCGAGGCTGCGCCCGGTGCCGCGGCGCAGCAGCTCGCGCACCAGCTGCGCGATGTGGCGCGCCTCGCCGGTGTTGCGGCGGCTGTCGTAGACCGCGTCGGTCACGCGGTGGAAGCTGATGGCGCGCGAGAGCAGTGCATCGGCCTGCGCGGCCACCGACCCGGCCGAGGCGGCGGTCGACTGCACCAGGATCTCGGCGCGCTCCTCGCTCGGCAGGCTGCGGTCGGGGATGGTGTAGAGGTTGCCCGCGTAGAAGGCCGCGTTCGAGAAGCCGATCAGCGACTCGTAGCGGCTGCGGTAGTGCCAGGCCAGCAGGGTGGCCGGCAGGTTGCGCGCGCCCTGGTTCAGCAGGCTGTCGGCATCGAGCACCACCGCGATGCGGTCGCCCTCGTTGTCCTCGTCCTCGACCGACACGGTCTGGTCCTCGGCATCGCGGCCCGACGAGAAGAAGCTGGTCGGCGGCAGCTGCATCTCGTCGCCCACCACGATGATCTGCGGCGCGCGGTAGAGCGCGGGCACCGCTTCCTCGACCGGGATCTGGCTCGCCTCGTCGAAGATCACGACGTCGAACAGGTCGGCCGCGAGCGGCAGCGTGTCGGACACCGACAGCGGGCTCATGAGCCAGATCGGCTTCATGTCGCGCACCACCTGGCCGGTCTCGCCGCTCGCGAGCTCGCGGATCGCCTTGTAGCGCATGGTCTTGCCGAACTCGTGCTCGAGCTCGCGGCGCCCGGCGTTGTAGCTCTTCTTGAAGACCTTGCCCTCGGCATCGAGCTGGCTCGCGGGCAGGGCGCTCTTCTGCACATGGTCGCGAAAGCGCTGGCGCACGGCGGCGGCCAGCGTGCGCGCATTGCGGCCGAGCAACTGGCGCTCGGCATCGCCCAGGCGCTGCGCATGGCGCGCGAGCGTGGCCGCATCGAAGCGCGGCAGCCAGCGCTCGGTGCGGTAGACGCGCTCGAGGCCCTCGCGCGCGACCGCGAACTCGATCGCCTCGGGCGCGAGCGGCAGGCCGCGCAGCGCGGCGGCCACGGCCGGGTCGGCATCGGCGAGTTCCTGCAGCGGCGCGAGCACCGCGGGCAGCGCATCGGCCTGGTCGTGCAGCGTGCGCGCGAGGTCTTCGAGCGTGGCCAGCGGCAGGCTCGCCGGGTCGTGGACCAGGTCGCGCCACAGCGCATCGAGCGCGTCGCAGCGTGAGCCCGCGGTGACCAGGCGTTCGACGTCGCGGCTCGCGCCGGGCGCGCTGCGCAGATGGGCCTGGAAGGCCACGCGCAGGCTGCCGGCGTCGTCGAGGCCGCGCAGCGCCTGCATCTGCTGCGCGTAGGCCTCGGGGTCGGTGCAGCCGTAGTCGGCCTCGAGCTGCGCGGCCTGCTTTTGCAGCGCGGCGCGGGCGGTGTGCTCGGCCAGCAGTTCCTCGAGCAGTTGCGCGGGCTTCGGCCGCACCGCATGCGCGGCGAAGTCGTAGCGGCGCTTGAGTTCGCCCGACAGCCGCCACCACGAGGGCTGGAGGAAGCGCAGCAGCGAGTGCTGCTGCGCGCGGGCCTGCGCGAGGCCGGCCTCGGTGTCGGCCGGCGATAGCTTGTCGCGCCAATGCGTGGTGCGCTGCAGCTTCTCGTCGAGCGCCTGCTGCAGGCCGCGGCGTTCGGCCAGCGCGGCATTCAGCGCCTGGCTCGCGGGATGGGCGGCATCGAGCAGCGCGAGCTGCCCGCGCGCGGCCAGCGTCGCGACGCGGCGCGCGTCGGCCACCAGCGCGAGCGCGTCGCGCCATGTCACGCCGGCTTCGGCCAGCGGCGGCCAGGCCTCGACCAGCGCATCGCGGCAGGCCCCGCTTTGCGCCGCGGCGCGTTCCGAGCCTTCGACCAGCGCGGCCAGTGGCTTGGGCTGGCGCAGCAGTGCGGGCGCGAGCAGCGCGAACGGATGCTGCGCGAGCGTGGGCGCGCCCAGGCTCTCGGTGACGGCCAGGTGCAGCCGAGCGGCCAGCTCGGCATGGCGGCGCCAGGCCGCGTAGTCGGGCAGGGCCTCGGCCTGCAGCGGCGTGAGCTGCGGATCGGCGGTTTTGAGCGCGACCAGCCGCGCCACCAGCTCGCGCAGCGTGACGGCCAGGTGCGCGGGCACCTCGCGCATCGCGGCATCGAAGCGCTCGAGCGCGCGCAGGTCGAGGTCCATCGCATCGAGCAGCCGCGTGCGTTCGGCGCCCTCGGCCTCGAGCGTGGAGGGCGCCTCGAGCCACTGCTCGTAGGTCTGGCGCAGGTTCTGCACGAAGGCCTTCTTGTCGCCCTGCGAGTCGTGGATCATGCAGCACAGCTCGTCCAGCCCCTGCTGGCGCAGGCGGTGGAACACCACGTCGATCGCGGCGCGCTTCTCACAGACGAAGAGCACGCGGCGGCCGCGCCCCACGTAGTCGGCGATCAGGTTGGTGATGGTCTGCGACTTGCCGGTGCCCGGCGGCCCCTGGATGATGTAGCTGGCCCCGGTGCGCGCCAGCGCCACGGCAGCGGTCTGGGTCGCGTCGGCCTGCACCACCGGCCATTGCTCGGCCAGCGGCAGCACGGCGGGCGTCTCGGTGTCGACCTGGCGCGGCTGCAGCGAGAACACGCGGTCGAAGGCCTCGCTCGCCATGTCCGATTCGACCAGCCCGCTGTAGTCGCGCACCAGCGACATCTTGCGATGGTTGAAGTTGCCGAGCGTCACGGCCGTGAGGTCCACGTCCCACTGGTAGGGATTGCCGGCGTTCTCGCGCAGCGCGAAGGTCTGGCGCTCGGCCTCGGCGGGCGCCATCTGTGGTGCGCGGGGCGTCGGGCGCGCGCCCACCGCGCCGGCCAGCGGCAGCGGCACGCGTTGCACGCGGGCATGAAAGAGCTGCAGTCCGCGCGGGCGGAAATCGTCCTGCGCATAGCTGTAGTCGGTGGCCGCGATGGGCACGGCCGAGGGCGCGCGTTCGCGCACGCGCCGCTTGAACTGCTCGAGCCGCTGGCGCGCGCGCTGGTGGATCAGCGCGATCTCGGGCTGCCGCAGCAGCCGCAACTGCACGCCGGGCTCGGTGCGCGCGATCTGCGCGGCCAGCTCGGCATGGAACTGCTCGATCGAGGTCTCGCGCAGGTCGATGCTCTCGGGCAGCACGATGCCGTAGAGCTGGCGCAGGTGATGCCGCAGCGTCGGGTTGACCTGGGCCTCGGGGCCCGCGGCCTCGAGCAGGTACTGGTCGCGCACGCCCTTCTTGCGCGAGAGGTCCACCGGCAGCATCAGCAGTGGCGAGACGATGCGCTCGTCCGCATCCTCCTTGAGGTTGTGCCAGCGCAGGAAGGCGATCACCAGCGAGAGCTGCGACAGGCCGTACTCGGCGCGGTCGCGCCGCGCCTCCTGCAGGATGCGGTCGAGCGCACCGGGCAGGTAGGGCTGGTCCTCGAAGCGCAGCCAGCGCGCGAGCGGCACCGGGTCGCCGCTCGCGACCTCGGCGGCGAAGCGGCCGTCCCACACGCAGAGCTGGTCGACGCGGATGCTCTGCAGGTCGACCACCAGCGGCACGCTGGCCACCGTGAGGTTGACGTGCGCCTGCGTGGGCTTGAAGTACAGCAGCCGGTTGCGCCGCGAGAGGTCGAACAGCCGGTCGCGCAGGTGCAACTGGATCGCCTGGCGGCGCTGGCCCGCGCCGTCCTTCGGGTTCGCGAGGCGCTCCAGGCCCAGGTCCAGCGGCTGGTCGCGGTAGGTCTCGAGGCGGCGGATCACCGAGGGCAGATCGCGCGCGCGCTCGTGGCGGTCGAGCGCCGTCATCTCGACGATCACCGCGGCCAGCACCGGGTGCAGCCGGCGGTTGATCTCGAACAGGTTGCCGCGGTGCTCGGCGAAGCGCGCGAGCTCCTCGCCCTGCGTGAAGTCGAGCCCGCAGGCCAGGCTGGCGAGCACCTGGCCCAGGCACAGCATGTCGCTGAGCGCGTCGTGGTGCGCGAAGCGCTGCTCCCAGGCGCCGTAGCCCGGCAGGTAGGCCGGGCGCTGCGGTACGGTGTCGGGCGTGGCCTCGGGCAGCACCTCGAGGTTCTCGCGCGCGACGCCGATGCCGCCCTCGACGGTGACGCGTTCCTCGCCCACCACGCGCAGCACCGAGGCCACCGGGCGCTCGAGCGGCGCGATCGCCTGCGGGTTGCGCTTCGGCTCGGCGCCCGCGGGCTGGGCCAGTTCCAGCGCGGGCAGCTCGTTCACGCGGTAGGCCATCGCATGGCCCAGCGCGGCGACCCGGCCCTGCTCGTGCAGCGCCGAGACCTCGCGCAGCAGCGGCAGCGCGAGGGCCAGCACGTCGTCGGTCTGCAGGCCGCCGTGGGCATCGGCGGTGTCGAGCAACTGCAACAGTGGTGCGATGCCCGTCATGCCGTGGCGCTCCGTGCGTGCTGGGCCCGGGCCTTGTCGAGCACGGTGGCGGCGTCGCGCTTGACGCGCGCGAGCGTGCGCCTGGCCAGCTTGAGGTCCTGCGCGAGCCGCTGCTCGAGGGGCGCGGCGCAGCCCAGCGGCTCGGCCAGCGCGAGCGCCGCGGCCAGCGCGGCATCGTCGAGCTCGGGATCGGCCGCGACGAAATCGACCAGCACGCTGGCCATGTAGTCGTGCAGCCCGGCGGGCAGCGGATCGGGCGGCGGCGGCTCGACGGCCTGCGGCAGGGAGGGCACGAAGCCCGGGAAGAAGCGCCGCGCATGCGCGAGCAATGGATCGGACTGCATGAAGGGCTCGCGCAGCAGCCGCGCGACCACGGCGCGGGTCAGGCCGCCCACGCGCTCCTGGCCCAGCACGTCGAGCGTGGCGAGGTCGAGCGGGCCTTCGAGCGCGCCGGCCAGCCAGGCATCGGCCTGCGGATCGCGCTCGCTCCACAGCCGCAGCGCGCGGGCGCGCACGAAGACCTCGGGATGGCTGGTACCGCGCGTGGCCGCGTCGGGCCCGGCGCTGATCTCGTCGGCCTGGCGCAGGTAGCTCGCGGCATGGACCTGCGCGAGGCCGGTCTGCACCTTGACCAGCGCGCTCACCGCGGGCTCGAGCGCGCCGCAGCCCACGCAGGCGCCGCGGTCGGCGAAGGCCTCGGTGTAGAGGCTGTGGCGCCGCGCGGTCTGCAGATGGCTCGCGTCGGCGCGCGGATCGGCCGCGGTCGCCTGCAGCAGCCGGTCGACCACCAGGTGGCGGCCGTCGTCGCGCGTCCACAGCAGGTGGTGGGCCAGTTCGTGGCCGAGCACGGCCTGCAGCTCGGGCCCCTGCAGCCGCTCGAGCAGCGGGCCCGAGAGCACGATGTGGGCCTCGCCCGGCAGCATGTGGATGGCGGCGTTCATCGCGCCGTCCTGGCCCTGGTAGAGCGTGATCGGCACGGTGACGCCGAGCCGCTGCGCGACCAGCGCGCTGTGCGCATGCAGCTCGGGATGGGCGTCGGCGTCGAGCCGGTACGACTGGCGCAGCAGCTCGGCGCGCACGGCGGCCGCATGCTCCTCGCGCGCCTCGGCCGAGGCGGCCCAGCGCCAGGCCTCGGGTTCGTTCGCCTGCAGGTGGGCGGCCAGCGCCTGCTGGTAGGGCAGCGGCGCCAGATCGGCCAGGCCGACGGGAGAAAGCGTGGGGGAGGGGGCGCCGGGAGAGGAGTCGACCATGTCGGGATCGCCGGTAACAAGAGTTGCCGACGATCCTAAACGAGCACTGTGGCGGCGCCGTCCTTCGTCAGTGCGCCATTGGTGCGACCGCGAGGTCGGGCAGCACGTTCATGATGCGCAAGGTCTCCTGCACCACCTGGCTGAACACGGGCGCGGCCACCAGCCCGCCGAAGTACTTGCCGGCGCCGGGCTCGTCGACCATCACCGCGACGATGATGCGCGGTTTGTCGATCGGCGACATGCCGGTGTACCAGGCGCGGTACTTGTCGGAGGCATAGCCCTTGCCGACCTGCTTGTGCGCGGTGCCGGTCTTGCCGCCGACCGAATAGCCCATGGTCTGGGCCAGCGGCGCGGTGCCGCCGGGCGCGGCCGCCAGGTGCATCATCTGGCGCACCTCGCTGGCCACCAGCGGCGAGAACACCTGCACGCCCGTGGGCGGCGTGCCGTCGTTCTTCAGCAGGCTGACCGGGATCACCTCGCCGTCGTGCGCGAAGGCGGTGTAGGCATGGGCGATCTGGAACAGCGAGGCCGACAGGCCGTAGCCATAGGACATGGTGGCCTGCTCGATCGGCCGCCACGACTTCCACGGCCGCAGCCGCCCGGTCACCGCGCCCGGAAACACGGTCTGCGGCTTCTGGCCCAGGCCGACCGCGGTCAGCGAGTTCCACATCTCCTGCGCCGACATGCGCTGCGAGATCTTGGTCGCGCCGACGTTGCTCGACTTCTGGATCACGCCCTCGACCGTGAGCACGCCGAAGTTCTCGTCGTCGTGGATGGTGGCGCCCGAGACGGTGATGCGGCCGGGGTTGGTGTCGATGATGGTCTTGGGCGTGACGCGGCCGAGCTGCAGCGCGGTCGCGATGGTGATCGGCTTCATCGTCGAGCCGGGCTCGAAGACGTCGGTCATGGCGCGGTTGCGCAATTGCTCGCCGCTGAGGTTGCGCCGGTCGTTGGGGTTGTAGCTCGGGTAGTTGGCCATCGCCAGCAGCTCGCCGGTGCGCGCGTCGACCACCACCACGCTGCCGGCGCGGGCCTTGTTCGCGACCACGGCGTCGCGGATCTTCTCGTAGGCCAGCGATTGGACGCGGTCGTCGATGCTCAGCTGGATGTCGCGCCCGTCGGTCGGCGGCACCTGGTCCTCGGTGTCCTCGACGATGTGGCCGAGCCGGTCCTTGAGCACATGGCGCGAGCCGGCCTTGCCGGCCAGGTCCTTGTCGAAGGCCAGTTCCACGCCTTCCTGGCCGATGTCCTCGACGTTGGTGAAGCCGGCCAGGTGGGCCGCGGCCTCGCCCTCGGGGTACTGGCGGCGGTAGTCGCGGCGCAGGTAGAGGCCCTTGATGCCGAGCGCGGCCACCTGCTTGGCGATCGACTCGTCGACCTGGCGCCGGATCCAGACGAAGCTCTTGTCCTCGTCCTCGAGCTTCTTGTCGAAGTCCTTCTGCGGCATGCCGAGCAACCGCGCCGCCTCGTGCAGCCGGGCCTGCACCGCGGGGTCGTCGCGCTCGATGTCCTCGGGAATGGCCCAGATGCTGGGCGCGGGAATGTCGGAGGCCAGGATCAGCCCGTTGCGGTCGAGGATGCGGCCGCGGTTGGCCGGCAGCTCGAGCGTGCGCAGGTAGCGCACCTCGCCCTGGTGCTGGAAGAAGTCGTTGTCGAAGACCTGCACGTAGGCCGCGCGCACCGCCAGCAGCAGGAAGCCGAAGGCCACGGCGGCGACGATGAGCTTGCTGCGCCAGACCGGTGTCCTGCTCGCGAGCAGGGGGCTGCTGCCATACCGGATGTGTCCGTTGGGCTTCATCGTTCTTCTGAGGGAGCGCTCTTCCCCGCCGTGTTGTTGTGGGCGGTAGAGGGGCCCGGAGGCCGCGAGTTCCGGGCCGGCGCGCGCGCTCATTCGGCGCTAAGACTGCGGCGGCGCGGGGCCGAAGCACCGCGCCGCTCGCTTCTTCAGTGCATCACTGCGATTTCGGCCGCACGCTGATGATCGGGAACGGCGAGGGCACGCGGCCGTCGACGTCGCGCGGCATCACCTCGGTCTTCTGCACCGCGCGCAGGGCGGCGTCGTCCCAGGCGGCATTGCCGCTGGACTTCACGAGGCGCGGCGTACCGACGATGGTGCCGTCGGGCGAGGTCTGGATCTGGATCTCGGCCGCGGGGTTGTCGCTGATCGAGTTCGGATCGAACACCACGTTGCGCTTGATCAGCGCGGCCACGCGGCCGAAGTAGCCGGCCGACGGACCGCCGCTGCCCGCGCCCTTGCCCGAGCGCGGACCGGTGGTCTGCTCGGCCGTGGAGCCGGCCTGGCCCATCAGGCGGCGCAGGTTGTCCTGGCGGTCCTTGTCGAGCTGCGCCTTCTGCTGCTCGAGCTTCTTGGCGTCGTCGCGCTTCTTCTGTTCCGCGAGCTTCTGCTGCTCGGCCTGCTTCTGCTGCTGCAGTTCCTTCTGGCGGTCTTCCTCGCGCTTCTTGGCCTCGAGCTGGTCCTTTTCCTTCTTGGCCTGGGCTTCCTGGCGTTTCTTTTCCTGCTGGCGCTGCTGTTCCTGTTCGCGCTCGCGCTGTTCCTTTTCCTCGCGCAGTTTTTTCTCGCGCTCGAGCGCGATGTCGGGCGCCTTGGGCGCCGGCGTGGGATCGGGCCGCACGGCCTGCGGAGGAGGCGGCGGGGGCGGGGGAGGCGGCGGTGCGGGCGTGGGCTCTGGGGCCGGCGGCGGGTTGGCGATGCGCGGCGCGGCGACCTGCTGCGTGGGCGACCACAGCTCGGCTTCCACCGCGTCGTCGTCGCCTTCGCTCTTCCAGCGCACGCCCCAGGTCAGCGCGGCGATCAGCAGCGCGTGCGCGATCAGGGCGAGCACCACGGCGCGCGGCGTGCCGCGCTGCGGCGGCGGCGCGAACTCGGGGCGATCGAGGGCAAGTGACATGCGTTTCGGGGTCCGGCTGGCGCTACGGCTTGGCGTTGGTGGTCTGGACCGACAGGCCCACGCGCTCGATGCCGGCGCGCTTGAGCTGGTTCATGGCCTTCACCACGGTCTCGTACTTGACCGACTTGTCGGCGCTGATGACCACCGGGCGCTGGTCGTCGCCGTTCTGCGCGGCCTTGGCGATGCTGCCGATCTGCGTCATCGGCACCGAGGCGCCGCCGGTGCCCTGGGAGGGATCCTTCTTGACCTGGACCTCGTCGTCGCTCTTGATGACGATCTCGATCGGCTTGTCGGGCTGCTTGTTGGCGCGGTCGACCGTGGGCAGGTTGATCACGCTCGGCGTGATCAGCGGCGCGGTGACCATGAAGATGATCAGCAGCACCAGCATCACGTCGATGAACGGGACCATGTTGATCTCGTTGATCGTGCGGCGACCGCGGCCGCGGGACGAAACGGCGGGCATGCGTGCGCGCTCCGGTTCAGCGGTTGGTGGCCGAGGGGCCCGCCGGGGCCGCCGCGGACGGGTTGGAGGACAGGTTGCGCTGGAGGATGTTCGAGAACTCCTCGATGTAGGTCTCCAGGGCGATCGCGATCTTGTCGATCTCGCGCGCGAAGCGGTTGTAGCCCACCACGGCCGGGATGGCGGCGAACAGGCCGATGGCGGTGGCCACCAGCGCTTCGGCGATGCCGGGCGCCACGGTGGCGAGCGTGACCTGGGTCAGAGCGGCCAGGCCGGTGAAGGCATGCATGATCCCCCAGACCGTGCCGAACAGGCCGACGTAGGGAGAGACCGAGCCGACGGTGGCGAGGAAGGACAGGTTCTGTTCGGCCGCGTCGAGCTCGCGCTGGAAGCTCGCGCGCATCGCGCGGCGCGCGCCGTCGAGCAGCGTGGGCGCGTCGCTCACATGGCGTTCGCGCAGCTTCTGGTACTCGCGCATGCCCGAGGCGAAGATGCGTTCCATGGGGCCGGCGAACTTGGCGTTCTGCGCCGCCGAGGCGAACAGCTCGTTGAGGCTGGTGCCCGACCAGAACTCGCGCTCGAAGTCGTCGTTGAGCGCGCGCATGCGCTTGAGCGCGAAGTACTTGCGGATGATCGCGGCCCAGCTCGCGATCGAGACGATCACCAGGAGGAGCACGACCGCTTGCACCATGAAACTGGCATGGAGCAGGAGATTGATGATGGAGAGATCTTGATTCATGGCTTGAAGGGTTGAGTCATGGAGCCGCGATAGCGTTCGAGGGTTCCCGAAACCTGCGCCGGAATCCGTGCCGGGCGCAGGCTGGCGGCGTCGACCCAGCCGATGCGGATCGTGCCTTCGCACAGCAGGGTGGGGGTGGCGCCCGCCTGCTCCGGCTTCAGCAGCACGGTCTGCGCGATTATCAGTGAGGCGGAGCCCATCTGGCGCAGGTCGGCGGTGACGATGAGCTGGTCGTCGAGGCGGGCGGGGCGGTGGTATTTGATCTGGGTCTCGCTGACGACGAACTGGCCGCCTGTTTCGTTGCGCAGCTTGTGCTGCTCGACGCCCAGGGAGCGGAGCCATTCGGTGCGGCCGCGTTCCATGAACTTGAGGTAGTTGGCGTAGAAGACGATGCCGCCGGCGTCGGTGTCTTCCCAGTAGACGCGTAGGGGGAACTCGTAGGTCATTGCTTTTGGTGTTCTTTTTTTAGGCTGTTGGCCGGGTCTCGCCCCGGCGGGCGAGTCACTTTCTTTTGCTTCGCCAAAAGAAAGTAACCAAAGAAAAG